>NZ_BDBP01000064.1 GCF_001613045.1 Nocardia lijiangensis NBRC 108240 | reverse complement strand
CCGCCGCGGCGGAACTCGCCCAGGGCTTACTGGACCGCCGCGCCGAGCTGCGCGGGCGGCTCGACGCGTACCGGGCCAAGGCCACCAGGTTGGGACTCGGCGCGGACGACGATCTCGCGGCGGGTCATCGGAGCGCGACCGAGCTGCTGTCGCACCGGCCGTGCGATCTCGCGGCGGCCACCCGCGCGGTCGCCGACTATCAGCAGCTCATCGCGGAGAAATCGGGGAGGAGATCATGACCTGCACCGAACCCGGCTGCGGCGGGACGGTCGAAGACGGTTATTGCACGGTGTGCGGCACCGCACCCGCTGCCTCCACACCGGAGACCAGCGCATCGACCCACGCAGCCGAAGCCATTGCGCCGCAGGCCGCCGAGTCACCGTCGGTGCGCGCCGACGCCTGCGCCGAACCCGGCTGCGACGGAACGATATCCGGCGGATATTGCGACACCTGCGGCACCGCGCCCGCGGAGCCGAGGACCGTCGCCGCCTCGGCCCGCACCGCCGGGGGCGACACCAGGGCATCGGCTCTCTCCGTGCGTACCGCCCGCTCGACGTCGTCGAAGTCCAGTGCGCGCGGACGGCTCGGCGCCGGATTGGTCGAGGTGCCGCGCGTGCCCCGCATCCACCCGAGCTCGGCGATCCTGGCCGACCCGATGGTCGCCGAGCCGAAGCGCTTCTGCGGCGCCTGCGAGCGCCCGGTGGGCCGCGGTCGCGAAGGGACGCCCGGCCGGGCCGAGGGCTTCTGCCCGAACTGCGGCACCCGATTCTCCTTCGCGCCCAAGCTCGCCGCGGGCGATCTGGTCGGCGGCCAGTACGAGGTGGTCGGCTGCCTGGCGCACGGCGGGCTCGGCTGGATCTATCTGGCCACCGACCGCAATGTCGGCAACCGCTGGGTGGTGCTCAAGGGTCTGCTCAATTCCGGCGACCTGGACGCCATGGCGGCGGCCGTCGCCGAGAAGCGGTTCCTGGCCGAGGTCGAGCATCCGAGCATCGTCAAGATCTTCAACTTCGTGGAGCACGCCGGAGCCGACGGCGTCGCGGTCGGCTACATCGTCATGGAGTTCGTCGGCGGCACCTCGTTGAAGCAGATCCTGCGCAACCGGCGCGACACCGACGGCGGTTACCTGCCCGTGCCGCAGTCCATCGCCTACATTCTGGAGATGCTGCCCGCACTCGGCCACCTGCACTCGCTCGGTCTCGCCTACTGCGACTTCAAGCCCGACAACGTAATGCAGACAGACGAGCAACTGAAGCTCATCGATCTCGGCGCGGTGATCGCCATGGACGATCAGGACAGCGCCATCTACGGCACGATCGGGTATCAGGCCCCGGAGATCGCGACCACCGGCCCGACCGTCGCCACCGAGGTGTACAGCATCGGCCGCACTCTGGGTGTGCTGATCATGCACGTCCCGCAGGAGAACGGCCATTTCGGCGCGCTACCGGGGCCCGACGCCGAACCCCTGCTCGCCCGCTACGACTCGCTGCACCGGTTTCTGCTGCGCGCCACCGACGCCGATCCCGACGCCAGGTTCGCGTCGATGGAGGAGATGGCCGACCAGCTGACCGGCGTGCTGCGCGAGGTGCTCAGCGCCGACGACGGGTCACCGCGGCCCGGCATGTCGGCGTATTTCGGGCCGCCGCGCGCGGTGTTCGGCGTCGCGGCGGCCGTCGCGCCCGAGCACATCGTCGCGGGTCTGCCGGTGCCGCTGGTGGATCCGAGCGACAGCGGCGCCGCCCTGCTGGCCACGACGGCGGGAACGACGCCCGGGGAATTGGAGCGCGCCTTCGCCGACGGCCTGCGTTCGGTGGTCACCGGCCGTGCCGAATCGATGGAGATCCCGCTGCGCTTGGTGCGCGCGGCGCTGGACACCGGCGACCCGGCCGAGGCCGAGCGCAGGATCGCCGAGCTCGCCGAGCGGTTGCCCGGCGATTGGCGGCTGGCCTGGTATCGCGGGCAGGCCAGATTGCTCGCCCGCGATTTCGCCGCGGCCCGCGCCGAGTTCGAGGCCGTCTACGCCGCGCTGCCCGGTGAACCCGCGCCCAAGCTCGCACTGGCCGCGATGGCCGAACTCGTCGGCGACGGAGCCAGTGCGGCACGCTACTACGACACCGTCTGGCGCACCGACCGAGCCTTCACCGCCGCGGTATTCGGTCTGGCGCGGGTGCGCCGCGGCGCGGGCGACCGCGACGGTGCGGTCGCCGTCCTCGACCAGGTCGACCGGACCTCGTCGCTGTACACCGACGCGGGCGTGGCCGCGGTGGACGCGCTGCTCGCCGGGCGCGCGCCCGGCGAACTGAGCGAATCGGTGCTGCGCGATGCTGGCGGCCGGGTCGACGCGCTGGCGATCGACTCCAAACGCCGCGGCGCGGAGGTACGCATGCAGATCTTGGACGCCGCGCTGGCCTGGCTCGGCGGCGGCGTGGCGGCGACGAATCACGCGCCGCTGCTTGGCGTCCCGCTCGACCAGGAAGGCGTGCGCACTGGACTGGAGCGCTGCTACCGCGATCTGGCGCGCGAAACCGACGACATGTGGTCCCGTTTCGAGTTGGTGGATCGCGCCAACGCCATCCGCCCGAGGACCACGCTGTGAACCGCGACCAGCCCGGCGAGCCTGCCGAACCCGGCCAGGCCGCGGAGCCGAGCGCGGCGCCGAACCCACCCGACCAACCGACTTCGACCGTGAGTGCCGACGTGACCCCATCTACGAGCGCCGTTCCGACCCATCCGGCGGACACCGTGCCGACCATGCCCCTGGCGACGCCCCCCGCACCGCCGAGCGCCTCGCCGCGCTGCCCCGGCTGCCAGGAGAGCGTCTCGGCCTCCGACCGATACTGCGAAGCCTGCGGTCGCGAACTGGGCGCGCGCCGGGTCGCGCTGCCGTACCCGGAGGTGGAATCGACGGCGTCGCGCCCGTGCGACGCGTGTGGCGCGCAGCAGTTCGACCCGGACGGCTACTGCCGCGGCTGCGGCCAATTGCGTGCCCCGCGTGACCGTTTCGAGGCCGACCTGGGCGCGGTGTGCGTGGCCACCGACCGCGGCATCGCGCACGCGCGCAACGAGGACTCGGTCGCCGCCGCCGTGGTGGACGGCGGCGCCGGGCCGCAGACCGTCGTCATCGTGGTGTGCGACGGCGTCTCCACCTCCGAGGATCCGCAGGCCGCCTCCGGCACGGCGTCCCGTTCGGGTGTGGACGCGGCGCTCACCGCGCTCGCCGAGGGCCGCGACGCCCCCGATGCCGCCCTGGCCGGACTGGCCGCCGCGGCGCAGGCAGTCCGCGAGATCGCCGTGGACGAGAGCCACGCCCCCTCCTGCACGTACGTCTCGGCCATCGTGCGGGGCTACGACGCCGACACGGTCGAGATCACGGTGGCGAATGTCGGTGACAGCCGCGCGTATTGGCTCGTGCCCGCGCCCGGCGCACCCGATATCCCGCCCTCGCAACGGCTCACCGTCGACGACTCGTGGGCCCAAGCACTCGTCGACGCGGGCGCCATGGACGAGCAGGCGGCCATGCGGGATCCGAGGGCGCACACGCTGCTGCGCTGGCTCGGCGCCGATTCGGGCGAGCGGCCGTGGTCGGACACCTGCGTGCGCGCCTTCCGAACCCGCGGTCCCGGCCTGCTCCTGCTGTGCAGCGACGGACTGTGGAACTACCAGCCGGACGCGCATGCGCTCGCCGCGCTGGCGGCGGCGGCCGAGCCGATGCAGGCGGCCCGCGACCTCGTCGAGTTCGCCCTGCGCAGCGGGGGCAGTGACAACATCACCGTCGCGCTCGCACAGGTGCCTTGATCCACCAGCCAGGAGAAGTACTGTGAATTCTGTTGCCGACAAGGGCATCTCGGTGGTCGTCGACCAGAACGAGTATCTCGCGGACGGCGCGGCCACGGTCGACGCGGTGGTCACCGTGGAGACCGGCGCCGATTTCGTCGCCGCCGGGCCGCCACCGGAGCGCGTGGAGATCCTGATCATCGATTGTTCGGGCTCGATGGGCAACGGCAAGAAGTTCGAGGGCGCCCGCCGCGCCACCATGGCGGCGCTCGACGCGCTGCCCGACGGCACCCGCTTCGCGATCGTCCAGGGTACATCCGTTGCGCGCCTGGTCTATCCCGACGACGTGCCGTCGGTACCCGCCGATGCGGCCACGCGCGCGGCGGCACGCAAGAAGCTCGACAAGCTGCGTCCCGACGGCGGGACTGCCATGGGCGCCTGGCTGGGCCTGGCCCGGCAGCTGACCAAGAAGCACGACGGCGCCATGGTGCACGCGATCCTGCTCACCGACGGCAAGAACGAGCACGAATCACCGGAATCGCTGGCCGCCGAGATCGCCCAGTCCGAGGGCATGTTCACCTGCGACTGCCGCGGCGTCGGAACCGATTGGCGGGTGGACGAATTGCGCGCCATCGCCTCGGCGCTGCACGGCACCGTCGACATCGTCGCCGATCCGGCGCACCTGGCCGCGGATTTCGCGGCGATGACCCACACCGCAATGGCGAAGGCGATACCCGAACTGACGCTGCGGGTGTGGACTCCGGCCGGTGCGACGGTGCGTTTCGTCAAGCAGGTCGCGCCCGCCATCGAGGACCTCACGGCCCGCCGCCTCGAGACGGGCGCACAGGTGGGGGAGTATCCGCTCGGGGCGTGGGGCGCCGAGGAACGCGACTATCACGTGCAGGTGCGGGTGGAGCCCGCCGCGCCGGGACGGGAGAAACTCGCGGCGCGGATCAGCGTGATCGCGGACGGCGAGATCATCGGGCAGGGGCTGGTGCGCGCGGTCTGGACCACCGAGACCGAGCTGTCGGCCCGGATCAGCAGGCGCGTCGCGCATTACACCGGTCAGGCCGAGTTGGCCGACGCGGTGCAGGAGGGTCTCGCCGCCCGCAAGAACGGCGATGTGGAGACCGCGACGGCCAAACTGCGGCGCGCCGTGCAGCTGGCCGCCGAATCGGGCAACGAGAGCACCGCGAAGCTGTTGCGTGGCGTGGTCGAGGTGGACGAGCGCGACGGCACCGTCCGGCTGCGGTCTCGCGTCGAGGCCGCGGACGAGATGGCGTTGGACGCTCGCTCCACCAAGACCGCGCGGGTCCGCAAGGGGTCCTGATGGTGACCTGCCCCGAGGGACACCTGTCGACGGCGGTCGACTACTGCGATGTGTGCGGAGCACCGGTTGGGGAGCCGCCGACGCCGGTGGCCGCGCCGCGCTGCCCGGCCTGCGGCGCGCCGAGCGGTGGGCGCTTCTGCGAGGCCTGCGGTCACGATTCGGCGCTCGCACCGCCACCCGAGCCGCCGCCACCCGCTCTGCCTGTACCCGATCCGGTCCCGCACGATCCGAGACCGGCTGCCGAGCCCGCGACGGTGCGGACCACGGGGGTCACCTGGATCGCCACGGTCACCGCCGACCGCACATTCTACGACCGGGTCCTGGCGCGGGAGGGGCCGGACGCGGACCGCGTCGAGTTTCCCGCGTACTATCCACCGCGCCGAATCACCTTGCAGGGCACCGAGATCCTGATCGGCAAGCGCAGCGTCTCGCAGGGTCTGCACCCCGATATCGATCTCGGCATCGCCCCCGCCGACGCGGGCGTCTCGCGCGCCCACGCACTGCTGCACCTGACCCCGACCGGCCTCACCGTCACCGATCTCGGTTCCACCAACGGCACCAGCCTCAACGACAGCGACGAGCTCATCCCCGCGGAGCAGCCGGTCGCGCTGCGCAGCGGCGATCGTGTCCACGTCGGCGCGTGGACCACCATCACGGTTGCCGCCGAGCCCGGCTGAGGTCTGCGATCATGATCGAATGGACTCCGCCGTCTATCTGATCACCGGTATCCAAGCCGCGGGCAAATCCACGGTGGCTCAGGCGCTCGCCGAGCGTCTGCCCCGTTCGGCGCACGTGCGCGGGGACACCTTCCGCAGATTCGTGGTGAGCGGCCGCGAGGAGATGGGCCCGGAGCCGTCGGCGGCCGCGCTCGATCAGCTGCGGCTGCGCCACCGCCTCGCCGCGTCGGTCGCCGACGAGTACGCCGCGGCGGGTTTCACCGCAATCCTGCAGGACGTGGTGCTAGGCGAATTTCTGCCGTACATGGTCGACCGGATCCGTACCGATCCGCTGTACGTGGTGGTGCTCGCACCGAGCCACGAGGCGATCGCCGCCCGCGAGGCCGCCCGCCCCAAGGATGCCTACGACACGTTCACGGTCGCGGCCCTCGACGCGGTGTTGCGGGAAAGCACACCCCGGCTCGGCCTGTGGCTGGACACCTCGGAGCTGACCATCGATGAGTCCGTCGACACCATTCTCGACACCGCCCGGCCGATCGTGCGGGAACCCTCCGGATTCTGAGCGCCAGCGCCGCTAGGACAGCGCCCGCGCCACTAGAACACAGCGCCTAGATGTCCTCGCGCAGCACCGAGCGGCGCGTGAGTGGCTTGGTGGCGGGACCCTCCAGCACCGCGCCGTCCGGCGCGAAACGAGAGCCGTGCAGCGGGCAGTCCCATGACCGTTCCGCGTCGTTCCACCGCAGGATGCCGTACAGGTGCGGACAGATCGCCGAGACCTCGGTGGTGACCCCGTCGACGGTGCAGATCCCCGAGGGAACCAGCCCGTGGCGCTCGACCCGGCCGCAGCCCTCCTCGGGCACGGTCGCCGAACCGCCGCCGACCATGCGCAGCCACCCCGTCGAGAGCTGTTGTGCCACAGCAGTATTCGCCCGCGCGCCGGAGAGCAACGAGCGCAGTTCGGCGGGCCGCCAGGTGGCGAACGTGGCGGCCCACAGCGGCGGCTTGCCTGTGAGCCTGCCCGCCAGCGCGAGCGCGGCGGCCACACCGTTGGTGAGGCCCCATTTGGCATAGCCGGTGGCGACCAGGATGTCGTCGTGTCCCGGCAGCAGCGGACCGACGTAGGGCAGTTCGCCCACCGGGTGGTAGTCCTGGGCCGACCAGCGGTGCAGCACTTCCGCGCCGGGGAACCAGGCGGCGGTCCAGTCCAGCAGTGCGTCGGCGTGCGCGGCCGCGGCGTCGGTCCGCCCGACCGCGTGCCCGCTGCCGCCGACCAGGAGCAGGTCGCCCTCGGGCGTCGGGTGGTAACGCAGCGAGCGGATCGGCTGTCCCGCGCTGATGTACATGTCGTGCGGCACCGGCCCCGGCACACGGAAGGCCGCGAGATACGAGCGCTGGGCCGTGAGCCGTGCGAAGAACCCGCCGCGGTCCAGTATCGGCGTCCCGGTAGCCAGCACGACCGTGCGCGCGGTCAGGTCACCGTGTTCGGTCTGCACGACCAGCTCGCCGCCGGAGCCATGCACTGCCTGCACGCGGGTCGATTCGTAGATCGGGGCGGTGTGCGCCTCGACCTCGGCGGCGAGCGCGGCCAGTACGGTCATCGGATCGATCTGCGCCTGCTCGCCCAGCCGCACCCCGCCGTACGCCGGGAACGGCGTGTCGAGTTCGTCGATCAGCTCGGTCGGCAGGCCCGCCGCCGTTGTCGCCTCGAATTCGGCTCGTACGGCCTGCTTTTCGCGTTCAGTTTGGGCGTAGGTAACCGCCGTACTTCGCTGATTGGCGATGCCGCGCTCGTCACAGAACCGCAGCAGCCAGTCCTGGCCGTCCCGATTCGCCGCGATGTACTCCGCGAGGACGCCGATGCCGTGTTGTCCGGCGATGCTCTGCGCGCGAGTTCCCTGGAGCAGACTGAGCTTTCCGGTCGTGCCCCCTGTCGTCCCGACCCCGACGCGCCTGCCTTCGACCACCGCGACGTCGACGCCGCTCTGCGCCAATAGCAGCGCCGTGACCAGACCGGTGATTCCGGCGCCGACCACGACGGTGTCATAGTGCGAGCCCGGTGTCAGCCGCAGTCGCGCGGGTACTTGGGCGTCGTTCAACCACAGGGACGTCATAGTCGGGAGATAGCCGCTCGCTTCGGCCCGAAACCCGGCGCCGACCGGCCCGTCACCGCGCCGCCCCTGCCTACTGGGGGACGAAAATGCCCGTCAGATCCGCTTTCCGGATGGGGGTGTCCGGATTGGCCTGCGCGGTGCACATCAATTCGATCGAGGCGATGGCGGCGTCGACCATCCGGTCGTCGGGCGCCTCCTGGCCACTGCGCTCCTGTTCCAGGAACTTCGTGACGGTGGTTCGCTGCTTGTCCGCGTCCTGCTCGACGAACTCGTTGCACGGCGTGTCACCACCCTTGTTCACGGCCTTCTCGGCTTCCTCACAGCCCACCGCGAACACCGCGGCGGAGGCCAGCGCCGCGACGGCGAGGCTACGCATTCTCATCGGGACCCTCCTTGTCCGGGCACGCTCAGAAACCGGCGAGGCCTGCGCGTGCACCCCGGTCGGACGATCGGTGGTGCACGTGATCAGTGCCCGCGGTCGTCGTAGAGCGCGTTGTTGTCCTTGTTCCGGACGCGCTTGTGCTCGGCGAAGACCATTGCCACTCCGACGACGATGCACAGCCCCGCGGCGATGCCGGCGACGATCGCCCAGCCCTCGAAGCCGTAGCCCGCGGCGGTGAGCGTCAGCGCGACGAGGACGATGCCGACGCCGACAAGGACCATTCCCGGCAAGTTCTTGACGTCCTCGATCGCCTCGCCCGCGTGGGTCCGCGTGGTCCGGTGATGGTCGGGAAATTCGCCTTCGGGCGGCTTGTCGGGTCGGAACTGGTTCTCGGCGCTCATGGTGATCTCCTTCCGGTCCCGTCGAACGGGTGCCGTTCGACGGATACCCGGGAAAGCGCAGGGCAATCGGCCGGGCCGGGCAACGTCAGCCAAGGGAGGTGCTGCGGTGATCGCTGACGAGGGCGGCGAACAGCCGGTCCCAGCGCTGCAGGAAATCGACGAGGCCGAAATTGGCCTGCGCCCAGTGGCGTGCCGCTTTGCCCGCCAATTCGGCGAACATCGGCTCGTGCAGGAACTGGCGGACCGCCTCGGCCAGGATCGTCGGCTCGGTGGATACCACGCCGGCTTCGGTCGGAATCGAGGCGGAGACCTCGGTGGTGCCGAGCGCCACGATCGGCATGCCGAGATACATCGCCTCCAGCACCGACATGCCCAGCGAGGTCCAGCGCGGCACGTGCAGGAACACCCGGCGGCGGGCCAGCTCTTCGTGCAGCCGATCCTGGGCGAGGTCGCCCGCGCCGGCGATCCGTTCGGGCGGACAGTGCAGCGCCTCGGCCAGCCGCTCGGTGCCGGAGCCGTAGACGTCGATCGGCGCGGCTTCGGACAGCGGCGCGAGCAGATCGGTGCCGGTGATCCGGCAGCGGCGAACCGGATCGTGGATGATCGTCGCGGCCCTCGGCAGTTCGCCGGTGTACAGATGGCCGGGATCGGGGATCCCGTAGGGAATCACCATGCTGGGGCAGCGGCCGTTGTCCCACATCAGCCGGTTGAACTGGGTGACGTGCACCAGCTGGATGTCGGAGCGGCCCGCCAGCGGATGCCTGGTCAGCGCCGCGTGCTGGTGCGGTGTGTTGTGTTCGACGTACACGGCGGGCACGTCGATGCCTGGCGCGCGGCCCAGCCATTCGTGCGCGAGATCGATTTCCCTCGGGTGTTGCAGGACAACGAGATCGATGTCGGCGTCGACCAGGTCGGCGGGTGCGATCTCGATCGCGTTCGCGGGCCAGGGACGACCGCACCGGCCACGCGCCCACTCGCCGCGGCGTGCGTCGTAGGGCACCAGATAGCGGTGCCCGCCCTGGACGAAAGCTGTCATCCACGGGCTGTGCGCATGCCACACCAGGACGTTCAGCGGTCCGGCCGCCCCGTTCGAAGTGATCGTCGGAGCTTCCATGGCTGCCGGATGCCCCGGCAGGTCCGCCCGAAACCTGGGCGGCGCGCGCTCAGGTGGTGACGGCCCGCTGCCTGGCCGGTTCCAGCTCGTAGATGGCGTATGCCGCCCGGATCACCGGCTCGGCGACATTGCGCACCCGGATGCCGCCCGGCGTGGTCCCGCGCTCGGTGCCCGCGTGCGCGTGCCCGTGCAGCGCCAGATCCGCGCCGAACTCGTCGATCGGTTCGCCGAGCAGATAGGAACCCAGGAACGGGTAGATCTCCCTCGGCTCGCCGTGCAAGGTGTCGCTGACCGGCGAATAGTGCGTCAGCGCGATGGTGACGTCGGTGTCGAGGCCGGCCAGCGCGCCACGCAGCGAATCGGCCAGTTCCACCGTGTAGCAGGCGAATTCGCGCATCACCCGCTCACCGAACACACTGGCGCACTTACCTGCGAAACCGCCGCCGAAACCCTTCGTGCCCGCCACCCCGAGCGTCTGCCCGTCGATCGAGACGGTGGTCGCACTGCCCTCGAGCACGGTGATGCCGTAGTCGGTGAGCAAGGCGGTGACGTCGTCCTGGGCGTCGCTGTGGTAATCGTGATTGCCGAGTACGGCGATCACGGGCACACCGAGATCGGTGAACTCCGTCGCCACCACGCGCGCCTCGTCCAGGGTGCCGTGCCTGGTCAGGTCTCCGGCGAGCAGCAGTACGTCGGCGCGCAGGGGAAGTTCGCGCAGCACGGGCCGCAGCTGGCCGGAGGACTCCGCTCCCAGATGTATGTCGCCTACCGCGGCGATCCGCATGGCGTCAGCTCCCTTCGTGCGACGACAGATGTTCGGTTCCGGTCGGTGCGGTAGGCACCGTGACGCGCACGTCGTTGTGGATGACCACGCCGGGCAGCTGTTCGCGCACCACCTCCTCCATCTGCTGTTTGCGCTGGGCGCTGGTCACTTCGCCGTCGAGCACCACCACTTCGCCGCGAATGGTGACCTGCACGCCGAGTTCGGCGGTGCGCGGGTCCTCGGCGAGCGCGCGGCGCAGACGGGCCACGAGATATTGGGGTTTCTCCATCGGCTCAGCCTTCTCCTCGATGCTGTTGCCCGGCGGCGGTCCAGCCCGCGTCGGTGATGCCGAGGTCGTCGACCAGGCCGAGAAACGCTCGGGCATACGGTGATTCCTTCGTCTGACTGCGCACGACAGCCCAATCCACCTGCTCGCGCAGATCGCGCGCGATGTGCAGCAGCGGGCTCAGATCCAAGCGGTGCGCGTCGAAGACGAGCAGCTTGTCGATCATCAGATCGGTCGCGCTGATCACCGGCGCCACCGTGGGCCCGACGCGCATGACCGTGGCCCGGTCCAGCAACTCGTCGGTGACGTCCCGGCAATTGGGGCGGTAGATGACGTCGACGAGGGTGTCGCCGTCGTAGACCTTGGACAACCAGTCCTCGGGCGGCTCGCACACCCGCAGGCCGGACTTGGCGAGCACCTGGATGGCCTGCGAGATGTCGGCCGGTTTCACGAAGATGTCCACATCGTGATCCGTTGCGGGACCGCCGCGGGCGTACACCGCGCAGCCGCCTGCCACCGCGAACCTGATCTCCGCCTCGTGCAGCGTGTTCGCCGCGCGGGTCAGCGCGTGCAGCAGTTCGTCCATGGTGGCGACCATGCTGCGGTGGTACCCGGCGGATACCGGGTTAATCAGGGGCTGAGCGGGTACGCGAAGGCATGCGCCCCGATGGTGACGACGAGGGCAGGCACGAAACCGAGCTCGAACGACTGGACCGCAACTGGGCCAGCCTTGTCCAGGAGTTGCGCGTCGTGCAGACCGGCGTGCAGTTCCTCGTCGGCGCGCTGCTGCTGTTGCCCTTCCAGGCCGAGTTCGCCGCGGTGTCGCAGCAGATGCGGGTGCTCTATCTGGTGACCGTCTGCTCGGCGTTCGGCGCCGCGGTGTTCCTCGTGGCGCCGGTGTCCTGGCATCGCATTCTGTTCCGCAGGCATCGGCTCGGCCATGTGGTCGCGGCCGCGCATCGGTGTGCGCTGGCGGGGATCGCGCTGCTGGGTGTCGCGCTGACGGGATCGTTGATCCTGGTGGTCGACGTGGTCGCGGGCGACGCGGCGGGAGTCGTGGCCGGTATCGTGACCGCGGTGCTGTTCGCCGCGACGTGGCTCATCGCGCCGTGGCGGTGGCGCGCCCGGAGCCGGCCGCACCCGTGACGACGGCGGGACGCGCGGGAGCGGCGCGGCGGTAGGCCGACAATGTCGCGGCGGCCACCTGATCCCACGAGTAGCGACTGCTCGCCCGCTGCCTGCCCGCCGCACCCCAGGTTTCGCGCAGGGTCGCGTCCTCGAGCAGCGGACGTACCGCGCGTGCCACGGCCTCCGGCTCGGGCGGGGCGACGAACTTTCCGGTGACGCCGTCCACCACCGTGTCGAGCATCCCGCCGACGGCGGTGGTCACCACCGGCTTACGGCAGGCCATCGCTTCCAGGGGAACCAGGGCGAACGGCTCGTACCACGGCGTGCACAGCACCACGTCGGCCGAGCGGTAGAGCCGGGGCATGGCGCTGTGCGATACCTGGCCGAGCAGCCGGACCCGTTCCTGCACACCGTGTTCCATGGCGATGCGGCGCAGCCGCTTGCCTTCGGCATCGTCGGCGACGTCGTCGCCCACCGCGCCGCCCGCGATCACCAGTTCGGTCTCCGGCAGGTCGGGCAATGCGCGCACCGCGAGGTCGAAGCCCTTCCTGCGCACCAGCCGTCCGGCCGCGAAGATCCGGTGGCGCGTCTTGCGGTCGGCGACGCCGCCCTCGGGACGGAAGGCCGCGAGGTCGACACCGCACGGCGCCACCGAGATACGGAACCGCGGCACGCCCATCCTGACCAGTTCGACGGCCTCGTCGGCACTGGTCGCCAGCACGTGCGCGGCCCTGGTCGCGATGAGCCGCTCGAATCGGATCCGCGAGCGCGGGCTGGTGTCGGCCAGCCCGTGGTGGCGGCGCTCGACGGTGCCCAACGCGTGAAAGGTCACCACGACCGGGATGTCGTGTGCCCTGGCCGCCAGCTCGGCGGCGAGTGCGGAGATCCAGAAGTGCGCGTGCACCAGATCGGGGGTGTCGCTCGCCCAGTGCTTGCGCAGGTAGGTGCCGAATTCGCCGAGGTGGGGCAGCGTCCGGTCGCCGCTGAGGGGCCGCGGTGGTCCGGCGGGGACGTGCACGACCTGGTATCCCTCGCGGGTCGTCACCTCGGTACGGACGTGCGGGTCGTCGCGCCTGGTGTAGACCGTGACCCGGTGCCCGCCGCGGACCAGCGCCGCAGAGAGCGCCGCGACATGGATCTGTTGACCGCTCGCGCCGCCGCCGGAATCCGCGAGGGGACTGACGTGTTCGGAAACCATGGCGATCTTCACGGCTGCTCCGTTCTGGAGAGAGGCGGACGCACGACGACACCCGGCGCGGGCGATGCCCGGCCGTGCCGTCGGCGATATGTGCGAGATATGCCCGCCCGAGCGCTCCGCAAACGGTGGTGGCGACGTTCCTGACCGATCCCGCCGTGCGCACCCCGGTTTTCGTGCGGTTCTCCACCGTCGCGGGCTCGCGCGGCTCTGCCGACACGGTACGCGACGTGCGCGGATTCGCCACGAAGTTCTCTACGGCGCAAGGCAATTACGATCTGGTCGGCGGTGCCTGCGTGAGTGCCGCGCTGCACGCGTGGGGCCGATAGTCCTCGGACGCACCGAACGCTCGCCGCTCACCCGGCGACGACGGATACTTGCCCTGTGACGGAGAGTGGTTCGGTTCCGCCCGGAGATGCGTCCGTGCTGAACCGGGTGATCGGTATGGGAACGCCGCAGAATGCCGGTAGTTTCCGGTTCTGGTTCGCGGACCAGCGGTGGGAGTGGTCGGACGAGGTGGCGTTGATGCACGGATACTCGCCGGGAACGGTGCGGCCGACGACGGAATTGTTGCTGTCCCACAAGCATCCCGACGACCGGGAGCAGGTCGCGACGGTGCTGGCGAAGAGCATCGAGACCGCCGAGCCGTTCTCCAGCAGGCACCGGATCATCGACACCAGGGGGACGGTGCACCACATGATCGTGGTGGCCGACCGGATGACCGACGAGTCCGGCGAGGTGGTCGGCACCGCGGGCTACTACATCGATGTCACCGAAACGCTCGAGGAGCATCGGCAGGAGACCCTGGACGACACGCTGCCCGAGCTGTACGAAGCGCGCGCGGTCATCGAACAGGCCAAAGGCGCGCTGATGCTGGTGTACGGTGTGAGCGCGGAACAGGCGTTCCGCGTGCTGAGCTGGCGTTCCCAGGAAACCAACGTGAAGCTGCGGGCCCTGGCCGCTCAGTTGATCGCCGATATGAGCGCCGCGACGCAGGCCGCCGTGGGGCTGCGCACGGAATTCGATCACCTATTGCTCACCGCGCACGAGCGAACGCAGTGAGCGAGTAATGTGACAGCGCGCCTCGCGCATGCCGGAGCCGAGCGCCAGCGAGGCGAAGGCATAAGCGGGTGCGGCAGTAGGGTTGGTACCCACGTCGGCGGTGACCGACGTTTCAGTTCGTGTCCGATGGGTAAGCGCAACGATGAGGGACGCCGCGGTCGCCTGACCGCAACGCCGGGTGATCGTTGCGCGGTCGCCTGACGGATCGGCCGCGCGAAACAAGGTGGTGATGGGTGATGGGGGAGTGGACCTCTCAGTCCTCGACAGAAACGACGACCATCGGTGTCCGCGTGCCCGCGCGGCTCGAACAGCTGACGATGCTGCGCGCCCTCGCCGAAACCGTGGCTCTCATCGCGGATTTCGCCATCGACGAGGTCACCGACATCCGGCTCGCACTCGACGAGGTCGCCACCGCGTTGATCTTGGACGCGGTGCCGGGCTCGGACGTCGACTGTGCTTTCACCTACGACGAGAACCGCATGTTCGTCCACGTGTCGTCGGTGGCGACGACCGAATCGGTAGTGGAACAGGCCGGTTTCGGATGGCACATCGTGCGGACCCTCACCGAATCCATCGCCGCGCGGCAGGAGCCCTACGACGGGTCGCTGTCGGGTTATTCGACGATTGTCGACTTCACCTGGGTGCGAGGGGGCGCCGATGGCGGGTGAATCGAAATCGGCGGGCGACAGCTACGACAACATCGAGCCGCTCTTCGAGAAGATCGCCGCCCTCGGCCCTGACGACCCGCGCCGCGCCGCCCTCCGGGAGGAGCTGATCGGGCGTTGCCTGCCGTTGGCCGAGCACATCGCGCGCAAATTCTCCGGGCGCGGTGAGGTCTTCGACGACCTGCTGCAGGTCGCGCGGCTCGGGCTGGTGCAGGCCGCCGACCGGTTCGACGTGAGCCGCGGCTCGTCCTTCCTCGCCTTCGCGGTGCCGACCATCATGGGCGAGGTCCGCAGGCACTTCCGCGACAACACGTGGGCCGTGCGGGTGCCGCGGCGCACCAAGGAGATCCAGCTCAGCATCGGCACGACGGTGGAGGCGCTCTCGCAGCGGCTCGGCCGGATGCCTCGGGCCCGCGAGATCGCCGACGAGCTCGACGTCGACCTCGTCGAGGTCACCCAGGCGCTGATCGCGGGCAATGCTTACCAGTCGTCGTCCATCGACGCCGTCGCCGGCGACGACATCGACAACGCGCCGCTGCCGCTGCTGGAAAGTCTCGGCGCCGACGAACCCTCCTACCACCTGGTGGAGGACTACATGGCGGTCAAGCCGCTCATCGCCGACCTGCCCGACCGCGAGCGGCAGGTGCTCGTCATGCGCTTCTTCGAGGGCAAGACCCAGACGCAGATCGCCGACGTGCTCGGCGTCTCCCAGATGCACGTTTCCCGGATCCTGGCGAAGACCCTGCGCTGGCTGCGCGAGGAAGCGCTGCGCGACTGATCCGCGCCGCCGTCAGCGGGATTTCCAGCTCACCTCATCGCGGGTTCGGCGGTGCGGGTGCCGGATCGGGTCCAGGCACCGGTGGCGGACCGGGTTCGCCCGGCTCCGGGCCGGGCACCGGCGGTGCCGGACGATCGGGCTCCGGCCGGACGGGGTGGGCCGGTCCCGGCTCCGGTTCCGGCGGCAGCGGAGAGGGGCCAGGATCGGGCGGGAACGGTGGCGGAAACGGATGCGGCGCCGGATCCGGGTCCGGAATCGGTTCCGGCTCCGGCGGCGTCGGCACCGGGTCCGGCTGCGGAATCGGGGGTACGGGATCGGGTATCGGCGGTGGCGTGTGGTCGTCCATGCGGCATCTCCTCGGTGGCGCCGTGACCCGCGCCGACGCGAAACTCGTGGCGGCACAGGCCGATCATCGAGCCGGATACCCACCGAACACCGGACGAATCGGGTGCGGCAAACGCCTCACTCCCGTTTGCGGACGTTCCGGTTCGGGTACGTGGTGAGACAACCGGACAAAGAGATACGAGGGCGCAGAGGGAGTCGTCATGGACGATCAGCGACGACCCGCCACCCGGACTCCGCACGCCGGGCCGGGGCATTCGCGGTCGCTGCAGCAGGCACAGGAGATCACGTCGCCGACCCAGCGACCGGACCGAGCGGGCCGAACCCTGGTCACGCGCAATCACGAGGTGATCCGGCGGTGGGCCGAGGAGCGCGGCGCTCGCCCCGCCACCATGCCGGGCAGCGAATACAACGGCCGTCTCAACGTGCTGCGCTTCGACTTCCCCGGCTACGGCGGCGCGGTGCTGCGCCCGGTCGGATGGGACGAGTGGTTCGAGACCTTCGACGACCGGCGGTTTCGCTTCCTCTACCAGGAGCAACGGGCCGACGGATCGCCAAGCAATTTCAACCGGCTGGAACGCTCGCGCCACGAGGATCGCTGACCCGTTTCGGCGGCCCGCCGAGGGCAACTCCCCGAATATGAACGAAGCAACCGGCGAGGATTCGCTGGACTACACGACGACGTGGACCGATCAGATCCCATCCACCACCGAACAGCTCGACGAGGACGAACTCGACGCCGATCCGCTCGAGGAGGCGATGGACCCGCCCGACGCGTGGACGGCCGCCGAACGCTACGCCACATCGCCCGCAGAACAGCGCGCGGGCGAGTCGATCGGCGAGCGTCTGTCAGCCGAGGAGCCGGACGTCGTCCCGGACCAGCCTCCGCTCACCACGGGCCCGAACGAGGCCTGACCGCGCGAGCCGGGTGATCGGCGCGGGCCACAGTGCCGCGCCGATCCGAATCGCGCGACGGTCTAGCCGTCGGCGGTCGGTGCGGGCAGGAAGCGGGGGAGTAGCACGGAGCCCGCGGTTGCCGCGGCGGCGGTCGTTGCGGCGATGGTCCAGCCGATCGGGCCCAGCGGGGTGCAGCCGAAGTAGTTGCACACTCCCGGTGTCATGACCACGGCGCCGAGCACCGCACCGCTGGCCGCGGTGGTGACCCAGACCAATGGGCTGCGGTGTCCGGAGACCAGGGTCTGGCCGAGCTGGGTGCCGATCAGCGCGACCAAGCCGATGGTGGCGGCGCGCCGGTGCGACCCGGTGTAGCGGCCGATGGTCCACGCGGTCGCCGCACCCGCGGCGGTGGCGATGCCGCGCACCGCGATGGTGTGCGCCAGTTCCGGCCCGAGTCGCGCGGGCGGGATCTCCGAGAGCTGCCGCGCCCGCTGTTCCGGATCGGCGGCGTCCTGCTCCTCGCGGTCGGGGGACAGGGCGAGGGCCAGCGCGGGGAACATGTCGGTGAGCATGTTCACCAGCAGGAACTGGCGGGTGCCGAGCGGGGCGTGCCCGCTCACCGCGGTCCCGTACAGCGTGAAGGCGACCTCGCCCGCGTTGCCGCCGACCAGCACGCCGACAGCGTCATTGATCCGCTGCCACATGCCACGACCCTCCACCAGGGCGTGCAGCAGGACGGTCGGGTCGGGCTCGGTGAGAACCAGGTCGGCCGCATTGCGCGCGGCCGCGGAACCGTGTGCGGCCAAACCGATTCCGACGTCGGCGCTGCGGATGGCGGCCGCGTCGTTGCTACCGTCGCCGGTCATGCCGACGACATGCCCGGCGCGGCGTAGCGCGGTGACGATGCGTACCTTCTGCTCCGGAGCCACCCTGGCGAACACCGAAGTCTTCTCGATCAGCCTGGTCTGAGCGCTGTCGTCGAGCTGGTCCAGATCGGCGCCGGTGGCCACCGACTCGGCGTCGATGCCCAGCTGCCGCGCGACGGCCGCGGCGGTGACCGGATGATCGCCGGTGATCATCCGGATGCCGATCCCGTTCTCGCGCAATGCGGTCACCAGCGGCAGGGTCTGTGGCCGCGGCGCGTCGGCCAAGCCGAGAAAGCCGAGCAAGGTGAGGTCGTCGACCGCTTCCTCGACGTCCTCCGGCTCCTCGTCGAGATCGCGGCGCGCCACCACCAGCACCCGCAGACCCTGTTCGGCGAGATCCTGAACGACCGCCTGCGCGCGCTTGCGATATTCGTCGGTGAGCGGCTGTTTGTCCTGCTCTCCCGTGTGCACCTTGGCGCAGCGCGGCAGCACCACCTCGGGAGCACCCTTGACCACGAGGCGCAGCCTGCGAGTGGTGTGGCCGAGCGCGGCGGCGTAGCCGCGATTGGACTCGAACGGAATCTCCTCGATCGGATCCCATTGTGCGTCGTCGCCGAGGACGTCGGCGGCGTCGATGACCGCGCGATCGGTGGCGTGCAGCACCGGGCCCTCGTCCGGGTCGGGACAGGCCCGCGCGGCGGCGCGCAGCAGGCGGCGCGGGGTGTCGGAATCGGCGTCGTGCGGCCACTGCTCGTCCAGGTCGGCGAGCGTGGTCAGCCGCAATCGCCCTTCGGTGAGTGTCCCGGTCTTGTCGAAGCACAGGGTGTCGACCCGGCCGAGCGCCTCGACGGTGCGGCTGGCCCGGACCAGCACACCGTGCCTGGACAGCCGACGTGCGGCCGCCAGCTGAGCGACGGTGGCGACCAACGGCAGACCTTCCGGCACCGCCGCCACGGCCACGCCGACGCCGTCCGCGATCGCGGTGCGCAGCAGCTGTCCGCGCAGACTGCCCAGCGCCGTCACCGCGCCGCCGCCGCCCAGGGTGAGCGGCAGGACGCGATCGGTCAAACGCCGCAATTGCGCTTGGACGCCGCCCTTTTCGGGCGGTATCGCACCCGCGGTCGCGCGGCCTGCCTGCGTGTCGGCCCCCACGGCGACGACGACGGCGCAGGCCTCGCCGCTGACCACCGTGCTGCCCTCGAACACCATGCACGCCCGGTCGCCGAGTTCGGCGCCGGGGGTTCCGGCCAGCTGCTTCTCCACGGTCACCGATTCGCCGGTCAAGCCGGATTCGTCCATCTCGAGATCGTCCAGCCACAGCAGGCGCGCGTCGGCGGGCACGACATCGCCCGCCCGCAGCGCGACGATATCGCCGATCATGAGCCGGTGTGCGGGCACGACGTTTTCGTCGGCGCGGTCCGCGTCGGGCTCGGTCCCACCATCCCCGAGCACGGCGCGGCCCAGCAGCCGGGCGGTCACCTGTTCGTCGGCCAGGAGCTGGTGCAGGGCCTGCTCCGCCTTCTGGCGTTGCCTCGCGGAGACCAGCGCGTTGACGGTCAGCACCGAGGAGAGCAACACCGCGTCGGACGGCGCGCCGAGTATGGCGGTGGCGACCGCACCGACACCGAGGATCGGCGTGAGCGGATCGGCCAGTTCACGCCGAATCTGCCCGGCGAACGAGGTCAGAGCGGCAAACGGCGCGAGAACCGCTGGAGTACGGGATGTTTCGGTGCCCCGCTCGTCCAGCGCCGGTGGTTCCGGCAGCCGGGACAGGACCTCGTCGGGTTCGAGCGCGTGCCACGGCAAGAGCGGCGTCGAGGTGCCGCTCGGTTCGGTGCGCACGGCCCGCCAACCCGCGACGGCGCCGTGCAGCAGGCCGACGCAGTGCGCGGTGACCATCGGTGAGTAGCGGCCACGCCGCGCGGGCCCGGTCGCCAGCAGCAGTCCGCCGAGCGCGCACGCCGAGAGCGCCATCGCCCGGCCGCGTTCGCTGACCTGCCGCGCCGGGGTCACGGCGGCGAGCACCCGCTGGGCCTGGGTCAGATCACGGCAGATCAGGTCGGCGCTCCACGGCAGCCGGATCGACCCGCAGTCACCGCCGCACAGACCGATCGCCACGTCGGCCCAGGCCAGCGCCTTGTGCGCCCGCGGGCTCAGCACCGCGACGACGTGGCCGTCCTGCTGCGCACCGTGCACCAGCTTGCTCATCGACACCCCGGCGGAGGCGAATTCGTCGGCGAGGGAACGCAACTCGGCGACGTCCTCGCCGCCGACCAGGGTCACCCGCAGACCGGCGCCGCGCGCCGCGCCGAGCACGTCATGGGCGCGGGGGCCGGACCCGTTGGCCGACACGCGGTGTGCGTGCTCGGACGCCGATCGTGGCGCCTCGCCGGAACCGTCGCGGGTCGTTGCGCCCGCACCGTCTGCCTCGGCCGAGCCGCGATCCCGCCGACGACGCCGGTGCGGGTCGCGCCACCGCGGATCGATGGCCTCGGCGGCGAGCACCAGACGGCGCGAGGTCAGCAAGGATTCGCCGTCCACCACGACGGCGCTGAGGCGGTCCAACCGACGCCAGACGACCGGTTCCAAGGTGAGCACGCCCGCACGCGACAGGGTCGTCGACACCGCGGCGGCGAACGCCTCCCTGGCGGCGCGGGCGGCCTTGGGTGCGCCGAGTTCCAGCGCCTCCGCCGCGGCGCCCACGCCCCGGGTAGCGCCGAACGCCGCGGCGCTGAGCAACGCGCTCGCGGAGGTCTCGTCGGCGACCCGCTCGACGGGTCCGCGCGGCAGGTCGACGGGCCTGGTGTGCGGCGGCAGCGGATCGTCGACGGAGAGCGCCTCGTGCGTGGTGAGTTCGCACTCCCAGCTGCGCCACTGGGCGCGCCGCGCCACGACCTCGGTGAGCACCATCGTGCGCTGCACCGTGTCGGCGAACAGGTTCGCCATGCCTTCGGCGGGCGCGTTGCCGAGCGCGTTGCCGATCGCCGTCGCTGTGCTCAGCACCAGATCTGTTCTGGGACGGCCCAATCGCTCTTCCAGCACGCGCCGCAACCGTGGCTGGGCATCGGTGAACGCGGCCACCGAACGCAGCGCGCGCACCGGCGGCTTGATCGGCAGCAGCCAGGCGGTGCCCGCGACGGCCATCGCGCACAGATCCCCGGCGACCTGAATTCCGGCGACCAGCAAGGGTTCCCGATCCGCGGGAAACTCGTCGCGGCGGCTCCACTCGCGGTCGGCGACCGCGGCGTCACGCTCGGTCCGCTCGACCTCGGCGAGCAGCGCGGGCAGGTCCGCCGCGCCGCCGGCGAGGGCCGCGACCACCCGTCCGGTGATCGCGTTGACCTCCCACCAGCGCACCGCGCGCAGGCGATCGAGTCGCTTGCCGAGCGCTTTCGTGATGGCCGGGTTGTCCTCGTCGGTGAGGCCGCGCACCTCGACGGTCGCGCGGTCCTCGCTCACGGCGATCCGGCGCTGGGTTCGTCCGGGGTGCGGATCGACGAGGTCGGCCAGGTCGTCCCGCAGGTGTCCCGCGGCGTCGGGAAGCACCAGTTCGGCGCCCGCGACGGCCGCGCGCACGCCGGTCTCGGCGACGCGGAGCGGCACGGTGGCGACCTTCACTCCGGCATCGAACGCCAATCCGGCCCCGGCCCGTGTGACATCGACCGCCGTGCCCGCGACGGCGGAGACGAGCGGGTTGAACACCATTCCTCGCACCGATGCACCCATGTCGGTCAGCTACCCGGCAGTGCACCCGGCAAACAGCTGCCGAAGGTGCTTCAGACCCTGTTCCGGGCGCTGACGGTGCATGTACTGGGCGTGCCGCTCCCTGGCGGCCGAACGTGTCGTAGATCACCGTCGACTTGCGATCGCCACGGCCACAGGCAAGGGTAGACAACCGGACGCACACCACAAGCCCGGCAATCCGGGCATGGAAAGGGAGCCGCAGATGCGTGGAACGGTGACGACATTGTCGGCACTGGCTGCGGCCGCCACCGCGCTCACTCTGGGCGCGGGCGCTGCCTCGGCGATCGCGGTGAACCCCATTCCGAACGGCACTCGCGTCGACCTGAACCAGGCCGAGGCGGGCGCCATCGCGACCCTGAACCTGGGACCCGCGCTGGGTGCGTTGCCGCCGAACTACACGCCGCTGGGCAAGCAAGCCCTCGGACAGACCCTCGCCGAGGGCGCCGCGCAGGCCGCGCGGACCCCGGGCGGCACGCTCAGCGTGCTGATTCTGGGGGAGCTCACCGCACCGTCCGCGGTGGGCGTAACGGTCCGGTAGAACCGGCTCACGACGGTCACCGCGACCGTCTGGAGCAGCGCGCACCGGCTACCCGATGTTTACCGAACGGTCGCTACGGGTATCCGTGTGGTCGGCAAGCTGCTCGAAGCGGACTGTCGCGTGCTGGGTATGCGATTTCCGCATCACGCCGCGCTTTCCGCCTGTCTGCAAGGGATGAGGTCTTGAGCGCGAACCTGATGATCGTGGATGACGACGACCAGATCCGCGGCGCACTGCGTGTGGCCATGGAGGACGAAGGGTACGACGTCTCCGAGGCGCACGAAGCCGAGGACGCGCTGATCCACCTGCGCAGCAACGGCGCACCCGACGTGATGATCGTCGAGCTGATGCTCGGCGACATGGACGGATTCGATTGCATCCGAGAGATCCGACGCGACCATGACGTCCCGATCATCGTGATCAGCTCGCGCGACGACACCCACGACGTGGTGGCCGCGCTCGAGGCGGGCGCCGACGACTTCGTCACCAAACCTTTCGAAATCAAAGAAATCTCCGCCCGCATGCGCGCATTGCGCCGCAGGGCGCGATTGGCGGCCGAACGCGACGCACCGCGGGAAATGGTGCTCGACGCGTTTCCGGGCGCGCCTTTGATTCTCGACCGCGACGGCGGAGCAGTGCGCCGCGGCGATTCGGAAATTCGCCTGACCATTACCGAATTTCGCCTCCTCTGTGAACTCGCGGAATCGCCGGGACGGGTGCTCAGTCGCACGCTGCTACTCGAACGTGTCTGGGACGACGGATTTTTCGGCGACGAGCGCATTGTAGACGTTCATATGCGCCGGCTGCGCACAAAAATCGAGCGCGACCCTTCGGAGCCGTGCGTCGTAGTTACTGTGCGCGGGCTCGGATATCGCCTCGACGTGCAACGTTGATCACATTTTGTTTCGGCTCGTGATCTGTTCGTAATACAACCGCAAAGAGATCGACCACTTCAGCTCAAAGTTGGTTGGCAAAGCTGGACAAGTACTGCAGACCCGACCTGGGAGTTGTATGTCACTGCCAACCTTGTCCACGGAAACGATCGATCGCGCCGACATCCCGTCGGCATGGCGCAGATCCGACCGAATCGGTGTTCCACTCCTGCGCGCGCCACAGCTGGGCGATGCCGCCCAGATCTGGCGGATCGCCAAGGATTCGCACGTGCTCGACACCAACTCGAGCTACGCGTACCTGCTGTGGTGTCGGGACTTCCCCGGCACGACGGTGGTCGCCGAGGTGGACGGCAGAGTCGTCGGCTTCGTCATCGGCTACCTGCGTCCGCAAGCGCCGGACACCGTATTCGTCTGGCAGGTGGCGGTTTCGCACAGCGAGCGCGGCCGGGGCACCGGCACCGCGATGATCGAGCACCTGCTCGACGCCGTCGCCCCGCACGGGGTCACGGCGCTGGAAACCACCGTCTCGCCGGACAATCCCGCCTCGGTCGCGATGTTCGCGGCGGTGGCCCGCGGTCGCGACGCGCGGATGACCAAGCGCCCCTTGTTCGATCCTGGCGTCTTCCCCGACAACCACGCCGCGGAAGACCTCTATCGCATCGTGCCGACCGCACAGCGAAAGCCTGAGAAGGAGCTTCGATGATCACCGCCGAAACCACCGTCTTCGAGTCACTGGAATCGAATGTCCGCGGCTACTGCCGCGCCTGGCCCACCGTGTTCACCACCGCGAAGGGCACCTGGCTGCGCGACGAGGACGGCAAGGACTACCTCGACTTCTTCGCCGGCGCAGGCGCGCTGAACTACGGCCACAACAACCCGGTCCTCAAGCAGCCGCTGCTGGACTACATCGCCGGTGACGGCATCACGCACGGCCTCGACATGTCCACCGCGGCCAAGCGCAAGCTGCTGGAGACCCTGCGCGACACCGTCTTCGCGCCCCGCGACCTGGACTACAAGGTGCAGTTCCCCGGGCCGACCGGTGCCAACGCCGTCGAGGCGGCGCTCAAGCTGGCTCGCAAGGTGACCGGCAGGGAGACCATTCTCAGCTTCACCAACGCCTTCCACGGCATGACCCTCGGCGCGCTGTCGGTGACCGGCAACGCCGCCAAGCGAGCGGGCGCGGGCGTGCCGCTGGTGCACGCGGCGCACATGCCCTACGACGGGTACTTCGACAACACCACCGCCGACTTCCAGTGGATGGAGCGGGTGCTCGACGACACCTCCTCGGGCTTCGACCGTCCCGCCGCGGTGATCGTGGAGACGGTGCAGGGCGAGGGCGGCGTGAACGTCGCTCGCGCGGAATGGCTTCGGCACCTCGCGATGCTGTGCGAGGCGCGCGAGATCCTGCTGATCGTCGACGACGTGCAGATGGGCTGCGGACGGACCGGTCCGTTCTTCTCCTTCGAGGTCGCCGGGATCACCCCCGACATCGTGACGCTGTCCAAGTCGATCGGCGGCTACGGATTGCCCATGGCGCTGGTGCTTTTCAAGCCGGAGCTGGACCAGTGGGCGCCCGGTGAGCACAACGGCACCTTCCGCGGCAACAACCCGGCCTTCGTCACCGCCCAGACCGCGCTGCAGCACTACTGGTCCGACGACGCGCTGGAGAACGCGACGCAGGACAAGGGCACCCGCATCGCGCAGTCGCTCGGCGAGGTGGCCGATCACTTCCCCGGCCTGTCGACGCGCGGGCGCGGCCTGGTGCACGGCATCGCCTTCGACGACCCGTCGCAGGCGGGCAAGGTCTGCCAGGTGGCCTTCGAACGCGGCTTGCTGGTGGAGACCTCCGGTTCCACCGACGAGGTGGTGAAGCTGTTGCCGCCGTTGACGATCACCGACGAGGAGCTCGACCACGGTCTGCAGCTGCTCACCGGCGCCATCGACACGGTGTGCACCGGGTGGGGCCGTCTGCACCACCGCGGCCCGGTCGAGGGAGGTGAGCTGCAGTGATCGTGCGCAGCACCGCGGAGATCACCGGGACCGACCGCGACGTCGCGGGTACGGGCTGGCGCAGCAAGCGCATCGTGCTCGGCGGCGACGGCGTCGGGTTCTCCTTCCACGAGACCACCATCGCGGAAGGCACCGTGCACGAGTTCCACTACCGCCACCACGTGGAAGCGGTGTGGTTGATCGAGGGCGAGGGCACGCTCACGGACCTGGACAACGACGTCACCTACGAGCTCGGCCCCGGATCCATGTACCTGCTCGACGGCCACGAACGCCACCGTCTCGAGGTGCGCAGCACGATGCGGATGATGTGTGTGTTCAACCCGCCGGTCACCGGGCAGGAGGTTCACGACAGCAACGGCGTCTATCCGCTGGTCGCGGCGCCGATCGGCTGAAAGGAGCGGTGAGAAGTGTTACCACAGACCGTCGAGCGCGACGAGGTCGAGCGCATCGATCGGTATCCCACCCGCACCGGTGCGCGCGCACGGCACATCGAACGACCCGATCCGACGGTGTGGGGCGACCTCGAGTCCGAGGAGCTGGCCACGTTCGATCGCGACGGTTTCGCGGTCGTCGAGGATCTGCTCAGCGCCGACGAGATAGCGCTGTTCAGTGCCGAGATCACCAGGCTCGCCGCTGATCCCGCACTCGCCGAGGACGACCGGCTCATCGTCGAGAAGACCTCGCGGCGGGTCAGGTCCATCTTCGAGGTGCACGAGCTCAGCGGCGCGGTGGCCGATCTGGTGCGCGAATCGCGGGTGGCCGGGCTGGCCAGGCAGGTGCTCGGATCGGAGGTCTACCTGCACCAGACCCGGATCAACTACATGCCGGGTTTCCGCGGCACGGGCTTCTACTGGCATTCGGATTTCGAGACCTGGCACGCCGAGGACGGCATGCCGCGCCCGCGCGCGGTGAGTCTGTCGATCGCGCTGACCGACAATCACCCCGTCAACGGGAGTCTGATGGTGATGCCGGGCTCGCACCGCACCTTCGTGCCGTGCCAGGGCAGCACACCCGCCGAGCACTACCGGGAATCGTTGCAGGAGCAGGAGATCGGGGTGCCGACCACCGACGACATCGCGACGCTGGCGAGCAAGTACGGCATCGTGCAGTTCACCGGCCGAGCGGGGTCGGCGCTGCTGTTCGACTCGAACATCATGCACGGCTCGTCCAACAACATCACTCCGTTCCCGCGCTCGAACATCTTCCTGGTGTTCAACAGCGTGGAGAACACCTTGGAGGAGCCGTTCGCCGCGCCGGGGCGGCGCCCCACCTACATCGGCAGCCGGGATTTCACGCCGGTATAGCCGGGTGATCCGACGCCGCGGCGTGTGATGTCGGGTCGGCGCCGCGGCGGGATTTCGCACAGTGTCGTGCGGGATTCCGACACCGCGCCGTGCGCGTCCCGCAGGGAGACGCGCACGGCGCGGTGTTTTCGGCTGTTCCGATGGGCGACGACGTCAGCCGTAGATGTTCATCGTGACGGTGAGCGTGGCGAGGCGGGTGTCCAGCCGCAGCTCGCGAACCCGCCGTTCGAGCATGTCCCGTTCCGCGGCGGGCAGTTTCGCCCACACCTCGCCGAGACGGGTCTGCGTCTCGGCGTCGATCTCGGCCAGGATCCGCAGCAGCGCGGGCCAGAGCCTGGCCTCGGTGACGATCGCGGGCAATTCGGCGAGCACCGGGTCGTCCGATTCGAACAACCGCCTGCCCCAGCGCCGCGTCGTCTCGGCGTCGGTGCGCTCCAGCAGGTTCACCAGACCGCGCAGCGTCGCGGGTTCGGGCCGCTCGGCGACCTCGGCCACCAGCGCCGACATGACGGCGTGGTCGCCGGTGACCGGATTGGCGGCCAGCGTGTCCAGTGCCGAGGGGCCGAGATGCCCGGTGAACGTGAGCAATTCGCGGACCGCGCCCGCCTCGACCGCGACACGGACGAAGTCGGCGTTCTGCTCGGGCGAGCCGACATCGAAGGTGACGTCACCGAGCGCGGCGATCACGTCCTCGTCGCAGCGCGCGTACACCGACAGCGCGGTCGACCGCAGCTCCGCGGAGCCGGACAGGACGGCGGCGGTCAGGCGCGGGATTCGTTGCGCGGGACCGTGCAGCATGTGCCGGATGATGGCACTGATGTTCGCGCCCGAATAGGCATAGGCGGCCGACCGGATCATGCCCTCGTCGTCGTGCACCCCGGCTTCCACGGCGCGGATGAGAGCCGGTGTGGCGTAGGCGAGGAACGGTCCCGCGGTGACGTAGTCGCCGCGGCGCAGCAGCTCGTTGGTGATGGCAACGACCGGCCCGGGCGGCGCGACATCGGCCAGCGCGCCCACCGTGCGCGGATCCACGTACGGCACGCAGTCGGCGGCGTAGGAGACGTCGAGCATGCCGAGCGCCTCGGCGGCCTTCTTCGGATGCTGGACGCCGACCGCGCCCGCGGCGCGCCCCGCCATCGTCGGCGGCACCACGCGCTGAACCAACGGCAGCGAGATGCTCAGCGGAATCACCGGAACCAGCATGGCGAGGCGCCGGAAGGTGGTCGCGTGTTCGTCGAAGATCCGGCGCGCGATGCGCTGTTGCAGTTCGTGTAACCGTGCGGCGCCGAGTTTCTCGAAGTGCGCGAGACGCTCGGCGGGGACGTGCAGGGTGCGGGCGAGCAGGACGATCTGGGCCCTGGTGACCAGGTCGCTCATCAGCCGAGCCGGTTTCCGAACATGATCTTCTTGGCCGCCGTGCGCAGCGGCCACGGCAGGGCGCTCACCACCGCGTCGACGGAGTCGGTGAGGGTGGCGGTCTCGGTGCGCAGCGCGGCGTCGACCGTCGCGGCCAAGTCTCCGATCTCCTGATCGGTCAGCAGATCGAGGGCCGCCAGCGGTCCGCCCAATTCATGCTCCAGGTCGGCTCTGGCGGTCATCGTTCTCCCGTCGTGCAGTCCCGTCGACCGGGTGCGGCCGCGAAGCTCTTCTCGATCACATTGTGCAGGTCCGCACGAAATGCGGGACGGATTCCCAAAATTGGACATTCGACCGAAAAGTCACCGGCCCTTCCCTGGCGCAACACCGGGCCTTGACCTAACTGTTACTCATCGGTACAAATACGTGACCACGCCGACCCGCGCACACGGGTGGGCCGGAGAGAAATGCACACAGTTGGTTACCGATGTCATCACCGTCGATGCCGAGTACGCCGTCGACCGCAGGGCGATGTGGGATCTGCTCACCGAGTCGCAGACCTACGCGCGAATGTTTCAGGGGGTCGGATCCTGTGAACGCACCGAAACATCAGAAACGCAAACCGTTCTGATAATCCGCGCCGGTGGACCCGACATCGAGATCACCGTACCGCCCATTCATCTGGTTGTCGCGCGGGAGCGCGAAATACTCGAATTTCAATGTCGCGCCGCGGGCGGATTCGCCTCGGTGCGGCTGCGCGGCGACGCGCGACAGACCCGGGCGACGGTGACTTATGTCGGTGTGGGACGGGTACATCCGAGCATCGCCGCGTTCGACAAAGCCCAGGTGATCGCGTGGACCAGGGCGGGCCTCGACCGGATCGCCGACGCGCTGCGCGGTGCGCCGACCTCGGTGCTGGTCAACGGCGAGGACTCCCTGGCGCGGCTGCAGGTCGGCATCGCACGGCAGCTGGTCACCACCGGCGTGGTGCGCAGTTACCGACCCGACCGCGGGCTCAAACAGCTGGGCGGACTGGCCAAATGGGGCTTCACGCTGGCGGGCGGCTACGCGGCCGCCGCGGCCTACACCCCGAAGCGTCCCGCGCTCGTCGACGCGCGCACCACCTACACCTTCGCCGAAGTGCACAGCCGCACCCATCGGCTGGCAGGCGCGCTGGTGGCGGCCGGCGTAGGGGAGGGCAGCGCGATCGGGGTGCTCTGCCGCAACAGCGCCGCCATGGTGGAATGCATGGTCGCTGCGGGCAAAGTCGGCGTCGACGCCGTGCTGCTGAACACCGGGCTTTCGGCGCGCCAGATTCGCGAGGTGGTCGAAAAGCACGATCTCGCCGCGATATTCCGCGACGACGAGTTCGATCCGCTCCTGCGTTCGGTGTCGCCCGAGCTGCCGCGCTACTCCACCTCCGACCCGTATCAGGGCGGCCCGGCGACGGTCGACGACCTGGTCGCGTGGGACACCCCGCCCTTCACCAGGCCACCGCAACCCGGACGGCTGATCGTGCTCACCTCGGGCACCAGCGGCGCACCGAAGAGCGCACGACGCCCGCAGCCCAAGGGTTTCGGCACCGTCGCCGCCCTGCTCTCGCGCATTCCGTTCCGGATGGACGAGACGATGCTCATCCCGGCGCCGCTGTTCCACACCTGGGGCCTGGCCGCGCTGCAGATCAGCACGCCGATCCGGGCGAGCGTGCTGCTCACCGAGCGCTTCGACGCCGAGGAATGCCTGCGGCTGATCGATGAGTACCGCGTCACCGCAATGGTGGTGGTGCCGGTGATGGTGAACCGCATTCTGGATCTGCCCGCGCACGTCAGGGCTCGCTACGACACCTCGTGCCTGCGCATCGTGGCCAGTTGCGGTGCGCCGCTCTCCGGTTCGGCGGTGCTGCGATTCATGGACGCCTTCGGCGACATCCTCTACAACATCTACGGCTCCACCGAAGTGTCCTGGGCGACCATCGCCGATCCCGCCGACCTGCGCGCCGCGCCGACCACCGCGGGCCGCCCGCCGCTCGGCACGAAAGTGGCGGTGCTCGACGCGGATCTGCGCCCGGTGCCGCGCGGGGTGACCGGGCGCATCTTCGTCAACAACCACATGCTCTTCGACGGCTACACCGATGCCGCGCCGCCCACCGAATCGGGCGGCATGCTCGACACCGGCGATCTCGGGTACGTCGACGCCGACGGTCTGGTGTACGTCGCGGGCCGCGACGACGAAATGATCATCTCCGGCGGCGAGAACGTCTTCCCGCGCCCGGTGGAGGAGGCGTTGCTGCGCCTCCCGCAGGTCAGTGAGGTGGCCGTGGTCGGCGTGCCGGACCGGGAGTTCGGCCAGCGCCTCGCCGCGTTCGTGGTGACCCGCGAGGGTGCCGGGCTGGATCGCGACATGGTGTGCGACTACATCCGGCATCGGCTCAGCCGGTTCTCCGTGCCGCGCGACGTGACGTTCCTCGACGCGCTGCCGCGGAACGCGACCGGCAAAATACTCAAGCGCGCTCTCGTCCGTCCCGGCTGATCACCGCGCGACGATGCGCTCCAGCGCGGCCAGGTCCTTCTCCAGCATCCGGAACAACCAGTACACGCCGACGAAGGCCGCGGCGCTGCCCACGCACAGCACGCGCAGCGCCACGATGACCGACGGAATGTCCTCGGCGGGAATGAAGGTCGCGCCCGCGACGCCGAGCAACGGCACCGCGGCGGCGATGGCGAGGAAGTAGGTACTGCGCTGGTCCAGCCGCTCCAACTGGTCGGTGTCCGCCTGGCCGAGACCGCCGTGCGGCAGGAACATCGGATACAGGCTGCGCACGGCGTAGAAGCTGACCAGGAAGTACGGGTAGGCCATCGCGATGGCGCCGCACACGATCTGGGTGATGAAGAAGTGCAGGTAGGCGTCGGCGCTGAGTTGGCTGCCCGAAGCCTGCACCGTCGCCGGCACGACGACGCCGGACAACGTCCACAGCGCGAAGCACGTCAGCACGTTGCGCTGGGCGAGTTGCAAGGTGTCCGAACGTGCCCTGGCGAGCCGAGCCGCGTCGTACTCGCGACCCCTGTGCAGCCCGAAGGCGATGAACATGGGGCCGGCGATCAGCACATTGGTGACGATGAAGCCGATCAGGAAGCACAGACCGTAGGCGTTCACCGCGATCTCTTCGAATTGCCGCTGGGCCCGATCGTCGAGTTTGTCGATGATCAACGTCCGGTTGTGGTGATAGCTGTAGAGGATGGCCAGCGAGTTCGGGATGCCGATGGCGACGGCCATGACCGGAATCATCATCAGCCGGGCCCGCAATCGCCAGCTGCCCGGCGGCGGATCGACCAGGTCGCGGGCGCGGGCGTCCAGGCAGACGTCGAGCTGCTGGGCCATGTCCGCGCCGGTCGCCCAGCGCCGGTCGGGATCGGGTTCGAGCGCACGCACCAGCGTGCGGCGCAGCGCGGCCGGGCAATCCGGCGGCAGATCCTCGTAGGGCAGCGCGGCCGGGCCCGCGGCGCGACGACCGAGCATGCCGTCCAGGGTGGTGCGGTCGCCTCCGGTCACCGACTCGTCGTGGAAGGGCTTGCTGCCCGTCAACAGCTCCCACAGCACCACCGCCAGCGAGTACAGATCGGCGCGGGTATCGAGATCGGCTGCCGTGGCGGGCTTGTCGGGATGTACGGCCGCCAGCTGCTCCGGCGACATGTACGCCAGCGAACCGCCGAAGTAGGCCACCGGGCTGGCGCCGGAGACGTTGCCGCTGAAGCTGATGTTGAAATCGGCGAGCTTCGGGATGCCCTCCGCGGTCAGCAGGACGTTCGCGGGTTTGATGTCGCGATGCAGCACCCCGGAGCGGCCCGCGTAGTCCAGCGCTTCGGCCAGTCGGCGGCCTAGCCAGGCAATCGTCTCCGGCCACGACAACGTGGCCAGTTCGGCGCGCACCGACGACTCGACCCGTGTGATCTCACCTTTGCCCGCCAGCACCGCGTCCACGACGTCCAGCAGCATCGCACCGCTGCGTTCGGCGGGCGGCGTCGCGCGCACCCGCTCCAGCACCGAGAACAGCGTGCCGCCCGGCACGTACTGCATATAGAGCAGGCGCAACCGGCGCGAGGGCAGCACCCGCTGATCGAAGACCCGCACGATGTACTCGTGGTCGAGCTGGGCCAGGGTTTGCGGCTCCGAGCCTTTGTCGTGCGAGATCTTCACAGCGACCAGCCGCTGCATGGACCGCTGCCTGGCCAGGAACACCCGCGCGAAGGCGCCGCGGCCGAGGCTGGTCATCAAGTCGAAGTCGTCGATGCGCTGGCCGACGTCGATGTCGTCGAGGCGGACCGGTTCGGTGGCGGCCGTCAGCATGGTGCTGTGATAGTCGTCGGTCGCCAGCATCTCCGAAAGCTCTTGGGCCTGCGCCGGATACGCCGAGGTGTATTCGCCGACCTGCACCGAGCTGCCCGCCTGCCTGCGGACGTGGAACTCCTCGTAGATGAGATCCGGCGGCAACGGCCAAGTGCTCAGCTCGGGCAGTTCCTCGACGTATTCCGCGAGCCGCTTCGGTTCGGTGTTGCGTGACCACCGATTCACCAGATCGACCTTGATCAGCTCGATCAGCGACACCCGGCGGATGGCGGGGGAGTCGGGCAAGAACGCAGGCAAGTCCGGTGGCGTCGGCGCGTCCCGCCATGCCTCCACGAACCGGGCCACCACCTCCGCGACACCGGTGCCACGCCCCGCCGCCGCGGGCGACGAGGCCGGTGCGACCGTCGCCCCCGGCACAGGTGTAGCGGGGTGTGCCATGTGCGCATACTAACGCCGCGCCGGGTCGGCGGCCCGCGCATTCTGGAACGAGATCGGCGAAGCGGCGTCACGACAGGATCCGATGGAGTGCGATCCACCGTTCCGGGTCGATCGTGCCCACCGGTTCGTCGGTCGGCACGCCCGCGATCCGGCAAGCCGCACGCACTCGGCGAGACGGAAATGCGGTCGCCAACGACGCGGCGAGCGAGCCGCCGACGCCGGAGAAGCCGAGTTCCACCAGGCGCCGATACTCCCGCAGCGCCCCCGGGGCGAGCAGCGGTCGCGGCCGGTTGCGCAGGTGCAGCACCGCCGAGTCGACTCGCGGAACCGGGCGGAAACACGTGCGGTCCACGCGCGGACCCATCGCGAACTCGGTGCTCGGCCAGTGCGTGATCGCCAGCTTGCTCCAGCGGCCGTAGCCGCCGGAGTGCTTGCGCGCGAATTCCAGCTGGGTCAGGAGGGTCGCCGAGGTCAGGTGCCGCGCGGCGAGGCACCAGCGAACGATGTCGGTGGTGCTGGCGTAGGGGATGTTGGCGACGACCGCGAACGGTTCGCGCGGCGCGGTCACCGACCGGAAATCCGCCTGGAAACAGCGGACCCTGTCATCGGCGGCGTAGCGCTTGCGCAGCAGCGCCGCGTAGTGCGGGTCGATCTCGTAGGCGAGCACGCGACCGGCCGCGCCTGCGAGCTGACGCGTCAGCATGCCCGCGCCGGGTCCGATCTCGAGCACGAGATCCCGGGAGCCGATGCCGGACGCGCGTACCAGCAGGCGCGCGGTGCCCGCGTCGGCGAGGAAGTTCTGGCTCAGCCGCTTGCGCGCGCTGAGGCCGGAGTGATCGCGCGCGTCGCGGGCGCGCGGCAGGGAACGAGGGCGGGACATGGGTGTCCTCCGAACGGAGTGGCCGAATCAGGAAAGGTGATTCGCCCGGACCCATGCCAGGGCACGGTCGACAGACCGCGGACGCGCGGTCGTCGTGCGGCGCGTTCAGCGCCGAGGGAGCCGGATCAGAGTGATACCGGAGCGATGCGGTGCGCTGGCAAGGCCGGGGCCTCCGCGCGCAGCCGAATGTAGAACGCGCCGACCGCGCACGCTCCGTTCATGCCTGGACCTCCCATGGCGGCCAACCTACCGGCGGGCCCAGATCCGATGCCACTCCTTTTCCGGCGATCACTTCGCGATTAATCGGAGGCGTGCATCGTGCCCCGTCGGGCAGACTCGCGACCATGCGTTCGGTCGACGATCTGATCCGATTCACCGCGGCGGGTGGCGCCGTGAAGTATCTGCCGTTCTGGGGCCATCGCCCGCAGGCCGACGGCAGCGTCGGCAAGGGCTGCTTCAGCCAGTGGTGGCCCGCGCCGTTCGACGTGGACGGCACGCCGTTCCCGACGGCCGAGCACTACATGATGTGGCGCAAGGCGCTGCTGTTCGACGACACCGAGACCGCGGTGAAAGTGCTCGCCGCCGGGCATCCCAAGCAGGCCAAGGACCTCGGTCGCCAGGTTCGCGGCTTCGACGAGAAGCGCTGGGAGGCCGAATGTTTCGAGATCGTCGTCGCCGGAAACCTGGCGAAGTTCGGCCGCCACGACGAGCTGCGCCGATTCCTGCTCGGCACCGGCGTCCGCGTGCTGGTCGAGGCCAGTCCGGTGGACCGGGTCTGGGGGATCGGATTGGCCGCCGATCACCCGGATCTCGCGGAACCGACGCGCTGGCGTGGCGCCAACCTGCTCGGTTTCGCGCTGATGCGGGTACGGGAGGAGCTCCGCGCGGTTCAGTAGGGGCCGATGGGCTGACCGGCTTCGGCGGCTCGCTCGTCGGCGGCGCGGGCGCGCCACATCCGGGCCTCCGCGTGATCGCCGCGCCGGTCCAGCAATTCGGCGAGCCCTGCCATCGCGCGTATGTCGCGCAGTTCGGCGGCCGTGCGCCACCAGCCTTCGGCCCCACCGAGATCGCCGCGCCGGAACAGCACGACGCCGAGATCGTAGCCCGCGCCCGGGTGTCCGGCTTGGGCCGCCTGCGCCCACAGTCCGCACGCCTGCTCTTCCTCGCCGCGCCCGAACATGGCGACGCCGAGATCGTAGAGCGCGCTGCGATATCCGGTCTCGGCTCCGCGTTCGGTCTGGGGTAGGTGCCCTCCGAGATCGTCGTCCGGCCACGCGGCGGATTCGGGGGCGGCCGAGGCTGTCCCGTGTGGCGGGGTGGGCATAGCGGTGTTCGTAATCGTTTCGGCCACAGGTTCTTTCGGTGTATCGACGACAGGAGCGGCCGTGGTTGCGAGACCGACGACCAGGTTGGCGAAGTTGGGCGGCCCCTCGCCGACGCTGCACCACAGCGCAATCCGGCCGTCGGGGGTGTCTTCGATGAGGATGCCGTAGTTGCCCATCCACGAGCGCTGCACGCCGGAGCGATCCACCCAGACGGGTGTCAGCGTGAACAGCGCATCGGGCCCGGTCGGCACGAGTGTCACGGTGGTGCCGCGGATGAACCCGTCGCTCCACACGTCGATGCTCTCGAGCTTGCGCCCTTCGAGGTCGACGTACCCATCGATCACCGAGAGCCCCATACCGTGTCCGCGCAGCCCGGCGGGGGGCGCCGCCGACAGCAGGGTCATGCTGAGCTGGGTGGTCGCCTGCCCGAAACGCTCGGTGTACATCGGGTAGACCATGCTGCCGTTCCAGCGAATCGGATCGGCGCTCTGGTAGCGCGCGGCGAGAGGCGGGTCGGTGGCCGAATTCTGGGCATGCCATTGCGAATACGGCTCGTTCATATGTTGGCGTCCCGCCTTTCCCGCCGGATGCTCGTCCTCACGTCTGTGCCTCGCGGCGGGCTATACCGTACTAGTCGCGACCGCCGTCGGCGGTCCAATCCGGCGCCGATCGGCTCTCCCTTGCAGGACTGTTACGAAGTTGAGTTCTTTGGCCGCTCAGAAGGCGATTTTCGGGGGTGCGGCACGCGGTGGCGAACAGGTTCCGAACGGAAAGAAAGTATGTGCAACTAAGGGTTACATGTAACCTTGGGTTACAGATAATGTTCTTCTGATTCGAAGATGCCGAACGGCGAAGCGCCATCATCGGGCGCTGACTAGCCCTCACGTTACCTCACGCGCACCGGTCCCGCTCACCGAAAGTGAGCTCGATCTTGCGAACTCGCGGACACCGAACCAAGCGCTTGCTACGCTCGCGCGATGATCCCCACGATCGTCTGGGGCACCGGCAATGTCGGCCGCGCCGCCATTCGTGCCGTCGATGCCCACCCGGCGCTGGAACTCACCGGCGTGCTCGTCCACAATCCCGCCAAGGTCGGATGCGACGCGGGCGCGCTCGCCGATCTCGACCGCGAGCTGGGCGTCGCCGCCACCGACGACATCGATGCTGTGCTCGCCGCGCGCCCGCGTGCGGTCGTCTACGCCGCCTCGGGCGACATCCGGCCGGACGCGGCCCTCGCCGACGTCGTGCAGGCCATCCGCGCGGGCGCTGTCGTGGTCACCCCGGCGCTCTACGCCCTCTACGACCCGCGCAGCGCGCCACCGGAATTGCGCGATCCGGTGCTGGCCGCCATCGCCGAAGGCGGCGGATCGCTGTTCGTCTCCGGCGTCGACCCCGGTTGGGGCAACGATGTGCTGCCGCTGCTGGTCAGCGGGCTCGCGAGCACCGTGGATGTGGTGCGCTGCCAGGAGATCTTCGACTACACCACCTACGACCAGCCCGACTCGGTGCGCTATCTGGTCGGCATGGGCCAGCCGATGGACTACCAGCCGCCGATGCTCGCCCCGACGGTGCCGACCATGGTGTGGGGCGGCCAGATTCGGCTGATGGCCCGCGCGCTCGGCGTGGAACTCGACGAGATCCGCGAGACCCTGGACCGCCGCCCGCTGGAGACCACCGTGCAGACGGCGAAGATGGGCGAGTTCGCCGAAGGCACCCAGGGCGCAGTGCGTTTCGAGGTGCAGGGCATCGTCGGCGGCGAACCGCGCATCGTCGTCGAGCATGTCACCCGCATTCACGCCTCCTGCGCGCCCGACTGGCCCGCGCCGGCCGACGGCGACGGCGCCCACCGGGTGATCATCGAGGGCCGCCCGCGCATCGAGGTGACGGTCGAGGCCATCGACGAGGGCGGCAACCGCTCCGCGGGCGGCAACGCCACCGCGGTGGGCAGGCTGGTCGGCGCCATCGACTGGCTCGTCGACGCGGAACCAGGTCTCTACGACGCACTCGACGTCCCGCTGCGCCCAGCGGTCGGCAAACTCGGAAGGAAGCACTCATGATCGTCGACGTCCCCGCCGGCAAGGATCCCATCGGTTACGTGTGGGGAGAGATGGTCCCCGGCATCGGCATCGCCGCGTCCGGCTTCTCGCTGGCGGTGTACGAGCACAGCACGCTCGGCCTGCGCGAATTCGAGGCGGCCCGGCTGCGCATCGCCCAGATCAACGGGTGCATCTTCTGTCTGGACTGGCGCACCGAGCGCGACGGCGTCAAGGTCGAGAAGGAATTCGCCGACGCGGTGACCGCGTGGCGCACCACCGACGCCTTCGACGATCGCACCCGCCTGGCCGCCGAGTACGCCGAACGCTACGCCACCGACCACCACAATCTGGACGAGGAATTCTGGGCGCGGATGAAGGCCCACTACAGCCAGACCGAGATCGTGGAACTCAGCATGAGCATCGGGTCCTGGCTCGCGTTCGGGCGGCTGAATCACGTGCTCGGCCTGGACACCGCGTGCGTGCTGCCCGGCCACTCCTGATTCCGGCCTACTTCTCTTCCCGTATCCATTCCACGCGGTCCAAGGTGGACCAGTCGTCGTTGGCCCACTCCCAGATCAGCCGTGCGACGAGGTGCGGGTCCGAGAACGCCGCCGCGAAGAAATGGTCGGTGTGGGCGCTGTCGTGGATTTCCAGGGTGTAGTTCGTCGGCGCGCCGCGATAGGTCTGGATGAACGTCTCCCGGTCGTCGGTGCGGCTGACGATGAGGAACGGCGTCGAGGCGAGTTCGGCGAGCTTCGGAATCCATGAGAACACTTGGCTTTTCGTCATCGACCGGTAGCTGCGCTCGCCACCGATATCGACGTCGACGACGCGGAATTCCGGGGCCGGGGTAAGGGTGTGGTTGTGCCCGTCGTACAGCTCGTAGTCGAAGCCAGTGATCAGATCCTCGAGCAACTGCCGCACCGGGCCCGCCGCATAGTCGGTCGCCGACCCCCTGGACCGCCTGCGATCCACATCGTCGGCGGCCGTGACCCGTACCGCGCCGCCCGCCGCCTCGATCCGCACGGCGGCGTGCGGCCGTGAAGCCGGGATCGCCGCATTCCACGCCGCCAACCCCGTGAGCACGATGATCCGCAGATCGTCGTCGACGGGCCGTCCCTGTTGTGATCGGAAATAGGACGGCACTTCCACCGCCGATGCGACGACCCCCGCGGGTACGACGACGTACTCGTAACTCACCCAACCAAACTAACCGCGCCGAGCCGCCGACGCACCCCGGCGAATATGCGAAATGGGCGGAGTCGCAAACTTTTACACAAACCTTAGCGCTGCGGAAAGTTCGCTCGTCGTTTTGCTGACAATTGGCAAACGGCAGCGCGGGGGCAACCCGCGCCACCGCCGCGCGTCAGGCGATGACGGACGCCCGTTCGATATTCGGATGTCAGCCTCCGATCGCGGCCAATGCCTGTTCCGCCATCTTCTCCATGCCGAGCGCGTTCGGGTGGATCGGCACGAAGTTCGTACCCCACACGGCAGGCTCGACCCAGCGGGTGCCGATGGGCTTGCAGGCGTCGTGGCCGATGGAACTCTGCATGTCGACGAAGGTGGTACCCGTCTCGTCGGCGGCGCGCTTGACGACGCCGTTGAGGGTGTCCTGGATGTTGTTGATGTAGGGGACGTCGCCCTTGGCGATCGGCATCGTCAGGAAGCAGTTGCTGTTGTCCTCGGGCATGACCTGGGGGTACGCCAGAATGACGACCTTCGCGGACGGCGCCTTGGCATGGATGTCGGTGAGCGCCTTCTTCACGTCGGGGTAGGTCTTGTTCGAGATGTCGTTGGTGAACTTGTCGCCGTAAAGGGTCTTGCAGGGACTGCCGAAGCCCGCGGTCCCGGTCCCCGCGGTGATGCAGGAGGAGATCACCTTGATCAGGGTGTCGTTGTTGTTGCCGCCGATGGTCAGGGTGACGAGCTTGGTGTCCTGGGTGACGGCGTCGAGCTGCGGGATCAGGCTGGGGTACTGCTTGTCGTAGAAGTCCTGGGTCTTGGCGTTGGCGCAGGTGACGTCGGTGAACGACTCGATGCCGAGTGCGTCGGCGATGAGGTTCGGATAGTTGCGGGTGGTCCGCGCGCACACCGGGGTGACAGTGAGATCGGGCGGAAGGATGCCCGATCCCGCGCTGTAGCTGTCGCCCATGGCGACGTAGGGGCTCAGGCTGGGGGTGGCCTGAGCCGGGATGGCCGCAGCGAGGGCAACGCCCGCCGTGATAGCCGTGGTGAGTGCTGCAGCGATCCGCGTGCGAACAGCCGTGACCATAGAAAACTCCTGCATCGAACATTTGCAGTTACCGATTGGTAACGATCTGGCGAAGGAACTGTGACACGGCGCACACGGTTTCGCAACGTGCATCAATCACCCGTTGTTTACTTAATTGGCCCAGGGCGCGGTCGACGCGGGACGAGTTGGGGCGATGTGGGTTTTCTACGCAAGACTTACCCGGAGGGGCGAATGAACGACAGCCCGTCCGGGATGTTGCCGGAATCGGTTGCCGCCGAATGCATCAGGCCGCGGATCGCGTAGTGCACGCACAGGTGGCCGTAGACCTCCTGGAGCACTCCGTCGGGTGTCTTCGACCGCAGCACCACCCCGCGGCCGCGTCGGTGGGTCTCGAGCCCGCCGAAGATGAACTCGATCTCCCCCCGCTGTGCATACAACCGGGCCAGCTCGTTCGCGGGTGCCGCCTCGGGATCGGTGATGGTGGTCAACAGCCGGTCGATTCGCTCCTCGGGATGGTCCGCGGAGCTGGAAGGGGTGCGGACGAACTCGACGACGCGCACAGCGATGCCCGCTGCGTCGCCGTCACGTGCCCAAGGACGCAGGTGGGAAGCGAAAGACCCATCTGGATAACGTTTTTCGACAGGAAGGGCGAAAACGGACGGCATCCGCCACAGCAGGTCCGCGCCGGAGGATCGGCACAGGTCCCAGAGGCGGTAGCTGAAGAAGGTGCGGTCGGCGAGCAGCAGCATCGCCGGGTGCAGCGACCGCACCACCGATTCGGTCAGCGTCTGATCATGCTGCTCGAAGGTCCCGAGCGCGGCATCGATGATCGCGTGCGAACCCAGCTCGACCAGCCCCAGGACCCGCACCCGAGGGACCACCGCGCCCCGGCCACCCCGAGGAGACGGCGTCCGGCCGAAGTGCGCGATATTCGCGTCGCTGGCCGGCGCATCCAGGGTTGCTCCGTGGAGGCTCATCAGTCGCCACGACCGGTAGAAACCTCGCGGGACTCGTGCATCGGACAGTGGCACGGCCACCTTCTCGTACAACGCGCGCAGCGGTTCCGGGCCCAGCCGCTTACGGGCCTGGAACAAGGCGGCCTTCGTCGGGATCGTCCACTGATCAGACCATCCCGACGCCCACGCGAGCCCGGCCGCGAGCTTGCGCATCACCTGCTCGTACGAGCAGGACGCGAACAGTGCCAGCGCGAGCACGTAGTAGACCACCACCCGCGCGGGCAGCATTCGATTCCGGCGCTCGACCCGTCCACACTCGACCAGCACCTCGTCGACTACCTCGGGCGCAAATACCCTGGTCAACACGGCCAATGCGACGTGGTCGGACAACCGCTGATCAGTCTGCGGCTTCACCGATCGCGCACGCGGCACAGCGCGAGAATATCCACGACCGCGAAATTAAGTAAACAATTTCCCAGTCAAGAATGTGTCTCATGTAGTGAATTTCCGCGACCCGCGCCGCCGCGCGTCAGGCGTTGACGGGCGTCTCGTCACCGCTCGGATCGGTGGTCTCACCGACCGTGCGCTTCGGCCCGGTGAACCAGCGCCGGGCCGAGACGAACCACCAGACGGCGATCGCACCCACCACCCCCACCAAGGTCAGTGGCGCGTAATTCACCGTGGTCCAGGTGAATTCGCCGTTCCAGGGGTAACCGCGGTCGTCGGTGGGCAGGATGAACAACACGCTGATCACCGCGATCCACGCCAACGCGACGATTCCGACGGGCCGATACCATTTCCCGAGTTGCCACGGGCCGGTCTGGAAACGCGAGCCGTGCGATTGCCGCAGCAGGATCGGGATTCCATAGGCGATATAGAGGCCGATGGTGGCCACCGAGGTCGCCGCGGCGTAGGCCGTCGGCGCGTTCGCGGCGGGCACCAGCATCGACGGAATCAGCAGCACGAACGCGAAGAACGAGATGAACAGCACCGCGTGCACCGGCACCTTCTTCGCCGAAAGCTTCGACCAGTAGGCCGAACCGGGCACCGCGCCGTCGCGGGAGAACGCGAACAGCATCCGGGAGGCGGAGGTCACCGAGGCGTATCCGCAGAACAGCTGCGCAACGGCCGCGATGATCAGCAACAGGCCCGACCAGAACGAGTCGAGCGAATTCTCCAGAATGTAGATCACCGGATAGCCGCTGTTCTTCTCCGGATCCAGCGCGTCGTCCAGATTCGGAATGGCGAAAGTGACGGCGAGGATGAGCAGATAGCCCGCGACCGCGGAGACCAGAATGGTGTTGATGATGCCCTTGGCCGCCGCGCGTGCGGCGTCGTGGGTTTCCTCGGACATGTGCGCGGAGGCGTCGTAGCCGGTGAACGTGTATTGCGCGTGCAACAGGCCGAGCAGGAAGCTGAATGCCACGCCGCCGAAGCCGACGGCGCTGTTGTCGACGGTCTCGGTGAACACGAATCCGACGCTCTGGTGGTTCTTCGCGCCGAAACCGAGCACGAGCACGAAGATCGCGACGCCGCCGACGTGCCACCACGCGGAGATATTGTTGATGACCGCCGACAGGTGCGGACCGATCACGTTCAACACCGCGTGCAGCACCAGAATCGCCGCGAAGACCAGAAAGATCGCCGTGCGGTCGGTGCCGATGTCGATGCCGATCACGTTCAGCACCACGGTGGTGAAAATCGCTGCGCCGTAATCGATGGCGGCGGTCACCGCGATCTGGCCGATGAGATTGAACCACCCGGTGAACCAGCCCCACACCGGGCCGCCCAATTCCGAGGCCCACCAGTAGAGTCCACCGGAGGTGGGGTAGGCGGAGGCCAATTCGGCCATGGCCAGGCCGACGAACAGCACCATGATCGACACCAGCGGCCAGCCCCACGCCATGGTGATCGGACCGCCGTTCGCCAATCCGATTCCGTAACTGGCCAATCCGCCGGTGAGAATGGAGACGATGGTGAAACTGATGGCGAAGTTGGAGAATCCGGACCAGGATCGTGCGAGATCCTGTTTGTAACCGAGTTCAGCGAGCCTGCGTTCGTCGTCGGACGGTGACGGGGTTTCGGTCATGATCGCTCCCGAAGTGAAAACACTGCCCTCATACAGTGTTTGCCAGAAGCTCAGTGTGAAGTAAACCCGGCTCGACCGTGGCGTAAAACGGACACTGGGTTCAGCGGGCCGGATCGCCGCCGTCGGCGCGGGCGCAGTCTCCGGCCGGCCCGTGCTCCCAGCCGAGCTTCGCCGACTCGGCCGGGCACGGACCGGCCGGCTCGCCGCCGCCGGGGGAGCGCACCGGCACCAATCCCGCGACGGAGGCGACGATGCCGACCGCCGCGAGAACGAGGCCGAGATCGGTGAGCTTGCGGTCCCAGCGCGTAGCCAGATCGGTATTCGCGGCAGGAGGATTCGCCAGTCGCCAGCTCGCGGCCAAGACGAACGCGACCGCCGCGAACACCAGCAGCGGGATCCCCAGACCCGCAAGCAGTTCCCGTGCGCTACCCATCGAACTTCACCCCTGCTTTCGTCCGGGCGATCCGGACGACCCGCGGCGACCTCCGGCGGCGGCCGTCACGCGGACGACCCCGCCCCCAGCGACGGGCAACCTATCGCACCCGTATCCGACCCGCAAGCGCGGCGTCCTGCCACGTAGCGTGACCCTCATGAGCGAACGCAGTGAGCGAATCGTGTGCCAGCGCGCGTCGCGCATGCCGGAGCCGAGCGCCGGCGAGGCGCAGGCATGAGCGAACGCAGTGAGCGAATCGTGTGCCAGCGCGCGTCGCGCATGCCGGAGCCGAGCGCCAGCGAGGCGCAGGCATGAGCGAACGTCTGGTCGTCATCGGCGCGGACGCGGCGGGTATGTCGGCGGCTTCCCAGGCCCGCCGCATGGCCGGCCCGCGAGAGCTGGAGATCGTCGTGTTCGAGCGCGGCGGCTTCACCTCCTATTCCGCGTGCGGGATCCCGTACTGGGTGGGCGGGCTGGTCCCCGAACGGGACGCGCTCATCGCGCGCACCGCCGACGAACACCGCGCCCGCGACATCGATCTGCGCCTGCACACCGAGGTGATCGAGATCGACGTGGCCGGACGTCGCGTCCGGGTCCGCGACCTCGGGTCCGGCGCCGAATCGTGGACCGGCTACGACAAACTCGTGATCGCCACCGGCGCGCGCCCGATCCGGCCCGAGCTGCCCGGCATCGACGCCGCGGGGGTGCACGGCGTGCAGACCCTCGACGACGGTCAGGCGCTCATCGACACGCTGGACGCGACCGAGGGCAAGCGCGCCGTGGTGGTCGGTGCGGGCTATATCGGCGTGGAGATGTCGGAGGCGTTGATCAACCGCGGCTACGAGGTGACGGTCCTCGATCGCGGCGTCGAACCGATGTCGACGCTCGATCCGGATATGGGAGCGCTGGTCCGAACGGCCATGTGCGGCTTGGGTATCGAGATCGTCGGCGGGGCGGAGGTCACCGAGATACGCACCGATGACAGCGGCCGCGTCCGCGCCGTCGCCACCGCCGAGGGCGAGTATCCGGCCGACGTGGTGGTGCTCGGCATCGGCGTCCGCCCCGAAACCGCGCTGGCTCGCGCCGCGGGTCTGCCGCTCGGCGAGTACAGCGGCCTGCTGACCGACCTGTCCATGCGGGTGCACGGCCACGAGAACATCTGGGCGGGCGGCGACTGCGTGGAGGTCCTCGACCTGGTCTCCGGCCGTCTGCGGCACATCGCGCTGGGCACCCACGCCAACAAGCACGGCCAGATCATCGGCGCGAACATCGGCGGGGGCTACGCGACCTTCCCCGGCGTGGTCGGCACCGCCGTGAGCAAGGTCTGCGATCTCGAGGTGGCCAGGACCGGTCTGCGCGAGAAAGACGCGCACGCGGCGGGCTTGCAGTACGTGACCGTCACGATCGAATCCACCAGCCGCGCGGGCTATTACCCCGAGCCCGCGCCCATGACCGTGAAGATGCTGGCCGAACGGCGCACCGGGCGGTTGCTCGGTACGCAGATAGTGGGTCGCGAGGGCGCGGGCAAGCGGGTTGACATCGCCGCGGTCGCGCTCACCGCCCGAATGACGGTCGAGCAGATGACCGCCCTGGATCTCGGCTACGCGCCACCGTTCTCACCGGTGTGGGACCCGGTGCTGGTCGCGGCGCGCAAGGCCGTGTCGGCGGTGCAGCGGCGCGGCTGAGTCCGGTCCGGAAATCCCGCGGCTCAGTTCAGCGCGTCGAGCAGGTCCGTCTTGCCGAACATGGTGGCCGCTTCTCTCGCCGAGGGGGTACCCGCGTCCGGATCGGCGCCCGCCGCGACGAGCAGGCGGACGATCTCGTCCTCGCCCTTGAACACCGCGCCCGCCAGCGGCGTCTGGCCCTTGTCGTTGGCGCGGTTGGGGTCGGCGCCGCGCACCAGCAGCACCGCGACCGCGTCGCGGTGACCGTGGTAGGCGGCGAGCATGACGAGAGTGTCGCCGTGGTCGTTGGTGAGGTCCGCGGGTACTCCGGCGTCGACGTACCCGGCCAGCGCGTCGGCGTCGCCGTGGCGCGCCAGGTCGAAGACCTTGCCCGCCAGTTCGATCACTTTGTCCGCATCGGAATCGTCTGGGCTCACCAGCCCTTCCTACCAGGTTCCCGGTTTCGCGGGGCGGACGTCGGGTACCGCGGCAGCAGACCACGCCGAACCACGACAACCAGGAGGTGAGCTCGATGCCGGTATGCGACACCTGCGGCAACGACTACGAGAAGACGTTCACGGTCACCCGAAACGGCTCGTCGGCGACGTTCGACAGCTTCGAGTGCGCGGTCACCGCGCTCGCGCCGATCTGCGAGCACTGCTCGTGCCGGATTCTCGGCCACGGCGTGCAGGCGGGCGAGCGGATCTTCTGCTGCGCGCACTGTGCGCATATGGCGGGCTTCCGAGAACTCGTCGACCACATCTGACGCGGACGGCGTTCCGGCGCGGGTCGGCGGCAGGCAAGATGTCGACGACCCGCGCTCAGCCCGCGCCCATTGCGGCACGCGCAATTCGCAGATCCGCGACGAGCCCCGCGTAGGCCTTCGCGCGATCGGGTGCGTGTCCGCAACACCGCCGACGGATGCACCGTGGCGACCACCCGGTAGTCGCCCGCGGGACCTTCGCCGAATACGGTCTGCGTCGCGTCGCGGTACAGCAGGCAACCGTGGCAGCCGCACGAGGCGGCGCGCAGCGTATCCAAATCTGCGCCCTCGGGGACGAATTCCTCGGCGCCCTGCGCTTTTCCGGCAGCCATCAGCGGCTCCTCCGCCGACCATCGGCAACTACCTGAGCGGGCTACCCGCGCCCGCCTCGCCGAAACCGAGCGGCGGCTCCTCGGGCAGCGCACAGCCCTCCAGGGTGGCCTCGGACAGTTCGGCGACCACCGCGGCGATGTCACCGCCTGCGCGGAAGGCGCGCAGCTGACGCATCGCGCCGTTGCCGCGCTCGAGCACCGCGGCGATGGTGTCGGCGACGAACTCGCGATCACCGGTTTCCTTCAGGGCGGGCTCGACGTGTTCCACCAGTTCTGCCAGCAGCTCGCGGGCAGGCAGCACGCGCCCGTCCATCGGCGCTACCGCGTCGCCGTCGATGCCGCTTCTCGCCGCCTTCCAATAGGCCGCGCGCAGCATCTCCGCCGCGATGGGCGGAGCTACCCTGCCCTCGTCCAGCGACTCGCGCGCCATGATCACCGTCGCCCGCACCAACGTGGCCAGCAGCGTCGTCTCGTCCACCGTCGCGGGCACATCGCTGACCCGGATCTCCACGGTCGGATAGGTGATCGACCGGCGCACGTCCCAATAGACCATCCGCTCGTCGAGCATGATGCCGCTGGACATCATCATCTCGACCAGGTCGTCGTAGTCGTCCGCGCACCGGAAGTACGGCGGCGGTCCCGCGCTCGGCCAGCGTCGCCAGAGAATGTTGCGCCAGCTCTTGTACCCGGTCTCCACGCCGCGGTAGATCGCCGAATTGGCGGTCAGCGCGAGAAACAGCGGCAGCCACGGCCGCAAGTAGTTGCTCACCTGCACCGCGGTCTCGCGATCGGGCACCGCCACGTGCACGTGGCAACCGCACAGGCCCTGCTCGTGGGCGAGCATGCCGAAACCGTCGGCGATGCGGCGGTAACGCGGGGTGTCGGTGACGGGGTAGTGGAGCGGGACCGTCGGCGGGATCGCCACGGCGAGCAGGCGGGCGTCGTTCATCTCGGCGCAGAAAGCCACGCCGCGGCGCAGATCGCGTAACTGTTGGGCGAGGTCGCCGGTGCGGGTGTGGATGCCGGTGTTCGTCTCGATCTGACAACGCGTCAGCTCCAGCTGTAGATCGAGCCCGAGGTCCTCGGCGGTGCGAGCGACCGCGTCGTTCTTGGCGGTGGGCGCCCCAGTGCGTGGATCAGCGAGGAGGAATTCCTCCTCGACTCCGACCGTAGACGAGTCCACGTCCATGTGGGTAGGGTACCGCGCTGACCTGAGGCTATGCCTCGAGCTCCTGCTATTTCGCACGCTGACCCCGGTAGAATCGGACCAGTCGGTCACGCGTCGGCCGTGCACTCGTTCGGTCTGCGCAGCCACGGGAGAGTGGGAGATGAGCGCACGCGACGGGCTCGGTCTTCGGCGGTTGCCGCGCGGCATTCGAGTGCTGGTGATCACCGCCGTGCTGTTCGTCGCGACGTTGCTGATCCTGCCTCGCTTGGTCGGCGTCTACGTCAACTGGCTGTGGTTCGGCGAGGTCGGGTTCCGTGGCGTCTGGCTCACCGCGCTGCTCACTCGGCTGTCGCTGTTCGTCGTGGTCGCACTGCTCATCGGCGGCGCTCTTTTCGCGGCCATGTGGCTGGCTTTCCGGTTCCGCCCCCTCGTCGTACCGGCCTCCGAGGAGGAAGACGCCCTCCGTCCTTATCGCACCGTGGTGATGCGGCGCCCGCTGCTGTTCGGCGTGGGCATCGCCGCCGCGATGGGCATGCTGTGCGGTCTCATCGGGCGATCGGGCTGGACAACGGTTCAGCTGTTCGTGCACGGTGGATCGTTCGGTGTCTCGGATCCCCAATTCGGCCACGACGTAGGGTTTTACGTCTTCGATCTGCCCTTCTACCGGCTCCTGCTGAACTGGTTGTTCGTCGCCACCGTCCTCGCGTTCCTGGCCTGCCTCGCGGCGCACTACCTGTTCGGTGGCTTGCGGTTCTCGGGAAAGTCGCCGGGGCTGACCCACGCCGCCCGCGTCCAACTCGCGGTGCTCGCAGGCGCATTCGTCATGTTGAAGGCGGCCGCCTACTGGCTGGACCGCTACTCGTTGCTCTCGACCCGCAGCAAGGAACCCACCTTCGCGGGCCCCGGCTACACCGACATCAACGCGGTGCTGCCCGCCCGGCTCATCCTGTTCGCGATCGCCGTCATCTGCGCCGCGGCGGTTTTCGCCGCCGTGGTGGTCCGGGATCTGCGCATCCCGGCGATGGCCGCCGCACTGCTGCTGCTGTCGTCGATCCTGGTGGGCGCGGTCTGGCCGTTGGCCGTCGAGCAACTCTCGGTGCGCCCGAACGCCGCCGACATGGAGCGCACGTACATCGAGCGCAACATCGCCGCGACGCGGCAGGCGTACGGAATCGGCAGCGATCGTGTCGAATACCGGGACTATCCCGGGGTCGGTACGAAGCCGCCGCCCGAAGTACCCGCGGACGTGACCACGATCGCCAATGCACGCCTGCTCGACCCGAACGTGCTCTCGCGTACCTTCACCCAGCAGCAACAGCTCAAGAACTTCTACAGCTTCCCCGCGCATCTGGACCTGGATCGGTACCGCATCGAGGGACAGCTGCGCGACTACGTGGTCGCGGCCCGCGAGCTGACTCCGACCGCGCTGAGCGGCAATCAGCGGCACTGGGTCAATCGCCACACCGTCTACACCCACGGAAACGGGTTCGTCGCGGCGCCTGCCAACCGCGTCAACGCCGCGGTCCGCGAGGCGGCGGGCGACGCCGCGAGCAGCAACAGCGGATACCCGATCTACTCCGTGAGCGACATCGCCTCCCAATCCTCCGGGCACCAGGTGATACCGGTGGATCAACCGCGTATCTACTTCGGCGAAGTGATCGCCCAGGCCCACCCGGACTACGCCATCGTCGGCGGCGGCACCGAACCCCGCGAGTACGACACCGACGCGACCAAGTACACCTACACCGGATCCGGCGGGGTGCCGATCGGGAACTGGTTCAACCGCATGGCCTTCGCCATCTCCTACGCCGAACGAAACATCATCTTCTCCAAGGCGATCGGGCCCGGATCGAAGATCATCTTCAACCGCGATCCGCGCCATCGCGTGGAACTCGTCGCGCCGTGGCTGACGACCGACCACAACCCCTATCCCGCCGTCGTGAAGGGCCGGATCGTCTGGATCGTCGACGCGTACACCACGATCGACGGCTACCCCTACGCCAAGCACACCTCCCTCGAAGCCCTCGAGCCGGGCGAGGACACCGGCACAGGATCGGACCGGGAGATCTCCTACATACGGAACTCGATCAAGGCCACCGTCGACGCCTACGACGGCACGGTCACCCTGTACCAAGTCGACCAGCACGACCCGGTCCTCGCCGCATGGATGAAGGTGTTTCCCGGCACGGTCGAACCCGAATCATCGATCACCGAGGAGCTGCGGGCCCACTTCCGTTATCCCGAGGACCAATTCAAGATCCAACGCGAGATGCTCGCGAAATACCACGTGGACGAACCACGAGAGTTCTTCACCACCAACGCTTTCTGGTCGGTGCCCAGTGACCCGACCGTCGAGACGAACCCGCACCAGCCCCCGTTCTACGTCCTCGTCGGCGATTCGGACACCGCCCAGCCGACCTTCCGGCTCGCCACCGCGATGGTCGGGTTCAACAGGGAATTCCTGTCCGCCTATGTCTCCGCCCATTCCGACCCGGAGAGCTACGGCAAGATCACCGTCTTGCAGCTGCCCACCGACACTCTCACCCAGGGTCCGCAGCAGATCCAGAACTCGATGATCTCCGACACCAGGGTGGCGTCCGAGCGAACATTGCTGGAGCGTTCGAACCGCATCCAGTACGGCAACCTGCTGACGCTGCCGATCGCCGACGGCGGTGTGCTCTACGTCGAACCGCTGTTCACCGAGCGGATCTCGACGACGCCGGACGGATCGACGTTCCCGCAGCTGGCACGGATGCTTGTCAGTTACCGCGAACCAGGCACCGGCGGCGTCCTCGTCGGCTACGCGCCGACCATCGCCGAGGCGCTCGCCCAAGTGTTCGGCGCCGAGACCGGTCGGCTCGCCACCCCGCCCGGCGGCGGACCAGGCGCCCCGCCGCCACCAAGTCAGCAGCAGCCGCCACCAGCAGCAGCGGCGCCACCACCGCAATCCCCGCCGCCGGTGGATCCGGCGAAACTCGCCGAACTGAACGCGCAGATCGAGGCGATGCGCGAGGCCCTCGAACGACTGCAACAGCAGCTGAACGAACTCGGCATTCCCGGTCGATAAACGCTGTCCCCGAAGTCATTCGCGCCATCGACCCTCAGCGAGCAGCGAACCGGTACACCACCGGCAGCTCGTCGGGCCGCGCGGCGACGCGGGTGTCGAATCCGCGGCTGATGTGCGCGATCGTTTCGCACAGCCAACGGGATTCGTCGTTTCCGGCCCGTTCGAGGCGCATCTGCCGCATCCGCAGTGGAATCATGCGCAGTTCGACCTCGGAGTCCACCGAGACGAGGAACAGCAGACGAAGATTCGTGCGGTATCGCTCATAGCCGTGGATGCCTTCGTAGTCGTCCACGACATCGCCGCACCCGTACAGGATCGGTTTGCCGCGGTAGATCTCGATCGGCCGCGGATGGTGTGCGGAATGCCCGTGCACCACATCGACTCCGGCTTCGATCAACCGATGTGCGAAGCGTCGTTCACTCGGCGTCACGCGGTAGCCCCAATTGGGTCCCCAGTGGATGGAGACGATCGCGATATCCCGCTCGCGGGTGGCCGCCGACACCGACTCCGCCACCTCGTCGGCCGCGGCGATGCTCGGATCCTCACCGATTCGCCACAGTCCCGGCCGGTCGCGACGCGCCGCCCAATACTCCGGTACCCCACTCGATCCCGCGGCGACCGAGACGATCACCACCCGTCGGCCGTTGTCGAGTTCCGCTCTCGCGGGCGCCCTCGCGCCGTCGAGATCCGCGCCCGCTCCCGCGTGCTGGATGCCCGCGGCGTCGAGGGTGTCGACCGTGTCGGTCAGCCCGTGCACGCCGAAATCCAGCACGTGATTGTTGGCCAGCGCGCAGACGACCGGCGCGATGACGGTCAACACCGGCACGTTGTCCGGGTGCATCCGATAGTGGATGCCCTTGGCGGGGGCGAACACACCGTCGGCGGTGATCGCGGTTTCCAGGTTGATCAGCCGCACATCGGCCCGGGCGAGGAACGGGAGGGCAGCACCCCACGGCGCGCGGAAATCCACGGGGCGGGCGAACGCGCCGTTGGCGTCCTCGGCCAACTCCACATACGTCCGCGCGTCGTCGACATATCGTTCGTGCAGCGCCGGATCGCCGGGATGCGGCAGGATCTGATCCACCCCGCGGCCCAGCATGACGTCGCCGCCTAGCAGCACCGTCGCCATACCACCATTGTCGATCACCGATCGGCCGATCGCTCCGGGCCCTGGACGACAATGGTCGTATGACCGCCGGTGTCGAACTGCGCGTGTATGCCGAGCTGAACGACTTCCTGCCCCCGGACGTCCGGTTCACGGCGCAGCGGCGGCCGATGCGACCGCACCAGACCGTGAAAGACATCGTGGAGGCCGCGGGCATCCCGCACACCGAAGTCGATCTGCTGCTGGTGAACGGCGCATCCGTCGACTTCGGTCACCACCCGCACGCCGGCGATCGGCTCGCCGCGTACCCGATGTTCGAGACGCTGGACGTCGGGCCGCTGACCCGGGTGCGCGCCCGCCCGCTGCGCGATCCGCGTTTCGTCGTGGACGTCAATCTGGGCGGGCTCGCGCGGATGCTGCGGCTACTCGGGCTGGACGTGCGCTGCGAGTGGGATGCCGAGGACGCCGTGCTGGCCGAGATCGCGGCCGCCGAGCACCGCATCCTGCTGACCCGCGACCGCGGACTGCTCGAACGCCGCACCGTGACGCACGGCGTGTTCGTGCACGCGGATCGTCCGTTCGAGCAGATCGTCGAGGTGATCCGCCGCCTCGACCTGATCGATCGGCTCGCGCCGTTCAGTCGCTGCCTGCGCTGCGGCGGCGTCATCACCGATGTGGCCAAGAACGACATCATCGATCGGCTCCCGCCGCTGACCCGCCGCTACTACGACACCTTCCGCCGATGCACGGAGTGCGACCGCATCTACTGGGCGGGCTCGCATCAGCGGCGGCTCGACGACCTGGTCGCCCGCATCCGCGCCGCGACCGCCTCCGGACCGGCGCGCTGAAATCAGAGGCCGTTCGCCTGGCCCGCGAGGAACATGTAGCTCTTCTCCTCGACGCGTCGCCGAATGCGCCACTGGCCCTCGACGCGGGCGAAGGTGTCGAGATACCACAGCCCGCACAGCATCAGCGTCTGCGCGCCGTCCTCGCCCGCGACGAGCATCGGGTTGTGGCACATGGTGCGTGCGGTCGCGGTGTCGCCCTCCACCGAGATGGAGGAGTTGCTGACCAGGTGCTGGAAGGCGGGGAAGTTCGGGAGAACGCCGGCAAGGAACTCCTTGGTGGAGGCCAGATCACCCGCCGGTCCACCCATCGCGGTGTAATCGATGTGGGCGTCGGCGGTGAAGATCTCGTCGAGCAGGTTCCACTGCCGGGTGTCGACCGCGTGCGAGTACCGGACCATCAGATCCTCGATCTCGAGCCGATCCGAAATCTCCTGCAACGACAGCATGGGTGCCTCCGAAGGTGCGCTACGGCGGGGCGTCGCCCCACCCTCGAACACGTTCCTATCTCGCGAACCGGTCCGCGCGCTGCGGTTCGGTCGGAAATACCGCGCCGAGCCGTGCGGTGGGCGGGCACGATCCCTCGGCCTGGCCTGGTGCTCAAAATTTGCTCGAGTGACATTCGGCGGCGTTACGCTTGTGCGGAGCGCGATCCATCCGAATGCCACTGCGACCGAGTGGAGCATTGCCTCATGATTCGTGCCGGCGTGTTCATCGGTGTGGACCGAACAGGGAATCTCCAAGAGCTCTTCGACGCGGCATCGGGCGCCGAGAGCATGTACCGCTGGGCGCTCGGTCAGGGCATGAAAGACGGTGTGACCGCGGAACTCATCACCGACGGTAACAACCAGAGGGTGACACCGGATCGGATCTTCGACGCGATCACAAAGATCATCGACGGGCCTGGCGTGGATCAGCTGATCCTGTACTACGCGGGTCACGGCGTGAACATCAATCGCAACGAACACTGGCTGCTCACCGACGCGCCGCGCAACGCGAATGCGGCCGTCGACATGTCCTCCAGCGTCGAACTCGCGCGCTTCAGCGGCATCCCGCACGTGGTCGTCATCTCCGACGCGTGCCGAGTCGCGCCCGAGGGGATCCAGGCGCAATCCGTCCGCGGCGTCGACATCTTTCCGAACGACGGTGCGGCGATGCGGTCCAATCCGGTCGACCAGTTCTTCGCCTGTCTACGGGGCAGCACGGCGGCGGAGCTGCGGGATCCGAAAGACGCGGCCCTCAACTACACCGCCGTGTACACGCGGGCACTCCTCGACGCGTTGAACGGATCGCGCGCCGCGCTCCTCGAGCGCCTGGGCGTGGCGGGTGACACCGCGCGCTATCTCAAGATGCGGACTCTCAAGCGCTATCTCGAAGTGGAAATACCGCGGCGGGTCGAGGCGCTTCGGCTCGAGCGGCGGGTCAACCAGAATCCCGACGCCATCATCACCTCCGAGGACGCGTGGCTGTCCCGGATCGAAGACATCCCGGCGCTGTCCCGGAGAGATTGGGGCAGTGCGATAGGCCGAGGACCGGCCACGCCGACATTCCGCGAGACGGTGGTCGACCTGACGCATGCCGCGCTCGAGAATTCGGCCGCCGACTGGGCGGACACCGTCGAGCGTTCTGTGCGATCACCCGCCGTCGACACCCGCTTCGCGGCCACGCTCGACGCCGTTGCCCCGCAGTTCGGTCCGGACCATTTGGAGACGGAGTGCGGCATCAAGATCCGGGGAGCGCGGATCCGCGACGTTGTCGCGCCGCGCACTCACCTGCACCTCGGAGCGGAGGGCGACTTGGTTCGAGTGGAAGGAGGGTGGCGCGGCGGCAACAGCGTGCTGGTGCAATTCGAGGACGGTTGCGGCACGGTCGTACCCGCGATCGCCGGTTTCATCGCCGCGCTGACCATCGAGAACGGCGAGCTCGTCGACATCGGGTACGAGCCGTCGGCGAATTCCTGGCGATGGGAGTTCTACCAGGATCGGATCGCAGAACTTCGCTCGCTGCGGGCGGTGGCCGCCGCGTCGTCGCAGCAGGGTCGTTTTCAGCTCGCTCCCGCCGACGCCCCCACCGTGGCCCGGCGCATGCAGCTGGGCAAGGGAATCGATCCCGCGCTGGCACTGTACGCCGCGTACGCGTACTACGACCTCCAAGACATCGACCACATCCGCGAGATGTCCTCGTTTCTGGCCGGTGACCTCGGCGTCCGGCTGTTCGACATCGAGTTGCTGAGCCGACATCTGCTGGACGGATCCGCGGACCCCGCCCGAGACATCGTTCCCTTCGTCCCCATGCTCGCCCAGGGCTGGTCGTTGCTGCGGGCTCACCGTTTCCATCTCCATCCCGCCCTCGACGGCCTGGAGAGTGACTTGCAGGACTCCGTCTGGTCTCTCTACGGGCCGGCGGGAGTGAAGAAACTACGAACGGCATTGACCAGAGGGGAGCTGAAATGACTCGACAGCTGGTGCTGATCCATGGACGAGCCCAAGAACGCAAGGACTCCGTCGCGCTCAAGGCCGAATGGTTGGACGCGCTCGCGAAAGGCCTGGAGAAGAACAACCTGAGCCTGCCGATCGCGGAGCAGGACGTGCGGTTTCCGTACTACGGAGACACCCTCTCCGACTTGGTCGGAGGCAAACCTGACGAAGACGCTGCCGAGGTCGTCGTCCGCGGCGAGGACACCGACGACGACGAGAAGCGCTTCATCAGGGCGGTGCTGGAGGAAATCCGCGTGCGCAATGGCATCACGCGGGAACAGCTGGCGGCCGCGGCGGGCCAGGAGGCCATCGACAAAGGCCCGGCCAATTGGGAGTGGTTTCAGGCGATCATTCGTGCCATCGACCGAAACGTTCCGTTGGGCAGCGGGGCAGGGATCGCGCTCGCCACTGTCGATGTCTACCAGTACCTTCGGAACGCGGCGATCCGCGAGAAGATCGAGTCCGGCATCGCCCAAGCCATCAAGCCCGGGATCGAGACCGTCGTGGTGGCCCACTCGCTCGGCAGCATCGTCGCGTACAAACTGCTGAGGACCGAAGGGCACCTGCGGGACTGGAACGTTCCGCTGTTCGTGACGGTGGGATCGCCACTCGCCGTGACCGAGATTCGCAAGTCGCTGAAGAACTTTGCGACCACGCACTGCCCCGACTGCGTCGGCCGCTGGCACAACGCGATGGACGATCGCGACGTGGTGGCGCTGTATCCGCTGACGCCGCAGCACTTCCCGCTGAATCCGGACGAGCCGTCGATCGAGAATCGCACCGACATCCGAAACCACACCACCAACCGGCACGGCATCGCCGGATACCTCGACGATCCCGGCGTCGCGAAGCTGATCCACGACGCACTCGCCGGCTGATCCGCGCTCGGCCATGAGCCCGCAAGATGCCGCTACCGAGATCGCTCGAACGGAACGCTTTGCGCACCCGCACCACTGGTCCGGTTTCGTCGTGATGGCGACACCGCGCCACTCGTCGGCGCGCGGCCGTCTTCCAGGTACAGGTACCCGCTGCTGCTGCTACGACGATGGTTGATCCGTCGTAGCAGCGGTGTCGTGCGGTGAGGGCTCGTCGGTGTCAGGGCCGGGGGAGTAGGGCGAGACGATCGACTCGCTCCAGGCGAAGGGTGGTGTGTCGGGCGTCAGTGGCCGACCGGCCGCGAGTGGTTCGTTGTTCCCGGTCAGCCGGACGATCGTGCGTTCGAGTGCCGGGAGGATCTCGGTGATCGCGAGGTCCGCGTTCGCGAAACGGCCGACGAGGGCGTAGACCATATTGCTCAGCACGAGCCCGACGTCGGCGATGTAGTCGGTGTCGATACCCGCGAAGAGGGTGCCCGCGGCGGGCAGGACCGCGTTGAAGCCCTGGGTGTCCAGGCGCTGCCCACCGGGTCCGGACCGTGCGCGGTAGTAGGCCTCCAGCATGCGAGGGTTGCGCTCCCACGGCTCGAACACGTACCGGACCAACCGGACGAGACCGCCTGCCAGCGACTCGTTCTCGCGCGACGGCACAAGTTCGGTGTAAATGTTGGCGGCCATCCACTGTTCGACCGCGGCGAGGATCAGCTCGTCCCGGGTGGGATACAGCTTGTAGACCGTGGCCAGCGAGACATGCGCCTGCTTCGCGACAGCGCGCAACTGGACCGCGTCGTAGCCGTCGGAGTCGAGCAGCGACAACACGGTGTCGATGATCTTGCTTGCCGTATCGCTTTCGCCTGTCCTGGGCACCTCGCTACGGTAGTCCAGCGCACCGGTGCGCCCCGGCATCGGCGACTACGCCGGTGCCGCCGCCCCCCTCCTGTGCGGCGGCACCGACGCATCCCGTCAGATGCGCGTGCCCACGTCGCGGGCGACGAGGTTGTCCAACGCCCGTTCGGCGACCGCCGCGATGGTCATCGAAGGATTACAGGCGGCGGTGTTGCCCGGCATCAGCGCACCGTCGAGTACATAGAGACCCGGATGGCCGTGAACCCGGCCGTCCAGGTCGCACACCGCACCCATGCTCGCCCCACCCAGGGGGTGCCACGTCGAGGGGAACAGGGCGTTGGTGTCCAGCAGCACGCCGTCGGGCCCGGCGATCTTGTGGACCGCGGGGCCGATGTGGTCGTCCTGGATGTCGCGATCCCCGTGCTCCGGCCAGTGCAGAATCGCATCGTCGCGTGCCGCGTCGTAGGTGAACGCGCCGCGGCCGTCGCTGACGCCGTAACCGACCATCATCGTGCTGCCGACATCGAGCGAAAGCGGCGGGATCGACGCTTGGATCACGGTGTAGGCGGACCGCGGGTCGTCCCAGTTCTTACTGCCGTAGATCACCGGTCCACCTTGTGGCGCACCGAATCCCGCGGCGGGATCGCTCCAGACGTAGATGCGATCGGCGTTGGTGCCCCAGCCTCGGCCGACGCCGTCGGGCAGATCCGGAATCAGCCCCTTGGCGCCTGCTCGCATCAACAGTCGAGTGGTGTTCATACTCCCCGCGGCCAGGATCAACGCGCCGGTGGTGAGGACCTTGTGTTCGACCACGGCGCCGGTGGTGTCCAGGCGTTGCACGTGCACGATCCACCGTCCGCCGGGTGCGCGTTCGACGTCGGTCACCTCGTGCAGTGTCTGCACCCGCACCAACCCGGTGGCTTCGGCGGCGGCGATGTAGGTGACGTCGACGGAATGCTTGCCGCCGTTGTTGACACCCATCGCGCCGTCGCCGTTGGTGTAGGACGCCTTCATCTCCCCGCGTAATTCGGCCAGCGCGAAATCCCAGTCGATCGGCATCGGGATCTTCGACAGCGGCATTCCGGCCGCGCGCACCCGGTCGGCGAAAACCCGTGCCGCCCGGTAGTTCTCGGTCGCGATCAGTTCGTCCGGGGCTTCGGTCAGCCCGAGCATCTTCGCCACGCGCGGGTAGTGCACCCGGTTCATGGTCGCCCAGTCCAGGCCCTGCGGGAAATGCGCGTCGAACACATGCTCCGCGGGTTGCAGCGACATGCCCTGGTAGACCAGTGACCCGCCGCCGACGCCCGCGGCGCACAGGGCCGTCATGTTCACGCCCGGCACCGCCTCCACCAGGCCGGTGTAGGGCTCGAACACCAATGGCCTGCCGAACAGGTTGGGGCTCGACCTGCACCACAGCAGCCGCTTGTCCGGCGCCGAGGCGCGGGGGAACGTTTCCGCGTTCGGCCCGGTGGGCCAGCGCACTCCGCGCTCGAGCACCGTCACCGGCACCCCGGCTTGCGCTAGGCGCAGCGCGCTGACTCCGCCGCCGAAACCGGAGCCGACCACCACGACGCGATGTTCTTCGTAGGTGAGCGGAACGCTGTTGACCCGCGCGGCGACCGGAGCGGGCACACCGTTCGAACGGACGCCGAGGAGCACGGCGCCTGCTGCGGCGGCGCCGGTCAGCATCGACCGGCGCGAAATTGCTGTCATGACAGGACCTTCGGGGTGTTCATGGGCGCGAACCCGAGCGGTTCAGCGCCCCTCGACGTGCGCCGCACCGTTGCGGCGCACGGGAATTCAGTCGACGGTGCAGCCGGAAACCGGTTTGTCCGCGAGGCGATCCAGCAGATAGGTGATCGCGTTGTCCGGCCCGAAGCCGTCGATGATCTCCGGCCCGAAGTGGTTGGGCAGGGTGGCGCCGGGCAGAATCGGCGGCAGGTCGTTGGTGCGGAAGGTGACCGTGGCGCCCTTGGCGCACCAGTCCTCGGCGAGTTGCCTGGCCTGGTTGTAGGGAACGGTGTCGTCGTTGAGTCCGCTGGTGATCAAGACCGGCGTGGCCGGGGTCAGAGTTCCCACCCGAAGCTCGGCCAGCGCGGGCGCCGCCTCGGGAATCGCGTGCAGATGTTCGGTGAGCGAACGGCCGTCGATGGTCATCGAGCTGGTCTTCAGGAACGGATGCTTGGTGATGATGTCGGCGACGCACGCGCCGCTCAGCGTGTCCAGCATGGCGCGTCCGTCGGGGCTGGTCACCCGGTCGACCGCCGCGCGTAGCTCGGGGTAGCGGGCGAGCATGCCGTTGATGGCGAATCCGATGGTGCCGCCGATCAGCGCGCCGTCGATGCGTTCGAGGATCTTGGCCAGATCCGCGACCGGGCCGCCCGCCCAGGTGCCCTTGAGGTTCAGTTCCGGTGCGTAGTCCGGCTGCATCTCCGCGGCGGCTGCGGCCGCGCCGCCGCCTTGCGAGTAGCCCCAGAACACCACGGGGGTTTCGGCTCCGACGCCGGCCAGGTGGTTGGCCGCGCGAGCGCCGTCGAGCATGGCGTGCGCGCCTTCGATGCGGTTGGCGAAGGTGTGGATGCCCGGTGTTCCCAGGCCGATGTAGTCGGTGACCAGGACCCGAGCGCCCAAGCGGCTCCACACCGCCGACGACGGCAGCTCCTGGTTCGCCGACAGGCCCGGCTCGGGCTCGGCGAACAATGCCATCCCGGTCGAGAACGCCACCGACATCGCGCAGCGGTCGGCCTGGCCCGAGGTGCCCGGCCCGATGACCACCGTCGGGCGCGGACCCGAGCCAAGCCAGGGGCCGGTCGCATCGATGAACGTTCCGGTCACCGCGACCGGGGACCCGTCATGCAGCTGTGTCGTGTACATGACGTGCTGCGCCTGGCCCGGCCAGCCCTTGTCGCTGGGCGCCGTGGCGAACAGGGGCATCGGCTGGGTCTTGACGACAGTGCCCCGCTCGGACGGAATCCGGTCGGGCGGAGTGTAGAAGGCGCTCACCGGGTCGGCGACGGCCTCCCGCGTATGAATTCCCACCCCGGCCACCGCGGTAGCGCACGCCACGGCCACCGCCGCCGCCATCCGACCGGCCCGCGGTAGCGACCCACACCGCGAACGTCCTTCATGCTGTCGAAGCATCGATACTCTCCGTGAAATTCCACCCCCGGCGCCGTCGCCGGAGTGCCCTTCATCGCACTGTTTCCGGGGACATGACACCCGTCACAGCCGCGACCGGCAGTACAGTAACATGGTTACTGGCGGTATGAGCCCCTTCGGTATCAGAGTTGGGGGAATTCACTCGAAGGAGGACGCAAGATCCGGAACGTGTCGCGTGACCGCGTACTCGATCAGCGCGAAAAGTGATGCGCGCGAAGGGCATTCCGGAAGCCTGGCGAGCGCGTCCGTCGCTGTGTCGGCGTATTCGCGCGCCAGCGTGCGGGTCACGTCGAAAGCGCCGCTCTCCTCGATGATCCCGACGACCTCGGCGATATCGTCGTCCGTCAGACGCTCGCGACGCACCGGCCCGGGCTGCCTGGTCATCCTGCCTATCAGGTTCGCCAACCGGCCCTCCGGCGTGCGACGCAGCGCGACCAGCACCGAGTGCGACAGCGTGCCGTCGCGCAGCCCGGCGGTCGCGGTGTCGTCCGCCGGTTGTGCAGCGCGGGTGAGCCTTCGCATGTCCTCGGTCAGCCGGAACGCGACGCCGAGCGCGCGGCTGTAGTCCGCGAGAGCCGCGACATGTTCTCGATCCGCTCCGGCCAGGTGGGCGCCGAGCAGGCACGGCAGCTCGAACGAGGACGCGGTCTGCAATTCCACCAGCGACAGATGCTCGTCCTCGGTCATCCGCACGTCGAATGCGTGCTGCCGCTCGCGGATTCGGCCTGCGCACGCTCCGGTGACCGCCCGGGAGATGAGCTCGAGCGCCCGCTGGCCACCGTGCGTGGCGAGGTCCAACGACTTCGCCATCAGCAGATCGCTGACCAGAACGGCGAATCTGTTTCCCCAGCTGGAGTGCGGTGTCGAGGTGTTCTCGACGCCGAGTTGGGCCAGCGCCGCCAATGCGCCGAGTTCGATCGCGGCGCCGAGTTCGATCTTCCCGCGCACGCCGGGGTCGCCGAAACAGCTTGCCAGCAACAGCAACAGCGCGGGCCGGAACGGGACGCCGGGATCTTCCCGGCTCGAGGTGACCAGCCGAGCGAGGAAGGGCCACTCGTCGCGGACGGCGCTGGTCATGAGCTCACCGACACCGAGCAGATCGGTGCGCACGTCGACGCCGGGCGCCATGAGCGCGGCCACATCGTCGATCGTGCGATTCGTCCGGAGTTCGCCGATTCCCTCGGGGAGCAGAATCGCACGGCGACACAACGCGAACGGTGCGCGCTCGCTGTCGAATGTGCTCTCCAGGACCCGCCAGACGAATTGGTAGCGATGCGCCGACCTGCGGCCCGCCGCCAGCCATCCGGCGTACGAATGTTCCAGCAGCAGTGCGTAATCCAGCAGATCGGGACGTAGCGGATCGCAGGTCAGCGCACGGTCGACGACCTCGGCCGCGGTCCGTCCGGATTCGAGCGCGTAGCTGATGCCCTCCCCGGTGAACGGGCTCACCAGGCCCGCTGCGTCGCCGACGAGCAGAAGGCCGTCGGCGACGCAGCGATCGGGGGAGAAGTCCAGGCGAAGCGGTGCTGCGGCCCAGCCACCGCGCAATCGACCGCCGAAACCCGCTCGGCTCGTGCGCAACCGCGTGACGAAGCTGTGCAGCACGTCCTGCGCGCGGTGCTCGTAGCCCGCACCGAACAACCCGACGCCGATATTCGCCTGATTCGCGCCGGTCGGATTGATCCAGCCGTACGAGGGCAACAGATCTCGCCCGCCGACGTCGTCGAGCGGCAGGAAGACCTCTTGCAGGTCGAGCAGCCCGTCGAGCTCGGTCAGATAGCCGCGGATGCCGATGCCGAAGTCGTCCTCCCGCAGCAGCCCTACCGCGCGCGCCAGCCGCGAGCGCGCACCGTCGGCCGCGATCACCGCGGCCGCTCGGACGTCGATGAGGCGGCCGCGACGGCCCACCCGCACCCCGACGACCCGTCCGTCCTCGATGATCGGCGCGGTGACCGCCGCCTCCTCCCACAGGTCGGCGCCGACCGCCACGGCGCGGGCGCAGATCGTCTCGTCGAGCACGGCGCGCGGCACGACGAGGCAGTGGCTGTCCGCACCGCGGTCGGCGTCGTATCCGAAATCGCGCCAGCCACGGCCGCGCATGTGCACTCGCGCTCCTCGCATGCGCTGTGCCGGGGGCAGCGAGTCGAGGACGCCCATCTCGGCGAGGATCCGAACCGCGCGCTGCGTCAACGCATCACCGCACACTTTGTCCCGCGGAAAGCGTTGCGCATCGAGCAGCAGGACCCGGCGGCCCCGGAGCGCGAGATGGTAGGCGGCGGCGCTGCCCGCGGGTCCCGCGCCGACCACCACCGCGTCGTACCCGCTTCGCGCGTTCATCGCGACCGGCTCAGGGTTCGGCCTGCCAGGTCGGCGAGCTCGTCGCGACCGGGGAAGCACGGCAGCTCGGCGAGCGCCGCGGCC
>NZ_BDBP01000063.1 GCF_001613045.1 Nocardia lijiangensis NBRC 108240 | reverse complement strand
GCTGGTGCGGGCGCCGCCGTAGTTCTCCGCGCGGACCGTGCCCGCGCCGACCAGCACCACGTCGGCGAGCTCGCGCAGGAGCATGAAGACCGTCTTGTCGGCCGCGGTGCCGAGGCCTGCGGTCGCGTCGTCGCTGGTCGCGGCGCCGTCGATGCTGGCGACGAAATTGGCCCTCACCCAGGGCGCGTCGAGTTCGAGGGGGTAGGCGTAGAGCTTGGCCAGGTCGTCCCGGCTCAGCTCTGTGAGCTGGATCGCATTGTGGATACGCTGCATGAAGTCAGATCACACCACGTCATTAGGCTTCGTCCATGCAAGAACGCCTTGTCGATCGCCATCCGGAGGTTCCGGCGGACCAGCTCGTCGCCCAAATGGTGCCTCCGCCCATGTTCGACGAGGTCAGTTTCGCCTCCTACATTCCCGACCCCCAAGAGCCCAGCCAGGCCGCGGCCGTGCGCAAGGCGGAGGAGTTCTCGGGGCAGGTGGCCAAGATCCACAAGGCCGCGAGCAAGAAGGGCCTGTTCGGCAAGAAGAAGCCGGTCAGCGGCGCGGGCCTGTACCTCGACGGCGGTTTCGGCGTCGGCAAGACGCACCTGCTCGCCTCGATCTTCCACAGCGCGCCCGCGCCGAAATCCTTCGGCACGTTCGGCGAGCTGACCAACCTGGTCGGTGCGCTCGGCTTCAACAACGCCGTGGAGCGGCTCGCGGGCAACAGCGTGCTCTGCATCGACGAATTCGAGCTCGACGATCCGGGCGACACCATGCTGGTCTCGCGCCTGCTGACCGAGCTGTCCGCCCGCGGTGTGTCGATCGCCGCCACCTCCAATACGCTGCCCGGTCAGCTGGGGGAGGGGCGTTTCGCCGCGCAGGACTTCATGCGCGAGATCAAGAAGCTCGGTGCGATCTTCGAGGCCGTGCGCGTCGACGGCCCGGACTACCGGCACCGCGACCTGCCGCCCGCGCCGGAGCCGACCTCGGCGGAGGAGCTCGCCGAACGGGCCACTGCCACACCGGGTTCCACGCTCGACGACTTCGACGCGCTGCTGAAGCACCTCAGCACGCTGCACCCCTCCAAGTACGGCGCGCTGATCTCCGGGCTCTCGGCGGTGTTCATCTCCGGCGTGCACCCCGTCACCGACCAGGCCGTCGCGCTGCGCATCGTGGTGCTGGCCGACCGTCTCTACGACGCCAGCATCCCGGTCACCGTCTCGGGCGCCAAACTGGACGAGATCTTCTCCCAGGAGATGCTCGACGGCGGCTACCGGAAGAAGTACCTGCGCGCCATCTCGCGTCTGCTGGCGCTGTCCCGCTTCGAGGCCGCCGCGGCCTGAGGCCGCCCGCACGACTGCCCGCCGATCCCCGGCGGGCGCGAGGAATGGAGCCCGTCGACGTGACCTCCGATCGCGCCCTGCGCGCTTCGATCGCCGCCGCGACCGGCCTGGCCATCGCGTTCGGCCCGGTGACCGGTGTCGCCGTGGCCGACCCGGTGGTGGCCGCGGACACCGCGTTCGACCGCTCGGTCGGCTTGCAGGGTGTCCAGAATGCCCGGGACGTGGGCGGTTACCGGACGGCCGACGGTCGCCTGGTGCGCACCGGACTGGTGTATCGCACCGGGCAGCTCAACAACGCGACGCCCGCCGACCTGGTCGTGCTCGGCGAGCGCGGCATCCGGGTCGTCGACGATCTGCGCACCGGCTACGAGCGGGCGATCGCCAAGGACCGCGTTCCCGCTGGCGCCGTCGAGAACTGGAACGACGTCATCGGCCAGGCGCCGCCGCAGGTGCTGGCCACCGCGTTGACGGGCGGCGCCGATCTCTACCGCGCCTTCGTCACCGCGCCGGGCGCCAACGCGGCCTTCGCCTCGGTGCTACGCGACATCATCGAGACCGGCGGCGGCGTGCTCTACCACTGCACCGCGGGCAAGGACCGCACCGGCTGGGCCACGGCGGTGTTGCTGACCCTGCTCGGCGTCGATCGCGCCACCGTAACCGAGGATTACCTGCTGTCCAACCAGTACCGCAACGCGGCGCCGGACGATCCGCTCAACGGCGTGCAATCCGGTTGGCTGGATGCCGCTTTCGATCAGGTGAACCAGACCTACGGCGGTTTCGACGCGTATGCGCGCGATGGTCTCGGCCTGACCGGCGCCGACCTCGCGGCGCTGCGGGCCAAGATGCTGGCCTGAGCGTTCCCGGCCGGTTCAGGACCGGTGCTCGGCGTACCACCGGTCGACCAGGGCGGGCATCTCCTTGCTCAGCCAGACGAAGAACTCGTGAATGTCGAGGACCCGCGCGGCCTGTTCGCTCTGCGGGTCCTCGAACAGCGCGAGCCCGCGCGCGGTCATCGCGGTCAGGTCGGTGTACTGGCTGGCCTGGGCGCGGATCAGCTCCGGCATGATGCCGGGCCGGATCGAGTAGTAGTCCTTGCGGTCACCGGGTTTGGAGGTCTTATCGACCCAGCGCATGGTGGTCAACTGCTTGAGCGAGTTGGAGATCGAGCCTTTGGACGCCTGTAGCGCGTCGGCGATCTGGGCGAAGGTCTGCTCAGGCGGATCGCACACCAGCAGCCAGCCCGCCGCGCGACCGGTCATCCGGACCAGACCCATGCGTTCGAGCACGAGCGCGAAATCCTCGACGAAGGCCAACTGTTCGGGAGTGGGCGCCGCCTGGTCGTGTTCCGTGCTGGTCATCGGTCGAGTATCCCTTTCGTGCGGGGAAAACGGGAAAACGGGGCGGACCGTGTCGGCCCGCCCCGTGCTGAGTGGTTACACCGCGAGGTCGCGGCGTTCGAAGACGGCCAGCGCGGCGGCGACGACCACGGCCGCCAGCACCGCGAGCACCGCGAGGTGGGTGAGGTTGGCCCCGTTCACCAGCGGCGAGTCACCGTTGGCGTAGTAGAACGGCGAAAGCCTGCGCAGCCACTCGCCCCCGTCGAACATCCCGCCGAGGTTGTTGGCCAGGTAGCCGGCGACCGTGACGAGCGCCGCGAAACCCAGTGTCAGCGCCCGCTTTCCGGTCGCGGCGCCGAGCAGCAGGGTGATCGCCCCGGTCAGCAGGCTGAGCAGACCCAGGCCCGCGCTCGCGGCCAGGATGTGCCCGGCGGCGATATCAAGGCCACCGCTGTTCGCGCCCGCCAGGACGCTCAGCGTCAGCACCGAGAGGACCACCGCGGTCTGCACCGCCAGCGCCGCGAACCGTTGCGCCAGCAGGCTTTTCCGGTCGATCGGCTGGGCGAGCAGCAGATCGAGCATGCCGTTCTCCTCCTGCGTCACCGATCGGGTGGCGAAGGTGACCGCGAAGATCATCATGAGCAGCAGGCCCATCAGCGAGAACACCGTGGCATTGAGATAGCCGGTGGCGCTGGCGAAATCGCTGAGTCCCATGGCGTCGTACATCGTGTTCTGCGTGATATCGAGCGAGCCCTGGTCCCGGAGCGACTGGTAGGACGGCAGATACATCATCGGGACGATGGCGAGGCCGATCGACCAGCCGATCAGGCCGCGCCGCTGTTCCTTCAGCGTCTGGGTGAAGACCGAGCGTGACATGTTCGAGTTCTCCTGTGCATGTAGTGGTTTCGTCGCGGTGCGGGTCAGCGGCCGTAGAGGCTGAAGAAGATCTGCTCCAGGTCCGGTTCGGTGGACAGCACGCTCACCAGCCGGTACTTGGCCGCCGTCTTGAACAGCTCGTCGACCTCGCCCTCGGTGGTGCAGCGCACCGTCCGGTCGGCTACCGACAGGTCGCGCACACCGGTCAGGTTCGCGAAGTCGTCGGCGAACACGTCCTCGTCGAAGACCAGTTCCACCGCGCGCGGGGAGCGGCGGCGCAGATCCTCGACGTTCTCGGTGCCGAGCAGCTTGCCCGCCCGCATGATCACGGCGCGGTCGGCGGTCTGCTGCACCTCGCTCAGGATGTGCGAGGACATGAACACCGTCTGACCGTTCGCCTTCGCCTCGCTCACCAAGGTCAGAAAGCGTTGCTGCAGCAGCGGATCCAGGCCGGAGGTGGGTTCGTCCAGGATCAGCAGCTGCGGGCGGTGCATGAACGCGGCGACGATGCCGACCTTCTGCTTGTTGCCCTTGGACATCGCCCCGACCTTCTTGGACAGGTCGAGGTCGAGCAGGTCGGCCAGCTCGGTGATCCGGCTCGCGGCCACCGTGCCGCGTTGGTCCGCGAGGAACCTCAGCAGCTCACCGGCGGTGTTGCGGCCCTCGATCTCCAGTTCGCCGGGCAGGTAGCCGATGTGCGAGCGCAGTTCGGCGCCGCCGGCGCGGGGGTCCATGCCGAGCACCTCGACGCGGCCCGCGGTCGGGCGGATCAGGTCGAGCAGGATCCGGATGGTGGTGGACTTGCCCGCGCCGTTGGGTCCAAGGAAACCGAACACCTCGCCCTGGGCGACCTCCAGGTCGAGGTCGGTGAGTGCGACGTGCTTGCCATAGCGCTTGGTCAGGCCTTCGGCCAGGATCGCGGCGGACATGTTGCTCCTTCGTGGGGTTTCCAGAGTCCCGATGAGTTCGATAAGAACTGCTATGTTCAGTAAAGACTGAACATGCAGAACTTGTCAACCTCCCGCTGGGCGCTGGCTACGATCCGGGCCATGGCGAAGTTCGAGACATGGGACGGGCTGGAGCTCGAGTACCGCGTGTGGGAGGGCGACGGCCGCACGGTGGTGCTGCAGCACGGTGTCGTCGCCGACACCAATGCCAATTGGATGAGCATGGGCGTGGTGGCCGCGCTACAGGCCGCCGGATACAGGGTCGTCTCGCTCGACGCGCGCGGCCACGGGCGCTCGGAGAAGCCGCACGACGCGGCGCGGTACTCGTGGGCCGCGATGGCCGCCGACGTGCGCGCGCTCTACGACGAACTCGGCCTCGAGGAGGTCGCGCAGGTCGGCTATTCGATGGGCGGGGTGATCTCGCTGTTGGTCGCCGCGGCCGACGAGCGGGTCGCGAAACTCGTTGTGGGCGGCATTGGTTCGGGCGTGATCGACTGCGGCGGCGTCGACCGGCGGGTGGTGGACCCCGAGGCGATTCTGCTGGCGATGAACGGCGACGGTGCGGGCGCGCCCCCGGTCGCCCGGATGTTCCGCATTCTCGCCGACGCCGTCCGTGCCGACCTGGCCGCCATCCGGGCCGTGGTCACCGGTCTCGACGACCGCCCGATCACCAGCTTGGACGGCATCACCGTTCCCGCGCTCGTTCTCGCGGGTGCCGAAGATCCGTTCGCCGCCGAACCCGAGCGCCTGGCCGCCGCCCTGCCGGACGGCCGCTTCGTCGTCGTCCCCGGCGACCACATGCTGGCCGTGCTGAATCCCGGTTTCAAGACGGCCCTGGTCGATTTCGTGCGGTGACCGGCCGTCCGCGCGGTCAGAAGACCAGCCGCATGACGTAGTCGTGATGGAGTTGATTGCCGACGGGGAAGGTCTTGGTGCCGACGATCTCGAAGCCGTGTTTGGCGTAGAAGCGCTGGGCGCGGGCGTTCTCCTGGTTGACGCCGAGCCAGACACCCGCGTAGCCCTCCTCGCGGGCGCGCTCGAGTGCGGCGTGCATGAGCGCCGTCGATACCCCGGTGCCGTGATGACCGGGGAGCACGTACATCTTGCTGACCTCGACCACGGGGCGCACGCCGACGGCGTCGGCCACTTCCGGGTCCGCGGGGTCGCCCGCGTGCAGCATCGCGTAGCCGACGATGTCGCCGCCCGCGACGGCCTTGAGCACCGTCCGCGCGGGATCGGTCAGGTATTCGCCGAATCGTTCGCCGGACAGCGCCTCGGTCAGATAGATCTCGATGTCGTCCGCGGTGGCGTCGGGCGGGCAGGCCAGCGGAAAGGTCGCGGCCGCAACGTCACTGAGGGCTTCGGCGTCCCACAAACCGGCCCGGTCCACGATGACTGGGATATTGCTCATACGTCCATGAGAGCACAGAATCCGTAACGAATTCCGAACCGGATGCACTTCGGCCCCCTCACCACCTTCGGAGACCAAGGGTGGGGGCTTCTTCCCCCTCGGGTGCCTATTTTCTGCCTGCCCAAATTCACACCATGGATCGCGAGCCAGCTATTGGCGTCCGAAATTCATGACGCGAATCGGGCTCATTCCTATTTCAACTACCGGAATCCATGGAGAGCAAATGGCAGCAGAATACACCTATGGCACGGCGACGGAGGTTTCGGCCGAGTCGCCGGTCGATACGGGAATGGCTTCCGGTGGATCCGAATACACCGCCGCGGCGTCCACGGCAGAAAGCGCTTACTCCACGGCGGAAAGCGCCTATGCCGCAGAGGAAAGCGCCTATGCGGCAGAGGAAGTGCCGGTCGAGACGCCCGGCGCGAGCGTGCTCGCCGAGGAACCAGATGTCGACGATTCAGTGTTCGCGACGCAGACGGAGCCGGTCATCGAGAACACCACGTTCGAGCCCGATGTCGCGCAATGGCCCGAGGAAGCGCCTGTCACCGAGCAGCCGGAAATGATCGAGAACTCCGGTCTAGTGGCGAATCCGGACATCGAGCGCCACGAGTCCCCGAAGCTATATCCCGACGAACACGAAGGGGAGCCATACGTCGAGGACTACGAGCACCTCGAGTACGGCACCGATTCCGATTCGGAAGGCATGCAGAACTCGGAGATGAGTGAACAGGCTCCCGGCGCCGAAGAGATCCCCGGCTCCGAGCCGGTCGATGTCGGTGATCTTCCCAACGGCCCGTTCTACGTGGACATCAGTGACGTCGAGGACAGCGGAAGCGTCGCGGATCCCCTCGGCGAGGCTTCCCCGGTCGACCCGAGTGAGGTCCCCGGTATCGGCGACGTCATGACGAGCATTCAGGATGTCGTGACGCAGCTGGGTTCGGTCCCCGGCTTCGAGAACGCCCATACCAGCCTCCAGGACGTCTTCACACAGCTGAACGACATCCCCGGTCTCGGCGGACTGTTCGGTCCTGCGTCGGAAGACGGTGGCGACTCCGGGACCGGCATCGTCGATTTCCCCGGCTTCGAGCAGGCGGAGGTTCCGGAGGGCGTGGACCTTCCCGACCTCGGGCCTTTCTCTGGTTCGGAGGATGCCGTCGACGCCCTGAGCTCGGTGCTTCCCGGCGAGCACGACATCGGGGACCCCGGTATCGACCCGACCCAGATCCCCGGCCTCGGTGACGTGATAACGAATCTGCAGGACGTGATGACTCAGCTGGGCGAGGTGCCCGGCCTCGAGGACACGATGTCGAATCTGCAGGACGTGATGACTCAGCTGGGCCAGATTCCCGGCCTCGAGGACATCGCGACCGAGCTGGGCGGTATCCCAGGCCTCGAGGACGTGCCAGGGCTCGATGACCTTCCGGGCGCCGACCAGCTGCCGTTGGACGAGTTGCCGTTGGACCAGCTGCCGCTGGATGAGCTGCCCTTGGACCAGCTGCCGTTGGACCAGATCCCGGTGGACCAGATCCCGGGCGGCGAGTACCTGGATTACGCCCAGAACGCCGAGCAGTACGGCACCGAGATCATCGAGAACCTGGAGGAGACTTTCGGACCGGAGGATCTCCTCGACCCGAACGGCGGGGTCATCGAGGCCGCGCAGGAGTCCTCGCTCGGCTACGACATGCTCAACGACAACATCGGCGGCGCGTTGGACACCGCTGACGAAGTCCTCGGTGACGGGGCCGGTCAGACGATCTACGACGTAGTCGAGACCATGGGTGACCTCAATGGAATTACCAGTGCCGTGGCAAGCGCGTCTCCGATCGGTTGGGGCCTGTCCGCCTACAACTTCATCGACGACGGCGGGATCGAGGACGTCTACAATGCGGGTTCCGACGCCGTCGACTGGGTCGATGGTGCGGCCACCGATGCGGCCGACTGGGTCGATGGTGCGGCCACCGACGCGGCCGACTGGGCCGAAGAGGCGGTCGACGACGTCGGTGATGCGGTCAGCGATGCCGGCGAGGCCATCGGATCCGTCGTCAGTGACATCGGCGATTTCTTCGACCCGTTCTGATGAGGACACAGCAACCACCGGCGGGTGTCTCTGCCCGGCACACCGATCGGGAGGACGCCGGTAAGCCGTCACCTGAGAAGCGGGACGGCCGCGATGTCGCGGCCGTCCCGGCCCTGATCGAGCAGCTGGCTCGGCTCGCACGGTCGGCCGATCGGGCCGACCTGCTCGGCACCCTCGACGCCGTGCGGCGCCGGTCCGCCGATGCTTCCGTGCGGGTCGCCTTCGTCGGGTTGCGCCAGCAGGGCAAGAGTCAACTGATCAATGCCCTGCTCGGCAAGCAGGTGTGCGTCGCCGGTGACCGTCGCGCCACCTCCGTGGTCACGGTCGTCCGGCACGCGGACAAACCAGCCGCGCGCTTGGTCGTAGAGAAGCCCGGCGGCGCAACCTCCGCCGCGGTTCCCTTGCCACCCAGTGAACTACAGACCGATCTGGCGACGTCTCCGCGAGCACGAGGGTGGCGGGTGATGCACACGGAGGTCGGCGTCGATTCCGCGATGCTGGCAGGCGGTCTGGCCATCGTCGACACCCCCGGCGTCGCCGGCGCCGGCCAGCGGCATGTCGCACGAGTGCTGAACGAGGTGGCGCTGGCCGACGCGGTCGTCATCGTCAGCGACGCCAGCCAGGAGTTCACCGCACCCGAATTCCGGTTCGTGCAACAGGTGATCGGACTGTGCCCCACGGCGGTCATCGCGGCGACCAAGGTCGACCTCTACCCCGAGTGGCGCCGGATCGCGGACGCCAACCGGCGTCACCTCGCCGACGGCGGGGTGAGCTGCCGGATCATTCCGGTGTCGTCGACACTGCGCGGCCACGCGATACGTCTCGGTGACAAGGAACTCAACGCCGAATCCGGCTGTCCCGAGCTGCTTCGGTTTCTCCACACCGAGGTCCTCGCCGACGTAGGAACCAAGCGGCGCGTCCGCATGGCGCGGGATCTCGAGTCCGTCGCGCACCACCTGACCGTTCCGTTCGAGGCGGAAATCAAGTCACTGCGCGACCCGGAGTTCCACCAGCGCGTGACCGGCGAGCTGAAGGCTCGGAAGGTGATGTCGGATGAGCAGGTCAAGTCCGCGAAGTCGTGGCAGCAAGTACTGAACGACGGTGTCGCGGACCTCAATTCCGAGATCGACCACGATCTCCGGGAACGGCTGCGGAGCATCAACAAGCACATCGAGTCCGAGCTAGCGGACGGCGATCCTGACAAGAAGTGGCCGCTGCTGACCGGTTGGGTGCAGGAGCAGGTGAGCGTCGCGGTCAGCGACAATTTCGTCTGGGCGTTCCAGTCCGCACAGGTACTGGCCGAGCGGGTGGCGGCATCGTTCGCCGTGGACGGCACCTGCGCCGAACTCCCCGCGCTCGATGCCGTCTGCGCGGGCGACCTCATCGACTCCGGTCTGCGAATCGGCGAGCTGAGCGACACCAAGGTTTCGCTGGCGGACAAGGGCTTGACCGCGGTGCGCGGTGGCTACAGCGGCGCGATGATGATCGGCATGGGCGCCACGATGATCGGTGCCGCGATGATGAATCCGCTCACGATCGGGGCAGGCGTCGTGCTCGGTGTGAAGGCATACCAGCAGGACCGCGCGGGCCGGATTGCCCGTCGGCGCAGCGAAGCGCAGGCCACGCTGCGAAAGTACATCGACGACGTGTCCTTCCAGGTGCACAAGCTCTCCCGGGATCGCCTCCGGAATGTGCAGCGAGAGCTGCGCGATCACTTCAAGGAATCTGCCGATCAGGCGTTGGCGTCGCTGCAGAGTTCGATGAAGGCGGCGCAAGAGGCGGTCGGCATGGAGGTCGCCGAGCGGGAAAAACGTGCGGCCGAAGTCGAGAAGAAGCTGGCCGTGCTGACCACGGTCCGCGAAGGGATCACCCGGTTGTCTGCCGTGCGGTCGCGAGATCGCCTCGGCCAAGTCCCGGCCCACCTTGGGGGAACCAACACAACACCCCGTGGGGTCTGATTCAGCACGTTGTGGATCTAGTTGTCGATCCGTGCTCGAGCGACAGTGATATGCGCAGGTGAGCGCGACTATCTACCGAGAGGATTTCATGTCGGGCAGTCTTGGCATCAAGATCGGCACGGTCTGTTTCGCTACCGCCGCCGAGGCGGAATCGCCGCGGGCGGCGGCTGCTGCGCGAGGCGCGTCGAGTCCCGCAACGTCCCGGCACGCAGCGACGTTGATCATGTCGCACGACATGGCGCCGACACTCGCTCCGCTCGCTGACGACGCAAGCTCGATGGCCCCCGGGCTTGCCGTCAACGGGTTCGTCGACCGGGTCGGTGACCCGATCGATCTCATCGCCGCCGACGGGTCCGCCCATCGGCCGGAAGCTCTCGTCGCCGGCGCGGTGCGGTATCTGACGCGGTATTCGGCCGGTGCGTTCACCGGGCCTCCCGCCATCGCGGCGACCTATCCCAGCCACTGGAAGCCGCACGGAGTGCAGGCGCTTCGCGAGGCGCTCGACCGGATGGACATGACCGGCGTGGCACTCGTGACCGAAGTCGACTCGGTCCTCGCCCGGGTCGAGTCGCTCCGCGGGCTTCCCGACGACGGCGCCGTGGTGGTGTACGACCTCGGAGGCAACGGCCTTAGCGTCTCTGTGGCCCGCGGTACCCAGCAGATCGGCAGCACCATCCGGAGTGCGGAATTCGGTGGTTCGCACATCGATGACGCCATCGTGCAGCAGGTTCTCCGGGCGCTGGACGGGGAACTCGCCGACGTGGACCTCGCGGACCCCGCTTTGCTGGCGCCGCTGCGCGCAGTGCGTTCGCGCTGCAGGCAGGCCAAGGAAACGCTTTCCGCCGAAACGGCGGCGGTGGTCGAGGTGGAACTGGGGCGCGTGCGCCACGATGTCCGGCTCGTCCGCTCCGAACTGGAGGAGTTGATCAGAGAGCCGGTCGCCGGATCCGTCGGACTTGTCGGAGAGGCCTTGCGCGCCAATGACATCGACGCTCGTGAGGTACGAGCGGTCGTGCTGGCCGGTGGTGCCGCGGCGACCCCGCTCGTCGCCGAGTTGCTGTCTTCGGAGTTCCACGTGCCGGTGACGGGGGAACCAGAACCTCTTCTCACCTCGGCGAAGGGCGCTGCTCTCCTGGCACGTTCCTCGGTGAGTGCCGCCGCATCGGTGCCGGTGTCGTCCATTCCGGAAGCGAAACCCCCTACTCCGAAGCGAGAATCCGAGCCGGATCCGTCCGCAGGCGCGGTCGCGAGCAAGCCGCCGATGGCCATCGCGCCCCCTGCCTCGGTGGCGGCGGAGCGCACCGGGGGTGGCGAAGTGACCGGCGGGCGTCGTCAGCGGACCTATCTCGCCGCGGCAGCGATTGCTGCTCTCGCTGCGGGAGTTGTCGGAGTCTTCGCGATCGCAGGGCCGGGAACCGGGCCGAAGCCCGCGGTGAACGAGCAGGTGTTGATTCCGCCCGCCGGGCCGAACGCAGAACGCCCAGATGGCACCGGCACGGGAACCGGTCGGACCGGCACCGGTGGGGCGAGCGACACCGGCTCGACTGGGAGCGGTGCTGGTCAGGCTCCGTCCGGTGGTGGTTCGGGTGCCGGTGGGGCGAACGGGACCGGTTCGACCGGTTCGGGTTCGGGTGGGGCGAATGGTGGGGGCGCGGGTCAAGCCCCGGCGGGTGGCGGTGCCGGTGCCGGTGGGTCGAATGGCACTGGTCCGACCGGTTCGGGTTCGGATGGGGCGAATGGTGGAGGCGCGGGTCAGGCTCCGTCCGGTGGTGGTTCGGGTACCGGTGGGGCGAACGGCACCGGTTCGACCGGTGCGGGTTCGGGTGGAACGAACGGCACGGGCACCGGTACCGGCGGGTCGGACGGCACGGGTTCGACCGGTGCGGGTTCGGGTGGGGCGAATGGTGGGGGCGCGGGTCAGGCTCCGGCTGGCGGTGGTTCGGGTTCGGGTGGGACGAATGGTGCGGACACGGGTGGTGCGGGTCAGGCTCCGGCCGGTGGCGGTTCGGGTACCGGTGGGGCGAATGACACTGGTTCGACCGGTTCGGGTTCAGGTGGGGCGAATGGTGCGGGCGCGGGTGGTACGGGCCCGGCGCCGACTGGCACCGCTACGGGCGGCACGGGTGCGGGTACCGGTGGGACCGGGACGAGCACACCTTGATCGTCCAGTCCCTACCGGCGATACGCCCCGGCCGCACTGGTTCTCAACGCCGGCGCAGCTCGCTGAGGACACCTTCGGCGCTGCGTGCCGCCACCATGCAAGCGTTGGCCGTGAACTGATCCGCGAGCGGATGTTCGCCACGGGCTCGCCATCGTCTGATTTCGGCCAATGCGACGTCCTGGCCCACGCCCGCGACCGCGAACGGTTCGATTCCCAAGCGTTCGGCAGGTCCGGTTCCCTGCCCGCCGATCATGCGCTGCAGGTCGGTGAGTTCGTCGTCGGACAGCACCGTCTTGGTCGAACGGAGACGACTGAGCAGACGGAGTTCGTGAAAGCCGTGCACATTGGCGAGCAGTTGTGCGACTTCGCCGCCGAGCGGCGTTGCCTGCGCGGCCGGGTTCGCGTCGAATATCTGCTTCAGCATCAGCAGAGCGGTGTGCGCCTTCAATTCGTCGGCACGCTGGCCGAATTGAATGTCGATCACGCGCTCGAGTTCGCCGATGCCGCTGCGCGCGATCAGTTCGTCGGCCAGAGTCGGTGCATCGCTGGTACCGGCCCGTAATCGAGTCAGCGTCATACGAATTCCGAACAGACCGAGACGCCGGACGAGGTGCTGTCGAGTCGCGGCGTCGACCGGCAGATCTTCGGCCCGCTGGAATCGATCGGTCGAGAGCATGGCCGATTCCAGGTCGGCCGGAGCGACCTCGGCGAGCCGGCGCAGTGCTGCGAACTCGGCCTGCCGAAGGGTCTTCGCGGTGAACGCGAGCAAACCCGCAACCGGTACGGCCGCCTGGCACAGGCCCGTCCTCTCCAACTCGCGAGTGAAGTCTTTGGCCGCCGCGCGGGCGGAGTGCATCGCCTCCGGGCGGCCCGCACCGAGTTCGTCCGCCCGCGAGACGACGCCGACGATGCCGAGCGGCCCGCCGCTGCCGCCGACGTACTCGCCGATTCGATGGATCAGTGCGAGGTCGGCATCGTCGAGGGAGCGAAACAGATAGACCACCGCGTCAGCTCCGGCAGAGCCGTCGTCGGGAGTCAGCAATCGCAGCGTGCGCACGGACACGTCCTTCGACAGCGATCCGGTCCCGGGTGTGTCGATGATCGTGGTGCGCTCTAGGCGGCGCAGCGGCCAGTCGACGTCGATTCGATCGACCTGCGCCGCCGTGAGCCTGCCGAGGTCGAATGTCAGACCACCTGCTGCCCGCTGTATCGGCACGTTCTCCGACCGGCCGCTGGTGAGCCGGGCAGTGACCGCCGGCGTGGGGCCGTGCCGGTACCAGGTCACGACGCGCGTGCATTCGGTGGCGTCGGTCGGGGCGATGTCTTGGCCGACGAGTGCGTTGAGCAGCGTCGACTTGCCTGCTTTCAGCGCACCGGCCAGGGCGATTCGCAGCGGTTCGCGGAGTCGTCGCGCACCCGCCTCGAGGCGATCGGTGACGGCACGGTTACCGAAGTAGACGCGGTGGGCCCCCTCGATGATTCTGTCCACCCTCGCGATCGGCGCCCCGCCGTTCATCTCGGCGCCTGGGTCGCCCGCTCCGTCTGCGCGGCAGCGCCACCCTGCAGCTGTGTGCCCATAGTGGACATCATGGCGTCACCGAATCGGCAGCGCAGGTCTATCGGCTCTTTCGCTTCCGTACCAGGGGGACTATGCGGCACCGCCATCTCGGCGTGCGGCCGGGTCGCCGCATGGTGCATCGAACCGAACAGGCCGTCCCGAGATCTCCGCTGCTCCGCGCCGTCGCGACGATTCGGGTGGCGCCGACGACACTGGCCGACACTCGTGACCCGTGACACTATCGAAGGGGCGCAACACAACTCGCGACTGGGGAAGGCCATTCGATCATGAGACAGCTGCCACCGGAATTCTTTCGTACGCCGTATGCCTTCTACGAGCGGCTCCGGGCCGAGGGGCCGGTGCACCAGATCGAACTGCGCACGGGGGTGCGCGCCTGGTTGATCGTCGACTACGACGCGGCGCGCGAGGCGCTGCGCAATCCGACGATCCGCAAGGACCCGCACACCGATGCCGGCGCCGGAGCTCGCCGTGAGAGCGCGGGCAACAGCGGCGTCGGGGCCGTGAACGCGCGCCTCAGCCATCATGTGCTCAACATGGACCCGCCGCAGCACGCCCGCCTGCGCAAGCTGGTCACGCCCGCGTTCGCCCCCGCTCGCATCGAGGCGCTCACCCCGCGCATCACCGCCATCACCGACGAGCTGCTGGACGGTCTCGCGAAGGCGGACGGGCCGGTGGATCTGATGGCGGAGTTCGCGTTTCCGCTGCCCATCACCGTGATCTGCGAAATGCTCGGCGTGCCGATCGCCGACCGCGCCCAGTTCAAGGAATGGTCGGCGGTGGTCTCCGACATCACGCTGGCCGACCCGGTGCAGATGCGCTCGGCCACCGACGCCATCGTGGCGTATTTCGAGGACCTGCTCGCCCGCCGCCGCGCCGAGGGGCCTGGCGCGGATCTGTTGTACGACCTCCTCACCGCGGGCGACGCGGACGACCGGCTCACCGACGACGAGATCATCTCCATGGCCTTCCTCATACTCATCGCAGGCCACGAGACCACGGTCAACCTGATCGGCAACACGATGCTCACCCTGCTCGCCGATCCGTCGAAATACGCGGAGCTGCGACAGGATCTGGATGGTGTGCCCGCGCTGGTCGAGGAGATGCTGCGCTTCGAGGGCCCGGTGAACATGGCGACGCTGCGCTACACGACGGTGCCCACCGTCATCGGCGAGACCGAGGTCCCAGCCGGGGAACTCGTCCTGGTGGCGCTGGGCTCGGCCAACCACGACGAGAAGCACTTCGCCGCGCCGGAGATCTTCGACACCGAACGAAACCCCAACGGCCACATCGCCTTCGGGCACGGCATCCACTTCTGCCTCGGTGCGGGCCTGGCCAGGCTGGAGGCGCGCATCGCGATCTCGCGGCTGCTGGATCGCTATCCGGACCTGCGGCTCGCGGTGGGCGCGGACGACATCTCGTGGCGGGAGAGCGTCCTGTTCCGTGGTGTTCAGGATCTGCCGGTCGAGGTGACCAAAGCGCCCGCCTTGCGCTGATCCTCCACAGCCCGGCGTCTTTCCACAGCGACGCAAACGAGGGTTCCGAGGATCGTGCGGGTGTGCCAGGCTGAGCTCGGCGCACCCGCACGGAAGCCCCGGGAGGAGGACCGATGAGCCGAGGACACGCACCGACGGTCGCGGAGTACCCGCCGGGCCCGGCGCTGCCGGTGTTCGCGCAGAGCTATCTCTACCTCCAGTACCGCGCCGCGCTGCTGCCGGTGCTGCGACGCCGCTACGGCGACGTCTTCTCGCTGCGAATTCCGCCGTTCGCCGACCGGCTGGTGGTGTTCTCCCGTCCCGAGCATCTGAGGAAGATCTTCGCCGGAGACCCGCACGATATGCACGCGGGCGAGGCGAACAACATCCTCCGTCCGGTGATGGGGCCGCATTCGGTGCTGCTGACCGACGAGGCCGAGCACGCCAGGGCGCGCAAACTGCTTATGCCCGCGTTCAACGGCGCTGCTCTGCGCGGCTATCGGGCAGTGGTGTCCGAGATCGCCGCGGCGGAGACCGGACGCTGGCGGCCGGGGTCGACCGTCGTCACGCTGGACCGGATGAACGCGCTGACCCTCGAGGTCATCATGCGGGTGGTCTTCGGCGTCACCGACGAGCGCACCCGCGCGGAGCTCGCGCCGCGGCTGCACCGCATCGTGAACGTCGGCCCGCTGCAATACGCGGGACTGCGCATGCCGCAACTGCAGCGGTATCGGCCGTGGCGGAGCTTCCACGACACTCTCGGAGCCATCGACGACCTGCTCTCACGCGAGATCGCCGAGCGCAGGGCGGCGCCCGATCTGGCCGACCGCACCGACGTGCTCTCGCGCCTGCTCCAGGTCGGCGGCGACGAAGCGCCGTTGACGGACGCGGAACTGCGCGATCAGCTGGTCACCCTGTTGCTGGCCGGACACGAGACCACCGCGGCCGCGCTCTCCTGGGCGCTCTACGAACTCGCCGCCGACCCCGAGCTTCAGCACGCGACGTACGAAGCCGCGCGCGCCGACGACGACAAGGCCGTGGAGGCCGTGCTGAAGGAGGCCATGCGCCTGCACACGGTGATCCCCGGTGCGGTACGCAAACTCACCGAGGAGATCACCATCGGCGAATGGCGGCTGCCCGCGGGCACCACGGTCAGCTGCTCGATCTTCCTGGCGCACCGCCGCGCCGAGAACTTCCCCGACGTCGCGACCTTCCGCCCGGCGCGGTTCCTGGACGGCGAGGTCGAGCCGAACACGTGGCTGCCGTTCGGCGGCGGCGTGCGCCGCTGCCTCGGCGCCGGGTTCGCGCTCATGGAGGGGACGGCGGTCTTACGCGAGGTTCTCACCCGGCACACGCTGGCGCCTGCCGACCCGCGACCCGAGCGCGGACGGGTGCGAAACATCACCACCGTGCCGCGTCGGAAAGCCAGAATCATAGTCACCCCACGCTAGGCCCTGTCTCGAAGTCCCATCCGGCGCCTCCGCGGCTCAGATCGCCGCCTGGCCGCGTTGTCGTCGTCACCGATACAACCCCGGTATCGGCTCCTCCTCCGCCTTGCCAGGCGACGATCTGAGCCACGGATGCATCCGGCCGGACTTCGAGACAGGGCCTGGATCCGACGAATCTGCGCCCGCGAGCTTTACGGTCCGCCGCGGGCGGGTAACCTCGGTGGCCATGACGAGCGGTAATCGCATCGCGATCGTAGGCGCGGGCATAGCAGGCCTGGCCGCCGCGAAGGTGTTGCGCCGAGAGGGCTTTCCGGTCGAGGTGTTCGAACGGGCGCCCGATGTCGGCGGTGTGTGGAGCGCGACCCGGCGTTATCCCGGGCTGCGCACGCTGAACAGCAAGCACACCTACCGCTTCTCGGACTATGCCATGCCCGAGGACTACCCGCACGTGCCCGACGGCGCCCAGATGCAGGCCTACCTGGAGGGATACGCACAGCACTTCGGGCTGCGCGAGAGCCTGCGGCTGGGCACCGAAGTGGTGGCCGCCGATCCGGTGGACAGCGGCTGGCTGCTGGAGATCCGTGACGAGACGGGCGTACATCGCACCTCTTGCGATCACCTGATCGTTGCCAACGGAGTGTTCAGCGACCCCGCCATGCCCGACTACCGCGGCGAAGAGGCGTATCTCACGCGCGGCGGACAGCTCTATCACTCCTCGGAGTTCCTCGACGTCGAGCGGGCGCGCGGGAAGTCGGTGGTGGTGGTCGGGTACGGCCAGTCCGCCTGCGACATCGCCGAGGCGGTCAGCCACGTCGCCGCCGAGACCACAGTGGTGGCTCGTCGTTTGCTGTGGAAGATGCCGCGCACACTCAGCACCGGCTTGGACTTCGAGCGGCTGTTCCTCACCCGGCTCGGCGAAGCGCACTTCCGCTACCACAGCCCGCGCGGCTTCGAACGCTTCCTGCACGGTGCCGGACACAGCTTCCGTGACACCGATTTCGACGTGATCCAGGAACTCGCCACCAAGAAGCTAGGCCTGCGCGACCTCGACCTGGTCCCGGAGGGCCGCTTCGAGGAGATCGCGCAGAGCACCGCGAGCATCGCCACCGAGGGATTCTTCGAGCAGGTCCGCGAGGGCCGGATCACCGTGCTGCGCGATACCACCGTCACCGAGTTGTCCGGCACGCCCGCCGGTTGCGCCGTGTGGCTGTCCGACGGCCAGGTCGTCCCCGCCGACATCGTGGTGTGCGCCACCGGCTTCCAGCAGCGGGTGCCGTTCCTGACGCCCTACATCCAGCGCAGGCTCACCGACGACGACGGCAATTTCCGCCTCTACCGGCACATTCTGCCGACCGAGGTGCCGAACCTGACCTTCGCGGGCTACAACTCCTCGCTGCTCGGCACGCTCAGCGCCGAGGTCGGCGCGCACTGGACCGCCGCCTTGCTGCGCGGCCGTGTCGCGCTGCCGTCGCAGGAGGAGATGGGCGAGCAGATCGACGCGCGCCTGCGGTGGATGGAGGCGGGCACCGGCGGCCAACACGCGCACGGCACGACCATCACGCCGTTCGCCCTGCACAACATCGACGAGATGCTGACCGACCTGAAGTTCCGGCTGCCGTTGGGCGCCCGGCTCGCCCAGTGGTTCCGGCCGGTGAAACCCGCCGCGTACCGCGGACTCTCGGAGCGCGCGCAGCGTCCGGCGGAGCCGTCCCCGCCCGGGTCGGCGCCCGCCGAGACGGCCCCGGCTCCGGAGGAGGCACACCCGGCCACCGCCGAGATGTATCCGCCGACGGCCGAAATGCACCCGGCGACAGCCGAAGTTCACCCGGGGTCGGCCGAGGTTCACCCGGGGTCGGCTGAAACGCGCCAAGCATCAGCTGAGAAAAACCCGGCACCGGCTGAAACGCACCCGGCACCAGCTGGAAGGTACCCGGCGGGGTGGCGCGACCGGTACCCGTCGCAGGCCTGACGCCGAGGGCTCGCGGATTGTCACCGGCGCAACGCAACAGCGTCCATCTTGCTTCTGTGATAATCCGCGAGTGGATGCCCTCGACCTGAATCTGCTGGTTGCTCTGGATGCGCTGCTCGACACGAACAGCGTCACCAAGGCCGCCGAACGCCTGGGCACCTCGACCCCCGCCATGAGCCGGACGCTGGCGCGGTTGCGCCGGGCGCTGGACGACCCGCTGCTCGTCCGGTCCGGGCGAAACCTGGTACCGACACCGCGCGCCCTCGAATTGCGCTTCGAAGTCGCCGCGTTGGTCGAACGCGGGCGCGCGCTGCTCGACCCCCGCGCGGAGGCCGACCCCGCCGGTCTGCGACGTGGCTTCACCGTCCAGGCAGACGACCCGGTCCGCGCCCACCTCGCCGCGCCGCTGCTTGCCGCCATCCGACGCCGGGCCCCCGGCGTCACCGTGCAGTTCCTGCCCGACGGTTCGGAGGGGACCGCGGTGTTGCGCGACGGGCGCGCCGACATCGCGGTCGGCGTCCTGGAGCGCAGCGACCCCGAGATCGTCGTGCAGCGCGTGCTCGGAGATCGTCTCGTCGGCGTCGCCGCGCCGCACCATCCGCTGATCACCGAGCGGGTCACCGTGGCCGCCTACGCCGCCGCGGCACACCTCGCGATCTCGCGGCAAGGTCGCGCCCGCGGTCCGATCGATGACCGGCTGGCCCTGCACGGCCGCACCCGCCGGGTGGTGGCGATCGTCCCCGATCTCAGCACCGCGCTGTTGGCGGTGCGCTCCGGTGAACTCGTCTGCCCCGCGCCTGCTCGATTGGCCGAGGACGCGTTGGGCGCCATGGGATTGCGCGCCTTCGACATTCCGCTGCCGCTGCCGGAGGTGACGGTCGGCATGGCATGGCACCCGCGCAACACCGCCGACAGCGGGCATCGGTGGTTGCGCGAGACGATCCGCGCGCTGCTCGCGCCGTCGGATCGGAGCGCGAGCGCGTGACTACGATTGTTCGCCCGGTGGTGCGCTGAGCGGCCTGCCGAACGGGCCCGCCGGGTTGCGCTTGAGTTCGTCGAGCATGGCCTGCAGCTTGTCGACGTGCGAGTTGTCCTCGATGGTCGCGCGGTGCTGGGTCGGCGCCGCGGATTCTTCGCGCGGTGCGGTGAGGTTGGTGTCGGAGTGGCTGGTGAGCGTGGGCGCTTCCAGGCGACCGTTCAGCCGGGGCGCGGTGTCGACGAGGGGCGTGCCGACGCTGCCGTAGTCCAGTCTCTCCGGCGGGGTCTCCGTCCGCGGCGTGATCTCCGCGGGCTCGGCGTGCGCGTTCGAGACCGGTTCGGGCGCGGCGTCGTACGGCGCGCCGCGCGAGACGTTGGGCTCGACCCAGTCGTGCAGGGTGGGCGAGGCGGTGGCGGGCTCCCGGCGCGGCAGCCCGTTCGGCGCCGCGGACTGCTGCTCGACGCGGGCCGCGACGGCGGCGACCTCGAGGCTGTCGGTGCGCGGTGATTCGGACGCGGGCTCCTGGCGGGTCGGCGCGGGTGGTCGTCGGCGCTCGGCGCGCGGCGTCTCGATGCGCGCGGTCTCGGTGCGTACGGTCTCGGACCGTAAGGGTTCGGAGCGTAAGGGTTCGGAGCGTAAGGGTTCGGGGCGTGCGGGTTCGGGACGTACGGGTTCGGCGCGCTCGGGTTGCGCCGCAGGCGTGGCGGCTGCGCGGCGCTCGGCGCGAGAGGGTAGCGACTTGCCCTCGGTGCGTTCGGCGGGCGCGACGGACGTGACGTCGTCGAGCCGCGTCTCCAGCGCCGAGACATTCTGCTCGGTGCGGAAGGCCCAGGCCTCCAGCTTCTTCAGGCGCGCCTCGGCGCCGTTGTCCTCGCCCACCCGGGCGGCGACGCTGTCGAGTCTGTCGCTCACGTCGCGCAGGAGCTCCGCGATGCCCGACAAGATCGCGCCGACCGACTCGGCGCCCTGCTGGCCGTGCTCCATGCGTTGCGTACCTTCTTCCCCGTCGATGCCCGAACTGTGCGCGTGGCCCGGCGATTCTATCCGCAGCCTTTCGGCGGTGCGGGGCGAGCACCACCCAGCGCGGTCGCGGCGGCCGGCGGGCACTCCGGCGCGCCCGGCCGCGTCGCCGAATTGGCGGCAAGAATCAATCGATCGAAATTTCTGTGGTGTTTCTCGCGCATGTCGCTGCGAAATCCCTTGTGACGCTGCGCACATCGCCTGATCGGAGGTGTCGCGCCGAAGGCGGCGCACCCGAGCGCGGGGTAAAGGGGGCTGGCGAGCGGACAAAGATAGGCGCACTCTTGATCTATGGAGTAGGTCGAAAGACCGTGCGGTGTTGGGCAGGGGAGTGATCGGCGTGAGAACGACGCAGCGCGTGGGACAGGTATGCGGGCGTCGGGCGATGCTCGCCGAATTGGGCATCGCCGATGTCCCGGACGGGGTCAGCGCCGCGGTGGGCGGTCGATCCCGGTACAGCTGCCGTTGCCCGGGATGCGCCCACGCCCAATGGGATATCCAGCGACTCAAGTACTGGTTGTGCGGCAGGCTGGTCGCCTTCGGCGCCGAGGAGGCCGACGTGGACCGGCGCGTCGGCGGTATCCGCGTCGACATTCTGTGGCGGATCGGCGAGCGGACCTACGCCATCGAGGTGCGCAGCGGCCCGCTGGACCGAAGCCTCGCCCACGAGCACATGGCCCGGCTGCGCGAGGCGGGATGCGACGGCGTGCTGTGGCTGTGCCAGCCCGGCTACTGGGTGGCCCACCTGCCCGCGCTCGGTATCGCCGACTTCGCCCCGCCCGCCTGCGATTACCTGGCAGAGATGGGCATGCTCGACGCCGAGCACAGCGCGGTCGCGGTGCCGCGGCGTGAGCCGTTCGAGTTACGCGAGTTTCTGCGCGGCTGGGTGTCCGGTGAGATCGCCTGGGGCTATCGCGACGAGATGACGGGAGGATGGGCCACCGTGACCGACTGGGAGCACCACACGAGAACGCAGGCCGCGGTGATCGCCCGGCAACGCCAGGAACTGGTCAACCAGCGCACCGCCCTCGCACTGTCTCGGAAGTCGGTCAGGGACAAGCAGAAACAGGTGATGAAGCTGACCGCCCGGCTGGAACGCTCCGAACACGACGCGCAAGCGCAGGCGGACGCGCTGGCCGAGGTGAACCGCAAGCTGGCCGATCACCACCGGGTGGACAACAGCCTGCGCACCACCATCGCCGGGCTGCAGCAGACCGTGAGCCACTGGCAGTTGATCACCTACTGCGCGATGTTGCTGATCGTGACATTCCTCGCGGCGGCCATGGTGGTGCGCTGAGCTTTTCAGCCGCGCCGGGGACCGCGGTCCCAGCGCCATGCGGTGCGCGAAATGAGCCTGGTTGCGCGCGAGTCAACCGCGTGTCAGGCGGAAGGGTCCGCGGTCCCAGCGCCATTCGTTGCGCAGTACCAGCGCGGTGAAATCGAGCAGTTCGAGGCCGGATTCCTCGCGTAGTCTCCGCACCTCGTGCCACGGCACCGGCCCGCGCTCGACCAGTTCGCCGAGGCTCTTCTCGTGGCGGGCATCCACCTCGCGTCGGGCGAGTTCCGGCAGGCCGAGGCTGCTGCCCGTCCAGATCAGCCATCCCCAGCCTGTGGCGTGCGCACGGCCGCGCGCCGCCGCGGACTTGACGCGGTTGACGTGGAAGGCGACGTGGCCGAGCGGTTGCACGTCGATCAGCACGACCCGGCCGTCGGTGAGACGCGCGGCGACACTCGGATAGTGGACGCGCTCCGCACCGTCGATGTCGTAGCGCACCGCGAGGGGATGCTCCTGGAACGTCTCTACCATGTCCGCCGCGTTGAGCGTGCGCAGCAGCCGTGCCTGCAATGCGGAGTCGAAGCCGACATCGCGGCCCACCTTGTCCAGGTAGAACCGGCCGCGGCCGTCATCGTCGTCGTCGACCGTGCGGGCGGAGGTCGTCGGCAGCGTGGCGGGCCCGCCTCCGGGCCACTCGACCCGCGCCGCCCATTCGCCGATCTCGGTCGAGGCCGCGGGCTCGGCGTCGCGCAGCTTCGCCAGCTGCCGGTTCGTCTTCTTCTGCCACGCCATGATCCGTTGCATGACGTAGCCCGCGATCCGTTTCGCGTCCTCCTGGGCGTGCCCGGCGAGCCGCAGCTTCAGATACGACAACTCGTTGGCCGCCAAATCCGCGTCGGTCGCGTACGTCTCCACCAGCAGCGCCCGCACCAGCGCCGAATCCCGACCGTCCACCGGATAGCGCCCAGCGAACACCTCCGCCTGCCCCCGGCTCAGCGCTGCCTCCCGCAACATCTGCCCCACCGCCCGAGTGTGCAACTGCCGCACCCGATCCCGCGCCAGATCGAATCGCGCCCCGATCCGAGCCAACGTCTCCGGTCCCTCCCCGCCGATCCCCAGCCGGTACCCCACGATCTCCGCGTCCCGCTTCCGCCGCTCCGCGTGCGCCCCCACCAGCCCCGCCACCACCTCGTTGACCTCTTCGAGCCCGAACGACACCTCCCCCCGAATGTCGTCCGGAAACGCCTCGTCGACGCCCCCTGCCGCAACCCCCGATTCACCAGCCACGAACGGCAGCCTAATGAGGGCCTCCGACAATCCATGGCACTCCGACGCCATCGAGCCACAGCCGATCCTCGAAGCCGCCGCGCTCCGCGAACTTCGCTTTCGCGGTGGAAACGATGTCCTCGAGCGTGAACCCGCTCAATGTCGCGAGGGCGAGCAGGACCTCGAGCACGTCCGCGGCTTCCTCGAGTCGATCATCGGCATCGGCGGCGCGCAGTTCGGCGGCTTCCTCGAACAGCTTGTCGTGAAGCGCGGTTTCGTAGTCGCCTGCGTCGAGGACGCGCACGTCCGGCGTGCCGCCGTCGGCGCGGATGATCTCCGGGATCCTGTCTCGGACGAGCTTGCCCATCGGTGTCGTTCCTCCCCGTAGTGCTCCGGTCCGTGGAGTTCGAACTGCGCAGTCGCGCATACCTTTTGCGAACTCGACGGCCGCGGCACGAATCGAATCGTCCGATTGTCGCGTGATCCCGCGGCCGGCGCCACCGACGGGAACGTTCGTCATGGACGGCGAGGTGGGGACCGGCCGCCATCGCTCGGTACTGGGACCTGGTTGGTGGGGGAGCGGGGCCGACCGATGGTGTCGGAGAAACAAGTGAGGCCCCCTCGTAAGGGGGCCTCACTTGGTGAGATGGTGCGCGATACTGGGATTGAACCAGTGACCTCTTCCGTGTCAGGGAAGCGCTCTCCCGCTGAGCTAATCGCGCGAGGTGGAGACGGGAATCGAACCCGTGTGCACGGCTTTGCAGGCCGTTGCCTCACCACTCGGCCACTCCACCGCGCAAAGGGGGAAGGCTGTTTTCACTGCCTGGCCCTACCTCTCGAGCGGATGACGGGATTCGAACCCGCGACCCTCACCTTGGCAAGGTGATGCGCTACCAGCTGCGCTACATCCGCATTTGCATCTCGGGGGCTTTCGTTCCGGCCTCCTCGGTGCGAGACAGAACATTAGCCGACGCCCGGTGAAAGGTACAAATCCGCTGGTAGAACGGCTGAAAACGGCGAAGTTGCGAGTGTGGCGGGTGCGGCCGGTGGGGTGCGGGGGACTAGGGAGGTCTGTGCGTCGTGCTCAGGACCCTCCCGCGACGATCGTCGACGTGGTCATCGCGAGTGTCATCCGGGGGCTCGAGCTCTCCGAGTACGCGCCGACTCGCGGCTGTCAGGTCCGAAGGGCGGCGGGCCCTGGGTCTACCGGGCGGCGAGAATTCCCGTCGGTCAGGCATTCGGCCCGTCGCCTCGAAGTAGGGCCGCGAGGGCGGTGCGGGCCCCGCGCCAAGACTCACGAGTCTCATCCGCAACACGACGAATCGGTGCTGTCCAAGTGGCGATTTGGTGGCTGACCGGTAGAGCGTGCTAATGTTCCATCTCGTTCGGAGGGCAACGAGTCGCCACCCGAACAGAGAGTTCGGTCTCATAGCTCAGCGGGAGAGCGTCCGCCTCACACGCGGAAGGTCGCTGGTTCGATCCCAGCTGGGACCACTCGATCCCCTCGACGTATTGCCTGGTCGGGGGGATTTTTTCTACCGCAATTCCTGGAAGCCCAGACAGCATCTTCAGCCATTGTCGGCCGCCGGTTCCCGGGCGTTGAAGTACGAGACCAGTCGGTGGATGGCCTCGGGGACCGCATTGGCGACCCGGCGGCGGTGAATGCGGCGAGGTTCTGAGGCGCCTTGGCATGTTCCGATCGCGCCCGAGCCTTGCGCCGGCATGCGCCGGGAGATCATGATTCATCGATAGGAACACACCGCGCACGTCGAGGACGATCCTGCGGTCCGGATCATCTCGGGCAAACGGTGCTATGGGCCTGTTCGAGCGCACTCCACAGCCTGCCCGAACACTTCGAAAGCACCTCGCTCAGATCATCCTCCCCTCCTGGCTTCGAACCAGTGCCGTCGACGCCGACGGGAGCAACAAGGCCTGTCACCCGCCCCGGGTCCCAACTGCTGCGGATTCGACGCTCGAACCCCACCCCCGGAACCCGCCGACCCTGAAGCGGTCATCTCTCGAGCGAAAGAGCAAACAATGTCCACCATCCACTTCAAAGAGACGACGAGTTCGACACCGGAGCAGTTCGTGGCGGCGCTCACCGATTTCGGGCCTGGTCGCTCGCAGCTGTTCGGCAACAGCACCGACAAATACCTCGAGGTACACGACCGGGGCCGAGGTGAGGCCGACGTCACGGAGGGCTCGCGCGGAATCTGGGAACGCCTGCACTACGACTGGTCGGACCCCGACCGTGTGGTCATGACAACCACCGACTCGAACGTGTGGGGTGGTCACTCCGGTCACACATATACCTTCACGCGCCGGCCCGATGGGACGACCGATGTGGATGTCGTCGTGGTGCGCGAAGGCAAGAACCTCAAGGGACGGATCCTCGGAGTCGTGGTCGGGACCGTCGGCGGACCCGTGTTGAAGCAGGCCTTCGGAAAGACCGTCAAGGCTATCGAAGCCCGCGACGGTGGGGGAACGGCCGAACGCACGTAACGGGACCGCTCCACCGGGGCACCGCTCTGCCGTGCGGATGTTCGCCGCCCGTTCTCGGGTCCGGCAGATACGCATGAGTCTGCCTGCCCCAGGGCGATTCCCGAGCGGCCCACCTCGTACCCCGCCGTCACCACACCCGCGCGTGCCCGCGGGGGTCCCACTGTTGCGCATGGCCGGCGCGTGGTGACTCGACACGTCGCTGCCGCAGCGGCAACGCATCGACCTCCCCGGCCGAAAACGATCTGTCACTACTCGGGACGGGATCGAGGTGTCCCTCGGGCCCGTCCCCTGTTCATCAACCGCGACAGCGTTTGCTCACGAATCTTGACGGGGGCGTTGCCGAGTCACGGATTTGCGGCAGAACCTGCGGTTATAGTGGAATTACGGGTCGCGGGGTGAGGGGAGCCTGCCGGTGTCTGACATGTCGAAAGTTGAGCTGTACGCGGCGATCCGCCAGGATCTTCGCGCCGGCTTGTCCATGCGTGCCATCGAGCGCAAGCACAAGGTCGGGTGGCGTACGGTGGCCAACGCGACGGAGTCGGTGTGGCCCGAGCCGCGTAAGGAGTATCCGCCGCGACCGCAGAAGCTGGACCCCTACAAGCCGTTCATCGACGACGTTCTGCGCGCCGATCTGGATGTGCCTCGGAGACAACGACACACGGCGACCCGGATCTATCACCGTTTGCTCGAGGAGCACGGCATGAGCGACGTGTCGTATCAGCGAGTCAGTGCCTATGTCCGCGAACGCAGACCACAGCTACAGGCGGAACAGATGACAGCCCGTCGCCGCTCCGAACGGCTCGTCAAGGCCGCCGGGTTCCCCCGCTCGAAAACGTTGCGTGACTTCGATTTCGGTGCCAACCCAAGTGTCGACCCCGCCATGATCCGTATTCTCGCTACCTGCGAGTGGGTCAAGGAAGGGCAGCCGTTGTGCTTGATCGGTGACTCCGGCACCGGGAAATCCCATCTGCTCATCGCCTTGGGCACCGAGGCGGCGAAGGCCGGATACCGCGTCAGGTACACGCTGGCTGCCAGGCTGGTCAACAAACTGATCGAAGCCGTCGACAACAAACGGCTCACCAACACCATCGCCCGCTACAGCGGCGTCGACCTCCTCTGCATCGATGAACTCGGCTACACGGAATTGGACAGGCGCGGCGCCGAATTGCTGTTTCAGGTACTGACCGAACGCGAGGAGAGGAAGTCGGTCGCGATCGTCTCCAACCGCAGCTTCGCCGACTGGTCGACAATATTCACCGACGCTGGGCTCTGCGCCGCCATCATCGACCGACTCACCTTCGGCGGCAACATCATCGAGACCGGCACCCACAGCTATCGCGGTGCCCATGCCAAGGCAACCGAACCCACCGACCAACCCGGCTGACCCGCCCGACCCCCGACTCGCACCGCCGATGCCGTCGCGTCTGCCGCTGTGTCTGCTCGACCAATGGCTCCTCGGCGCCCGCTTCGGATCCATCGGAGGGCCCGGACCGGATGTGAGAAACAAACGTTCCGAGTTCAGAGATGGTGCACATGGCCGATGCCGTCGGAGGTGGTCGAAAACTCGACCTGAAGCGCTGTCGAAATTGGTGATAAAACGCCGCTGAAATTCGCGATAAAACGACTTCGGAAATAGTGAAAATCACCCTCGAACTGCCTCTCACCTGGTCCGACTAGTGTCTCGAATTCGGCACGGATTCTTGCTTTCCGATTTCCCCAGGCGTATGTTTGGGATGGTTTTATTCCAAGTCGAATTTCTGCGAGGGGAAATGTAGCCAATTCAAAATAATGGAGGAAGTGGCGGCGCGAACCTGGCGACGCCTCCTGCTCGAAATGCGCCTGCGTCACCGACATCGGTGCGCATCGTTACCGACCGCTGGCAACGTCATCGGCAATACAGCTATGGCTGCGGTCGGGCTCTCGTGCCACTGCCCGGGGCCGGCTCCCGGCAGTGCCGCACTCTGCCCCGGCACACTTCTCCAAGGTCGGACCGGGGCTCTGATCGACTCTCGAAGGAAAGATACTCATGCCGACCATCACTTCCCTCGCTCCGGCTTCCGGGCCCGCATCGGGGAATACCAGTGTCACGATTACCGGCACCGGATTCGTCCCTATCGTCACCACGGTGAAATTCGGTACGGTGGCGACCAGTTTCACGGTGGACTCCACCACGCAGATCACGGCCATCGCCCCTCCCGGGTCGGGTACGGTGCAGGTCACCGTCACCACATCCTCGGGGGGAACCAGTAACGGTGTGTCCTACACCTATCTCCCGGTTCCTTCCCTGACCAGCGTGAGCCCCACTCAGGGGCCGACCACCGGCGGGAACACGGTCACCCTCACCGGCACCAATCTGACAGGTGTCACCGCAGTCAGTTTCGGTGGCCCGGCGGCAACCTCCTTCACGGTCGACTCGGACACGCAGATCACCGCCGTTGCTCCTGCCGGAACCGGCATTGTGCAGATCACGGTCACCGGCCCGGGCGGAACCAGCAACGGGGTGACCTACACCTACGTCGTCGTGCCCACTATCACGTCCGTCTCCCCGGCCACGGGGCCCGCTTCGGGCGGTAACAGTGTCACGATCACCGGCACCGGGTTCACCGGCCCCCTGACGGTGCGGTTCGGCACCACCGCCACTACCTTCACCGTGGATTCCAGCACGCAGCTCACCGCGATCGCGCCCCCGGGGACGGGCACGGTGCAGGTCACCGTCACCGGCTCGGGTGGAACCAGCAATGGGGTGTCCTACACCTACGTCTGACCGGGCGTCCGGGTGGCTGACACCCGCGCACCGGCTGACGCCGTGCACCCGCTGACGCCCGCGCGCGGGTGACGCCCGCGCACCGGCTTACGCCGAACCTCGCCCTGGGCGGGCACGTGTTCCCTGCCCGGGGCGATGGTTCGGCAGCGTTCGGCACAACCGGATCCGGCCGGTGGTCGCCGGTCTCGCCCTGAAACTGCAGGGGCCTGTGAGGCCCGTGAGACACCCGCTGACCGGGCCATCCTGTGCTGTCTGCCGGTTGCTGGTCAGTCGCCGGAAACCGATCCGAACCCGACCACACCTTGCCGAACGCCCGGCAAAGATCGAAAGAAGGGGCTCTTAATTCGCTAGACTGCGCGAGATTGCTGTTCGCATGTGAGCCCGCGTTGCTTCGCCAGATGTTCGAAACGTCCGATTTCAGATTTCGAGATGCTGGGAGACGTCAATGAGTGGGAGCTTGGGGATTCGTTGCACTAGAACGTCGGCGTCCGAGTGATTCCGGGCGCGGACGAGGTGAGCCGCACGCTGTGCTGATCGGCGCGTTCCGGATCAGAGATATGGGCGCTGCTTCGACGTAGACGAAGTGCATAGACAGGCAATTTCGAGCACGGGCAGGGGCGGGGTCCGCCGTGTTCCGGTGCCTCCGAGTCTGAGCGAGAGGTTTAGATGAACCGAAAGTCAGCCGAAACTGCCGACAGTCAGCTTGATCTGATTCCGCTCTCGAGGGCGCAGTACGGCATGTGGCTCGCGGACAACCTGTCGGGGGGGCCGACGGTGAACATCGCACACTACATCGAAATCGAGGGGCCGATCGACCACGATGTATTCACCAAGGCGGTGAACGACGCCAGTCGCGAAACCGAATCTCTCGTCGTCCGGGTGGTCGAGTCGAACGGCGTCCCCTATCAATTCGTCGATCGCAGCATCACCTACAACGAGTCCATTCTGGACGTCAGCGGCGAGGACGATCCGTTCGCAGCGGCAATGGAATGGATGCGGCGCGATTACAACACCAAGGCTGTCGATTTGAGCCGTGACCGGCTCACCGCGACGCGGCTGATCCGGCTCGCTGACGATCACTACCTGTGGTACGCGCGTGCCCATCACCTCATCGTCGATGGCTACGCCGCGTTCAATGTCGTGACCCGAATGGCCGAGCACTACAACGCCTTGCTCGAGGGCAGGCCGCCCGTGCCGTGGGAGGCGGCCGGGTTGCGCGACATCGTCGAGACGGAGCGCGCCTACCGCGTCAGCTCGCGGTTCGAGACCGACAAGGCATACTGGCTCGGCAAGGTCGCCGATCTTCCGACGCCGGCAAGTCTGTCCGGTCGCACAGCCCGGTGGAGCAAGGTCGATCATGTCGCGGGCCTTCAGCTTCCGTCGGAATTGACCGACAAGCTCGACCGTTTCTCCGACGACCTGCACGCATCGCCCGCGCAAGTGGTCATCGCAGCCTTCGCTGCGTTCCTCGCCCGGATGACCGGTACCGACGATGTGGTGTTGTCGATGCCGGTCAGCGCTCGTGTGACGAAGGCCCTGCGCAATGCTGCCGCGATGTTGGCGAACATGGTGCCGATTCGGTTCACCGTGGACACGACGACCACGGTGGAGCAGGTGATCCGCGCGTCGGTGTCCGAACTCGTCTCCGTGATGCGGCATCAGCTCTACAGGTTCGAGGATCTGCGTCGCGATTCGAACTCGCTGGACGCGTCCGCGACCTCGTTCGGCCCGATTGTCAATATCCTCTTCTTCGACTCGGAGATTCGCCTCGGGTCGGCCGTAGGCCGCTACCGCGCACTGACTTCGGGCGCATTGGACGATCTGCAGCTGAATTTGTACCGTCCCGGGGCCGACGCGCCGCTGCTGATCGAACTGCACGGAAATGCGAATTTGTACAGCCAGGATGAACTCGATGCGCACGCAGGCCGGTTCATCGCCTTCCTGCGTCGTTTCTTGGATTCGCCCATCGCCACCCCTCTGGTCGAGATCCCGCTCGTGGACCCGGTCGAAGAGGCGCACATCGTTGGGCAGCTCGCCGGCCGCGACGGCGCAACGAGCGCAGCGACGCTCGTAGATTTGCTGACGCGGCAGGCCGTCGCCACACCCTCCGCGGTGGCCGTCGGATCGGGTGCGACCGCCCTGACCTATCGCGAGCTGGACGAGCGATCCAACCGGTTCGCCCGCACGCTCATCGCCCTCGGCGCAGGGCCGGAATCACTGGTAGCCATCGCGATGCCGCGGGACGCCGATCTCATCGTCGTTGCGCTGGCCGTCCTGAAGTCGGGTGCGGGGTACTTGCCATTGGACGTCGCGCATCCGGCCGACCGGCTGGAATATGTGCTGAACGACGCCGATCCGATCGCCGTCGTGACGACCAGCAGTATGCGCGAGCACGTGCCAGGCGATCCCGGCCGTGTGGTGCTGTTCGACAGCGCTGCCTGCGACGAGTCGGCGGCGCCGATCACGGACGCCGATCGGCCGAGCCCACTGTCCCCCGGCAACGTCGCCTACGTTATCTACACCTCCGGATCGACGGGCCGGCCGAAAGGCGTGGCGATCGCCCATCGCGCCGTCGCGACGTACCTGGTGAACGCGTGCGCCGAGATCGGCGTCCGGACCGGGGACGTGTGGACGTTGTTCCATTCGTTCGCGTTCGACTACTCGGTGTGGGAGATCTTCGGCGCCTTGGTCAGCGGCGGCCGGGTGGTCGTCGTGGACAGCCTCACCACACGCTCGCCGGACGAGGTCGTGCGCTTGGTGGCACTGGAGAAGGTGACCGTCTTCAACCAGACGCCCTCCGCGTTCCACCAATTCGCCGTGGCACGACAGCGTTACGCGGACGCCGGCGAGCCCGACGGTGAGCTGTCGATGCGACTGGTCATTCTCTCGGGTGAACGTCTCGATCCGGCGGGGCTCGCGGACTGGTACGAACACAACCCGAAGCTGCCTGTGCTGGCCAACAGCTACGGCATCACCGAAACCACTGTCTTCGTCACCTATCTCGGCCTGACACCACAGATCGCGATGCCGGGCGCGCCGAGCGCGATCGGCCCAGCGCTGCCGGGACTGCGCACGTATGTCCTGGACGAACGGCTACGCCCGGCGCCGCTGGGCGCCTGGGGTGAGATCTACGTCGCCGGAACGCAACTCGCCCGCGGCTATCTCAACCGGCCTGCACTGACCGCCGGACGGTTCGTGGCCAACCCCTTCGGCAAGCCGGGCGAGCGACTCTATCGCAGCGGCGATATCGCACGATGGAATCACACGGGGGAGCTGGAATACCGTGGCCGTGGCGATCAGCAAGTGCAGCTGCGCGGGTTCCGCATCGAGCTGGACGAGATACGCAACGCGCTGCTGACCCACAGCGCAGTCTCGGCGGCGGTCGTCGTCGTGCATCTGCCCGGCACCGAGGCGGCCCGGCTCGTCGCCTATGTCGTGCCCGTCGGCGAGATTGCCGGTGGGGCCGACACCCTGCGCACGCATGTCGCGACGATGCTGCCGGAATACATGGTCCCAGCCGTCGTCGTGGTGTTGTCCGAGTTGCCGCTGACCGTCAACGGCAAGGTCGACCATCGGGCGCTGCCCGAGCCTGTCTTCGATTCGGCCGCGGCGTACGTTGCGCCGAGCACCGTGATGGAGGAGACGATCGCGGACGTCTTCGCCGAGGTGCTGGGCTTGGAGCGAGTCGGCGTGCTGGACAACTTCTTCGAGTTGGGTGGCAATTCGCTCACCGCGACCAGCGCCGCCGTCCGGATCGCCGAGCTGACCCGATCCGAGCTGTCGGTCCGGGATCTGTTCGGCAAGCCGACCGTCGTCGAACTCGCCGCGCACATCGACGCCGAGCACCGCCCCGGCCGCCTCGCGTTGCGCGCGCAGCCACGCGTCGGGCCGGTTCCGTTGTCGCCTGCGCAGAACCGAATGTGGTTGATCAATCAGGTCGATCCGGCCTCGGCGGCGTATAACATTCCGCTGGTGGTGCAGCTGACCGGCCGTCTCGACGTCGCTGCGCTGCGCACGGCCCTGACGGATGTGATCGATCGGCACGAGTCGCTGCGCACCGTCTACCCCCTCGTGAACGGAGAAGGGACACAGGTCGTTCTGCCTGCCGAGCAGGTTGTCGCCGGTCTCGATCTGTCACCGGATCCGATCGACCCCGCCGACATCGAGCATCGGCTCCGCGACCTGGCGTCGATCGGATCCGATGTGCGGACGAGTCCGCCGATCCGGGTCACTCTGCTCGCGTCCGCGGACCGGCGCCGGCATGTGCTCGTCATCGTCTTGCACCACATCTGCTGCGACGGATCGTCCCTTGGACCGCTCGCGGCCGATGTCGTGACGGCCTACGAAGCGAGGTCGGAAGGAAAGAAGCCGGCCTGGCAGCCCTTGACGGTGCAATGTGCCGACTACAGCATCTGGCACCGCACCTTGCTCGGTGACGAGAACGATCCGGAGTCCTTGGCGGCACGCCAGTTGCGTTTCTGGGCAGCGCAGTTGGCGGGGATGCCGCCGTTGCTGGAGCTGCCCGCCGACCATGCGCGCCCTGCGCACCAGTCCATGCGCGGCGACGTCGCCGACGCCGTGATTCCGGCCGAGACCTTTGCCGGGATCGAGCGGTTGGCTCGCACAGCCAACGCCACTACTTTCATGGTCGTCCATGCCGCCCTGGCGGTGCTGCTGGCCCGGCTGTCGGGCTCGGAGGACATCACCATCGGGACGCCGGTCGCGGGCCGCGGCGAGCGTGCGCTGGAACCGCTCATCGGCATGTTCGTGAACACGGTGCCGCTGCGCACCGAGGTGCGTTCCGGCGAATCGTTCACCGCGTTTCTGGCGCGGGTGAAAGATGTCGATCTCGATGCCTTTGCCAACAGCGACCTGCCCTACGAACGCGTGGTGGACGAAATCGATCCCAAGCGGTCGACCGCGTACGAACCGCTGTGCCAGGTGTACCTCGCCTTCGAGAACATGGACCGCCCGAGCCTGGAGCTCCCCGACCTCACCGTCGAGATCCTGGATCCCGGGCCCCGACCGGCGAAGGTGGACATCATCGTCACCGTCGCCGAAAACACCGCAGCGGGAGGCGATGTCGCGCTGCGGATCGACTACGCCACGGATCTGTTCGATCGGGCGACGGTCGACGAGCTGGCCGCGCGGCTGAATCTGATCCTCGCGGCGATCGTGGCCGACCCGCAGGTCAGCGTGGGTGGTGTGAATGTCCTGTCGGGGGTCGAGCGGGCAGGGTTGCTGCCCGCGTCGGGTGGCCGTGCCGAGGCGCCGCGGGTGTTGGCGGAGTTGTTGTCGGTGCGGGACCCGGGCGCGGTGGCGGTGGTCTCGGGCGAGCGCACGGTGTCGTACGCGGAGTTGGATGCTTGGTCGAATCGTCTTGCCCGGCAATTGATCGGGTGGGGTGTAGGCCCGGGTGATCAGGTCGCGTTGGCGATGGCGCGGTCGGTGGAGTTCGTGGTGGGGATATGGGCGGTGACCAAGGCGGGCGCGGCGTTCGTGCCGGTGGATCCGCGAAATCCGGCCGATCGGGTCGCGCTCATGGTGGCCGATGCCGATGTGCGGGTGGGGATCACCGTCGAGGCTTCGCAGGACCTGCTTCCGGACTCCGTCCAGCGGTTGGTGCTCGACGAGCCGGACACCACGGTCTGCCTCGCGTCGCGGTCCGCGGCGGCGGTGACGGATGCGGACCGGGTGCGGCCCTGCCGTATCTCGGACACGGCGTACGTGCTGTACACCTCGGGGTCGACGGGGACGCCGAAGGGTGTCGCAGTCACCCACCGGGGATTGGCGAATTTCGCAGCCGAGCAGCGGGAGCGCTACCGGGTCGACGGTTCGTCGCGGGTGTTGCAGTTGGCGGCGCCGGGTTTCGACGCGGTGGTGCTGGAGTTGCTGATGGCTCATGCGAACGGCGCGGCGTTGGTGGTGTCGCCGCCAGAAGTCTTCGCGGGGCCCGGCTTGGCGGAATTGGTTCGGGCGCAGCGGGTGTCCCACGCATTCGTGACGCCGAGCGTGCTGGCGACGATGTCGCCGGACGGATTGGATTCACTGCGGGTGCTGGTGGCCGGTGGGGAGGCGGTGCCGGCGGAGACGGTCGCGGTATGGGGACCCGGCCGTCAGCTGTTCAATGGGTACGGGCCGACCGAGACCACGATCATGGTCGCGATCAGCGACCCGTTGTGTGTCGGGGACCGAGTCACCATCGGTGGCCCGATTCGTGGTGTCGAGGCCGTGGTACTGGATACCGGCCTGCAGCCAGTGCCGGTCGGAGTGACGGGACAGCTGTACGTGTCCGGAGTGCAGCTGGCTCGCGGATACCTCGACCGGCCGGTCGCTACGGCCACCGCGTTCGTGGCCAATCCATATGGTCCCCCCGGTACCCGTATGTACCGGACCGGCGACTTGGCCCGCTGGACACCGGAGGAAACTCTCGAATATCTCGGTCGCACCGACCTCCAGGTCAAGATCCGGGGTCAGCGCATCGAACTCGGCGAAATCGAGGCCGTCCTCGCCGCGCACCCCGCCGTGTCGGTGGCGGTGACGGTGGGCGTCGCGACCGACGGTGGATCGAGACTGGCCGCCTACGTCGTGCCTGCGATCGACACCGTCGATACCGCGGAGTTGCTGAGATACGCTGCGCAACGCCTGCCCTCGCACATGGTCCCGGACACGGTGATGGTGCTCGACACGCTGCCGCTGTCGTCGGTGGGGAAGATCGACCGTGCGGCGTTGCCCGAACCGGTATTCGCCGCAGGCACTGTCGAATTCGTCGCACCGCGTGACGCTACCGAGCAGCTAGTCGCCGATGTGTGTGCCTCGGTGCTGGGGATCGAGCACGTCGGTGTCTTCGACAGCTTCTTCGATCTGGGCGGCAACTCGTTGTCGGCCACTCGGGTAGCGGCGCAGCTGAGCGTGGCGTTCGGTGTCGATGTTTCGTTGCGCACGGTCTTCGATGCGCCGACCCTCGCCGCCTTGGCGGAGCATCTCCGGACCAGCGACGCGGCGGGACGGGAACCTCTTGCGCCGCAAGAGCGCCCGGTCCGAATCCCGCTGTCGCCCGCGCAGGCGCGCATGTGGTTCCTCAATCGGTTCGACACGAACTCGCCGCTGTACAACATTCCGATGGTCGTCCACATGTCGGGAGAACTCGACGTGACCGCCATGCACGCGACGATCGCGGATGTGCTCGACCGGCACGAATCCCTGCGAACCGTCTACCCGGACAGCGACAGCGGACCGCACCAGGTGGTCGTGTCGGTGGAGACGGCACTGCCCCGGTGGGAGCCGGTGCCGGTCGCGGCGAGCGAGGTCGAGGCGCACATCGCCGCGGAGGTGGCCGCGGGGTTCGATGTCACGGCCGAGGTTCCGTTCCGGATCACCTTGCTGCGCAGCGCACCTGACGACCACACCCTTGTCCTTGTCGTCCATCACATCAGCTTCGACGGGTCGTCGCTCGCGCCGCTCGCCGCGGACCTGATGACCGCGTACAAAGCCCGCGTCCGGCAACAAGTGCCGCCGTGGGCGCCGTTACCCGTGCAATACGCGGATTACGCTCTGTGGCAACGCACAATGCTCGGCACCGAGAGCGACCCCTCCCGCCAGGCCGTCGCCCAAATCGACTACTGGCGCGCGGCTCTCGTCGATGTGCCCGAGGTGCTCGACCTGCCTGCCGATCGCCCGCGGCCTGCGAAACAGTCGTTCCGTGGTGCGACCGTGTCGACGACGGTGCCCGCGGATCTCCATCGTGAGGTGATCGCGTTGGCCCGCCGCCACGATGCGACGGTCTTCATGGTGATGCACGCGGCGTACGCTGCGCTGCTGGCGCGGCTTTCGGGAACCGGTGATATCGCGGTCGGCACACCGATCGCCGGCCGCGGCGAGCCCGGACTCGATGCTCTGGTCGGAATGTTCGTCAATACGCTGGTATTGCGGACACGCATCGAGCCCGCCACGTCCTTCCTGCGGATACTCGATCAGGTCCGGGCCACCGATCTGGCCGCCTTCGAGAACGCCGACATCCCGTTCGAGCGGCTCGTCGAGGTGCTGAATCCGCCGCGCACGACAGCGCACGCGCCGTTGACCCAAGTCGGATTCTCGTTCCAGAACATCGAGATCCCGACCGTGGGGTTCGAGGGCCTGACGGTGTCGGCCCGGATGGCCGATTCGAGCGTGGCCAAGTACGACCTGCATCTGAATCTCGTCGACGCGCTGGCGCCGGACGGTGAACCGGGCGACATGGCAGTCGAATTCACTTATGCGACAGATCTGTTCGACGAGGCGACGATCACCTCGATCTTCGACCGTTACTTGCAGCTGTTGCGCGCGATCATCGCCGATCCCGCCCGCGCTGTCGGTGATATCGACCTACTGACCGCGAAGGAGGCGCGCGAGCTGATCGCGCGGTCGACCGGGGAGACGACGCGTCCTTCGTCCGCGACGATCGCCCACCTGTTCACCGCGCAGGTAGCGGCGACCCCGGGGAACACCGCGGTGATCGACGCCGAGGGCGGCGGCCGGATCGGCTACCGAGAATTCGCGGCGAGGGTGAATTCGCTGGCGCGCGTGCTGATCGGACGGGGAGTCGGTCCGGGAACCGTTGTTGCCGTGGCGATGCGTCGCTCCGTCGATCTGCTGACCACGCTGTATGCAATCCATGCCGCGGGCGCGGCCTATCTGCCGCTGGATCCTGATCACCCGGTCGACCGGGTGCGCGCGGTCCTCACCGACGCGATGCCGAGTGCCGTCCTCACCCGAGCGGTCGACAAGGCGAATCTGCCCGATGACGTGCCGGTGTGGACGTTCGAGCAGTTCGATACCGAGAGCGCGGAGACGTCGACGGTGACAGACGCCGACCGGACGCGGGCTTCGCGCCCGGACGATCTGGCGTATGTCATCTACACCTCCGGCTCGACGGGCGTGCCGAAGGGTGTGGCGGTAACGCATGCCGCGGTGGTGAATCAACTGCTGTGGCTGCGGGATCACTACGGGCTCGGCGGCGACGATGTCATGCTGTGGCGCACGCCGTTCACCTTCGACCTGTCCGTCTGGGAGCTGTTTTCCGCATCGACCTGCGGTGCGGCAGTGGTTGTCGCGGGTCCCGCCGCGCACGGCGACCCCGGCGCCGTGGCCCGGCTGATGGCCGAATATCGCGTCACGACCGTGGATTTCGTGCCGTCCTTGCTCTCCGCCTTCCTCGAGGAGGCTGCCGCACACGAGTTCCCGGATCTGCGGCGGGTGCTGTGCATCGGCGAGGCGCTGCCTGCCGACACCGTCCGTCGCTTCCGGGATCTCAGCGCGGCGCGCATCGACAATCTGTACGGGCCGACGGAGGCCGCGGTCAGCGTCACTTCCCACCGCATCGACGCGCTCGACGGCGGCGCCGTGCCGATTGGCGTCCCCGAGGCGAATGTGGTTGTGCGCGTTTTGGATTCGCGGCTGCGTCCGGTTCCCGTCGGGGTGACCGGTGAGCTGTACCTCGGCGGAGTCCAGCTGGCTCGCGGTTATCACGAACGTCCCGGTCTCACGGCGGCCACGTTCGTCGCCGACCCCTGCTCCGGTACGAGCGGTGCTCGGCTGTACCGCACCGGCGACCTGGTCCGCTGGGACGCGGGCGGCGGCCTGCGCTATGTCGGTCGCGCCGACACCCAGGTGAAGATTCGCGGTCTGCGGATCGAACTCGGTGACATCGAAGCCGCGTTGGTCGCCCACGAGCAGGTGAACGCGACCGTCGTGCAGGTGCGCACCGATCGCGGCGAGCAGCGCTTGGTGGCCTATGTGGTGGCCACGGAGGCGTTGGATGTCAAGCGGGTCAGGGGCTTTCTGCTCGAGCGGCTGCCTGCGTATATGGTGCCGTCCTCGCTGATCCGGATCGACGCGATCCCGGTCACGGCCAACGGCAAGGTCGACTACCGGGCGTTGCCGGTGCCGGATCCGGGAAATCAGGAATCCGGGTACCGCGCGCCGCAGGGACTCGTCGAGCAGACAGTCGCGGGGATCTTCGCCGACCTGCTCGATCGACCGGAGATCGGCGCGGACGACAACTTCTTCGACCTGGGCGGAAATTCGCTCGTCGCGACGCGCGCGCTGAGCCGGATAGGCGAGGTCGTCGGCGTGGCCGTACCGGTGCAGGTGATCTTCGAGGCGCCCACCGTTGCCGACCTCGCCGAACGAATCTCGCAGCTGCGTGCGGTACCGAACCTGCCCGAGCCTGCTCCGAAGCCGCGCCCGGACCGCGTCCCGCTCTCGCAGGCACAGGCGCGGATGTGGTTCCTCAACCAGTTCGATCCGGATGCACCCGGATACGTTGTGCCACTGGCGATCCGGCTCGACGGTGTCCTCGACATCGATGCGCTCGCGGCGGCCGTCGGTGATGTCGTCGAGCGGCACGAGAGCCTGCGCACCATGTATCCGGCTGTCGACGGCACGCCCACACAGGTTGTGCTCGACGCGGCCGATGTCGTCGCGACCTGGGACCCCACGCCGCAGCCGGTCGGCGAGCGTGAGCTGCCGGACCGGTTGGCCGAGTTCTCGGGCACCGGATTCGACGTGTCGAAGGGCGTGCCACTGCGCATTGCGCTGTATCAGCTGTCCGACCAGGCATGGGTGGTCGCGCTGGCCGTCCACCACATCAGTTGCGACGGCTTTTCGGTAGCGCCGCTGGCCGCCGATATCGTGACGGCCTATCGCGCGCGGTCCAGTGGCAACCCGCCGGACTGGGCTCCGCTGGCCGTACAGTTCGCCGACTACACACTCTGGCAGCGCGAGGTGCTCGGCTCGGCGGACGACCCGGACTCGTACGTGGCCCGCGACATCGACTATTGGCGAACCCAGCTGGCGGGCATCCCCGAGGTGATCGAATTGCCGGCCGATCGGCCGCGGCCGATCGTGCAGACGCAACGTGGCGCGGTCGATCTCGTCACGATACCGAGCGAGCTGCAGGGCAGATTGGAGGCGCTGGCGCGGCGATCCGGGGCGACGACGTTCATGGTCGTGCACACGGCGCTGGCGGTGTTGCTGTCGAAGCTGTCGGGCAGCGACGACATCACCATCGGTGTGCCCTCTGCGGGCCGCGGTCACCGATCGCTCGACAACCTTGTCGGGATGTTCGTCAATACCTTGGTGATGCGTACCCGGGTCACGGCGGATCAATCGTTCTCCAGCCTGCTGAACCAGGTGCGGCGCACCGACATCGAGGCCTTCGACCATGCCACCGTCCCCTTCGAGCAGGTGGTGGAGGCGGTGAATCCCGCGCGGTCGACGGCCCATACGCCGTTGTTCCAGGTCATGCTCGCCTACCAGAACATGGGGCAGGCGCGTGTCGAACTTCCGGGTCTCACCGTCGAGAACGTGGATCCGGGCGACAGTGCCGCGATCTACGACCTGCTGCTGATGATGACGGAGGGGCACGGGACCCACAACGAGCCGACCGGCATGACGCTGCGCCTGACGTATGCCACGGACCTTTTCGATCAGGACTCCGTACGGCGTTTCGCCGAACAATTCGTGCGCGTACTCGACGCTGCCGCGACCGATGCCGATGCGGCGGTCGGCGGGATGGAATTGCTCGATGCCGCGGAGCGGCACCTGGTGCTGGAGCAATGGAACGACACCGCCGCTCCCGCCGCGGCAGGCCGGACACTGGCCGACGCCTTCGACCAACAGGTCACCCGCACCCCGGATGCTCCGGCGATCCGCGTCCCCGACGGCACCGTGTTGACCTATCGGGATTTCGACACCCGCGTCAACCGTCTCGCCCGGTGGCTCATCGCACGCGGTGCGGGCCCGGAAACTCTTGTGGCGGTGGGCATCCGGCGATCGGTCGAGCAAATCACGGCACTGTATGCGGTGGTGAAGGCGGGGGCCGCGTTCCTTCCGATAGATCCGGACAATCCCAGCGCGCGCATTGCCGGTGTACTGAACGCGGCCCGGCCGCTGATGGTGCTCACCACCTCCGCGGACGGCGACGAACTTCCGGAAGGGTTCGAGACCGCGCGGATCGATCGAGTGGACGTGGCCGGTCTTCCCGATGGCCCGATCACCGATGCGGAGCGCCGCGCGCCGCTTCGGCCTGCCACTGTGGCCTACGTCCTGTTCACCTCCGGCTCCACCGGCGTTCCCAAGGGCGTCGCGCTGACCCATGCCGCGACCGTGAGCCAGTTGGCGTGGGCACAGCAGCAGTGGCCACACGACACGTCCGACACGGTCCTGTACAAGACTCCGATCACGTTCGACATCGCGGTGTGGGAGTTGTTCTGGCCGTTGCAGACCGGTGCGCAGATCCTGGTCGCCGAACACGACGGGCACCGCGACCCGGCGTACCTCGCAGGCGTCATCGCGCGACACCGGATCAGTACCGTGCACTTCGTCCCCTCGATGCTCGACGTTCTCCTCGAAACCGCCGCAGGCACGGAGCTGCCGTCGATCCGGCGAGTACTCGTTGCCGGTGAGGCGCTGGCGCAGCGCACCGTCGACGCCGCGGCGCGCGTGTTCGCGAAGGCCGAGGTGGTGAACTGGTACGGCCCGGCCGAGGCGGAAGTCGTCACGGCCGCACGCTGCTCGGCGGGTGTGACGACCCGTGCGATGGTCCCGATCGGCACGCCGGTGTCCGGCATGCGGGTCTACGTTCTGGACTCGCGGCTGCGGCCGGTGCCGGTGGGTGTGGTCGGCGACCTGTACGTCTCGGGTGTCCAGCTGGCGCGCGGCTATCACGCTCGTGCCGATCTCACCTGCGGTGTCTTCGTGGCGAACCCGTTCGGTGCGGCGGGCGCGCGGCTCTATCGCACCGGTGACCTCGTCCGGTGGACGAAAGCCGGCGAGCTGGAGTACCTGGGCCGCAGTGATTTCCAGGTCAAGGTCCGCGGTCAGCGGGTCGAACCGGGTGATGTCGAAGCGGCGCTGTCCGCGCTCCCGGATGTCGCACGCGCCGTCGCTGTCGCCACGGCCGAACACATCGTCGGATACGTGACACTCGTCGCCGGTGCGGTGACCGATGGGCGCGCGATTCGCGACCAGCTCACCCGCGCACTGCCGTCGTACCTGGTTCCAGCCGCTGTGCAGGTGCTCGATGCGATGCCGCTGACACCGAACGGCAAGCTCGATCGACCTGCCTTGCCGCAGCCGGTATTCGACGACGGCGAGGAATTCGTGCCGCCTCGCACCGAATACGAAGCGGCCC
>NZ_BDBP01000062.1 GCF_001613045.1 Nocardia lijiangensis NBRC 108240 | reverse complement strand
CCACGGCCGGTGGCGGTCCCGTTGGCGGCGGCGCAACGACGGATGTGGTTCCTCAACCAGTTCGACACCGCTTCGGCGGCATACAACATCTGCCTCGCGGCCCGGTTGACAGGCCGGCTGAATGTCGCTGCGTTGCGGGCGGCACTACTCGATGTGGTGTCCCGGCACGAGCCACTGCGCACGGTGTATCCCGCCGTCGACGGCGAGCCGTGCCAGGTCGTGCAGGACGTTGCGGCTGTCGCCAGGGACCTGGTGCCGGATCCGGAGCCGGTCGCCGACGAAGCGGAACTGGCCGACCGGATCCGGCAGGCCGTCGGGACGGGTTTCGATGTCGCGGAATCGGCGCCCGTGCGGACACGGCTGTATCGCACCGGCGCGGACGAGCATGTGATCGTGCTCGTGGTCCATCACATCGCCGCCGACGGCTCGTCGATGGCGCCGCTGGCGCGCGATGTCTTCGCCGCCTACGAAGCGCGTGTGAACGGCGAAGCGCCGCAATGGGAACCACTGGACGTCCAGTACGCCGACTACGCGTTGTGGCAGCGCGAGATGCTCGGCGCCGAGGACGATCCGGCGTCGCCGATCGCGCGGCAGATCGCCTACTGGACCGAGGTTCTCGACGATGCCCCGGAACTGCTCGAACTGCCGACCGATCGGCCACGGCCCGCCACCATGTCGATGGCCGGTGGCCGCATTCCCTTCGCGATCTCGGCGGGGCTGCACGACGACATCGTGCGGCTGGCACACCGTGAGGGCGTCACCGTGTTCGTCGTGCTGCACACGGCGTTGGCGATCCTGTTGGCGCGCACCGCGCACAGCGAGGACGTCGCGGTCGGCACCCCTGTCGCCGGTCGAGGCAACCAGGCGCTGGACGATCTGGTCGGCATGTTCGTCAACACCGTGGTGTTGCGCACGCGTGTCCGCGAGAACCGGTCGTTCCGTGAACTTCTGGCGGAGGTGCGCGACGTGGACCTCGAGGCGCTCGCGCACGCCGATGTGCCCTACGAACGGCTGGTCGATGTCCTCGACCGTCCCCGATCGACGGCGTACACGCCGCTGTATCAGGTGATGTTCGGGTTGCAGAACATGCGTGCGGCCCGGTTCGAGCTGCCCGGTATCGATGTCGAACTGCTCGACCCCGGACTGGCGCAGGCCAAAACCGACCTCACCGTGCTGGTGACCGAACACGTCGACGGCCAGCGGCCTGCCGGAATCGATGGCGAGATCACCTATGCGACAGACCTGTTCGTCGCATCGACCGCGGAATCGCTCGCCGAGAGGTTCGTGCGGGTTCTCGAAGCGGTCGCCGCCGATCCGGCGCGCGCGGTGGGCGAGATCGATCTGCTCGGTGCCATCGAGGCCGAACGGCTGGTCCCGGCACGTGGTGGTGAGACCACGTCGCCGTGCCTGCTGCCCGAACTCCTCGCCGCGGCCGTGGCAGCGGATCCGGCGGCGATCGCCCTGATCGGGGAGACCGAGACCCTCACCTACGGCGAGCTCGATCGCCGGGCAGGCCGGCTCGCCGTGCACCTGCTCGCCCGAGGGGTCGGACCGGGGGTGTTCACCGCGCTGGCCGTGCCGAGGTCGGTCGGCTACCACGTCGCCATGTGGGCGATAGCGAAGACCGGTGCCACGTTCGTCCCCGTGGATCTGCGATATCCCGTGGAGCGGATCGCGCACATGGTGAACGATTCCGGGGTCACCGTGGGGATCACCGTTGCGGCCGTGCACGAGTCGCTTCCGGGAGATGTCGAATGGGTGGTGCTCGACGACTCCGATGCGGCCGCCGAAATCGCTGCACAGCCGGGCCGGGCTGTCACGGATGCGGATCGCGCACGGGCACTGCAGATTCGGGACGCGGCGTATCTGGTCTACACGTCCGGTTCGACCGGAACACCGAAAGGTGTCGTGGTGACCCACGAGGGCTTGGCCGGATTCGCGGCCGAGCAGCGGGCGCGCTATCGCGTGGACGCCACGTCGCGTGTCCTGCAAGTGGCGGCGCCCGCCTTCGACGCGGTGCTGCTCGAAGCCTTGATGGCGTGCGCGGCAGGCGCTTGCCTGGTCGTGTCGCCGCCGGAGGTGTTCGGCGGCCCGGATCTGGCCGCACTGGTCCGCGCGCACCGGGTGACGCACGCGTTCCTGACACCCAGCGTGCTGGCGACGGTGTCACCCGCGGACTTCGCGTCGGTGCGGATGCTGGCGGTCGGCGGCGAGATGGTGTCGGCGGACCTGATCGCAACCTGGGCGCCGGGGCGGCAATTGCACAACATCTACGGCCCGACGGAGACGACGATCGTCGTCACGATCAGCGATCCGGTACAGCCGTCCGATGTGATCACCATCGGTGGCCCGATCCGTGGTGTCGAGGCGGTGGTGTTGGACGCGCGGTTGCGTCCCGTGCCCGTCGGGGTGACCGGGGAGCTGTACCTTTCCGGCGCCGCATTGGCGCGCGGCTACCTGAATCGCCCTGCCGCGACAGCGGGTGCGTTCGTCGCGAATCCGTACGGTGAGCCGGGGTCGCGGATGTATCGCACCGGCGATACCGTTCGCTGGACCGCGCAGGGCGCGCTGGAATACGTCGGCCGCATCGACTTCCAGGTCAAGATTCGTGGCCAGCGCATCGAACTCGGCGAGATCGACGCCGCGCTGCTCTCGCATCCGCGGGTGGCCGCTGCTGTCACCGTGAGCAGAACGAGGCCCGGTGGGCGACCGATGCTCGCCGCATACATCGTGGCGGAACCCGCGGCGGTCGTCGAGCCGAGCGCTGTGCTGGAGCACGTCGCTGCCGTATTGCCTGCCTACATGGTGCCGTCGACGATCACCGTGCTCGACCACATGCCGCTCGCCTCGACCGGCAAGGTGGACCGGAAAGCGTTGCCGGAACCCGTTTTCGAGGTCGATGACGACGATGCCGTCGCCGCGGCGACCGACCTGGAACGCACCATCGCCGCCGCCTTCGCCGACGTGCTCGGCATCGGGTCGGTGGGCGCGACGACCTCGTTCTTCGCGCTCGGCGGTGACTCCATCATGTCGATCCAGCTGGCATCGCGGCTGAAGACAGCGGGTGTCATCGTGACGGCCCGGGACATCTTCGAGCGCAAGACCGTTCGGGGGCTCGCGCAGGTGGCCGAGGCCGCGGAACGGGTGTCGCTCGCGGAGCTGCCCGGCGGTGGCGTGGGCGAAATCCCCTTCACGCCGATCGTGTCCTGGTTCGTCGAACGGCTCGGGGCAGCCGATCGGTTCGCGCAGTCGATGCTGACGCGCTTGCCGCGGGACGCACGAGCCGGTGACGTGACCGCGACCGTGCGTGCGGTGCTGGAACAGCACGACATGCTGCGCTCGCGGCTGCGCGAACGGTGCATGGAGGTGCTTCCCGTGGGCGCCGCCGATGCCGCAGGCTCGGTGTTCGTCCGAACCTTCCGTGCGCACGAGGCGCCGGGCAGCGCCGGTTTCACCGCCGTGGTGGAAGCGGCGCTGGCCGAGGCGTCCGACCGGCTCGATCCCGCCGGGGGCCGGATGCTGCAGGTCGCGTGCCTGCTTCCGGAATCGGGCGTCGAGGCCGAGGCCCGTGCCCTCATCGTGATTCATCACCTGGCTGTCGACGGAGTGTCGTGGCGAATCTTGTTGCCCGACTTCGTCACCGCCTGGCAGCAGATCAGCCGGGGACAGGCTGTCGAGTTGCCCGCACAGGGCACATCCATGCGGCGGTGGGCCCACGCGTCGATCGCCGCCGCGGCAGACCGCGGTGGCGAGTTCGAGCTGTGGCAGCGGATGAATGCGGCAGCCGATCCGCTACTCGGGAGTGCGGAATTGGATCCCGCCGTCGACACCCAGGCGACGGTGAGGCATCTGACGGTGTCCATCCCGGCCGCGGTGACCTCGGCATTGCTGGACACGGTGCCGCGCGCCGTGCGCGGCAGCGTCGACGATGCGCTGCTGGCCGGTCTGGCCGTGGCGCTCACCGGTTGGCGCCGGCGCCGCGGCATCACACACCCGGGCGTGAAAGTCCTGGTGGAAGGACACGGCCGCGAAGAGGAGATCGCCGCAGGAGCGGATCTCTCGCGCACCGTGGGCTGGTTCACCACCACGTACCCGGTCGCGCTCGACCTGAGTGGAATCGATGACGCGGACCTGCGCGCGGCAGTGAAGTCCGTCAAAGACCAGCTGCGCGAGATCCCCGACAAGGGCATCGGTTACGGCCTGCTGCGCTATCTGAACACCGACACGGCCGACCGGCTGGCATCAGCGCCCCAGCCGCAGATCAGTTTCAACAATCTCGGCCGCGCCGGCGTCGACCTCACCTCGCTGTCGGATATCGCGTGGGTGCCGACCGGCGAGCAGTTCGATCGGCGGGCCGCCTTCGATCCGGATATGCCTGCCGCAGCGGTGGTCACGATCGACGTGAACATCGTGGACACCGAGGCCGGACCCGAGCTGTCGGCACATGTCGGCTACGCCTCACGGTTGCTCGAACACGACGATGTGGCCGAACTCGTCGGCGGATGGGTCGACGCCGTCACCGAGATCGCCACCCTCGCTGGTGCAGACGACGAATGGGGATTGTCGCGGGCGGATGTTCCACTGGCCGACGTCACGCAGCGCGATCTGGACACGTTCGCCGACCGGTACGGTCGGCTGAGCGAGGTATGGTCGCCGGCGCCGCTGCAGGAAGGTCTGCTGTTCCACGTCGAATTCGCGGCGGGCGAACTCGACGTCTACACGGCGCAATCGGTCCTCGGTCTCACCGGCGTGGTCGACGAGCATCGGCTCGAGCGTGCCGCGAAGGCCTTGCTAGTGCGGCATCCCAACCTGCGGGCCGCGTTCACGCGAACGGCCGACGGCGTTCCCGTGCAGGTTGTTCCGGCCGCTACCACGGTGCGCTGGCGCAGCGTCGAACACTCCGGCAGCACAAGCGAATTGGATGCGCTGATCGAAGCCGAGCGGGCGGTCGTGTTCGATCCCGCCGACCCGCCGCTGCTGCGGTTCCTGCTCGTTGCCGTGGGGCCGCACGACTTCCGGCTGGTGTTGACGGCGCACCACCTTCTGCTGGACGGCTGGTCGTTGCCACTGCTGTGGCGTGAGTTGATCGGCTTGTACGCCGTGGCCGCGCAGCCGGAGCTGCTGCCCCGGGCGACCTCGTACCGCGACTACTTGGAATGGCTGGGCCAGCGAGATCGCGCTACCAGCGTCGAGGTGTGGCGAGACGCGCTGCGAGATGTCAACGAGCCCACGCTGGTTGCTGATCCACAGACGGCGACGACCGCGGACATCCCGATCGATCTGCCCATCGTTCTCGATCGTGCCGCGACGGCAGAGCTGGTGAAGTTCGCGCGGGCACGAGCGGTGACGATGGCGACGATCGTGCAGTTCGCCTGGTCCGTGGTGCTGGGCAATCTGCTCGGTGCCGAACGGGTGGCCTTCGGCAGCACGGTATCCGGCCGTCCCGCCGAACTGCCGGGCGTCGAGTCGACGATCGGTCTGTTCATCAATACGATTCCGGTCGCCGCCGATGTCCGGCGGGATCTGACCATCGAGGACGCGCTGCGTCTGCTCCAGGCGGAGAACACCCGTCTGCTCGACCACCACTACCTCGAACTGTCACAGATCATGCTGGCCGCGGGCAGCAACCAACTGTTCGACACGCTGGTCGTCTTCGAGTCGTATCCGGTCGACAGCAGTGGCCTTGGTGAGGCCGATATCGACGGTATGCGGGTGGACTCGGCGGATGGACGCGACGCGGCGCATTACCCGATCACCGTGCAGGCGCACCACACCGACGAGTTGCACGTCCGGCTCCGCTACCAGCCGGCCCGCGTCGACGACGTGACGGCGGCTGGTCTCGCGGCCCGCGTCGAAACCGTGCTTCGTGCGGTGACGACCGATCCGAGCAGGCGGCTCGGTGCGATCGATCTGTTGTCCGCGGGCGAGCGGTGCGAGCTCGTTCCTGGTTCAGGTGGCAGCGCCGTGGCGCCGTGCCTCATGGCGGAGCTGCTGTCCTCGGGAGTTGCGGTCGATCCCGAGGCAGCGGCCGTTGTTTCCGGTGGGCGCAGCGTGTCCTACGCGGAATTGGATGCCTGGTCCAACCGAGTGGCGCGGCAGTTGATCGCGTGGGGTGTAGGCCCGGGAGATCAGGTCGCGCTGGCGATGCCGCGGTCGGTGGAATTCGTGGCCGGCCTGTGGGCGGTGACCAAAGCGGGCGCGGCGTTCGTGCCCGTCGATTCGCGGTATCCGGCCGAGCGCGTCGCGCTCATGGTGGCGGATGCCGAGGTGCAGGTGGCGGTCACGGTCGAGGCCTCGCGGGACCTGTTGCCCGACACGGTGCGCCCGCTGGTCCTCGATGATCCGGACACCGCGACGTCGATCGCCTCCCGATCGGCGGCCGCCGTGACCGACGCCGAGCGCGTGCGCACACCGTACGTCCGGGATGTGGCCTACGTGATCTACACCTCCGGCTCGACCGGAATGCCGAAGGGTGTCGCGGTCACCCACGAGGGGCTGGCGAGTTTCGCGGCCGCGCAGCGGGACCGGTTCGGTGTGGACAGTGGTGCGCGAGTGCTGCAGGCCGCCGCTCCAGGCTTCGATGCGATGCTCATCGATGTGCTGCTGGCCCACACCGCCGGTGCCGTGCTCGTGGTGCCGCCGGCGGCCGTGTTCGGCGGCGACGAGCTGGCAGAACTGATTCGCGCACAGCGGATTTCGCATGCATTCTTCACGCCGAGTGTGCTGGCGACGATGTCGCCGGCCGGCATGGATTCGCTGCGGGTGCTGATGGCCGGTGGGGAGCCGGTGACACCGGAAACGGTCGCGATGTGGGCGCCGGGCCGGACTCTGTTGAACGGGTACGGCCCGACCGAAACCACGGTCCTGGCGTGTATCAGTGCTGCGCTGCGCCCAGAGGGCGCGGTGACCCTCGGCGGGCCGAGCCGTGGAGTCGAGGCGGTCGTCTTGGATGCGTGGCTACGGCCGGTGCCGGTCGGGGTGGTGGGGGAGTTGTACCTCGCGGGTGTTCAGCTGGCGCGGGGATATGTGAACCGGGCGACGGCCACGGCCGGCTCGTTCGTGGCGAATCCGTTCGGTGCGGCAGGTTCGCGCATGTACCGCACCGGCGACCTGGTCCGCTGGACACCGGAGCACACCCTGGAATATCTCGGACGGCGCGATTTCCAAGTGAAGATCCGCGGTCAGCGCATCGAACTCGGTGAGATCGAAGCTGTTCTGGCCGAGTATCCCGGAATCGAACACGCGGTCGTCATGCTGCGGAAGGACCAGCGCGGCATGGATCGGCTCGTCGGCTACCTCGTCACCGACGAGGACGTGGATCCGAACGGGGTTAAGGCCGCCGCACGGCGGCGATTGCCCGCGCACATGGTGCCCGACGTGTGCACGGTGCTCGCCGAGCTTCCCCTCACGACGACCGGCAAACTCGACCGCTTGGCGCTTCCCGCCCCGGAATTCGCGGACCGCCCGGAATGGGTCGCTCCGAGCACCGACGCCGAGCGGCGCATCGCGGAGGTGTTCGGAAGCGTCTTGAGCGTCGAGAGCGTCGGGGCGACCGACAGCTTCTTCGACCTCGGGGGCGACTCGCTCTCGGCGACACGGGTGACCGCGCAATTGAGCACGGCACTGGGAGTGCGTATCGGGGTCCGAGACCTGTTCGAGAAACCTGTGGTCGCCGAACTCGCCTCCTGCCTGGATACTTTCGACCGCGACTCCCGAGCGCCGCTGACGCCGCGCCTGCGGCCCTCGCTCGTGCCGCTGTCACCGGCGCAGCAGCGCATGTGGTTCCTCAACCAGTTCGACGCCACGGTCGGTGCGTACAACATCCCGCTGGTGATCCGGCTGCGCGGAGAACTCGACATCGATGCGCTGCGGCACGCGTGTGCACTGGTCATCGACCGGCACGAGTCGCTGCGGACCAAGTTCCCGATCGTCGACGGACAGCCGTGTCAGGTTGCCGTCGCCGTCGACGAGGTCGCCTCTCTACCGGCCCCCGTCCGGGTCGACGAGAAGCATGTGGTGGAACGAGCGATCGCCGTAGTCTCGACGGGTTTCGATGTGCGACAGGCACCCCCGTTGCGTATCGAATTGCTCGCCGTCGACGACAGGGACCACGTTCTGGTCATCTGCGTGCACCACATCTGTGCCGACGGCCAGTCGATGATGCCGCTCGCGCGGGATGTGGCACTGGCGTACGAGGCGAGTAGGCAAGGGACAGAACCGATGTGGCCGGTCCTTGCCGTCCAGTACGCGGATTACGCGCTGTGGCAGCGCGAGGTGCTGGGCTCGGCGGACGACCCGGACTCGGTCATGTCCCGGCAGTTGCGATTCTGGAAAGACACCCTCGACGGGTTGCCCGAGCTGCTCCCACTGCCGACCGACCTGCCCCGGCCACCGGTCGCGTCCATGCGTGGCCGCGCCGTCGATTTCGAGCTTCCCGCCGAACTGCACGAACGGATTGTCGCAATCGCGCGCGCCGCGAACGCGACAGTCTTCATGGTCCTGCACGCCGCGTTGACCGTCCTGCTGTCCAGGTTGGCCTGCGTCGACGACATCGCGGTCGGCACCCCGGTGGCCGGCCGTGGCGAGCGTCAGCTCGATGATCTGATCGGCATGTTCGTCAACACGCTGGTTCTGCGGTCACGGGTGCGGACCGGACAGCCGTTCGCCGACTTGCTCGCCGCGACCCGTGACACGGACCTGGCGGCGTTCGCGCATGCGGATGTTCCCTTCGAGCAAGTCGTGGAAGCGATGAATCCGCCCCGGTCGACTGCGCATCTTCCGCTCTACCAGGTGTCGCTCGACGTCCAGAACCTGAGCAAGGCCGCGCTGGAGCTGCCGGGGCTCGGCATCGAGCCGATGGAAGACGGCTTCGAGCAGGCACAGGCCGACCTGAGCATGAAGCTGGTCGAGCAGTTCGGTGACCGAGGCCGTCCGGATGGCATGGCGGGCCGGCTCACCTTCGCTACCGATCTCTTCGCCGAAGAGACGATGACTCGGTTCGCGCACGCCTACGTCCACATTCTGGAGGAGGTGACCGCGAATCCCGCGGGTGCGGTCGGCGATATCGAGATCGTCGATCCGAAGCAGCGCCGCGAATTGCTCGACTCGGCGGGCGAAGACGGCGTCGTGGTCGCCGAGGCGACGCTCGTGGACCTGTTCGCTGCCCGAGTCCTGGCCCAGCCGAATGCGGTCGCGGTCTCCGACGGTGCGTCGCAGGTGACCTATGCGGAACTGGATCGGCAGGCCACCCGGGTCGCCGCTCGGCTGATCGAGCAGGGCGTGGGGCCGGAATCATTGGTGGCAGTGGCGTTGCCGCGCTCGATCGAATTGGTCGTCGGCTTGCTCGCGGTGATGCGAGCGGGCGCCGGGTATCTGCCACTGGATGTGGCGTATCCGCCGGACCGATTGCGGTTCGTGCTCGACGACGCACGTCCGGCCGCCGTGTTGACATCGGCCGAGATGGCATCGGCGGTGCCGGAGTACACCGCGCCGGTGTTGCTCGTCGAGGACGGTCCGGAACCGACAGCAGCGGGCAGCTGCGATCCGGTGGCGCCGAACCTGCGGCCGGACAACGTGGCCTATGTGATCTACACCTCGGGATCGACCGGCCGCCCCAAGGGGGTGACGGTCAGCCATCGCGACGCGGTCACGTTGTTCGCCAACACGGCCGAACGCTTCGACTTCGGCCCGGACGACGTGTGGACGATGTTCCATTCCTACGCCTTCGATTTCGCGGTGTGGGAAATGTGGGGAGCGCTGCTGTCCGGTGGCAGGCTGGTCGTTGTCGACTACCCGACATCCCGGTCGCCGGAGGCGTTCGTCGATCTCGTGGCGCGAGAGCGCGTGACGATGGTGAGCCAGACACCGTCGGCGTTCTACGGGTTCGCCGCAGCAGAGCGCGAGTATCGCGAATCCGGCTGTGCCGCTGGCGAACTCACTGTGCGCTACGTCGTCTTCGGCGGCGAGGCACTGGATGCGTCCCGGTTGACCGGATGGTTTGCGGCGCACGAGCCGGGATCGCCGCGATTGATCAACATGTACGGGATCACCGAGACGACGGTGCACGTCACGTTCACCGAGATCGAGGGGACGGACGTGGCCGGGATCGGGACACCGCTTCCGGGGTTGCGGGTCTATGTGCTCGACGACCGGCTGCGCCCGGTGCCGATCGGCGTCGCCGGAGAGATCTATGTGGCCGGTGGGCAATTGTCGCGGGGCTACCTGGGAGCCCCGGCTCTGACGGCGGGACGATTCGTGGCGAATCCCTTCGACCCGCAGGGTGCCCGGTTGTATCGGTCCGGGGATGTGGGCCGGTGGAGGAGGACCGCCACCGGGCTCGAGTTGAATTACGCCGGACGGGCTGACGCGCAGGTGCAGTTGCGTGGTTACCGCATCGAGCTGGGCGAGGTGGAGTCGGCGCTGCTCCGGCACCGGCATGTGACGCGGGCCGCCGTGGCGGTGCACCGCCACGCCAGCGGTGTCGATCAGTTGATCGGTTACGTCGTCGGCATCGACGGCCGGCAGATCGATCCGGGCCAGGTCCGGGAGGTCGCTGCCGAGATGCTGACGAGCTACATGGTGCCCTCGACGGTGATGGTGCTGCCCGATCTGCCGTTGACCGTCAACGGCAAACTCGATCGAAACGCCTTGCCTGCTCCCGATTTCGAGGTATCGGTGGACGAGTTCGTCGCACCGCGGACACATACCGAGAAGGCGATCAGTGACGTGTACGCGCAGGTCTTGGGCGTCGAGCGGGTCGGGATCTCGGATGGGTTCTTCGACATGGGCGGCAATTCGCTGCTGGCCACGATGGTGGTGACCGAACTGCGCGCTCGCGGTGTGACGATCGCGTTGCCATGGATGTTCGACGATGCGACACCGAAGGCGCTGGCGCACAGGGTCGATGAGGCCGAGGGCGGCTCCGGTCTGGAGGTACTGCTTCCGCTGCGCGCAGGCGGATCGAAGCCTGCCCTGTTCGGCGTGCACCCCGCCGGGGGATTGGCGTGGTTCTACGGCGGCGTGGTCGAACATCTGGACAAGGATCGACCGGTGTACGGCTTGCAGGATCCGCACGTCGTGGCGGGCGAACCACGCGCGAATTCCGTGGACGAATTGGCCGAGCGGTATGTGGCCGAGATTCGCCGGGTACAGCCGAGCGGGCCGTACCACTTGCTCGGCTGGTCGTTGGGCGGGCAGATCGCGCATGCGATGGCGGTGAAGCTTCAGCGCGAGGGTGAACTCGTCGGAACGCTGGCCCTGCTGGATTCCTCCGCCGACGCATCGGATCCGGCGGCAGCTTCGACGATCGCCACCGGGGACGAGCCCGCGCCGGGAGAGTTGATGGCAGACCTGCTCGGCGGTTGGCGGGAACTGTTCGACCTCGGTGACGAGGTGCAGGCGGACACCCAGGAACAAGCGTGGGCAGTCATCCGTGACCAGGTGGTCGGCACGGGGCTGTTCACCGCCGAACAGGCGGACCGGGTAATGGAGAGTTTCGAGACCGCGAACAAGATCGCGGTCGATCACCGGCCAGAAGTTTTCGAAGGAGAGCTGGTCTTCTTCACCGCGGGCAAAGACCGCGTGGACCACGACGCTCTCGTGCGGGCGTGGCGCCCGTACGTCACAGGCGACATTCACCACGAGGTCGTCGACGCACGCCACCTCGAGCTCAGCCACCCGCATGCCATGGCCGTCGTCGGCCCGGTCCTGGAAAGGTCTATGAACGAATACTGATCACGGTCCAGCGGGATCCGACTCGACGTCGGTGTGACGGTCGTCTCGATGAGACGGGCCGTGGCTCGCCGGGCCGCGGACCCGTGCCCGCTCGATATCACCACCCGGTGACCTCACGAGTGGGGATCCGCTTTCTGTGATTTCCAGGCCCTCATTAGCATCTATGCCGCGAATAGATCCAGGAACCCGAGGACGTGTGTTGACTACCGAACAACTTGACCGCTGGAACGCTCAGGAAGCCGCCGCGGAGGCGATGATCCCCATCATCGGCACGTTGTATCGGGAGAAGGGTGTGACGATCCTGCTGCACAGCCGCTCGCTGGTGAACAAGTCGGTGATCAGCATCCTGCGGACGCATCGTTTCGCCAGGCAGATCGAGGGCGAAGAGCTGTCGGTGGACGAGACCCTCCCCTTCCTGCGCGTGCTCAGCGAGCTGGATCTGGGGCCCTGCAAGATCGATCTCGGTCAGTTGGTCATGGCCTATCGTGCCGATGATCGCGGACTGTCGACCCGCGAGTTCACCGCGGCGGCCCTGGCCGACGTGACCGACGGCAACAAGGCGCAATCGCCGGGCCCCAGGGATGTGGTTCTCTACGGCTTCGGCCGCATCGGCCGTCTGGTCGCTCGGCTGCTCATCGAGAAGGCCGGATCCGGCAACGGGTTGAACGTGCGCGCCGTGGTGGTGCGCAAGGGCGGCGAGGGCGATCTGGTCAAGCGCGCGTCGCTGCTGCGCAGGGACTCGGTGCACGGCCAGTTCAACGGCACGATCAAGGTCGATACCGACAACGACACGATCATCGCCAACGGCAATGTCATCAAGTTCATCTACTGCAACGATCCGACCACGATCGACTACACCGAGTACGGGATCGACAATGCGATCCTGATCGACAACACCGGCAAGTGGCGGGATCGCGACGGCCTGTCGCAGCACCTGCGCCCCGGCATCGCCAAGGTCGTTCTGACCGCGCCGGGCAAGGGCGACGTCCCGAATATCGTGCACGGTGTCAACCACCGCGATCTGGACCTGTCGCAGCAGATCTTCTCGTGCGCCTCCTGCACGACCAATGCGATCGTGCCGCCGCTCAAGGCCATGGACGACGAGTACGGCATCGTCCGCGGTCACGTGGAGACGGTGCACTCGTTCACCAACGACCAGAATCTGCTGGACAACTACCACAAGGCGGACCGTCGCGGCCGCTCCGCGCCGTTCAATCTGGTGCTCACCGAAACCGGTGCCGCGTCCGCGGTCGCCAAGGCCATGCCGGATTTCAAGGCCAAGATCACCGGCAACTCGATTCGCGTCCCCACCCCGGATGTGTCGGTCGCGATTCTGAACCTCCAGCTCGAGCGGGAGGCTTCGAAGGCCGAGGTGCTCGCGTACCTGCGTCAGGTCTCGCTGGCCGGGCCGCTGAGCCGCAATCTCGACTACACCGCCGCCACGGACGTGGTTTCCAGCGATTTCATCGGATCGCGTGCCGCGGCGATCATCGATGCCAACGCCACGATCATCGAGGGTGACACCGCGATTCTGTACGTCTGGTACGACAACGAGTTCGGCTACTCGTGCCAGGTGGTGCGGACGGTGCAGTACATCTCGGGCATCGAGTACCCGACCTACCCGCAGATCGCCGGTCAGCTGGACCCTGTCGCCGACGCTCGCGTGCTGACCGCGTCCGACGCTCGATAACTCGCCGCTGCCGCACGCTCGGCCGAGGTGCCGGTCGGTACCCGAGCGTGCGGCAATGGTGCACCGCGCCGACGGCTCCGCGGTGCACGCGCCGTCAGCGCATACCCGGATCGGTTCCTCGACAGTCGTAGCGGCGATCCGATGGGTCGGTTCTGTGCCGCACTGCGAGAAAACGCGTCGCACATGGCTTTTCCGTCAGTGTGCTCGTAAGGGATTGTCGGCGTTCGGGGGGTCGAGCTCGTTCGAAACGGTGCACGCGGACAACGACTGTTCTGGAGTACCGGCGTGCCGTGGCGGCACTGCTGCGGACGGAAGCCAGTCTCTGCGTGAGGGTTCGCGGGCTGCCCTTCGTGCGCCCGGTCGGCCGATCTGCCGGGTGGCCGTCGCCGACGGCTACGACGCCGGGATCGGTTCCACCGGGCTTACCACCCGTTCGCAACTGTGACTTGCATCACGTTTTGATAGCAGTTGTCCCATCTGCACCATAAAACTTTCCATGCGCTTTGCGAAGTCTTTACCATCGAGCTGACCTGTGCGCCACGAGGTCGCCGCTTCACCGAAGTGCCGCTCGACCCGCTCGCTCCACGGCTCCACCAAGCTTCGCCCGCCGCTCGCTTTCGATGCCAGTGCATGTCCCCCGATGAACCGGATCGGCTGCCGCCGAGACGGCGAAGGAGAACTATGTCGACCGACACCGATCCCGCACCACGGACGTCGCCGCTCGCCCGCATTCTGCACCACGATGTCCCCGCATCCGTCGTGGTTTTCCTTGTCGCCCTTCCCCTTTCGCTAGGCATCGCGGTCGCCTCCGGCGCGCCGGTCGCGGCGGGCCTGATCGCCGCGGTGGTCGGCGGCGTGGTAGCCGGACTGCTCGGCGGCTCGGCGGTCCAGGTCAGCGGGCCGACCGCGAGCCTCACCGTGGTGGTCGCCGAGAGCGTGCACCATTTCGGCTGGGCGGCAACCTGTTTCATCACGGTCGGGGCCGGTGTGTTGCAGATCCTGTTCGGGCTCAGTCGGATTGCGCGCGGCGCGCTCGCCATCGCGCCGGTGGTGGTGCACGCGATGCTGGCGGGCATCGGGGTGATCATCGCGCTGCAACAGGTGCACGTGCTGCTGGGCGGTGCGTCGCTGAGTTCGCCGTTCCAGAGCCTCATCCAGCTGCCGCACCAGCTGATGTCGGTGCATCGTTGCGACCTGTGCGTCGGCCTGGTGGTGATCGCGATCCTGATCGCCTGGCGCTTCCTGCCGCGCGGGGTGCGCACGGTGCCCGGCCCGCTGATCGCGGTGGTGGCGGCGACGGTGCTTTCGCTGCTGCTGCCTTCCGACGTCGAACGAATCGTGTTGAGCGGCTCGCTGTTCGACGCCGTCGGCCTGCCCGCGATCCCCGCGGGCGGCTGGTTCGCGGTGACCGTCACGATGATCACGATCGCGCTGATCGCCAGCGTCGAGACCTTGCTCTCGGCGGTGGCGGTGGACAAGATCCGGCCGGGCAACCGGACCGACCTCGATCGCGAACTGATCGGGCAGGGCGCGGCGAACATGACCTCCGGCCTGCTCGGCGGCCTGCCCATTGCCGCGGTGATCGTGCGCAGCATCACCAATGCCAACGCGGGCGCCCAGACCAGGGCGGCGACCGTCCTGCACGGACTCTGGGTGCTGGTCTTCGCGGTGGCGCTGGCCGGGCTCGTGCAGCAGGTTCCCAAGGCGGCGCTGGCCGGGTTGCTCATCCTGATCGGCGTGCAACTGGTCAAGCTGGCGCACATCCGGCTCGCCATGCGCAACGGAGACCTGGCCGTCTACCTGGCGACGGTGCTCGGCGTGGTGTTCCTGAATCTGTTGCAGGGCATGGCGATCGGCCTCGCGCTGTCGGTCGCGCTGCTGCTGTGGCGGGTGGTCCGGGTGACGATCGTGGCCGAGCCGGTGGCGCACGCGCGGCGCTGGGTGGTCACCATCGACGGCACCTGCACCTTCCTCGCACTCCCGAAGCTCACCGCGGAGCTGGCCAAGGTGCCCGCGGGCGTCCCTGTGACGGTCGAGATGACGGTCGACTTCCTCGACCACGCCTCCTACGAGCTGATCACCGACTGGGCGCGGCAGCGTGAAGAGCACGGCGCCGCAGTGGATTTCGCCGAGATCGGCGCCGCGCGGATGGCGGCGGTGGTGCACGGCCCGCCCGAACGCGGGCACGCGCGCAAGGTGCTCGAGGAGGTGATCGGTCCGTGGCGGCGCACCGGCAGCCGGGTGGATCGGATCGCCGCGGGCATCGCCGCTTACCACCGCGGGCACGCACACCTCATGCGTCCGCACCTGGACGGCCTGCGCAACCGCCACGTCGCGGACTCGTTCTTCCTGACCTGCGCCGATGCCAGGATCGTGCCCAACGTCATCACCAACAGCGGCCCCGGCGACCTGTTCACCGTCCGCAATGTGGGCAATCTGGCGCCGGTCGGCGGCAGCGACGTCTCGGTCGAGGCCGCGCTGGTCTACGCGCTCGAGCAGCTGGACGTGCGCGCGGTGGTGGTGTGCGGGCACTCCGGATGCGGCGCGATGGAGGCGCTGCACCGGGAGGTGCAGGCCGGTCCCGGCCTGGGGGATTGGCTGGCGCACGCCAGGCCCGCGCTGGAGCGTTTCCGGTTCGGGCATCCGGTCGCCGAGGCCGCGGCGCTGGCCGGGTTCGGCGAGGTCGATCAGCTGGGCATGGTGAACGTGGCGGTGCAGCTGGAGACGCTGTGCGCCTATCCCGCCGTGCGCCGCGGGATCGAGGAACGCGGGGTGGCGGTGTCGGGCCTGTTCTTCGATATCGCGACCGCGCGGGTCATCGAGGTGCGGGTGGATGGCATCGCGGAGTTCGACGATGTGGGCAGTCACGCAGCGGCCGAGCCCGTATGAGCCCGCGGCGAGATCGGGTCACGAACGGAAGGGGTTGTGCCACGGCGCATTTGGACAAGTTGTGAACGATTTCACATCGAAATCACGGTATGGAAAGTGACACTTCCACCGCAGTTCTCAGGCTTTGCTAAGTCTTTACTAATACCCTTGAACGGGTTTACATCTCGGCCCAGTGCCGCGTCGGGAACTGCTTCACCGCGAGATGCCGGTTCGCGGTCTATTGCCCTGCTGGACATGTTGATCGTCAACCGACCTCGACGCCGCGGCGTCGAGTCGGCGAAGGAGAAGTCATGGCTGTCGAGAGCGATCTGGCTCCACCGTTGTCCCCACCAGTGCCGGGCCCGGGCCCGGGCACTCTGTCCGATCGTCTGACATCCGTTCTACGCCACGATCTGCCCGCGTCGATCGTGGTCTTCCTGGTTGCGCTGCCGCTCTCGCTCGGCATCGCCCTCGCCTCCGGCGCGCCCGTCGCCGCGGGCCTCATCGCCGCCGTGATCGGCGGCATCGTCGCGGGCACCCTCGGCGGCTCGGTTCTGCAGGTCAGCGGTCCGGCCGCGGGCCTGACCGTTGTCGTCGCGGAATCCATCGACAAGTTCGGCTGGCGGGTCACCTGCTTCATCGTGGTCGCCGCGGGCGTGCTGCAGATCCTCTTCGGGCTCAGCCGCATCGCGCGCGCCGCACTCGCGGTCGCGCCCGTCGTGGTGCACGCGATGCTCGCGGGCATCGGTGTCACCATCGCGCTGCAGCAGGTTCACGTGCTGCTCGGCGGATCGTCGCACAGCTCGGCCTGGAACAACATCGTCGAGCTGCCCAGCCAGCTGATGTCGCTGCACGGCGGTGACGCGCTGGTCGGTGCCGTGGTGATCGCTGTGATGCTCGGCTGGAAGTACACGCCGGAGAAGATCCAGGTCGTGCCGGGTCCGCTGGTCGCGGTGTTCATCGGCACGGTGCTATCGATGGTGCTACCCACCGAGGTGGAGCGCATCGTCCTCGACGGCTCGCTGTTCGACGCCATCGGGTTGCCGGAGATCCCGGACGGCGGCTGGTCCGCGGTCGCGATCATGGTGCTCACCATCGCGCTCATCGCCAGCGTGGAGAGCCTGCTCTCCGCCGTCGCGGTCGACAAGATGCACACCGGCCGCCGCACCAATTTCGACAGGGAGCTGATCGGTCAGGGATCGGCCAACGTGCTGTCCGGCATGCTGGGCGGTCTGCCGGTCACCGGCGTGATCGTGCGCAGCGCCACCAACGTCCACGCGGGCGCACGCAGCCGCGCCTCGGCGATCATGCACGGCGTCTGGGTCCTGCTGTTCTCGGTGGCGCTGGCCGCCCTCGTGCAGCAGATTCCGAAGGCCGCGCTGGCCGGTCTGCTGATCGTGATCGGCATCCAGCTGGTCAAGCTCGCCCACATCAAGCTGGCCCGGCGCACCGGCGACCTGCTGGTCTACGCGGCGACGATCCTCGGCGTGGTCTTCCTGAACCTGCTCGAGGGCGTGATGATCGGACTCGCGCTGGCCTTCGGCCTGCTGCTGTGGCGGGTGGTGCGGGTGGCGATCACCGCCAAGCAGATCCCGCAGTCGCAGCGCTGGCTGGTCACCATCGACGGTTCCTGCACCTTCCTCGCGTTGCCGAAGCTGTCCGCCGAGCTGGCCAAGGTGCCCGCGGGTACCGACGTGACGGTCGAGATGACCGTCGACTTCCTGGACCACGCCGCGTTCGAGGCCATCGAGGAGTGGGTGCGCCAGCAGGAGCACGGCGGAGGCAGCGTCGAGTTCGTGGAGATCGGCACCGCGCGGATGGCCGACGCGCTGACCGGGCCGCCTTCGCGCGGTTTCGGTCGTGCGGTGTTCGACGAGGTTCTCGGCCCGTGGCGTCGCGAGGACAAGCACGCCAACCCGCTCGCGGCGGGCGTGGCGGCCTTCCACCGCAGCCACGCGCACGTGGTGCGGCCGCACCTGGACGGGCTCGCCGACCAACAGGATCCGGACTCCTTCTTCCTGACTTGCTCCGACTCGCGCATCGTGCCCAACGTCATCACCAACAGCGGGCCCGGTGACCTGTTCACCGTCCGCAACGTCGGCAACCTGGTGCCGGAAGCGGGTGACGCCTCGGTGGAGGCGGCGCTGCTGTTCGCGCTCGAGGAGCTGAACGTGCGCTCGGTGGTCGTCTGCGGCCACTCGTCCTGTGGCGCCATGAAGGCGCTGTACTCCGGCGCCGACACCGGCCCCGGCATCGGACCGTGGCTGGCGCACGCGCACCCCAGCCTGGACCAGTTCCGTGGCGGTCATCCGGTGGCCGAGGCGGCCCGTTCCGCGGGCTACGGCGAGGTGGACCAGCTGAGCATGGTGAACGTGGCGCTGCAGCTGGAGACGCTGCACCGGCACCCGGCGGTGCGCAGGGCCGTGCTCGAGCGCGGCGTGCGGGTCTCGGGTCTGTTCTTCGACATCGCCAACGCGCGGGTCATCGAGGTGACGATCGAGGGACTGGCCCACATCGACGACGCGGACGACCGCGCCGTGCCCGAACTGGTCTGATCGAAACGCGGGGACGACCCGCGGGAACCTCGGTTCCCGCGGGTTTTCTCTGTGTTTGCCAGCAGGTGAGCGCGATTCCGCACTCCCGGCTTTCTCGTACGCTGGCTGATGTGAGTGCCGAGCTGGACCAGAGACCGACCGACGAGCCGGCCGACGAGCCGACCGGGTGGCATGCCTTCCGCACCGGAGTGGCCACCCGGCCTACGCTGAACCTCGCCTACCGGATCGGTGTGGCGGTGATCGGCGTTCTGGTGCTGACACTCGGCATCCTGGCGATTCCGTATCCCGGTCCGGGCTGGGCGATCGTGTTCGCCGGACTCGGCATCCTCGCCACCGAATTCGCCTGGGCGCGCCGGGCGCTGACCTGGCTGCGGGACCGGTATCGGCAGGGTATGGCCTGGTACTCCTCGCGAGGCGTGGCCATGCGGACGACCGCTGCGGTAGCTACCGTATTGCTGGTTGTTGCGACGCTCTGGGTTCTCGGCACGTACGCGTTGGTCGGTGGCTGGATCGGAGTCGAATCGGAATGGTTGCGCAGTCCCCTGGCGTGGTGAGCACGGTCCCTGGCACGACCCTCACGCGGCCGGAATGGCTGACCGCGCGGATCGCGGAGATGGGCAAGTCCTGGGGCACCTCCTCGCCGCGCATTGCGGGCACGCTGTGGTGGTGCATGGTCGCCTCCGCGCTCGTGGAGCCGCTGGCGCGCGCCGCGGCGACCGGGCAGCTGCCGCCC
>NZ_BDBP01000061.1 GCF_001613045.1 Nocardia lijiangensis NBRC 108240 | reverse complement strand
GCCGCCAGCGACGGCTGCACCGGCTCCGGCGGCCAAGCCTCGCCGCGTTCGGCGGCCAGCTCGCCCGGCGTCTTCACCGGCGGCTTGTCCGAGGGGACGCGCTCGCCGAAGTCGTTGAACGCGGTGATCCTCGGGCGCTTTTCCACCGCGGCCAAGAGCTCCTCGAGATCCTTGCGGTGCAGGGTCTCGCGCTCCAGCAGTGCGGTGGCCAGCACGTCGAGCACGTCGCGGTACTCGTTCAGGATCGCCCACGCCTCGGTGTGCGCGGCCTCGATGAGGTTGCGCACCTCCTCGTCGATCTCGCGGGCGACCTCGTGCGAGTAATCCGAGCCCATGCCCATGGACCGGCCGAGGAACGGGTCGCCCTGCTCCTGGCCGTAGCGGACCGCGCCGAGGCGCGCGCTCATGCCGTACTCGGTGACCATCGCGCGGGCGATCTTGGTGGCCTGGTCGATATCGGAGGACGCGCCGGTGGTCGGCTCGTGGAACACCAGCTCCTCGGCCGCGCGGCCGCCCATCGCCATGACCAGGCGGGCGATCATCTCCGAGCGGGTCATCAGGCCCTTGTCGTCCTCGGGCACCGTCATGGCGTGGCCGCCGGTGCGGCCGCGGGCCAGGATGGTGACCTTGTAGACCGGCTCGATGTCGGGCATCGCCCAGGCGGCCAGCGTGTGGCCGCCCTCGTGGTAGGCGGTGATCTTCTTCTCGTGCTCGCTGATGATGCGGCTCTTGCGGCGCGGGCCGCCGATCACGCGGTCGACGGATTCCTCCAGCGACTCACCGGTGATGACCGCGCCGTTCTCGCGCGCGGTGAGCAGCGCGGCCTCGTTGATGACGTTCGCCAAGTCCGCGCCGGACATGCCGACGGTCCGCTTGGCCAGGCCGTCCAGGTCGGCCTCGGTGGAGATCGGCTTGCCCTGCGAGTGCACCCGCAGGATCGCGCGGCGACCGGCCAGGTCGGGGTTGCTCACCGGGATCTGCCGGTCGAAGCGGCCGGGGCGAAGCAGCGCGGGATCGAGGATGTCGGGGCGGTTGGTCGCCGCGATCAGGATGATGCCGGTGCGGTCGCCGAAGCCGTCCATCTCGACGAGCAGCTGGTTCAGCGTCTGCTCGCGCTCGTCGTGACCGCCGCCGAGGCCCGCGCCGCGCTGGCGGCCGACCGCGTCGATCTCGTCGACGAAGATGATGCACGGGCTGTTCTGCTTGGCCTGCTCGAACAGGTCGCGCACGCGGGAGGCGCCGACGCCGACGAACATCTCGACGAAGTCCGAGCCGGAAATGGTGAAGAAGGGCACACCCGCCTCACCGGCGACGGCGCGCGCGAGCAGCGTCTTACCGGTGCCGGGCGGGCCGTAGAGCAGCACGCCCTTGGGGATCTTCGCGCCGAGCGCCTGGTAGCGCACCGGATTCTGCAGGAAGTCCTTGATTTCGTAGAGCTCTTCGACGGCCTCGTCGGCGCCCGCCACGTCGGCGAACGTGGTCTTGGGCATGTCCTTGGACAGCTGCTTGGCCTTGGACTTGCCGAAGCCCATCATGCCGCCGCGGCCACCGCCCTGCATGCGGGACATCACGAAGATGAACAGGCCGAGCAGGATCACCATCGGCAGCACGAACAGCAGGATCTGGGTGAACCAGCTCTCCTGCTTGACCACGGTGTTGTACGGCGCACCGGACTTCTGCACGGTGTCGAAGATCTGCGCGGAGGTCTCGCTGCCTCCGGGGAATTTCGCGATGATCTTGTTCTGACCATCGGTAGCGTCGTTGCCGTTGTTCAGCTCGATGCGCAGCTGCTGCTCGCGGTCGTCGATCTGGACGTTCTTGACGTTGCCCTTGTCGTCCAGCTGGCTCAACGCCACCGAGGTATCGACGCTCTTCCAGCCGCGCGTGTCATCGCCGAAGTAGCTGAACGCATAGATCACGAGCAAGATGCCCGAGACTATTGCCAGGGTGCGGAACACTGTCTTGCGGTTCATAGAGCGTAGGCCGGGCGGCCAGTCCTTTCCGGTGTCTCCGGTTCTGCCTAGCGAAACGTCGGGCGCGTCGTGGTGCATTCCGCCCGGGTCCTCCCCGATTCCGGGAAGGTTCGGATGCGGACAAGCCACGTTACCGCGTACGGTCTACTCGATACATCGCGCAGTTCGGCAGTTGGTGCAGTTCGACAGGTAAACGGTCGGAGGACGCCAGAGGTTCCCGAGTTCGTCGCTCCGGTTTACCTCGAGTGGTCACAATCATGGCATGTTCGGCCTATCGTGAGCGACGACACAACATCGCGGCGTGATCGGCGGGCCCATCGGCGGACCTGAAGAGCTCGGAGAGCGCCGCACGACACACGACACAACACAGCGGCGTGAACGACGGGCACGGGGTGCCGCGGAATAGAGATATGCGGCGCGCGAGCGACAGGCACGGAGGTGGCAGCTCGCACAACCACGAACAGCCCCGGGAACGCCGCCCATCGGATCAGAGCGCAGGGGGTATGGACATAGTCGAGCTACGGACACCCACAGCGATAGTGCGCCACGGTCGCGGACGGCTGATCGTCCTGCGACCGGGTAGCGAGGGTGAGCGCGTCCTGGACGTGCCGACCACCGACCTGCTCAAAGTACGGCTGAGCAGGCGCGCGGACGACGCCGTCGTCATCGAGATCTACCTGCGGTACCCCACCCCGGTGCTCACCGGGGTGCCCGCCGACCGCACCCCGCTTCCCGTGCTCATCGCCGAGCACGACGTCCCCGCGGCGAGCGAGATCGTGGAGCGGATCAACGAGCAGATCATGGCCGCCCAGCGCATCGACGTCGCGGCGCCCGATCTGAACCCGCCCGCGCCGACCTGGACCAAGACCGGGCCGACCCGCGCGGACGTGGATCGCGCGGTGCGCAGGATGGCGCCGCGACGCGACGCCAAGCCGGCGATCGCGGCACTGCATCGTTACGTGACGGCCGACGAGTACGTCCTGGAGACCGCGGTCACCGTGGCGCACCCGCCCGCGGGCACCGGCCCCGGCCTGCTCGCCGCGACCACCGGGCGGCTGCTGTTCATCTCGATCGGCCCCGGCGAGCGCTACGCGCACGAGCTGCCCATCCCCGCGGTGGTGTGGGCCAGGTCCACCGAGGGCGCGCCCGTGGCTCCCGGCGAGATCGGCGCGATGCACGGCGAGACCTCCGTCGACGTGCACGACGGCAACGTCACGCTGCGTTTCACCGGCACCGACCGCGCCGACACCGAGCGGGTGGCCTGCGCGGTGAACTTCGCGGTCCGCCGCGAGTCCGCCGACGGCGCCGCTGGACCCGCCGATCCCGGTGTGGCGCAGTTGTATTCGGAGTGGGAACTGCTCGTCGAGCGGCATTCGCTCGGCATGGTCGACGACGGCCAGTTCCAGCGCTACGGTCGCGGGATCCTGCGCTCCCTGCCGGATTCCGTAGCGACTCCCTGACCCCTCAGGCCTGGTCCGGCCCCTTGTCGTTCAGCGCGATGCGGCGCCAGGGGCTGGTCGGGCGAGTCCACAGGCGGAGCAGCTCCATGCGCCGGTCCACGCCGCCGTTCTTGAGTTCGGCGAGGTCCTCGCAGGCCTGCCAGTAGGTCCAGCCCGCGAGGTAGGCGTCACCGAACTGGCGCCAGTTGCGGTATTTGCGCTGGGCCAGCGGGAGGGCGCGCATGAGATATCCCCAGGCCACGTCCGCATCCAGGTAGCCGGCCGTGAACGCCATTCTGGAGACCGCGACGACGCGGGCCAGGTCCCAGGCGTGGATGTCGGTGGGCAGCGGGCGAGCCAGGTGGTCGGTGAAGCCGATCTTGATGGCCTGCGACCAGATGTCGTAATCGCGCACCAGCGCCTCGGGGTTGTCCATGCCGCGGAACGAGCCGACCTGACGCAGGAACGCGCGGTGCCGGTCGGCGCGCTCGCCGAAGCGGTCGCGTTCGCTTGCGTTGATCGAGGCCATCACGAGCGGGTGCACCATGGCGTAAAGGGGGGCGTGCATACCGTCCAGCAACTGTTCCATCGAGGCCTGCGCCTCGGTGCCGTCGGTGATGCCCCAGGCGCCGGTGAGTGTATCGATGGCCAGTTCCCTGCGATCGCCGAGCGGATGCTCGCGTTCGGGCCCGAGCAGCAGCGCGTCGTGGAAAGCGTCCCAGCGCGACGAGTAGAAGCCGCCCAGCGCGAGGGCCCGCAGCTCGTCGTCGGATATCGCGGCACCGGACCAGTGGTCCTCTTCCCGCTTGTCGAGCTCTTCGTACGGGAAGGTCGTCAACGTGGGTATACCGCGGGAAGGCATGCCTCCGATTGTTCCCCATCGATCCGCTCCCAGCCGTGCTAATCGCCCGACGCGCCGCATCTTCGCAGCCTATTTTCGACTCGCTCGTTTCTTGCCCTGCCGCATCGGCGGACAGAGGGCTAATGTGCACGCATGTGTAAGAGCATCACCGTCCTGCGTGGTCTGGAACCTGCCGCTACCGAGCAGGAAATCTATGCTGCCGCACTGCAGTATGTGCGCAAGGTCGGTGGCGTGTCCGGCCTCAGCAGCACGACCAAAGCGGCCGTGGACAAAGCCGTGGCTACCATCGCCGCGGCGACCACGACCCTGCTGGCCGAGCTGCCGGACACCTCGATCGCGCCGTCCACCGAACCGCCGGTGCGGTCCAGCGGGAGGGACTAGCGCGGATCTAGACCCCGTAGGCCTCGACGCAGGCGAGCGCGACCTCCAACGGCAGGCCGCGCTGCTCGATCGGATGGCCGAGCATTTCCTCGATCCGCTGGATTCGGTAGCGGACGGTGTTCTTGTGTACCCCGAGCAGTTTCGCCGTGGCCTCCGGGCTGCGGTGACTGGCGAGATAGGCGTGCAGGGTCCGGCGCAGCCGGACGGCCGTGGCGTCGGTGCCCGCGAGTTCACGTAGCTCGCGGTGGATCAGGCCGCGCATGGCGGCCACGTCCGATCCGGCGAGGTAGGCGATCTCGACGTCGCGGTAGGCGGTGACGCGCGGTCCGTCGCCGGGGGCCAGCTCCGCGACGTGCCGCGCCGCGACCGCCTCCCGGTGGCTCGAGCGGAATCCACCCGCCCGCGCGGCGGGCACCCCGAAAGCGACACGCACCGGCGCGGACACGTGGGCGGCGAGCAGTCGTTCGAGCTTTCCCGGACCGGCGAGGCCGGCGGCGTGCGCCGCATCGTCGAGGCCGGTCCACGCCCACATCCCGCTGGCTCCGGAGGGCACGGTGAGCAGTCGCGCGCTGCCGAGTTCGGCGGCCACCCGGGCGGCGGCGCGGTCGAGCAGCCCGGTCGACTCCCCCTCGCCGCCGGGTTCGGATTCGTCGGTCCACAGCACGAAGGCCAGGTGCTGCTGCCCGAGCCGGTAGCCCAGTCGGATCGAGGCCTGATCGGCGTCCATCTCCTCGCCGGACAGCAGCGCGTGCACGGTCTCGGTGCGCCGGTTCAGCGCCGCGCGCAGCACCCGCTCGCGCTCTTCCATGTAGGTGTCGGTCAGCAATTCCACCGACATGCTGACCCACTTGGTGGACCGTTCGAACAGCCGGAGCATGACGGCCCGCTCGATCTCCTGCGGCACGTCGCGCTGCTCGACGGCGTCGGTCATGTAGTCGAGCACCGCCTCCATGCCCGCGTGGTAGGTGCGCAGGAGTAGCCGCAGGTCGAAGCCGCGGCGCGCGATGGTGCGGGCGAAGGCGTGCGCCTCCTCCGGTAGCGCGAATTCGAAGGTGTCGCTGGTCAGGCCGCTCAGCATGGTCCTGGCGTGCGCCCGCGTGCTCGCCGCGAGGTCGCGGCTCATGTCGCGGTCGGCCAGTTCGGGCACGCGCGCCACGATCGCGCCGTCGAGCCGGTCGACGACCTGCTCCAGCGTCTCGGTCCGCATCGTCTCGAAGACGTAGTCGGCCAGCCAGTCGCGCACCACCGCGCTGTTCGGCCCGATGCGGCCGCGCGGATCTGCGGCGCCGGATTCACCCTCGAGACTTTGTACTTTTGACACAAGCGGACCCGTTTCAATTGACAAGATGGGCCAAGAATCTCACCCGCCATTGTGTCACGCTCATAGTTCAGTGAGCTGATTCACAGCGCCGAGCGTCTGCGGTGCACACAACGCCAGTGGGAGAACAGCAGTGACCAACACCGAGTCCGCGCCGAGCGCGGCGAAGAAGACCTCAGCGCGGAAACCGGCCGCCGCGAAGAAGACGCCGACCGTCATCGAGGTGCGCAATCCCGGCACCGGCCAGATCGTCGGCACGGTGCCCGCGCAGAGCGCCGACGAGGTGGCGGCGAAGGTGCGCGAGCTGCGGCTCTACCAGCCGGAGTGGGAGGCCATCGGCGCCGAGGGCCGCAAGGAATGGCTGCTGAAACTCCAGGACTGGCTGATCGACAACACCGAGCATCTCGCCGACGTGCTCCAGTCGGAAACCTCCAAGCCGCGCGCCGACGCCCTCATCGATCCGTCCTTCGGCGCCGACCTGATCGGTTACTACGCACGCCGCGCAGGCAAGTTCCTCGCCGACGACCACCCGTCACCGCACAGCCCGCTGGCCCGGGTCAAGAAGCTCACCACCGTCTACCGTCCGTACCCGGTGGTCGGCGTCATCACCCCGTGGAACTTCCCGCTGGCCATGCCGGTGATGGACGTGATCCCGGCGCTCGCCGCGGGCGCCGCGGTGATCCTCAAGCCGTCCGAGGTCACCCCGCTGTCCGCGCTCGAATTGGCAAGGGGCTGGGCGGAAATCGGCGCGCCGCCGGTATTCGCCGTGGTCACCGGCGCGGGCGAGACTGGCGCTGCGGTGGTCGGCAATGCCGATTACATCCAGTTCACCGGCTCGACTGCCACCGGCCGCAAGATCGCGGCGGCCTGCGTGGAGCGGATGGTCCCGTACAGCCTCGAGCTCGGCGGCAAGGATCCGGCCATCGTGCTCGCCGACGCGGACCTCGATCGCGCCGCGCACGGCATCGCCTTCGGCGGCATGTTCAACGCGGGCCAGGTGTGCATCTCGGTCGAGCGCGTCTACGTGGAGGCGCCTGTCTACGACGAATTCGTCGCCAAGCTCACCGCGAATGTGAAGGCGCTGCGCCAGGGCATCGACGGTCGCGAGGTGAAGCACGACGTGGGCGCGCTGGCCAACGAGAACCAGGTGAGCATCGTGCAGCGCCACGTCGAGGAGGCGGTCGCGGCGGGCGCGAAGGTGCTCACCGGCGGCAAGCGCACCGGACAGGGCACGTTCTTCGAGCCGACGGTGCTCGTCGACGTGGACCACAGCATGTCGTGCGTGGCCGAGGAGACCTTCGGCCCGACGCTGCCGGTGATGAAGGTCGCCGACGAGGCCGAGGCGATCCGGCTGGCCAACGATTCCATCTACGGCCTGTCGGCCTCGGTGTGGACCGGCGACAAGGATCGCGGCGAGCGCATCGCCCGCCAGTTGAACGCGGGCGCTGTCAACATCAACGATGTCTTCGCCAACCTGTTCAGCTACGCGCTGCCGATGGGCGGCTGGGGCCTGTCGGGCGTCGGCGCGCGCTGGGGCGGCGCCCATGGCGTGCGCAAGTACTGCCGCCAGCAGGCGATCACCAAGCCGATCCTGCCGACCCAGCAGCGGGAACTGTTCTGGCACCCGTACCAGATCCCCAGGCTGCTCACCGCGCTCGGCGCCATGCGCGCGGCGGGCGCGCGCGGTCTGCGCCGTGTCGACCTTCCCGCCCTGCTGAAACTCAAGGGAGACAACAAGTGACCGACCCGGCGAAGATCCGAGGCAAAGTCGTCGTCATCACCGGCGGCGCTCGCGGCATCGGGCTGGCGACCGCCACCGCGTTGCAGGCGCTCGGCGCCAAGATCGCAATCGGCGATGTCGACGAGACCACCGTCAAGGAATCCGGCGCGGCCCGTGATTTCGAGCTGTACGGCAAGCTCGACGTCACCGACGCGTCCTCGTTCGAGTCCTTCCTGGACGAGGTCGAGCGCACCATCGGCCCGATCGATGTGCTGATCAACAACGCGGGCATCATGCCGACCGGCAAATTCGCCGACGAGCCGGATCAGATCACCCGCCGCATCCTGGACATCAACGTCTACGGTGTGATCCTGGGCTCCAAGCTGGCGCTGGCCAGGATGCTGCCGCGCCGCAGCGGGCACGTCATCAACATCGCATCGCTCGCAGGCGAGACGCACATCCCCGGCCTTGCCACGTACAACGCCAGCAAGCACGCGGTGCTCGGCTTCACCGACACCCTCCGCGAGGAGTACCGCGACACGGGCGTGCGCTTCTCCTCGGTGCTGCCCACGCTGACCAACACCGAGCTCGGCGCCGGTGTGAGCGGGCCGAAGCTGCTGCGCCCCGCCGAGCCGGAGGAGATCGCCGACGCGATCGTCGGGCTGATCGCGACGCCGCGGTCCAAGGTCAGGGTCACCGCGGTGGCCGGGATCATCTCCCAGGTCGTCGGCCTGCTGCCCGAGGCAGTCGGCGACGGCATAGCGCGGGCACTCGGCTCGAGCCACGCATTCCTCGACGACATCGACGCCGAGAAGCGCAAGGCCTACGAGGAGCGCGCCAGGGGCGTGTAAGACCCCGGGCGGGTCCGGAGGCGCTGTGATCGCGGTTTGCCGTCGATCACAGCGCCTTCGTCGTGTGTGCCGGATGTCGCACCCGGCGGACGGCTGGTGGCAGCCGCCGTCACTCGCTCTATGCAACCATACGGTCAAATTGTGACCAATATCACTCTTTTCGGGCGTAACAAGATACGGCCGGTCAGCGACGGGTTTCTGTTCGGTGACTGGGTTTGCGGATAACCCCCGGCAACCCCGCGCGCAGATCACGGATCTGTAACATAAGCGCTGGTCAAGCGACCAAAGAATGTTGGCGGCGGCAAAGCCGAGGCGGGTGCCGGAAATTCGCCGAGCCGATGGTGCAGATGACCACGTCAGGCAATATGCTGTCCCTAACAAACCTGTCGACTGTTTCGGCACCCGTATCCAAACTTTTCGGCCTGATAAGGCTGGAAATTGAGGACTGATTCTGATAGCAAGGGGCTATGGACCCGCATTTGCGCGACCTGCGGTATTTCGTCGCCGTCGCTGAGGAACTGCATTTCACCAACGCCGCTCAGCGGCTGCATATCGCACAACCGACTCTGTCGCGTCAGATCCGCCAGCTGGAACGCCAGCTCGACGTGGTCCTGTTCGACCGCAACCAGCGCAGTGTCGCGCTGACCGTCGCGGGCAAGGAGCTGCTCGAAGGCGCACGCAAGATCCTCGAACTCTGGGAGGTCACCAACGTCTCCCTGCAGGAGGCGGGCGAGGTGCTGCGCGTCGGCATCCAGTCCGCGCTCGGCCGTGGACTGCTCAACGATCTGGAGAGCGCCAGCGGCCACCGGCTGGCCCTGCACGCCGCCTCCTGGACCGACCCGTCCAGCGGCCTAGCCGGTCGGCAGGCCGACCTCGCCCTGGTCTGGCTGCCGCTGCCGGACCCGAACCGGTACCGCTGGGAAGTGCTGCGCACCGAGCCACGCTGGGTGCTGCTGCCCGAGAACCACCCGCTCGCCGATCAGGACAGCATCGATTTCGCCGACCTGCTCGAAGAGCCGTTCATCGCACTGCCCTCCGAAGCGGGCGCGGTGCGCGACTTCTGGCTCGGCAACGACGCGCGCAATGGGCGCCAGCCCAAGATCGGCGCCGAGGCGGCGACGCCCGAAGACAAGCTCGAGGCCGTGAGCCTCGGTCTGGGTGTCTGCCTGCTCGCCGAGAACAACGTGCCGATGTACCGCTGGCCGGGCTTGACCGCACGGCCGCTGAGCGGACTGGCCCCGTGCGAGCTCGCGGTCGCGTGGCGGGCCGACGACAGTCGCCCGACCATCCTGGAGTTCGCGACGCGCGCGGTCGAGGGCGGCTTCTCCACCCAGCAGCAACAGCTGGCCAGCTAGACGGTTCCCGGCGCACCGTCAGCGCACGGTGCGCCGCCAGGGATGCAGCTGTTCGATTTGCGCGGACAGGCGCAGCACGGTGGCCTCGCTGCCGGGCGGACCGGCCAGCTGGGCGGCGACCGGCGTGCCGGAGTACGGGTGCATGCCCATCGGAACGGAGGCGGCGGGCCAGCCGACCAGATTCCAGATCGGCGTGAACGGCGAGAAGCGGAAGCCGGTGAGCACATTGGCGAGCCAGCCTCGGCGGTGCCAGGCGCGCGCCCGCGGCGGCGCGGCAGCCAGCGTGGGAGTGATCACCACGTCGTAGTCTTCGAAGAATTCGAGCAGCCGGGCTTCGACCCGGTCGACCTGTACGGGGCGCACCAGCCCGAGCCGCTGGACGAACCGGCCGAGCGCCAGATGACGGCGGGTGCGCGGTTGCAGACGTTCGGGATGAGCGAGGGTGGCCGACTCCGGCAGCGCCACCGTCAGCCAGCGGAGCAGCAGCGCGAACACGGAGTCGCCGTACGGCAGCGCTGTCGTCTCCACCCGGTGCCCCGCGGCCGCGGCGACGGACGCGGCTTTCTGTGCGGCTTCGGCCCAGTGCGGGTCGAGGCGGGCCATCCGGGAGGGTGGGGTGACGGCCAGCGCGATGCGTAGTCGGCCCGGCGGTTCCAAGTCGGCTAGGTCCGGACGGGCGGCCATGACCGAGAGCGCGAGCGCGGCGTCGCCGACGGTCGTCGCGAGCACACCGTTCTCCACCATGCCGCCCCAGGAGTCGACACCCACCTCGGCGGGCACGGTGTGCCTGCCCGGCTTGATTCCGTAGACGCCGCAGCAGGCCGCGGGAATGCGCACCGAGCCGAGACCGTCGTTGGCGTGCGCCACAGGAACGAACCCGGCCGCGACTGCAGCGGCCGCGCCGCCGGAGGATCCGCCCGTGCTGCGTTTGATGTCCCACGGATTCCTGGTGATCCTGCGCTTGTCGTCGGTCGTCGCCCAGAGAGCGAGCTCCGGCACCGTGGTGAGCCCGACGACGACCGCGCCCGCGTCGCGCAGCCTGCGCACCACGGGATGGTCGGCCGTCGCCTGCCCGGTGTCGGTCGCCTCCGAGCCGCACAGCACCGTTTCGCCCGCCACGGGGATGCTGTGCTCGATCGCCACCGGCACACCGGCCAGCGGCAGCACGTCCAGATCCGTGCGCTGTTCCAGCGCGATGGCCTCGGCGACGGCGCGCTTGGCTCGCACCACGCTGAACGCGCCGGTCGTCGCATCCTCCGCGGCGATGAGTTCGATGGCCGCGTCGACGACCTCGGTCGGCGTCAGCGAGCCCTCGCGCACACTTGCGGCGATGTCCGCCGCGGGACCCCGCGGAGTGTCGGCTTCCTCGCCGGAATGCGGCGCCTCTCGCTCGCTCGCGCCCGTGGGCGCCTCCTGGGCCGACGTTGTTTCCGTGCCCGCGGTTTCGGTGATTGCTGCCGAGCCGTCCGCCACCGCCGTAGCCTTGTTGTGCATGTGCTGATTCGCCCCCGTCGCATCGTTGTCGAAATCGGGTGATCCGCTGTTGAGGCGCAAGTTATCATTCCCGATACGGCTCGGGGGACGATGACGTCGGGTGTGGCGGATTTTATCCGGCGCAGCCACCAACCGACGGCGCGGATTTCCCGACTTCCGCCACAGCTAGTAGGTCCATAATGAGTGCCGACTCCGATAGAAATTCCCGTCCGGACGCGGCTTCCGACTCCGAAGCCGGCGGCCAGTTGATCGGATCCGAGCTCGCCGCGGTGGAGTCCTTCGCCGCGGCGTGGGCCGCCGTGGTCGGTATCGCCCCAGATGAGGGGCCCGGGCCGCTCCCAGAGATCACCGCGTTCCTACCCGACGCGCGGACCCTGCGCAGGCAGGCGCTGATCGAACTGGTCCGAGTGGATATGCGGTACCGGTGGCTGCGCAGGACCGCGATCGGATCGAGTCGCCCGCAAACACCCCGGCCCGCGCCACGGCGCAAACGATTGGCCGAATACTGCGCCGAATTCCCCGAGCTCGAAGAGCGGAACATACCGGCCAGTCTTGTGTACGAGGAATTCGTCGTCCGCCGTCAGAGCGGTGAGCGCGTCGACCCCCGTGAATGTCTGCGCGAATATCCGCATCAAGCGGCCGAGTTACGAGATCTGCTGAATGCCGACGACGTCGATCAGAGCACCCGGCGCACCCCGCTGGAGGACTCTCCGCGCGGGCCGGGCGGGGACTCCGGCGGCCCCGACGACGACGCCACCCAAGCCTCGCTGGACGACTCCACCCGCACTGTGCTCGCGGCCACCGCGCCCGGATCGGGGCCGGATCCCACCGACGCGCTGAACCAAAACACCGCATCCGAACGTGGTAGAGGCGTGAACCCCACGGCGGAGGCAGCGAGTACCGCCGATCTGACCGGAACGGCCACCGCGATCGGCACCACGATGGGTACCGGGCCGGGTCGTCTCGACCCACTGGACCGCATCGAGATCGGCCAGCGCATCGATGACTTCGATCTGCTGACCGGTCTGGGCAGCGGTGCGTTCGCCCGGGTCTTCCTGGCCAGGCAGCGCTCCATGCAGCGACTGGTCGCGGTGAAGATCTCCGCCGACCACGGCACCGAGCCGCAGACCCTCGCCCAGCTCGACCACGACTACATCGTGCGGGTCTTCGATCAGCGGCTGCTCGACGCGGGCGAAACGAGCGGATCCGCGCGGCGGCTGCGCCTGCTCTACATGCAGTTCCTGCCCGGCGGCACGCTGCTCGGGGTATTGCGCTGGGTGCGCGCCACCCCGCCGGAGGAACGCAGCGGCCAGCTGCTGCTCGACGCGGTGGACGCGGCGATGGAGGAGAAGGGCGAGATCCGCCCGACCGATTCCAGCGTGCGCGCCGAGATCGCCGCCCTGAGCTGGCCGGAGACCGTCGCCTGGCTGGGCCGCAGGCTGGCCGAGGCGCTGGACTACGCCTCGGCGCACGGCGTGCTGCACCGCGACGTGAAGCCGGCCAACGTGCTGCTCACCGCCGAGGCCGTGCCGAAGCTCGCCGACTTCAACATCAGCTTCAGCCGCAATGTGGAGGGCACCAGCCCGGTCGCCTACTTCGGCGGCTCGCTGGCTTACATGTCGCCCGAACAGCTGGAGGCCTGTCACCCCGGACGCGACCGCTCCGCCGCCGACCTCGACACCCGCTCGGACATCTTCTCGCTCGGCGTGGTGCTGTGGGAGCTGCTCACCGGCGCGAAGCCCTTCGACGACACCACCGCGGGCGCGGGCGAACGCGGCGACGACACCACGCTGGAAGCCATGCTGGAGCGGCGCAGCGTCGGGGTGGACGCCGCGGCGCTGGAACGAGTGCCGAAGAACTGTCCCGCCGCGCTGCGCCGCGTGCTGCTGACCTGCCTGGAACCCGAGCGCAGCGAGCGCTGGTCCAGTGGCGCGACGCTGGCCAAGCAGCTCGACATGTGCCTGGACGAGCGGGCGCGGGGCCTGGTCGACCCGAAGCCAGGCAGCTGGCGGCAGCGGTTGCAGCCGTACATCATCCCGGTCCTGATCGTGGCCATCGCCCTGCCGAACATCCTGGCCTCGCTCTACAACATCCAGCACAACCAGAACCTCATCGTGGACCGAATGACCGAGGACGCTCAACGCACCTTCCTGATCATCACCGGCGCGGTGAACGCGGTGTTCTTCCCGATCGGGTTCATCACCATCATCTACTCCGCGCGTTATGTGCTCTCGGTGACCAGGGGGCTGCGCAAGGGCAGACGCTACGACCCGGACATGCTGCGCCGCGCCAGAACCGACACGCTGCGGCTCGGCGAGACGGCGGTGGCCATCCCGTTCCTGCTGTGGGTGCTCGCCGCGCTCACCTTCCCCGTCGCGATGCAGTTGTCCACCGGTGGGATTCCCGCCCACGCGGTGGTGCACTTCATGGCCTCGCTGGTGGTCTGCGGCGCCATCGCGGGGTCGTACCCGTTCTTCCTCGCGACCTTCTACATGATCCGCAGCATCTATCCGATCTTCCTGAAACACGGTGACATCAGCGTCGAGGACGCGGGCCGGCTACGCAGGCTCGACCGGCGCTGCAACGGCTACCTGGCGATCGCCGCCTCGGTGCCGCTGCTCGCGGTGGCCGGGGTGACCTTCCTGCCCGCCAGCGACATCCCCCAGGTGATCGTCGCGGTGCGCGTGCTCTGCGCGGGCGCGATCATCGCCTTCGTCGGGTCGTATCTGCTGTTCCGTTCTCTCGAGGCGGACCTGCGCGCGCTGGAGCGGGTGGTCACGAGCGGCGAGACCGGCCCGCAGCAGGGCGCACAGAGCCGCGCGCGCCGGTACGACGATCGGCCGCGCGCCGCCGCGGAGCGGCCGTGACCATCGCGCGCGTCGACCCGGTCGCACGCTTCACCGCCGATTGGCAGCATTGCGTGCGCGCCGCCCGGACGAACCCACCGCACCTGGCCGACTACGTGCCCGACGGCACCGAGGCCAGGGTCGCGGTGCTCACCAACCTGGTCCGCATCGACCTGCGGCACCGCTGGGGCGGGCGCGGACCCGCCAAGCGCATCGCTGAGTACCGCAAGGAATTTCCCGAGGTCGACGCAAGCCCGGAGCTGGTCGACCTGGTCTGCGAGGAATTCGCCGCCCGCCGCAGCCGTGGCCCGCTGCCGCTGGAGGAGTTCCTCGCGGAGTACCCGGAACTGGCCGACGCGGTGCGCGCCCGGCTCAGCGGCGATCACAGCCACGCGGGAGTGGTGCGGGTCGACCGTGATCCCGCCGATCTCGTCCCCGGGCAGCGGGTCGACGATTTCGACCTGCGGACCGAGCTCGGCCGCGGCCGCGCCGGGCGGGTGTTCCTGGCCAGGCAGCTGTCCATGCAGCGGGTGGTCGCGGTTCGGGTGGCGGCGGCGGGCGGCGCGGACCCGCAGCCGATGGTCCAGCTCGACCACCCGAATATCGTGCGCGTCTTCGACCAGCGGATGCTCGCCTTCGGCGGCGAGATCGGCAGGCTCGTCTACATGCAGTACCTGCCCGGCGGCACCGCGGCGCAGTTGCTCGAGCGCCGCCGCGCGGAATTGTTGCAGCGACGCCGCGCGGCCGACCCCGGCATGGGCGGCGCGCTGCTGCTCGGCGCGCTGGACGCCGCGATCGAGGCGAAGGGCGAGATCCGGCCCGCGGACTCCCTGGTGCGCGCCGAGCTCGCCACGCTCAGCTGGCCGGAAACGGTCGCCTGGATCGGCCGTCGCCTCGCCGACGCGCTCGGTTACGCCGATCGCCACGGCATCGCCCACCACGCCATCGACCCCGCCAACGTGCTGTTCACCAGCGAGGGCATTCCCAAGCTCGCCGACTTCGCCCCCGGCGAGAGCACCGCCGCGCCGCCCGATTCCCCTGCGGCGCTGCGCGATTGGCTGGCCTATCGCTCCCCCGAACAGCTCGCCGCCGCACTCGACCCCGATGCCCCCGCGCCCGACGCCCGCAGCGACCTCTTCGCGCTCGGCGTCCTGCTGTGGGAATTGCTGACCGGGACAAGACCTTTCGCCGACAACCCAGCCACCGTGGAGGCCGCCCTCCGGACGCGCAGGGCGGGGGTGCCCGCGGCGGCGCTGGCCCGGCTGCCCGGCGACTGTCCGCCCGCGCTGCGCCGTGTCCTGCTGACCTGCCTCGACCCCGACCCGCGGCGGCGCTGGCAGAACGGTGCGGTGCTGGCCGAGCAGCTGGATCTGTGCCTGGACCCGCGGGCCCGCGACCTGGTCGACCCGCCCGAGCGCAGCTGGCGGGTGCGGCTGCGAGCCTGGCGGGTGGTGCTGGTCGGCCTGGCCATCGCGGTGCCCAACATGCTGGCCTCGGCCTACAACATCGACCACAACAACATGCTCATGCACAGCAGGCAGTCCGCACAGACGCAGCGCCAGTTCGAGATCTACTCGGTGATCGTGAACGGGTTCGGCTTCGCGGTCGGCACCGTGCTGCTGATCTACCTGGCCAGATACCTGATCCTGGTGCCGCACGGATTGCGCGCGGGCGTCCGCTACGACGAGGACACGCTGCGCAAGGCGCGCGCCTCGGCCGTGCGGCTCGGCGATCGGGCGGCGCTGATCATCTTCAGCATGTGGCTGCTGTCGGGCCTCGTCTATCCGCTCGCGCTGCGCGGCACCACCGACCCGGTATCGGCCAGCGACTACGCGCATTTCATGATCCTGCACACGATCTCGGGCGTCATCGCGGTGACGTATCCGTTCCTGCTGACGAACTTCTTCATCGTCCGGTGCGTGTACCCGATGTTCCTGGGGCAGGGCGGAGTCGAACAGGGCGCGGCGGACGATCTGCGCGCGCTGCGCCGCCGCAGCGGCTGGTATCTGCTGCTCGCCGCGTCGATTCCGCTCATCGCGGTCGCGGGCTCGACCCTGTTGCACACCCCGGACCTGGCCAAGATCATTGTCACACTGCGGATAATGTGCATCGCGAGCATCGTCGCCTTCGTCGCGGTCTACCTGCTGTTCCGCGCCATGGAGCAGGATCTGGACGCGCTGCGGCGGGTGACGGCGCCGGGTTTGTGACCCCCACCCAGGAGCGCGATGAAGCCACCGTTCGGCAGGCTGGTCAGCCTGTCGCATGTGCACGATCCGGCGACGACGCCGATCTTTCCCGGCGATCCGGAGTTCCGCGCCGATGTCGTCGCCACCGTGGCCGACGACGGCTACTACCTGCGATACATCCGGCAGGGCGAGCACACCGGAACCCACTGGGGCGCACCGATCCACTTCCATGCCGACGGGCTCGCCGCCGACGAGCTGGACCCGGCCGATCTGCTGCTGCCCGCGGTGAAGATCGACGTGCGCGAGCGGTGCGCGGCGGACCGCGAGTACGCCGTCACGGTGGACGATCTGCGGCGGTGGGAGGCGCGGCACGGCCGCATCCCGGACGGCGCGGCCGTGATCGCGTGGACCGGATGGGACGCCAAATGGGGCGGGCCGGAATTCATCGGCACCGGCGAATCGGCCGGTCGCCAGCCTGGTTTCGCGGTCGAGACGGTGGAGTGGCTGTTGCGCACCGGGCGGCTCGGCAGACGCGGCGCGCTCGGCATCGACACCTTCGGCCCCGATCTCGGCTCCGACGACTCCTACACGGTGTCCAAGCTGCTCTACCGCGAGCACCGGATCAGCCTGGAGTGCCTGGCGAATCTGGCGGAGCTGCCCGCGACGGGCGCGTGGACACTCGTCGGCGGGCCGCTCTACCGTGGCGGATCGGGTTCACCGGCAACGATTTTCGCGCTGCTGCCCTAGCCGCCGTCGCAGCGACGCGGCCAGGCGGGCTCAGGCCCCGCCGTAGACCTTCGGGTCCAGGGTGCCGATGTAGGGCAGGTCGCGGTAGCGCTCGGCGTAGTCGAGGCCGTAGCCGACGACGAATTCGTTCGGGATGTCGAAGCCCACGTGCGCGACCTCGACGGGGGTGCGCAGCGCGTCCGGCTTGCGCAGCAGGGTGACCACCTCGAGCGAGGCCGGGTTGCGGGTGGACAGGTTGCGCTTGAGCCAGGACAGGGTCAGGCCGGAGTCGATGATGTCCTCGACGATCAGCACGTTGCGGCCCGCGATGTCCTTGTCCAGGTCCTTCATGATGCGCACCACGCCCGAGGAGGAGGTGGACGAACCGTAGGAGGAGACGGCCATGAACTCCATCTGGGTCGGGATGGGCAGCGCCTTGGCCAGATCGGTCATGAAGAAGATCGCGCCCTTGAGCACGCCGACCAGCAGCAGGTCGCCCTCGGGGGCGTCGGCCGGGTAGCGCTTGGCGATCAGCTCGGCCAGCTCCTGCGTCTTGGCGGCGATCTGTTCCTCGGTGATCAGCACCGACGCGATGTCGTCCCCGTACACGTCAGTTGGTTTCCCTTCCGGTGCGCCGCTGGTTTCGATCGATCCCGCTCGGCATCAGTCACTGCGCAGACATCGGTCTTGTCCGCGCAGTGTCAGCCTGCCATGTTCGCGCGCGGCAACCAACCTCGTGTCCGGCGACCCGCCGCCGACGGCCACACCGCCCTGTCCGCGCCAGTCCGTGATCAGGGCATCCACCGCCCGTAAATGCTTGTCCGTCAGGGCTTTGGCCCCGCCGTCCAACAGCCAGGATCGGATCGCCCTGCGCCGCAGCGCGGCGGGTGCAGTGGCGAGTATCTCGATGGACAGCGCCACCTCATCATCGGCGGCGCTCCGACCGCCCGCGGCGGCGCGTGGCACCCGCGCGGCCTCCAGCAACTCATCGGCAAGCACGTCGAGTACCGCGCCGTCCTCGCGCAACTGCTCGGCGGTGCGGGCCAGCGCGGCCGCGACGCCACCACCGAGCACATCCTCGAGCAGCGGCAACGCCTCCGTGCGCAGCCGGACACGAGTGAACTCCGGCGATCGGTTGTGCGGGTCCTCGTGTGGGGTGCGACCGAGGTCGGCGCACATTTGCCGGGTCGTGGCCCGCCGGATGCCGAGCAGGGGCCTGCCCCACGGTTCGGCGTAGGCCGCCATGCCCTGGATCGAGCGTCCGCCGGAACCGCGGGCGAGTCCGAGCAGCACGGTCTCGGCCTGGTCGTCGAGGGTGTGGCCGAGCAGGACGGGTGCGCCGTCGCGGGCGGTGTCGAGCGCCGCGTACCTGGCCGTGCGGGCCGCCGCTTCCACGCCGCCTTCGGAGCCGACCTCCACCGCGAGCACCCGTGCCGACCGGCAGCCCAGTGCGAGCGCCGCCGCGGCGGCATCCGCCGCCACCTGCCCCGAGCCCTCTTGCAGGCGATGGTCGACGATCAGCGCGTCGACGTGCCCGATCTCGACGACCGCCGCGGCCGTCAACGCGAGCGAGTCCGCCCCACCGGACAGGCCGACCGCGACCGCCGCGCCCTCGGCCAGGTACTCCCCCGCCCAGGCCCGCACCGCGCGCCTGACCTCGAGCACCGCCGCGGTCTCCGGCAATCTGCGCGGCCCACTCGGCGCGGCGCTGCCCGCCTCCGCCCCGGTCGCCTCGCGCTGCCCGGGCGTCGCTCGTACCGCACGGCCCATGCCGAGGACACTACCCACGCCGCGTGCGGCGCGATGCCGGGACCGAACCGCGAATCCGCGCGGCGACCCGCCAGGATCGAAGTTTCACTCGCCGGGCCGCGAGGGGCCGCGGATCATGCGCGCTCGCTCAGCCCAGGACGCGCGCGATCCAGCGGTCCGGGTTCTCGATCTCGTCCGGCAACGGCAGGGTGTCGGGGTCCGTCCACACGACGTTGAACCGTTCCATGCCGACGCGATCCACGACGTGATCGACGAAGGCCTTGCCGCGCACGTACTGGGCGACCTTGGCGTCCACGCCGAGCAGGGCGCGCAGCAGGCGCTGCAGCGGGTTGGTGGGGCGCTTGCGGCGCTTGTCGAAGGCCGCGCGGATCTGCGCGACCGACGGGATGACGCTGGGGCCGACGGCGTCCATCACGTGGTCGGCGTGGCCTTCGAGCAGGGTGCCGAGCATGAGCAGCCGGTCGAGCGCCTCGCGTTGCGGCGGCGCCTGCGTGGCGCGCAGCAGACCGACCACGCCGCGGGTGGCCGGGTCGTCGGGCGCGGTGCCGCGGCGGCGGTCCCGCAGTTCCTCGACGAGGCGGCCGAGCATGTCGGCGAGCGGTTCGTCGCCCACCTCGGAGAGGACGTCGACATTGTTGCGCATGTAGCCGGCCAGCCAGGGCGCGGAGGAGAACTGCACCCGGTGGGTCACCTCGTGCAGGCACACCCAGAAGCGGAAGTCGCTCGACGGGACGCCAAGCGCGCGCTCGACGGCCATGATGTTCGGCGCGACGAGCAGCAGCGTGCCGTCCGGTCCGGTGAAGGGGTCGTACTGGCCGAGGATCGCCGTGGAGAGAAACGCCAGCATGGCGCCCGCCTGCACGCCCGCGGGTTTGCCCGCTAGCAGGCCGCGGCCCTGCGGTTCGCCGCCGGTCCCGGTGAGCTGGGCCATGGAGCCGGCGGCGGCGTCGATCCAGCCCGGCCGGTCGACCACGCGCGCCGCGGGCACCGGCTGATCGTCGAGCAATCCGCTGACGTCGCGAACCGGGCCCTCGGCCCGCACCGACGCCTCGGCCAGTTCGGCGACGACCTGTTCGGCCGAATATCGCGAGGTGCGCGGCCCCGGCGGAACCAGGGCGGCGCCGGTGCGTGCGGCCAGCCGCCAGTCGACGGCACCGGACAGCCCGGAGCGACGCCGCTGCGCCTTGCCGTCCGATATCGAATCGGCAAGGGCGGATTCGCGAGTCTTGTCAACGCCTTCGAACATGGTCAACCACCCGTCACGAGCATCCACAGTTGCGAAGCGTGCCTGCGATGGCGTCCAACGCGGGCCTGCTCACCTCCGGCGGCCGATCGTTCGACATCAACGCGAAGGTCAGCACCCGGCCGTCTCGGTCGAGCACATATCCGACCAACGTGCTGGCCACCGAGAGAGTTCCGGTCTTGGCGCGCACCCACCCGGCGCCGCCCCGGTTCTGGGTGACATATCGACTGGCCAGCGAGCCCGTCGCACCCGCGACCGGCAGATTGTCGAGCAGCGGCGCCAGCGTGGCGGCGAGCTTCTCGCCCGCGGGCCGCGCCTTGCTGCCGACCGGCCGGGCCGACGTGTCACCGGCCGACTGCGCGGCGGTGGCGACAATCTTGTCCAGCAGGCGCGCGGGGATGCGGTCGTCCGTCGAGAGTCCGCTGGTGTCGTGCATCACCACCCCGTTCATATCGAAGCCCGCCTTCACCAGTGTGGCGGCCACGGCGGCCACCGCGCCGTCGAACGACGGTTCGTACCCGGTCGCCACGGCGATTTCCCGGCCGATGGTCTCGGCGAGCACGTTGTCGGAGTGGACCATCATGTCGCGCAGCCGGTCGCGCAGCGGCGCGGACTGCACGCTCGCCACCTCGGCCGCGCCCGGCGTAGCCCGGCCCGCGCGCACCCTGGCCGGGTCGAGCCCGAGTTCGGCGGCCAGCCTGCGTCCGGCGTCCAACGCGGGTGAGGTCGTGCGCGGGGAGTACTCGACCAGCGGCTCGAGGCGGCCGCCGTCGATCATCACCGATTCGATCGGCGCGATGGAGCCGCCGGGCACGTCGGCGCCCTCCCAGCCCTTCGCCATGGTCGGTCCGGCGAAGGCGGCGGTGTCGACGACGATGGTGTCCACCGCGTACCCGGAGAAGCGGATCTGCGGGACCAGATCCGACAGGCGCGCACCGTTCGGGTAGTAGCCCTTGCCGTCGGCCTGCGCGGTGAGCGTCGGATCGCCGCCGCCGACGAGCACCAGCTCGTTGGGCGCCACCCCGGTGACCACCTTGGTGGTGACCCGCTGCTCCTCGGGCAGCGCAAGCAGCGCGGCCGCGGTGGTGAGGATCTTGGCGGTGGACGACGGGATCATCGGCGTGCCCGGATCCTGGCTCCACAGCATGGTCCCGCTGTCGGCGTCGGTGACGACGCCCGCGAACGCGCCGAGATCCGGATTGCCCAGCGCGGGCCCGAGCGCGGCGACGACCCCGGCCGGACTCGGCGCGGGCGCGTCGGCGGGAGCGGGCGCCACCTGCGGGAAGGGCTTGACCGGAGCGGGCGGCGCGGCGACGGTCAGCCCGCCGTGCCGGAATTCCGGCGTCCACGGCCGGAAGACGACCAGCGCGGCCGCAGCGGCAATCAGCAGCACGGTAAGGGTGGCCCCGAATCCCATCCACATCCTGCGGCGGCGCCGCGCAGCCAAATCACCGATATTCCTCTTGTTCCGACCAAACACGTGCCCGTCGTCTCCCTGACTCGGCTGCCGCGCACCACCCGGCGCACCCATGCCCTTTTGAACCTCGGCCCCACCGATCACACTATCCTCGTTCCGCTACCGTTCCCCCGAACAACCTGGCGAGTCGGCGGTCGCGCCTGGCTCGAACCACCGGATGCAGCACAGAAGGAGATGGCGTGGAGTTCGACGTCACCATCGAGATCCCCAAGGGTTCTCGCAACAAGTACGAGGTCGATCACGAGACCGGCCGAGTTCGTCTCGATCGCTTCCTCTACACCTCCATGGCCTACCCGGCCGACTACGGCTTCATCGAGAACTCGCTGGGCGAGGACGGTGACCCGCTGGACGCGCTGGTCCTGCTTCCCGACGCGGTGTTCCCCGGCGTGATCGTCGAGGCGCGTCCGGTCGCGATGTACAAGATGGAGGACGAGGCGGGCGGCGACGCCAAGGTGCTGTGCGTGCCCGCGGGCGATCCGCGCTGGAACCACATCCAGGACCTGGCCGACGTGCCGGAGTTCGAGCTCTCCGCGATCAAGCACTTCTTCGAGCGCTACAAGGACCTGGAGCCGGGCAAGTACGTGAAGGGCTCGGAGTGGGTCGGGCGCGCCGAGGCCGAGGCCGAGGTGGAGGCTTCCTTCAAGCGCCTGCAGGAGCAGGGCGGCCACTGAGCCACACGAACGAAGGCGGGAGGTCCGTACGGACCTCCCGCCTTTTCGTTGTCCCGGATCGTGTCGCTCCCGAATGCAAAAGGGGGACGCCCGGCCGATGCCGGACGTCCCCAGGAATCCGATCACGGTGCGGCAGCGCCGTTCACGGATGGTTTCGCGAACCGTCAGTAGTAGATGTAGAGGTCCCAGCCCTCCCAGACCTCCACGCACTCCCAGTAGTAGCCGCCGGTGCTGGGCGAGACGCCGTCGGCGCGGCAGGCTTCGAAGGTGGCGTAGGTGCCGATGTAGGTGCCGCCGTAGCTCGCGGCCTGGTAGGTCGGCGCGGCACTGGCCGTGGCAGCCGTCGACACCCCGGCGACGGCTGCGGTGGCAAGAAGGCCCGCGGCGAGGAAGGACTTGATTCGCATTTCACTGCTCCTGGAAAGCGAGGTTGATGTTGACCTCTCAAAAGGTAGGCGGGAGCACCACGTTGAACAGCCACCCCTAGGGCTCGAACACCCCAACCCTCGGGCGATTCCACCTTCCCTACCCTCCGCGCGTCTCCGAGGTAGTGCTGGCACTACCTCGCGGGGGTGAGCGTGCACCACCGCGGATCCGGGTGCGGGCGTCATGGTCTTGACGGCCTCGCGTTCCTAGGCTCGAAGACGTAAAGCGCACAAGTGGTGTGCCGCTTCAGCACGGGAGGAACGCGCAGCTGATGACCGTTTTTCGACAGCGCGGCCTGCGCGCGGCCGCGGCCGGGATCTGTCTCGCCGCGCTGTTCGGCGCCCAGGCGTGTGGCGCCGAGAACACGCCCTCCGGTACCGGCGACGCAGGCCGGACCGCAGCGATCCAGCGGGCGCTGGACGCGACGGTGCGCGGCGGATTCCCCGGCGCGCAGGCGGTGCTGACCACCGATGCGGGCGACCGCACCGTTACCGCGGGTGTCGGCGATATCGCCACGGGCGCGCCCATCCCACGCGACGCCCGCGTGCGAATCGGCAGCAACACAAAGACATTCGTCGCGACGGTCGTGCTGCAACTGGTCGCCGAGGGCAAGGTCGAGCTCGACGCGCCCGTCGAGCGCTACCTGCCCGGCGTGGTGCGCGGCAGCGGCAACGATGGGAACCGCATCACGGTGCGCCATTTGCTCCAGCACACCAGCGGCCTGCCCGATTACCTGGCGGGCGGCGATCCCGAGCTGCGCGCCGAGCGCGGCACGGCGCAGTTGGAGATCGACACCGAGGCGGTGCGCCTGCGGCGCTACGACCCTGCCGAACTGGTGCGCCTGGCGATGACCATGCCGCCGCGCTACGAGCCCGGCGCTCGCGCGGTGTACACCAACACCAACTACATCCTGCTCGGCATGCTGATCCAGCAAACGACCGGACGCAGCGCGGCCGACGAGATCACCGCGCGCATCATCGAGCCGCTCGGCCTGCGCGACACCTGGTTTCCGGCGGCAGGCGAGACCGGCATCCGCGGACCGCATCCCGTCGGCTACCAGGAGATCGGCGGCACGCGAGTGGATTTCACCGACCTCGATCCCTCCTGGGCCGACGCCGCGGGCGCGATGATCGCCACCGGCGCCGACCTGAACCGCTTCTTCCGCGCGCTGCTCGGCGGCCGCCTGCTGCCCGCCGCGCAACTCGACGAGATGCGCCGCACCGTGCCCTTCGACCGGATGCCGGAGGCGGGCTACGGATTGGGGCTCATCCACCTGCCGAACTCCTGCGGAAAAGACGTGTGGGGGCACGGCGGCAGCATCCCGGGATTCGAGACCCGCAACGGCGTCACCGCCGACGGACACGCCGTGACCATCACCGTGAACCAGCTGCCGACCAGCGAGGAGAATGCGGTGTTGGTGCAGCAAGCGTTCGACACCGCCGTGTGCTAGTCCCGCACCGCACCGCTCCCGGTGCGGTCGAACGAAATCGGAGGCTCCACAGTGCATCCCACGAAGGTGATCGCGGCCGCGGCGGCCGTACTCGCCGGATTCCTCACCGTCGCACCCGCATCGGCCGAGGCAGGGCTCGACCACTTCTACCGGCAGCAACCGGCATGGAAGTCCTGCGACGATCCAGGTCTGGACCCGCTGGGCGCACAGTGCGCCGATGTCACCGTCCCGCTGAATTACGATGCGCCCCAAGGAGCGACCCTCACCGTCGTCATCTCCCGCATCCCCGCCGCGGATCCGGCGCAGCGGCGCGGCGTCATACTGTCCAACCCCGGCGGTCCCGGTGGCCCCGGTCTGGACGCCATGGCCGACGTCCGCGAGGCGATGACCGAGGAGGTGCGCGCCCGATACGACCTCATCGGCATGGATCCGCGCGGCGTCGGCCGCTCGACCCCGGTGAATTGCGGCTGGTCGCGCGGCTTCGGACTGCAGTCGGCGGGCGTCGACGCCGCGAGCTACGCGGAATCCGTTGCGCAACAAGCCGAACTCGCGGCGCGGTGCGCGGCGGGCGAAGGCGAGTGGCTGCGCCACGTCACCACCCGCAACACCGCGCGCGATATGGACGTCGTCCGCGGCATCCTCGGCGAGGACCGAATCAGCTACTTCGGCACCTCCTACGGCACCTACCTCGGCGCGGTCTACACCCAGATGTTCCCGCAGCGCGCCGACCGCTTCGTGCTGGACAGTTCGGTGGACCCGCAGCGTTACGGTCCGGTCGGCATGGTCCAGGACATGGGCCCGGCCAACGAGGCGGCCTTCGACCTGTGGGCCGACTGGGCCGCGGCCCGCGACGGCGAGTACCGCTTCGGCGGCGATCGCGCCGCCGTCCGTGCCACCGTGCTCGACCTCGTCCGCCGCGCGAACGAGCGGCCCATCCGGCTCGGCGAGTTCGAGGTCGACGACCACAGCGTGCCGATGGTGCTGTTCGTCGGCCTGGACGATCCTCGCCTGTACCCGCAGGTGGCGGACCACTTGCGCCAGCTGCTCGACGCGGCCGCGGGCGTGCCGGTGGAGCCGAGCCAGGAACTCGCCGCCGTCCTCGCCGCCATGCTCACCGCGCAGCCGAACGACAGCTCGGCGCAGATGGCGATCATGTGCGGTGACGTGGACGCCCCGCGCGACCCGACCTGGTACTGGCGCAATATCGAGGCGAGCAGGGCGAGTCAGCCGCTGTTCGGCGCGTTCGCCAACAACATCACCCCCTGCGCGTTCTGGGCGCCGCCAATCGAAAGTCCCACCGCCATCGGCAATTCCGTGCCGAGCTTGATCGTGCAGGCCACCGGCGACACCCGCACGACCTACGGAGGGGCGCTCGCCATGCACCGCGCGCTGACCGGCTCACGCATGGTCACCCTGCAGGACGTGCCGATCCACTCGATCTTCGGACGGTATCCGAACGCCTGCGTCTACGCCGCGGTCAACACCTACTTCCGCGACGGCACGCTGCCCGAGAGCGACCTGACCTGTCAGGACGATCCGGGGCCTGCGTCGAGGTAGGCGAGCACGGCAAGCACCCTGCGGTGCCCGGCCTCGTCGGCGGCCAGGCCGAGCTTCGCGAAGATGTTCCTGATGTGTTTGTGCACCGCGCCTTCGGTGACGACGAGCCGTTCGGCGATGGCCGGGTTGGCGTGGCCCTCGGCCATCAGCGCGAGCACCTCCCGCTCCCGCGCGGTGAGCGCGGAGAGCGGGTCGTCGACCCTGCGCCGCACCAGCAGTTGCGAGATGACCTCGGGGTCCATCGCGGTGCCGCCCTCGGCGACGCGGCGCAGCGATTCCAGGAATCGGTCGACCTTGCCGACCCGTTCCTTGAGCAGGTAGCCGATACCGCCCGCGCCGTCGCCGAGCAGTTCGGCGGCGTAGCTGTCCTCGACGTAGGCCGAGAGCACGAGCACCGGCAGCCCGGGATGGATCGCGCGGGCGCGCACCGCGGCGCGCAGCCCGTCGTCGGTGTAGGTGGGCGGGAGCCGGACGTCGACCACCACCGCGTCGGGACGATCGGCGGTGACGGCGGCCAGGAAGTCGTCGGCATTGTCGACGGCCGCGGCCACCTCGATGCCCGCGGTCCGCAGCAGCAACACCAACCCCTCGCGCAGGAGGGCGTCGTCCTCGGCGATCACGACCCGCACGGCAGCTCCACGCGCACCACAGTAGGCCCACCCGGCGGACTGTCCAGCGTCATCCGGCCGTCGAGCGCCTCGGCCCGCCGCCGGATGCCCGCGAGTCCGCCGCCCTCGGTAGCCTCCGCGCCGCCCGCGCCGTCGTCACGGACCTCGACGACGAGCAGTTCGGCCGTGCCGCCGAGGGTGACCGAGAGGTGTTCGGCCCGTGCGTGTTTGGTCGCATTGGTGAGAGCCTCGGCGATCACGAAGTAAGCCGCCGCCTCCACCGCCATGGGGCGGCGGCCGGTGGCATCGAGGTCGACGACGCACGGGATCGGGCTGCGCGCGGCCAGCGCCGAGATGGCACTGGCCAGGCCGCGGTCGGAGAGCACCGGCGGGTAGACGCTGCGCACCACGTCGCGCAGTTCGGCCAGCGCCGCGGTGGCGGTGTCCTGCGCGGTGCGCACCATGCCCGCGGCGGCCTCGGGGTCTCGCTCGCGCAGCTGCTCGGCGAGCCCCAGCTGCATGATCACCGCCGCGATCCTGGCCTGGGCGCCGTCGTGCAGGTCCCGCTCGATGCGGCGCAGTTCGGCTCCGTGCGCGTCGAGCGCGGCGGCCCTCGTCGCGGTCAGCTCGGCCACCCGGTGCGCGAGCACGGCGTCTTCGCCTGGGGCGAGCAGCGCCTTGGCCGCCCGCGCCTGCACCTCGGCGAGCGCGGGAAAGCGCAGCACCAGCGCGCCGACGGGAATCGCGATCAGCAAGCTCAGCACCGCTCGCGACCAAGAGTCGACCACGAATCCGTAACTGTTGATGGCGCCTTCGGGAAGCAGTCGCCAATACGCCGGAATCAGCACCTGATTCACCGCGCTCACCGGCAGTACCACCGCCAGCCCGGCCAGCGGGAACCCGGTCAGCGCGTGCACCGCCAGCCAGCCGAGATCGCGCTTGTTGGCCGGATCGGCGACGAGCGTGGCGAGCCGCTCCCGCAGGTCACCGGTCAGCGGGCGGTAGACCTGCTCGATCGGCGTGCCGAGCCGCGCCGCCGCCCTTCGCCTTTCGAATGCCGCCAGTGGCCGCAGCAATCGCGCTGCCTCGGGCAGCGCGGGTATACCCACCCCGATCAGGCTCAGGACCGCCACGACGAACAGTCCCATCGCCCCGAACAGCGCGAGCAGGCCGGTGACGCCGCCGATCACCAGGTAGCCGACGGCCGCGGGCAATCGCCGCAGCCGTTCCAGGAATCGGCGGCCGATGTTCATGAATCGGGAGCGTCGACGCCGCGGCGGGCACGCTCGAGTCCCGCGCTCTGCTCCAGCGGCGGCTCCACAGTCGCGCCGCCAGGCAACGGAAGGCCCGCCTGCTCCACCATGCGCGCCGCGACGTCGGCCACCGAGTCGGCCTTGCCGTTCACCGCTGGCTCGGCCTTGCCGTCCACCACCGGACCAACCTTGCGGTCCACCGCCGACTCAGCCTTGCCGTCCGCCACCGGACCGACCTTGTCGCTCGCCGCCGAGTCGGCCTTGCCGTCCACCACAGTGTCGGCCTTGTCGTTCGCCGCCGACTCGGCTTTGTCGTTCGCCGCCTGAATGCCGCCGACCGTGCGCAGCGGCGCCTCTTTCCAGAACAGCACGAGCACCAGCGCGACCAGCGCGAGGCCGGTGACCGCGAGGAACACCGTCGACATGGATTCGGCGAAACCGACCTGGAAGGGCCGGGCCAGCTCCGGGTTCAGCTGCTGGACGATCGAGCTGTCCCGCAGCACCTCGCCCGCCGCCGAAGTGTCCTGGGCGAGCAGGCCTTTCGCCAGCGCCGCGTCCGCGGGGTTGTCGCTCTGCGCTCCGGCGAGGACCGCCTGCCCGAACTTCGGGTCGTCGGCGGCGGCGCGCATTTCGTCGGTGATGTTCGGCGTCAGCTGCGCGAAGAGGATGGACAGGAACACCGCGACGCCGAGCGTGCCGCCGATCTGCCGGAAGAAGGTGGCGGCCGCGGTGGAGACGCCCATGTCCTTGGGCGGCAGCGCGTTCTGCAACGCGAGGGTGAGCGGCTGCATGAGGTTGCCGAGGCCGAAGCCGGTGCAGGCCATGAAGAGCATGGCAAGCCACAGCGGGCTGTCCGCGTCGAGGAAGTGCAGCAGGAACAGGCCGAGCGTGAGTGTGGCCGCCCCGATGATCGGGAAGATCCGGTAGCGCCCGGTCCGCGCGATCAACTGGCCCGAGATGACCGAACCGATCATCATCCCGAGCACCATCGGCATCATCTGCAGACCGGCCAGCGTCGGGCTCGCCCCGCGCACCACCTGGAGGTACTGCGGCAGCAACGAAATGCCGCCGAACATGGCCGCGCCGACCACGAACGAGATGACGACACCCAGCGCGAAGGTCCCGTTGGCGAAGATCCGCAGCGGGATCAGCGCCGCGTCCTTCAACCCCTTCTCGACGACGACGAACCCGGCGATGCCGAGCGCACCGACCGCGTAGCAGGTCAGCGAAAGACCACTGCCCCAACCCCATTCGCGCCCCTGTTCGGCGACGATGAGCAGCGGCACCAGTCCGACGGCCAGCACGAGCACGCCCCACCAGTCGACCCGGTCGGTCGAGCGCGGCCGCTTCGGCAGGCGCAGCACCCGCGACACCACCGCCAGCGCGAGGAGGCCCACCGGCACGTTGACCAGGAACACCCAGCGCCAGCCGCTGACACCGAGCAGCGTGTCCTGCCCGGCGAGCACGCCGCCGAGCACCGGGCCGATCACGCTGGACGTGCCGAATACCGCGAGGAAGTACCCCTGGTAGCGGGCGCGTTCCCGTGGGCTGACGATATCGCCGAGGATGGCCAGCGCCAGCGACATCAGGCCGCCCGCGCCTATGCCCTGGACGGCGCGGAAGGCGGCCAGCTGGTACATCGACTGCGCGAGCGTGCACAGCAGTGAGCCGACCACGAAGATACTGATGGCCGCCATGTAGAAGGGCTTGCGCCCGAACATGTCCGACAACTTGCCGTACAGCGGCGTGGTGAGCGTGGCGGTGATCAGGTAGGCGGTGGTGGCCCATGCCTGCATCGCGTAGCCGTCGAGGTCGTCGGCGATGGTGCGGATCGCCGTCGAGACGATGGTCTGGTCCAGCGAGGAGAGCAGCATGCCGAGCATGAGCCCGCTGAGGATGGTCAGGATCTGCCGGTGGCTGAAGCCCGCGGGGGCCGCCACGGCGGTCGGGGCCGTCACGAATCGCTCCCCGTCCCACTGGCGTTCACGTCCGGGTGCCGCAGGCTCGCGACCATCGCGGGTCGCGCGCGTTCGAAGTCGTCGACGAACTGGCGCAGCAGGCCGGCGAACAGCGCCCGGTTGTCCGGCGTCCATTCGGCCATCACGCGGGTGAGGTTGTCGTGGCGGCGCCTGCGGATCTGTTCGGCCACCTCGCGCCCGCGCTCGGTCACCTCGAGCACCGTGGCGCGTCCGTCGGCCGGGTCGGCCGTCCGGCGGACCAGTTCCCGCTCGACCAGCTGGGCGACCTGGCGGCTGACCGTCGAGGCGTCCGAGAACACCGCTTCGGCCAGCGCTCCGGAGCGCATCGGACCGTCGCAGAGCAGGCGGAACAGCACCGCGAACACGGCCGGGTCCACGCCGTCCTTGGTACGGATCTGGAGCGCGGTCCGATCCCGGATCCGCTGGAGCCGGGTGAGTTGCACCGCGATGGTGTCGATCGACAGGTCGTCCGCGTCCACGCACCGCCACCTTTACTTGCGTCAATCAATTAGTTGTTCGTCGCAAGTATGTCCGGTGCGTGGACGGTCGGGCAAACGAATTGGCCGTCTTATCGACCCTTGAACTGCGGAGCACGCTTCTCGAACACGGCCTGAATGGCCTCGGTCAGGTCCTCCGAGGGCAGGAAGGCCGCGTTCCACGCCGACACATAGCGCAGGCCATCGGCCACCTCCGGGGCGCGCTTGTGGTCCAGCACGTCCTTCACGCCCTGCACCACCAGCGGCGGGTTGGCGGCGATCTCGCGTGCCATGGCGTGCGCCGCGTCCAGCACCGCCTCCTGGTCCGGGTACACGTCGTTGACCAGGCCGATCTTCTCGGCGCGCGCGGCGTCGATGTCCTTGCCGGTGTAGGCGAGCTCGCGCAGGTGCCCCTCGCCGATGATGCCGGGCAGCCGGTGCAGCGAACCGATATCGGCGACGATCGCGACCTTGGCCTCACGCAGGCTGAACTTGGCGTCCGCGCTGGCCAGGCGGATGTCGACGGCCGCGATCAGGTCGAGGCCGCCGCCGATGCACCAGCCGGAGATCGCCGCGATGACCGGCTTGGTGCACTCGGCCACCGCGGTGACCGAAGCCTGCATCCGCCGGATCTCCTTGAGGAAATCGGTGCGCGGCGCGGCCAGCGCCTTCTCGGCGAGCAGCGGACCGAAGGTACCCGCCATGGCGGGCAGGTCGAGTCCGTAGGAGAAGTGCTTGCCCGAACCGGTGAGCACGATGGCGCGCACCTCCGGATCCGCATCGAGCTCGCGGAAGATCTCGGGGAGTTCGCGCCAGAAGTCCGGGCCCATCGCATTGCCCTTGCCGGGACCGATCAACGTCACCTGCGCGACGTTGTCCTTGGTCTCGACGGCGAAAGCCTTCCAATCAGTCATTTGTACAGCGTATACGCTCGGCACGCGGCCGCTCGGGCGGATCGGCGGCGACGGCGGACAGGCGTCCACGCGGTCTGTTAATCCTGCGCAAAAACTCGGCATCGCACTGGTTCAGGTGCCGCAGCAGGCGGATCATGGTCGGCAACGGCAAACCAGCACATCGGGTTGGGAGGCAATCATGCTGATGCACCAGGGGATCGGCCTCGACCGCTTCAACACCCTGCCGCACTCCAGCGCCGTCCACACCATGTTCGAATGCTGCGGCAACGTCATCTGGGCGGTCACGCTCGTCGACGCGCGCCCCTACCCCGATCGAGACGCGCTGCTCGCCAAGGCCGATCTCGAACTGCTCGCGCTCTCCCCGGCCGACTTGGATCGCGCACTGGAAGAGGTTGTCCACGAAGGGATCTCGCACGGCGATCCGCACTGCGTCACCGAACTGGCGCGGATCACAAGGGAGCGGATCACCACGATGCTCGGACCGGCAGGGGGATATCCGGAGTACTGAGCGATTCACTCCGCCCGCGTACGGCCCGCAATCGCTCTAATCTGGATTCATGAGCAGGGCCCAGCTACCTCCGGTCGCCTGCCGGGTCGCGGACACACTGATCGCGCGCGGCCATCACGGCGTCATCCTCAGCCAGCCGACACCCACCCCCACCGCCGCCGACGCGGCGCGCGCCCTCGGCGTCGAGGTGGGCGCGATCACCAAATCACTGGTGTTCCTGCTCGACGAGGATCCGGTGTTGCTACTGGTCTCCGGCGCGCACCAGGTGGATCTGGAGCAGACCGGCGCACGGCTGGAGGGCACGCTCACCCGCGCGCCCGCGGCATTGGTGCGCGAGGTGACCGGTCAGCCGCTCGGCGGGGTCGCGCCGGTCGGGCATCCCGCCAACCTGCCGACCTGGGTGGACAACGCGCTGGCCAGGCATCCGGAGGTGTGGGCGGCGGGCGGGCACCCGAACACGTTGTTCCGCACATCGTTCCGCGAGCTGGTCCGTATCACCGCGGGGCTGCCCATCGACGTGGACTGAATCTCCTACCGAGTTCCGTTTCGCGGCCGCCGTCGAAAGTCACACCGCCGTGCGACCTGCACGTTTCCCCGGCGAACGGCAATCGAACAACAATCGCGCGGCCCGGAGCGGGCGAATCGGGCGTACTTTCGTCATGTGACCGAAGCACCGCAGCCGCACACGGGCATCCGGATCCCCGACGATCTGAGCGGAATCACCGCCGAGCAATATCGCGCGTCCATGCGCCACTATCCGGCGGGCGTCACCGTGGTCACGCTCCGCTCCCCGAACGGGCCGGTCGGCTTCACCGCGACCTCGTTCGCCTCGCTCTCGTTGGAACCGCCGCTGGTGTCGTTCAACATCGCGCACACCTCGTCCAGCATGGCCGCGATGCTCGACGCCGACTCCGTGGTCATCCACTTTCTCGGCGAACACCAGCAGCACATCGCCCAGCGCTTCGCCCGCACCGCCCAGGAACGCTTCACCGACCGCTCCCTGTGGACCACTTTGGACACCGGCGAACCCGTCCTGCACGGCACCCCCATCTGGGTCCGCGCCGTCGTGCAGCAACTCATCCCCATCGGCGACCACACCTTCGTCGTCGGCCTGGTCACCCGGGTTCACGACAACACCGACGAAAAGCCTTCCGCCGCACCCCTGCTCTACTACAACGGCCGCTACCACCGCCCGTCCTCGCTCCAGGACTGAACCGCCTCAGGCGCCGTCCAACTCCTTGAACGAGACCTCCATCGGGAAGGGCCCCGTCAGCCGCAGCGCGTCCTGGTGCGTCTCGGCGAGCCGATAGGTGCGACTGGCCCAGTCCAGGCGGTACTCCTGAACGATCTTGACGCGGCGCTCGGCGTCGAGATGCACCACGAGGTAGAGCGGAATCCCCTCGTGCGCGTACTCGGCCCGCTTGTCGACGGTGTCGGTGTATTCCGAACCCGGTGACACGACCTCCACGACCAGCAGCGCGTCGGCGGTGGTGAGCTTGCGATCCTCCTCGACGCACCGGTGGAGCACCACATCCGGCCTGCGGAAGGAGAATCCGGGGCTACCCGGCCTGCCCTTGACGTAGTGCATCTCGAAATCGGTGACGACCCCGGTGCACGGTTCGGCCGGACGCGCCTGCTCCAGCGCATTGGCCAGCCGCCTGGCCACATTGTTGTGCTGGAAACTGCCGCTGCGACAGAAGATGACGTGACCGTCGACCACTTCGATCTGCCGCTGCACGTCCTCGGGCAGGGCCGCGTAGCCCGCCTCGGTGATGAGCAGCGCACCCGGATCGGTCGCCCACGCAGGCAGAATGCTCATCGGTCCACCTCCGGTCGGGAACGGTCTCGCCGATAGTATCCCGCCGACACCGCTCCCCGACCGGCCGCGCAGCCGCGCCTCGGACCTTCTACGCGGCGAGGCAGGGGGCGGCGCCGGTGGCGGGGTCGGCGGTGAAGGGGCGGGTTTCGGGGGTGGGGTTCCAGAGGCCGTCGGTTCGGCTGTAGTTCCAGGAGGGGCCGCGGCGGACCAGGGTGGCGAGAGCGTCGACGAGGCGGTCGACGTCGGCGGAGGTGGTGCCGAGGCCGATGCTGGCGCGCAGCGCGCCGTCGAGGCCGAGGCGGGCGAGCAGCGGGTGTGCACAGAAGCGGCCGTCGCGCACGCCGATGGCGTGTTCGGCCGAGAGGTAGGCGGCGACATGGCCCGGAGCGAAGCCCGCGACGGTGAAGGCCACGATGCCGACCGAGTCGGGGCTGTCGGACCAGATGCGCAGCGTCTCCACGCCAGGGATGGCGCACAGTCCGTCGCGCAGACGCTCGGCGAGCAGGCGCTCGTGGGCGGCCAACCTCTCGGGATCGATGGCGGCGAGCGCGTCGCAGGCGGCGGCGAGCGCGGCCGCGCCGAGCACGTTCGGCGAACCCGCCTCGTGGCGTTGCGGGGCGGGCGCCCATTCGGCGTGCTCGGCGCTCACCGCACGGACCGCGCCGCCGCCCGCGAGATAGGGCTCCGCCTGGTCCAGCCAGTCACGGCGGCCGACGAGCACACCCGCACCGAACGGGGCGTACAGCTTGTGGCCCGAAAAGGCGAGGTAGTCGATCCCCGTCTCGCGCAAACTGATTCGCCGATGCGGCGCGAGCTGGGCCGCGTCGACGAGAATGCGCGCGCCGCACTGATGCGCGATGTCGGCGAGCCGCTCCAGCGGCAGCACCTCACCGGTGACGTTCGAAGCCCCGGTGACCGCGAGCAGCGCGGCGGGCTTGCTGCACAGCTCGGCCACCAGCAACCGGATGGTCTCGGCGACGGTGTCGGCGGCGCGCACCACGCGGCGGCCGTGCCGCGTCCACGGCAGGAAGTTGGCGTGATGCTCGATGTCGAGCACCACCGTGTCGCCGGGCACACACGCCGCGAGCAGGTTCAACGAGTCGGTGGTATTGCGGGTGAACACCACGACCTGATCGTCGCCTGCGTCGAGGAAGCGGGCGACCGAACCGCGCGCGGCCTCGTAGCACTCGGTGGAGATGCGCGAGGCGTAGCCCGCGCCGCGGTGCACGCTGGCGTAATACGGCAGCAGCCGCTGAATCCGGTCGGTGACCTGGGCCAGCGCGGGCGCGCTCGCCGCGTAGTCGAAGTTGGCGTAGGTGCGGGTTCCACCCTGCACGAGCGGCACCGGCAGATCGTCACCCGATACGCGGGCGAGGGCGGCACAGGTCTGGTCCACAACAGCAGTCATCACGTAATCCCGTCGGCTCAGGGACTCGCAATCGAGAGATTCGTCGAGTCCGCGCTTGCCGCGTCCGAACGGACGGCGGCCCGGTCGTCACCCGGAGCACCCCACCGCGGAGGAGGGTTGCCGACCAGCTAGCCGGGGCTTAGCGCTGGTACTCATGACCTGTCCCGAGATTGGCAGACCGCACACGGCTCTGTCAACCGGCGGATTTCGCGGGCCGAAAGTCGGTTGCGCCGCGCGACGAACTGCGTTCCACTCGGTGGGTGACGCCTTCCCTGCTGCTCAGCTTCATCGGCTTGTGCGTCCTGCTGTCCCTCACGCCGGGGCCGGACTCGTTCCTGGTACTGCGTTTTTCGATCGTCGACGCCCGGCCCGGCATCGCCGCGGCGGTGGGTTCGGCGCTCGGCGGCCTGGTGTGGGCGGTGGTGGTGGCCGCGGGTGTCGCCGCGCTGCTCGAGCAGTCCGCGACGGCTTATCGGGCGCTGAAGGTCGTCGGCGGAATCTACCTGGTGTACTTGGGAATTCGCGCACTGATGGACTTGCGCAAGCGACGGGCGCAGACCGATGCCGAGTTCGATTCCGGCACACGGGCAACCGGCGCGAAAGCCGGTGCACCCTCGATTCGCTCGGCGTTCACGGCGGGCGTCGTCTCGTGTCTTTTCAATCCGAAGGTCGGCCTCTTCTACCTGGCCGTACTACCCCAGTTCTTGACCGAAGTCACCTTCCTGAACACCCTCGCGCTCGGCGCGGTCGAATGCACCATCGCCGCCGTCGAGATGGTCCTGCTCGCCCTGCTTGCCTCCCGCGCGATGGCATTCTTGCGCAGCCCGAAGGTCCGCGATCGGCTCGAGCAAACCAGCGCCGGGATCCTCACCGCGCTCGGTCTCGGGACCGCGGCCTCCGCGGCCTAGCAACCGCTCGAAGCCCACCGACCAGCCGGTTCTCCGCACCGCGCGCCGATCCACGTCACACCGCACACCGTCGCCACACACCGGCGATTCACCGATACCGCGGGTACCGTGGTCAGTTGGTCACCGTGGTGTTTGCCAATCGGTAACCCTTCTGTGAAACAACGATCGGGAAAACGCAAGGCAGGTCTATGAGAGGTGGGCCGGACGTGATGCTCCAGCCGCAGGTCGACGCCGCGGTGGGCGAGAGCCCGACGACCGGGCAGTCGTTGTCCGACCCCCTGCTGCGCGGCGCGGCGGCGCCCCCGCAGCGGACCCTCGTCGACATCCTGACAGCGACCGCGCAGGCCCATCCCGACGCGCACGCCCTCGACGACGGCGAGATCCTGATCACGTATCGCGAGTTGCTCGCCGCGATCGAGACCAGAGTGACCGAGCTCGCAGCGGCGGGGGTGCGCGCGGGCGACCGGGTCGGCATCCGAATGCCTTCGGGCAGCAGCGATCTCTACGTCACGATCCTGGCCGTGCTGTGGGCGGGTGCGGCGTACGTCCCCGTCGACGCCGACGATCCCGACGAGCGCGCCCGGCTGGTCTTCGGCGAGGCGCGAGTCAGCGCCGTCGCCACCGCCGACGGCATCCGCCCCACCGAAAATGCCTCCACCGCAAGGCAGTCCGGCGTCGCGACGCCCAGCCCCGATGACGACGCCTGGATCATCTTCACCTCCGGTTCCACCGGCACCCCGAAGGGCGTCGCGGTCACCCACCGCAACGCCGCCGCCTTCGTCGACGCCGAGGCGCGACTGTTCCTGCGGGACGCGCCGATCGGCCCCGCCGACCGGGTGCTCGCCGGTCTCTCGGTCGCCTTCGACGCCTCCTGCGAGGAGATGTGGCTGGCCTGGCGGCACGGCGCGTGCCTGGTGCCCGCACCGCGCGCCTTGGTGCGCACCGGAGCCGACCTCGGGCCCTGGCTGGTCCGCCGCGAGATCAGCATCGTCTCGACGGTGCCGACGCTGGCCGCCACCTGGCCCGCCGAAGCGCTGGAACCGGTCCGCCTGCTGATCTTCGGCGGCGAGGCGGTGCCGCCGGAACTCGCCGAACGCCTTGCCGGCGGCCGGAATTCGGCGCGCGAGGTGTGGAACACCTACGGCCCCACCGAAGCAACTGTCGTAGCCTGTGCGGCGCTACTCACCGGCGAGCCACCGATCCGCATCGGCCTGCCCTTGGACGGCTGGGATCTGGCCGTGGTCGACGCGCAGGGCAACCCCGTCGGCGAGGGCGAATCCGGCGAACTCGTCATCGGCGGCGTCGGACTCGGCCGCTACCTCGATCCAGCCAAGGACGCCGAGAAGTACGCTCCGTTCCCCTCGCTCGGCTGGGAACGCGCCTACCGCAGCGGCGATCTGGTCCGCAACGAGAGCGCCGGGCTCCTCTTCCTCGGCCGCGCCGACGACCAGATCAAGCTCGGCGGCCGGCGTATCGAACTCGGCGAGATCGACAACGCGCTCCAGCATCTGCCGGGCGTCACGGCCGCGGCCGCCGCGATCCGAACCACCAAGGCGGGCAACAAGATCCTGGTCGGCTATCTCACCGGGCCGGACGGCGATTTCGACGCGCACGCCGCCCGCGAGCTGCTCGCCGGTCAGCTGCCCGCACCGCTCGTGCCGCGCCTCGCGCTGGTCGAGGAACTGCCGACCCGCACGTCGGGCAAGGTCGACCGCGACGCGCTGCCCTGGCCGCTGCCCAAGACCAAGCCCGCGGACTCCGACGACGGCCTCTCCCCCACCGCGCGCTGGGTCGCCGGACTGTGGGACGCCGTCCTCGGCGCCGAGGCGACCGGACCCGACGCCGACTTCTTCGACCTCGGCGGCGGCTCCCTCGCGGCCGCCCAGCTGGTCACCGCGCTGCGCGAACGCCACCCGCACATCACCGTCGCCGATCTCTACGATCACCCGCGCCTCGACGCGCTCGCCGGACTGCTCGATGCCAGCGCCCCCGCCGCCGCGGTCGAGGAACGCACGGTGCGTCCCACCCCGCGCAGCGCGCAATGGGTGCAGGTGCTCGCCACGGTGCCGCTGACCACGCTGACCGGATTGCAGTGGCTGACCTGGCTGGCCATCGTCGGCAATATCGCGGCGTGGTCGGGATCGCTGCCCTGGCTGCCGCGGCTGTCCTGGTGGTGGGCGCTGATCGCGTTCCTGCTGTTCATCTCCCCACCCGGCCGGATGGCCCTGTGCGTGGCGGGATCGCGCATCCTGCTGCGCGGCATCGCACCGGGCAGCTATCCGCGCGGCGGCTCGGTGCACCTGCGGCTGTGGGCGGCGGTGCGGCTGTCCGAGGCGAGCGGCGCCGAGAACCTGTCCGGCGCACCGTGGATGGTGCCCTTCGCGCGGGCACTCGGCGCGCGTATCGGCAGGGGCGTCGACCTGCACACGCTGCCGCCGGTGACCGGGATGCTCGAACTGGGCGACGGGTGCAGCGTGGAACCCGAGGTCGACCTGTCCGGCTACTGGATCGACGGCGATCTCGTGCACATCGGACCGATCACCATCGGTCCCGGCGCGGTGATCGGCGCGCGCTCGATCCTGCTGCCCGGCACCAAGGTCGGCAAGAACGCCGAGGTCGCGCCAGGCTCCGCCGTCTCGGGCAAGGTCAAGGCCGAACAGGAATGGGCGGGCTCCCCCGCGGTGAAGGTCGGCCCGGCGCGGCACCCATGGCCCGCGCACACGCCCGCGCGAGCCGCGCACTGGGTCGTGATCTTCGGCATCACCTCGATGGCGCTCGCCGCCCTCCCGATCCTCGGCCTCGGCGCGGGCGGCGCGTTCCTCGCCTGGTGGATTCGGGACACCACCACCCTCGCCGCCGGTGCGGGCCGCGCCTTCGCGATGCTGCCGGTGGCCATGCTGGTCACGCTGGGCATGTACGCCGCGGCGACCATCGTCTTGGTGCGCCTGTTCGCCATCGGACTGACCGAGGGCCACCATCCGGTGCGCAGCCGCGTCGGCTGGCAGGTCTGGTCCACCGAACGGCTGCTCGACTCGGCACGCACCTTCTTGTTCCCGCTCTACGCCAGCCTGCTGACCCCGCTGTGGCTGCGCCTGCTCGGCGCGAAGGTCGGCAAGCACGTCGAGGCCTCGACCGTGCTGCTGCTGCCGAAGTTCACCACGGTGGCCGACGGCGCGTTCCTCGCCGACGACACCATGATCGCCAGCTACGAACTCGGCGGCGGCTGGCTGCGCATCGGCGAGGCCAAGGTCGGCAAGCGCGCCTTCCTCGGCAATTCGGGCATGACCGCGCCGGGCCGAAGGGTGCCGAAGAACGGGCTCGTCGCCGTGCTCTCGGCCGCACCGTCCAAGGCCAAAGCGGGCTCCTCGTGGCTCGGCAGCCCCCCGGTCCGGCTGCGCCGCGCCTCCGAAACCGCCGACGCCCGCCGCACCTACGCTCCGCCGCCGCGGCTGCGCGTCGCCCGGGCCGTCGTGGAAACCTGCAGGCTCGTCCCGGTGCTCGTCACCTTCGGCATCGGGCTCGGCGTGCTCTTCGCGCTGGCCTGGCTGGCCCAGCGGATCGGTCATCTGCCCACCGCCCTGCTCAGCGGCGTCGTGCTGCTGGTCGCGGGCGCGGTGGCCTGCGGAAGCGCCGTGGCTGCCAAATGGTTGCTGGTCGGGCGGATCCGGGCCGAGGAGCACCCGCTGTGGAGCTCGTTCGTGTGGCGCAACGAGGTCTCGGACACGTTCGTGGAGACCGTCGCCGCGCCCTGGTTCGCCCGCGCCGCGACCGGAACGCCGGTGCTGAATCTCTGGCTTCGCGCACTCGGCGCGCGCATCGGTCGCGGGGTATGGTGCGAGTCCTACTGGCTACCCGAGGCGGATTTGGTGACACTTGGCGACGGCGCCACGGTGGAGCGTGGCTGCGTGGTGCAGACCCACCTGTTCCACGATCGCATCATGGCCATGGACACCGTCACCCTCGGCGCGGGCGCCACTCTCGGACCGCACTGCGTCGCCCTGCCCGCCGCCGGACTCGGCGCGGGCGCGACGGTCGGCCCCGCCTCGCTCGTCATGCGCGGCGACACGGTGCCCCCGTCGACCAGGTGGTGGGGCAACCCGATCGCACCATGGACCCAGCGCACGAACGACCCCGGTGAGGAGGGCTGATGGGTGAGAAGTTCTACGCGGTCCCCATCGACGACTACCTGCCACAGAACGGCAACCGGGGCTATCGGGTCTCGCGATACGAGCTGGAACTGGTCTACAAGGTCGCCAGCAACCGGCTGACCGGACGCGCGGAGATCACCGCGGTCACCACCGCCGTCCAGCCGCGCTTCGGCCTGGATCTCTCGCAGGCGCTGACGGTGTCGAAGGTGTTCGTGAACGGCGCCAAGGCCGGGAAATACAGCCACCAGCACGGCAAGCTCGTCGTCACGCCGCAGCAGAAGATCCCAGCGGGCGGCGTGCTCTCGATCGTCGTCCAGTACGCGGGCGTGCCGAAGCCGGTGCGCGGGCCGTGGGGTGAGGTCGGCTGGGAAGAGCTGTCCGAGGGCGCGCTGGTTGCCAGCCAGCCCAACGGCGCGGCGTCCTGGTTTCCCTGCGACGATCACCCGAGTTCCAAAGCGAGCTACCGCATTTCGATCACCACCGACAGCCCGTACCATGCTCTCGCCAACGGCACCCTGATACGCAAACAGACCAAGGCCAGCCAGACCACCTGGGTGTACGAACAGCCGGAGCCGATGTCGAGCTACCTGGCCACCATCCAGATCGGCCACTACCGCAAGCACCGCGTCGGTGGGAAACACGGATCGGTGCCGATGTACGCGGTCCTGCCTGCCCGGCTCCGCGCCGCGTTCGACCACGACTTCGCGCCGCAGCCGCGGATGATGGAGGTCTTCACCGAACGGTTCGGCCCCTACCCGTTCGACGGGTACACGGTGGTCGTCACCGACGACGACCTGGAGATCCCGATCGAAGCCCAGGGCATCTCGGTGTTCGGCGCCAATCACTGCGACGGCCGTCGCGGCTCCGAACGGCTGGTCGCGCACGAACTGGCGCACCAGTGGTTCGGCAACAGCCTGACCCTGCGCCAGTGGCGCGACATCTGGCTGCACGAGGGCTTCGCCTGTTACGCGGAATGGATCTGGTCGGAAGCCTCGGGCGGGCCGACCGCCGATCAACTTGCCCGGGCGGCCCGGCACAACCTGGCCAGAGAGCCGCAGGACATCGCCATCGGGGATCCCGGGCCCAAGCGCATGTTCGACGACCGGGTGTACAAGCGCGGCGCGCTCACCCTGCACGCGCTGCGCCTCGAACTCGGCGAGCCCGGCTTCTTCGACCTGCTGCGCGAATGGGTACTGCGCTACCGGCATTCCTCGGTGAGCACCGAGGAGTTCACCGACCTGGCAGGGCACTACAGCCTGGTGCCGCTGCGGCCGCTGTGGGACAGCTGGCTGCGCGACGAATCGCTGCCCCAGCTGCCGCCCTACGGCGGGCAGGCCGGCGCGCGCTGAACTCAGAACACCAGGTAGCGGGTGGCGAGTTCCTCGACGAGCGGGTCGTCCTCCGCGACGCTGTCCAGGGCGTCCAAGTCGGCCGCCACCGATATTTGTCTCGGATCGTCGTGTTCGTTGTCGGGCGCGTCCTCGGCGAGCTGACGCAGCAGCTTCGCACGCACCCGCGCCTTGAGTGAATCGGTCATACCGAAGGCTTGCCCGGTTCGCGGCGGGGGAATCTCACCTGGCGGAAGACCCACCTAAACGGGAGCCAGCCAGCTGCCCCACGGCGTATTGCGCAGCACCGAGTACACGACGAACAGCGCGAGCACCGTCCACATGAACGGGCGCGGCAGATCGGGGACGCGGGGGCGTTCGCCGCGCCACGCGCGCACCGCCCAGTCGCCGAGGTACACCGCGAAGGCGAGCAGCAGCGGAATCGCGAGCAGGTTGCTGTGCAGCGAGTCCAGCAGGCGGCCGTCGGTGAGGTTGTGCACGGCGCGCATGCCGCCGCATCCGGGGCAGTACAACCCGGTCAGCCCGTAGACGGGGCAGATGCCGTAGGAACCCTCCACGTGCGGGTCGCGGAAGTGCAGCAGGACCACCGCTGCGACGCCGGCGCCCGCCGCGAGCGCGGGCAGTCCGAGCGCGCGCCAACCCGTGCGCCGCACCCGCTGCGGTGGCGGGAACGGGGGCTGGGCGGCGAGATGCGTGGTCTCCACGAGAAACCACGGTAGCCGCGGCGTGCGGCTTCCCGCTACCGGCACCGAGCTGCGCGGAACGACAGTGCGGCGCTGTGCCGAAAGCCGGTGTGGTGCTGCGCCGCAACGCGGGCGCTGCGAGCACGGCGACGCGTGCGAGCGCTCTAATCGGGCTGTGCGAAGCGCAGGACGTTGCCCGAAGGATCGGTCAGGTCGAAACCGGGACCGCCCGGACCGTCCTCGGGGCAGCCGGGCTTGGCGTACCGGTAGTTCTTCCCGGCGATTTCGGCGTGCAGGGCGTGGATGTCGCCGACCGCGATCCACACCACCGAGCCCGGGGTCCCGTCACCGTGGTGCTCGCTGAGATGCAGCGTCGCCTCCGACCGCGACACCTGGGTGTACAGGGGGAAGTCGTCGCCGAACCGGTGCTCCCAGTCGACGGTGAAACCCACATAGTCGCAATAGAATTCGTAGGCCTTCGCGGTGTCGAACATGCGCAGTACGGGAATCGGCGGCGCGAGCCGGATGTCCTCGGAGGTCATCGGCCGATCATCGCACCGCGCGCCGACAGCCAGCGCGGAACATGATCGAAAAGCTCCGCGTTTCCGCAGTTGAAAGTACGATTTTCAGTTGTGGACGTCGCCGGCGTTACCCGGCTCGACGGAACCGGGGCCAGCACGGCTCGCAAGCTCGAATTCGGGCATGTGGGCCACTGGCACACGCGGCGCGAGGACGACGGATCATGCGCCGTCGCGGTCGAGATCGATCCGGGCGACGGTTCTTCGGTGGTGGTCTTCGTCGGCGCGCCCAACCGCCGCGAGATTCCCACCGATTTCCATCCCGACGACCAGGTCTGCCTGGTGATTCCGGACGCGCTCGCCGAACTCGACGCGCGCACGTCCCACTGAATCGGCACAGGGCTCACGCGCGCCTCGACGAACAACTCTCGCGGCGTCCGGCCCAGGTCAGCGGCCGGATGCACCGAAATCGAGCGAGGCCGCGCACTTTCGGGCTGATAACGATCGGGTACCCCCGATAGCAACACGGGCTCTGGCGGCGATGTACCGGATGTGATCATTCGAGCCGTGTGCAACCAGGGGAAACTTCGCTCGCGCGCGATGTTTCTCCCCCGGAGCAGAGTTCACCGGACCGAATATTGGGTATCCACAGATATGCGCCAGGATTTCCGCCGCAGACCGCTTGCACTTGCAAGCACTTTGCTTGCATCGTACTGTGGCGGATGACACAAAGGAGTGCACAATGCTGGTGACGTCGATGAAGACACTGGCGGGGGTGCGCGGCGCTGAGCCGCTCACCGCGGCTTTCCGTGCCGGACTGCGGTCCCGCACTTTCGCGACAGCTTCGCTGAACAAGCCGACAGCACCCTGCGAGACGATCCCGGTCACGACAGTCGACGGAGCCCAGCTCCGAGTGCACGCCTACGGACCCGCCGACGGTGAGGTCATCGTGCTCATCCACGGCTGGAGCTGCTGCATCGAGTACTGGAACCCGCAGATCAACGCGCTCGCGGACCGCTACCGAGTGATCGCCTACGACCAGCGCGGCCACGGTGAGAGCACGCTGGGGCGCAACGCGCCGAGCGGCGAAACCCTCGCCGACGACTTGGCCGCCGTCCTCGACGCCGCCTTGCCGCGCGGTAAGCGCGCCACCCTGGTCGGCCACAGCATGGGCGGCATCACCTTGCAGGCCTGGGCCGCTCGCCACCCGGAGCAGGTGCCCGCCCGCGCCAACGCCGTGGTGCTCGCGAACACCGCCGCCCGCGAGATCCGGCACGAGACCGATCTCCTCCCGCTGCTGAACAAGCCGCTGATGTTGGACAGCCGGCCGATCAGCGTGTTCGGCGCGGGCGTGCGCGTGCCGCTGGTGTTCGCCGAGACGCTGCTGAGCGCTCCGGTGCCGCTGCCCGGCGGCCCGCTGGTGACCGCGATCGTCAAAGCCAGGTTGATGACGAAGAACGCGACCGCCGACGAGGTCGGCTTCGCGCTCGGCATCGTCCGCTCCTGCCGCCCGCTGACCCGCGGCCTGCACGCCGCGGCCCTGACCGTCCTCGATCTCGGCGACGCGGCCAGGCACCTGACGGTCCCCACCACCGTCATCGCGGGCAAGCACGACCGCCTGCTGCCCGCCCGCATGAACAGCACCATCGTCGATGCCCTCACCACGACGGGCTCCCTTGCCGACTACCAGGTCTGGCCCACCGGCCACCTCGGCAACATCGAGGCCGCCGACCGCTTCAACGCCGAAATCGACAGGATCGCCCAGGGCGCGGCCAACAACCGCGCCACCGCGGTCTGACCCCGAATCGTTCTCCCGGGCCGATCAACGACGCCCGGCCCGGGAGCAACACCCTTCATGTCTGCCGGAAGCGCAGGCAGGCGCGCACGAAATCTCGGACGGGCGCGTTGTCGTCATCGAGCGGATTCCACGCCACACCGAGCTGGCTCGCGCCGACGCCGACCACCGGCCGGAAAACCACGCCGGGCCGCCGGTAGAAGCGAGCTGTGGACTCCGGAGCCAGGGCAACGCCGTATCCGTTCGCGATCGCATTGAGCCAGTCGTCCGGATGCTGGGCGACCGCGCCGATGCGCGGCGGAACACCCTCCCGCTCGTCGACGGCCAGCCAATAGTCCCGCCACGCGCCGGTCGCCTGCGGAGCGGCGACGAAGGGCTCGTCCAGCAACTCACGGAACGAGATCTCGTCTCGATCGGCAAGCCGGTGCGTGCTCGGCAGGACGACGCAGCGCGGCTCGGTGAGCAGCACCTCCACCCGCCACCTTTCCCGATCGGGCATCGGCAGCCGCAGCAGTGCCACGTCCACGCTCCCCGATGCCAGCCCCGCGGTGGGATCGGACCAGGAGCTCTGGCGCATATCGACCCGCCAGCCGGGCCTGCGCTCACCGAATTCGGCGATGATCTCCGGTGTGGCCTCGTTGGCGGCGCTGGCGAGGAAACCCACACGCAGCACGCGGGTCTCGCGCGCGGCCGCGGCATTGGTTTCCGATACCGCGCGATTCCAGTCGTCGAGCAGCGCGGCCGCACGTTGCGCCAGAACTCGCCCGGCTTCGGTGAGCGCCATTCCCGCCCGTGAACGGGTGAACAGCGTTGCCCCCAACAAGGTTTCGAGCTGCTTGATCTGTTTCGTGAGCGCCGGTTGCGACACGTACAGCCGTTCGGCCGCGCGGGTCAGGTTCCCCTCCTCCGCCACGGCGGCGAAGTAGCGCAGCAGCCGAGTGTCGACATCCATGCCCCCAGGTTATGGATGCAGGTATTGGCGCCACAACAGCCCCCGAATCGAGACTGGGTGAACGAAATCGTCTCCATCAGGAAGGGTCCCCGCTGTGTTCGCCCTCTACGTCACCCTGACCTCGCTCACCGCCCTCGGCGCCGCGACCGGGGCGTGGATGAACTTCGTCCGCCACCCCATCCCCATAGCCGCGGCGAAGGAGGTGCAGGTGCCGCACTCCTGGATGCTCCCGCTGGGCACCTTGCTCGCGGCCGGAGCACTCGGGCTGGTCACGGGATTCGCCATTGCACCGGTCGGCATCGCCGCATCGACCGGCTTGGTGCTCTACTTCATCGGCGCACTCCTCGCACACCTGCGAGTCGGCGACTACCAACTCGGCATGGCCGCCACGGCTTTCACACTCACCGCGGCCACCCTCGCCGCCACCCTGGCCTACCGATTCGGATGAGCACCGCCAGCCGCGCCGGGAGCTCGGCTGGGCAGGAATGCTCGACGCCACCGAAAATCGTCAGAACAGCTGAAAGGCCCCCGACGTCAACAACCGCGTCGGGGGCCTATGAGCTGGAGCCGCCTGGGGGAATCGAACCCCCGACCTTTTCATTACGAGTGAAGCGCTCTACCGACTGAGCTAAGGCGGCGTGCCTTTCGGCGACGCGAGTCTATCGTCTCGGTGCCCGGATCGCGAAAACGGGTGGTCCCGCGGGGTGCGGTCAGGCGGATTGAGCGGCCATGATGGCGGCGACCATGGCGGCGAGGGCGAAGCGGGGCTTGACGTTGAGATCGAGGGCTTCGCGGCAGGCGAGCACGGCCTCGATGGAGCGCAGCAAGCCCTCGGGGCCGACGCGGTCGGCGAGGTCGTGGATCTGGTCGGACAGGTCGGGATGGGTCAGGGTGAGGCCCGAGCCCGCACGCGCGGCGCCGAAGCGGACGGCGAGCGCGTCGCGGTAGACCCCGGCTACGTCGATGAGCGCGCGATCGAGGGCGTCGCGGCCGGTGCGGGTGGCGCGGGACTTCTGACGGCGCTCCAGATCTTTCAGCACGCCCGCGGACCCGCGGGTCGCGCTCGCCGCGCCCTTGCCGGTCCCGCCCGCGCCGAGGGCGGTGGCCAGCTCCTCGCGTTCGCGTTCGTCACGGGTCGCGCTCATCTGCTTGGCCTCGTCGTCGGCGGCCTTCACCAGTTCGTCGGCGGCGGCGTAGGCCGCGCCGGGTCGCGCGACCGCCGACACCAGGGCCAGCGCCCGCTGCCTGCGCGCCCTGGCCTCTTCGTCGGTGGCCAGCCGCCTGGCCCGCCCGACGTGACCGCCGCTGACCGAGGCCGCCCAGTTCGCGGTCTTCTCGTCGAGCCGGTCGCGCTCCTTGAGCACCTGCGCGATGGCCGGGACCGACGGCGTCACCAGGTGCACGTGCCTGCATCGCGAGCGCAGCGTCACCGAGATGTCCTCGGGATCCACCGAGGGCGCGCACAGCAGGAACACCGTGCGGTCCGGCGGCTCCTCGACCACCTTGAGCAGCACGTTCCCCGCCGCCTCCGTCAAGCGGTCGGCGTCCTCGATGACCACCACCTGCCAGCGTCCGGTGCTCGGGCGACGTGAGGCGATCTGCACGATCTCGCGCATCTCCTTGGTGCTGATGCTCAGCCCCTCGGGCACCACCCGCCGCACGTCGCCGTGCGTGCCCGCCATGGTCGTGGTGCAGGCGTGGCACTTTCCGCAGCCGGGCGTGCCGGGATCGGTGCACTGCAACGCCGCCGCAAAGCACAGCGCCGCAATGGATCTGCCGGATCCGGGCGGTCCGGTGAACAACCAGGAGTGCGTCATCGCGCCCTCGACCGCCCCCGCGCGGGCCGCGATCGCGGCAGCCGTCAGCTCGGACTCGACCGCATCCTGGCCGACCAACCGATCGAAGACTCCCGCCACGGCATACACCCTAGTGGTGCCGTCCGACATAGTCCGCAGCCCGGGCGACCGCGGTCCCGCCACCCGCCATCGGCCTGTCCCGTCCCGACACGCGGTAGTGGACGAGCAGGTCGTTGACCCAGCTCACCGCACTGGCGGATCCTCGATGCGGAGGTGGAATCATCGTGAGAATCCTGTTGATCGCCGGGGACGCCGCCGAAGACCTCGAGGTCTTCTACCCCTACCAGCGCCTGCTCGAAGAGGGGCACGAGGTGGATATCGCGGCGCCGACCGTCAAGAAGCTCCAATTCGTCGTCCACGACTTCGCGGACGGCTTCGACACCTACACCGAGAAGCTCGGCCACAGCTGGCCTGCCGACATCGCACTGGCCGACGTCGCGCCGGAGAACTACGCCGCGCTCGTGGTCCCCGGCGGCCGCGCGCCGGAATACCTGCGCAACAACCCGGACTGCCAGCGCGTGGTCCAGCATTTCGCCGGGGAACGCAAACCCATCGCCGCCCTCTGCCACGGTCCGCTGATCCTCGCCGCGGCGGGCGTGCTCACCGGCCGCTCGTGCAGCGCCTACCCCGCCCTGGCTCCCGACATCGAGGCGGCGGGCGCCAAGTTCGTGGACAGCGAAGCCCACGTGGAGGACAACATCGTCACCGGCCGCGCCTGGCCGGATCATCCCGCCTGGATGCGCGAATTCCTCCGGCTGCTGCGCGAATAGGCGTACCGCCGCCTCCGCTCCGGCCATGCGCGGGCTGATGACGAACTACGCCCGGCAGCGCCCACCGGGCGACCTGCGCCTCCACTGAGGCCATGCGCAGGCTGAGGACGGACTACGTCCGGCAGCGCCCGCCGGGTGTACCTCCGCCTGCGCCGCGGTCGTGCCGAACGGATGTCGAATCGGCGTCACAGCGGCCGAGCGGCGAGTTGTGATGCGATCCATGCGACCTCGGGTTCGGTGGCCACGGTGTCGATCAAAGTCACTACATCGCCAAGCCGCCCGAACACTCAGGACTTGTCGGCGGCCGTCTTCTTCGCCGCGGTCTTCTTCGCGGTGGTCGTCTTCTTGGCCGCGGCTTTCTTGGCGGTGGCCTTCTTCGCCGGGGTCTTCTTGGCGGCGGTCTTCTTGGCCGCCTTCTTCACCGGGCCGCGGGAGCGCCGGTCGGCCAGCAGTTCCGAGGCGCGCGCGTCGGTGATGGTCTCGACCTCGTCGCCCTTGCGGAGGCTGGCGTTGGTCTCACCGTCGGTGACGTACGGACCGAACCGGCCGTCCTTGATCACCATCGGCTTGCCGGTGGCCGCGTCGTTGCCCAGTTCCCGCAGCGGCGCCGCGCTCGCGGCCTGCCTGCCGCGACGCTTGGGCTCGGCGTAGATCTTCAGTGCCTCGTCCAGCGAGACGGTGAAGATCTGATCCTCCGACGCCAGCGATCGCGAATCGGTGCCCTTCTTCAAGTACGGGCCGTACCGGCCGTTCTGCGCCGTGATCTCCTCGCCGGACGCCGGATCGGCGCCGACCACCCGCGGCAGCGACAGCAGCTTCAGCGCGTCGTCGAGGGTGATCGTGGCCAGGTCCATGGACTTGAACAGCGATCCGGTGCGCGGCTTGGGCGCGGCCGCCTTCTTCGCGGTCTTCTTGGCGGGTGCCTCTTCGGCCGCGGGCTCGGGCAGGATCTCGGTGACGTACGGGCCGAAACGTCCTTCCTTGGCGACGATTTCGTTCCCGGTCTCCGGATCGGCGCCCAGCCTTCGCCCTTCCTGCGGCGTCGAGAACAGCTTCTCGGCCGCCTCGGGGGTCAGCTCGTCGGGCGGCAGATCGTCGGGCAGGTTCGCCCGCTGGGAAATCGGATCACCCTCGGGGTCATCGGGATTGACGACCATCCGCTCCAGATACGGCCCGAAACGGCCCACCCGGACCACGACGTCACGGCCCTCGCCGTCGGTGAAGAGCTTGATCGAGTTGACCTCGCGGGCGTCGATGTCGTCGAGCTGCTCGCCGACCATCTTCTTCAACCCGCCGGAACGCGCGACCGAACCCTCGACGCCGTGCTCACCGCCGAAGTAGAAGCTGGACAACCAGTTTCCGCGCTGTTCCCGGCCGCCCGCGATGGCGTCGAGATCGTCCTCCATGGCGGCGGTGAAGTCGAAGTCGACCAACCTGCCGAAGTAGGCCTCCAACAGCCCGACCACCGCGAACGCCACCCACGACGGCACCAGCGCGCTGCCGCGCTTGTAGACGTAGCCGCGGTCCAGGATCGTCTTGATGATCGAGGAATACGTCGAGGGCCGGCCGATGCCGAGCTCTTCGAGCGTCTTGATCAGCGAGGCCTCGGTGTAGCGCGCGGGCGGATTCGTGTTGTGCCCATCGGGATTCAGCTCGACCGCCGTGACGCCCTGGCCCTCTTCCAGTGCGGGAAGCCGGGATTCGGCGTCGTCGGACTGGCCGCCCGCCTCCTCGTCCACGCTCTCCACGTACGCCTTGAGAAAGCCGGGGAAGGTGATCGTGCGGCCCGACGACGAGAACACGCACTCCTCGCCGGTGCCCGCGACGCCGGTGATGCGCAGCGTCAGCGTGGTGCCGCGCGCGTCGGCCATCTGCGAGGCGACGGTGCGCTGCCAGATCAGCTCGTACAGCCGGAACTCGTCGTTGTCGAGTCGCGCATGCAGCTGTCCCGGCGTGACGAAGGTGTCGCCCGACGGGCGGATCGCCTCGTGCGCCTCCTGCGCGTTCTTCACCTTGCGGGTGTACTGGCGCGGCGTGGGATTCACGTACTCCGCGCCGTAGAGCTGAGTCGCCTGCGAGCGAGCCGCGGCGATCGCCGACTCCGACAGCGTGGTCGAGTCGGTACGCATGTAGGTGATGTAGCCGTTTTCGTAGAGCCGCTGCGCCACCCGCATGGTTCGCTCGGAGGTGAAACGCAGCTTTCGCCCCGCCTCCTGCTGGAGGGTGGACGTCATGAACGGCGCGTACGGCTTGCGGCTGTACGGCTTGGCCTCCGCCGAGGACACCACCAGATCCGCGCCATCGAGCGCCTCCGCCAGCCGCCGCGCGTAGCCCTCGTCCAGGACGATCACGCCGTTGGTGGACTTGAGCTGCCCGTCGGACCCGAAATCCCGGCCGGTCGCGACCCGCGCGCCGTCGACGTTCACCAGCCGCGCGCCGAAGGTCCGCGGATTCGTCGCGTCGGCCTGCTCGCCCGTGCCCGCGTCCAGCTTGGCCGCAATATCCCAGTACTCCGCGGAACGGAACGCCATCCGCTCCCGCTCGCGCTGGACGATCACGCGGGTAGCGACGGACTGCACCCGGCCCGCCGACAACCGCGGCATGACCTTCTTCCACAGCACCGGGCTGACCTCGTAGCCGTACAGCCGGTCCAGGATGCGCCTGGTCTCCTGCGCGTCGACCAGATCAGGGTCGAGTTCGCGGGTATCCGCGGCCGCGGCCTGGATGGCGGGCTCGGTGATCTCGTGGAACACCATCCGGCGTACCGGCACCTTCGGCTTCAGCGTCTCCAGCAGATGCCAGGCGATGGCCTCGCCCTCGCGGTCGGGGTCGGTGGCCAGATACAGCTCGTCGGCGTCCTTCAACAGGCTCTTGAGCTCGGTGACCTTGGCTTTCTTGTCCGGGCTCACCACATAGATGGGCTCGAAATCGTTGTCGACGTCCACGCCGAGGCGCGCCCACGGCTGGCCCTTGTATTTGGCGGGCACGTCCGCCGCACCGCGCGGCAGGTCCCGGATGTGGCCGACGGAGGCCTCCACCGTGTAGTTGCGGCCCAGGTAGGGCGCGATCTTGCGGGCCTTGGTCGGGGACTCGACGATCACGAGACGACGCAGGGGACGGCCCTGGTCGGCTGCACCGCGGTCTCGTGTTGCCACCGGCGAAAACACCTTTCCTTCTCGACCCGCGCGGCGCGCTGGTGCGCGTTTGTGCACGGTTTGGGGCAAGCGGCGGCGACGCTGACATCGCCACCAGTCACGTTTATACCTTGACGCTGGCTGTGGTAGAGCCTTGCGACCCGAACCACTGAGCGTACGTGATCACTGCCGATCAGTATGCCCTGTTGTTTGCCGCGCTGGTGAGCGCGTGTTCGCTCGGACGGCTCGTCCCCGGCGCCTCGGGGATGCGCGGCTGTTGGATTGTTTCTCCGTTGTATACGGAGTGCGCGAGCGGCCGGATGTGTGGCCGGGTGCCAATCCTTATGGACGTCAAGGGGCTTCGGCACCGAATCGGACATCGCGGCTCGACGATCGGCCGACGCACGGAGTTCTGTTCGCAACCGACCTGTCGAAGCTCGGGCTCGCGAGACCTGACCGGAAACCGACGAGTTCCCGCCGAGGCGAACTCCGACACCGCGAAACCGACAAGTCGCCGAACGGCCATGCCTGATCCGTGGCGGCACCGAGTGGGTCGTCATGGCGTATTCGGGGTCCACACGCTGCGGTTTTGCGCCGCGAACCGGGCTTCCCGCCGGCACAGTGCACCGACGTCGGGACCACGCGAGGGCTCGTGAACGGCCTTTCGGGCGCTGAACTCTCTTCGGCGTCGCACCGACGGTGCATTTAGTTCATTTTTTTCACGAACAGAAATGTCGCTTTCGACCGGCCCCGGATATAGCTCGTCCCCCACCTCCGGGTGACCGGTGGTGGGGGACGAGCTGTGGATCCACGTCGCTCAGCTGAGCGCGCGAACTCCGGTGGCCTGAGGGCCCTTGGTGCCCTGGCCGACCTCGAACTCGACCTTCTGGTTCTCCTCGAGGGTGCGGAAGCCCGTCCCCTGGATCTCGGAGTAGTGGACGAAGACGTCAGCGGAGCCGTCCTCCGGCGCGATGAAGCCGAACCCCTTCTCCGCGTTGAACCACTTCACAGTTCCCTGTGCCATTCTGTTCCTTCTCTTTTCTTACCGGAACGGCGGACAACTGGGTTCGTCCACCGGGTCCGTTCCGACCGCTGTACTCTTGGTTCCCCCTGCAGGAAAGCACCAAGCACACCGTTCGCAACATCGATCCTGCTGACGGTTTGGACTTTGGATCCGTCCCTCGAACACAGAAGCTTGCGACCAGGAACTAGTGAACCATGTCTTCGAGCAATTCAACAGTCGAGTTACCGACAATTTGCAAAAAAGTTGATCTTGCGAATGCGCAGGTGAGGGACACAATGGTCGAATCCGTACTTCAGGTTCGTTTGCCGCTGGATAACCGGGACAGCATCTGGCAAACCAGCTGTGACCCAGGTCGCTATTTGGTATCGAAATGGCTGGTGGGGCTTCCCAACCACACACGTTTCACACTTTCCCCGCGTGTCGGGACCGCCACATCGTGAATCCGATCCACCAGGTGGCGCGAACCGAGCGCGGCAGCGCCCCCGGCTACGGGCGATCGTTGCTGAAACGTGTCCAAATCGGGGGCCTCGACGCCGACCCCCGACTCACGCACGTCGTCGAGCTGCCCGCACGAGCCGCAGGCGTCACATCGTGGCCGGATTGGGCGGCTCCGGACGTCGTCGAGGCTCTGCGCGCCACCGGGATCGAGGCGCCGTGGACACACCAGGCCAGAACCGCCGACCTGGCCGCGGCGGGGCAGCACGTCGTGGTGAGCACGGGAACCGCGTCCGGCAAATCCCTCGGCTACCAATTGCCCGTGCTGACCGCGCTGAGGGAGGACCCGAAGGCAACCGCCCTCTATCTCTCGCCGACCAAGGCGCTCGGCGCCGATCAGCTGCGCACGATCGGCGCGCTCACCCACGACGGCCCGCTGCGGGATGTACATCCGGCGACATATGACGGCGATACTCCCGCCGAGGTCCGCCAGTGGGTACGCGCGAATGCGCGGTGGATCTTCACCAACCCGGACATGCTGCACGTCGGCATGCTGCGTTCCCATCAGCGCTGGGCCAGGGTCTTCCGCAGGCTGCGCTATGTGGTCGTCGACGAATGTCACGCCTATCGGGGCGTCTTCGGCTCGCACGTCGCGCTGGTGCTGCGCAGGCTGCGGCGGATCGCGGCCCGCTACGGCGCCGATCCGGTCTTCGTGCTGTGCTCGGCGACCACCGCCGAACCCGCGACCGCGGCGTCCCGGCTGATCGGGGCTCCCTGTATCGCCGTGACCGACGACGGATCGCCGCAGGGACCGCGCACCGTCGCGCTGTGGGAGCCGCCGCTGCTCACCACGTTGACCGGCGAGAACGGCGCACCGGTGCGCCGCTCGGCGACCTCGGAAGCGGCACGAATCATGGCCGACCTGGTGGTCGAAGGCGCGCGAACGCTGACCTTCGTCCGGTCCAGGCGCGCCGCCGAACTCACCGCGATGGAAGCGCGCAGGCTGCTCACCGAGGTGGATCCCACCCTCGCCGAGCGAATCGCCGCCTACCGCGCGGGCTACCTCGCGGAGGACCGGCGCGACCTGGAGACCGCCCTCTCCGACGGTTCCCTGCTCGGCGCGGCCAGCACCAACGCGCTGGAGCTCGGCGTGGACATCGCGGGCCTGGACGCGGTGGTGATCTCCGGTTTCCCCGGCACCGTCGCCTCCTTCTGGCAGCAGGCAGGCCGGGCGGGCAGGCGCACCCAGGGTTCGCTCGTCGTGCTCGTGGCCAGGGACGATCCGCTCGACACATTCCTCGTCCACCATCCCGAGGCGCTGCTCGACAAACCGGTCGAGGCCACCATCACCGACCCGCGCAATCCCTATGTATTAGGACCGCAGCTGCTGTGCGCGGCGCTCGAGCTACCGCTCACCGACGCCGAAGTGGACGAACTCGGCGCGCGGGAGGTCCTCGCCGACCTCGCGGCCGAAGGCCTCATCAGACGTCGCGGCGCAGGTCAGGACGGCGCTGCCCGCTGGTACGTGACCGCGGACGCGCAGCCGCACGACAACGTCGACGTGCGCGGCGGCATCGGCGCGCCGGTGGCCATCGTCGACGACGAGACCGGCAGGCTGCTCGGCACCGCCGACGCCGGGCGCGCCCCCGCCACCCTGCACCAAGGCGCGGTCCACCTGCACCAGGGTGAGACCTACGTGGTCGACGAACTCGACCTGGACGGCGGCGTCGCATTCGTGCACGCCGACGAACCCGGATGGACCACCAGCGCGCGGCAGGTCACCAACATCGCCGTCGAAGCGCTCACCGAGCAGCACCGGCACGGGGCCGTGACCAGCGCATTGGCGCAGGTCACCGTGACAAGCCAGGTGATCGGCTATCTGCGCACCCTGCCCAGCGGCGAGGTGCTCGACCTGGTCGAACTGGACCTCCCGCCGCAAACCCTGCCCACCCGCGCGGTGTTCTACACCGTCACGCCCGAACTTCTCGCGACGGCTGGCATCGACTCACGACAGGCGCCCGGCGCACTGCACGCCGCCGAGCACGCCGCGATCGGCCTACTTCCCCTGGTCGCCACCTGCGACCGGTGGGATATCGGCGGCGTCTCCACCGCGGAGCACCCGGACACCGGCCTGCCCACCGTCTTCGTCTACGACGGCCAGCCCGGGGGCGCGGGCTTCGCCGAACGCGGCTTCGCCCAGCTGCGTCGCTGGCTCTCGGCGACTCTGTCGGCCATCGAGTCCTGCGCGTGCACGACGGGCTGTCCCTCGTGCGTGCAGTCGCCCAAGTGCGGCAACGGCAACCACCCACTCGACAAGGGGGCCGCGGCACGGCTGTTGACCGCCGTCCTCGCCGAGCTGAACGGCCGGTCGGACCACGACATTCCGGCAGGTGACGGCACCGATCTCGATTCGTGACGGCCGCGTCCCCCGAGCGTGACCGGAGCGCCATCTCCGTGATGGTCACCGGTGGTCAGCTGCCCAGGTCGGCCGCCGCGGCCGCACGGGACCGGGGCGTCCCGACCGCCCGAATAAAAAGGATTAGATTCATGTTAACTGGGGTATTGCCGCGTCCCGCAGCGCTCGACGTGCGGATTCATAGCCAACGAATTCCCTACCCGCGCGGAAAATAGATATCGCATCGTAATTATTCGATTATTCCTATTGCTCAATTAGTGGTCGGCACCAACACTGGCGAGTGTGTGCACACACCGGTCACACTTCCTCCTCGACCGGTCCCGCCCGAGCAACCGCGTGAACTGTCCGCGTTCCGAACAGACCCATTGGTATATTCCGCGCCACCGTCACCGTCGCGTCCCATCCGTCGACTCGGCACTCGCTAATCCGCATTCCCATCCGCCGTACCACCTCCTCCCCCGCTTCGCATCCCGCCTCGGCACCTCCATCCAATGCCCCGGCCGCCGCCAATGCCGCCAGATCCGCCCCCGCCTGCGCCCGATGCCGCGCCACCACGGCCGTCCCCACCTGCCCGATCACCAGCGCCGCCGCAATCAACCCCACCAACGCCACACACGCGAACACCGTCGCCCCACCGCGCTCCCCTCCACGACTGCGCGGTCGACAGCCCCCGATACCTCCGCACCACAACTCGCGAACCTCCAATGCCGATGGCGAGCGCACCAGCGCGTGGGGTGGCAGTTGGCCGACTCCCCGACCTCCGCACCTCGACTCACGATGCTCCAATGCCGATGGTGGACGGCGCACCATCACGCCCGATGACGGTCGACCGACCGCGCTGCCGCCGCACCACAACTCACGAACCGCCGACGCCGACGCCGGACGCACCAGCGCATCCGGTAGCGGTCGACTGACTCCGCCATCTCCGCGCCACGACCCACAAAGCGCCGACCCCGATGGAGGACGGTGCACCAATACGCCCGGTGACGGTCGGCCGTCACCGGGACCTCCGCGCCGCAACTCGCGAACCGCCGATGCCGATGGTGGACGGCGCACCGGCACGTCCGGCGACGGCGGCCGACTCCTCTGCCTCCGCGCCACAACTCGCGATCCTCCGACGCCGACGCCGGGCGCACCAACACGTCCGGTGGCAGTCGCCGACTCCGCCACCTCCGCACCACGACTGACGAACCACCGACGCCGATGGTGGACGGTGCACCATCACGCCCGGTGGCGGTCGACGCGCGCAGGCCGACTGCCGTGAGCTCGCCGGCGCGCTTGTTGCTACGCGAAGCGACCGCAGTCGCTTGGTTCTGTTCCGTGTGGAGCGGGTGCGGTCGGCTGTCCCGTTCACGGTGCTACCTCCGGCTCCAAGGCCGCCACTGCCTCGGCGCGCAGCTCGAGTGGCAACAGGGGTGTTCGCGCCGAGACGACCGCCACGACGTGCTCTCCTTCCGTGCGGAGCGAGATGGTGGCCTTCGGTGGGGCGACGCGGCGGGCCGTGGAGACGGCATTGGCTCGGTCGCCGCGCGCTGCGAGTCGTGCTGCCTCACGGGCAGCGTCGACGCAGCGGACCTGCGTCGACGCCGCGAGCAGTGCTCCCAGGCAGACCATTACCGCGACGACGAGGGCACCGAGCGCGATCGCCGCCTCCACCGTTACGGCCCCGCGATCGTCCGCGATCGAACCGGTGCGGGCTCGTCGGCCTGCCGCCGCTACACCGTGGTGTTCAGTGCGCGATCGATGATCTTCGTCAACGCATCGACGATCGAATCCCCGGTCACCACCCCGTACAACACCGCGCCGAACGCCGCCGCCGCGATCGTTCCGATCGCATACTCCGCCGTACTCATACCGTCCTCGGCGACGCTCGCCCGCACCGCCCGTACCTGGAGCCGTGCGACAGCCGCCCGCACCCGGCCATCCAGCGCGCGGTACCGAAACCACGAATCCGCCTTGCCCGCTTCGGTTCTCGCCGACATGACCAAGCCCACCTCCGGGCCACGACCGCTCAACTCCGGGCCCGCTACCGCCACTCCGCGCCGGGCCGCCTTCGTGCGCGACCTTGCGCGGATTCGGGCTACTCGGATGCCGACCAGTCGGGCGACCCGTGGGATCGAGCTTCGGTGGCGCGCCGTCGCCGGCTTGGAACCACGCAGCGCGCGAACCGCTTCGGCCGTCGAATCCCGTACCGCCGTATGGATGCTTGCCAATCGTTCGGCGGTCGGCGGGGTGGTGGCTCGTCGACGCACACGGTCCGTCGGTTCCTCGATTCGCACCGGCTTCTCCTTTCCCTTCGGCCCGCGCGGCCGATCCGCGCGGGCAAGTGTGCTGCCGTCGAGCGCGGCTCGCGACGCGGTCCCCGTTCACAGGAGACCGCCTTCGAGGACGCGCCCAGCCAGACCGATCACGACGGGCACGATGCCCAGGCAGAGGAACGCGGGCAGGAAGCACAGGCCCAGCGGTCCGCCGATCAGCACACCGGCGCGTTCCGCTCGGGCTGCCGCCGCATCCTCGATCGCGGCGCGGTGCTGGTCGGCGAGTTCGCCGACGGCGATCGCCAGTGAGGCGCCGGATCGCGCCGAGCGTCGGGCCATCCGCGCCAGCGAGTCGATTTCGGCGGCTCCCGGTCGCCCCTGCGCATCTCGCGCCGCGCGTTCCCAGGCCGCGCCCGGCTCCGCGCCGAGCGCCAGCAGGTCCGCGGCTGTGCGCAATGCCGCTGCCAGCGCCCACGGTGCACCGGTGGCCACCGCCCGCGCGGCGGCCGCCATCGGCAGGCCCGCGCGCAGGCATGCGGCGAGCAGGTCGAATACCGACGCGATGTCGAGCGGATCGCCCTCGATGGACTTCTCCGGCTTCGCCTTCGTGTCGTCCTCGACGGGCCCCAGCACCCGCAGCCGCCGACTGACGCCGACGCGCCCCGGCCACAGCGCGATGGCCCCGGCCAGGGCCGCAGTCGCCACGCAGGTCTCGATCGTCATGCCGAATCTCCTTCCGCCCAGCTGAATCCGCGAAACCGGCGGGCGTCGCGTCCCGACCCGAGTCCAGGGCGTGAAACACGCGCTGAGACGTCCGTGCGAAATGAGAAGTCGCCGCGCCCGGCCTTCGTCGCGGCCATCGCCGCTCGCACCGACGGGGCCGGAGCCAATGAACGCCGAGACGACATGACCGATCGCCCTGCGCAGCCCACCGAATATCCGCTGAAGCTCGGCATGCAGCTTCCGGCTCCCGCCCAGCTCCGCCATGCCGTCGATCAGAACGACCGGCGACTGCTCTACGCACACGAGCTCCCGCCCTTTCACACGAGCGCCTTTCGTGTGATCACATCGCTCCACAGCAGGCCGGTGCAGGCCAAGGCCACGCCGAGTGGGAGCAGCAGGCCGCCCGCCGTCGACGCGAAGAGGACACGGAGCGGGTCGGCGCCCATGAGCTGACCCAAGGTCAGGCCGAGGAACGGGAGGGTGGACAGAACCGTGGCGGTGGCGCGAGCGCCCGCGAGGGCGGCGGTGGCGCGAGCACGAAAACGAATGCGGCCGACCAGATCCGCACGCGCGGCCGTCAGGAGTTCGGCGAGGGCCAGCCCGTGGTGTTCCGCGATCCGCCAGGCATCGGCGATACGGGAGAGCTCGGCGCCGATGACGGCGTGCGGGTCGCGCAGCCCGTCGGCGCCGGAACCGCCCAGCTTGCTGCGCGCGGCGCTGACGGCGAAGGCGCGGGCCGCCGCACCGCGCGATTCCCTGGCGGCGACCTCCGCGGCCGCACTCGGGTGCGCGCCGACTCGTAATTCGCCGATGACCGCTTCCAGCGCGTCGAGAAGGTGGGCGCAGCCTTCGGTGCGACGGCGCTCGGCGCGAGCCCGTCGCCGACGCAGCCCCAAGGTGCCCACCAGGACCGCCGCGGCGAGGAAGACGCCGATGCCCAACAGCAGCGTGGATACGAGGACCGAGCACATCGTTACGCGAACAACGGTGCGGTAGATCGGCTTTCGCATGCTATCCCGCGCGAACAGACCCAGAAATCGCCTGCGTGGACCCGCGGTGGGCACGGCAAGCACCGCGAGGGCCAAGCACAGCATTGCCGCGCTCATCGCCCGATCCGTTCCGCGAGCAGGTCTTTCAGCCCAGCCGCACCCGGAAGCGGCCCGGCATCGGCGCGCCAAGCCGAGACGATGCGCACCCTGCCGCGCTCGTCACGGTCGAGCACCCCGATCTCCCGCAGACCGCGCGAACCGTCCGCCCTGCGGTGCACGTGCAGCACCACCTGCACCGCGGCGGCCAGCTGGCTGTGCAGCGCCGGGCTGTCCATGCCGCCGAGCGCGGCGAGAGCTTCCAGCCTGGCGGGGACTTCCCGCGGGGAGTTGGCGTGGACCGTGCCCGCGCCACCGTCGTGCCCGGTGTTGAGCGCGGTCAGCAGATCGACGACTTCGGCGCCGCGGACCTCGCCGACCACGATCCGGTCCGGTCGCATGCGCAGCGCCTGCCGCACCAGGTCCCGCACCGTCACCGCTCCGACGCCCTCGACATTCGCCGTCCGCGCCACGAGTCGCACCACGTGCGGGTGCGGTGGCGCGAGCTCGGCCGCGTCCTCGACACACACGATCCGCTCGCGGGCATCGACTTCGGCGAGCAGCGCGGACAACAGGGTGGTCTTCCCCGCCCCGGTACCGCCGACCACCAGGAATGCGAGCCGCGCCCGGATGACCTGCTCCAGCAGCGTTTTCGCGTCCGGCGGCACCGAGCCCGCCGCCGCGAGCGCGGCGAGCCCCTGGGTGGCGGGTCGCAGCACCCGCAGCGACAGGCACGTACCGCCGTGCGCAATCGGCGCGAGCACCGCGTGCAGCCGAACGCCGAACGAATCACCCAGCGCCGCTTCGGTTCCGGACAGCCTGCCGTCCACCCACGGCTGCGCGTCGTCGAGCCTGCGGCCCGCCGAAAGCGCCAGCCGCTGGGCGAGCCTGCGCACCGCAGCCTCGTCCTGGAACGTGACCGAGGTCTTCTCCAAGCCGCGCCCCCGGTCGGTCCACACCGCGTCGGGCGCCGTCACCAGGACGTCCGCGACCCGCGGATCGTGCAGCAGGGGTTCCAGTACCCCCGCGCCGGTCATCTCGGTCTGCAAAAGCCGCAGCGCGCGCAGCAGGTCGGTATCCCCGAGAACCCCGCCCGCTTCGGCACGAATGGCCGCCGCCACGGCCGCCGGGTCCGGGTCTCCCGGTCGACCCGCCAGCCGTTCCCGCACGCGATCCAGCAGCTCGGGCGTCACGAGCGCGCTCATCGTCCGCTCCGTACGGCAGGCGCGCCGAGCACCGCGAGCACGGCGTCGGCCGCGTCCTTCAGCGGTCCACGCCGCGGGGCGGACAGACCGCCGCGTTCCAGGCGAGCCGCCAGACCCCCTTCGCCGCGCACGGCCGCCAGCAGCGGAAGGTCGAGCACCTCGGCCACCTCCGCCCCGCGCAGCCCGCCCGGTGCCGGACCGCGTACCACCAAGCCCTGGTTGGGATTTCGCCTGCCGATATACGCCGCGACGGACTCCGCCGCGGCCACCGCCCGCAACGTGGCCTGCACGACGAGCACCACCAGATCCGCGCATTCGAGCATCTGCTCCGCGTGCGCGCCGCGCTCACCGGACACGTCGCAAATCACGAGATCGCCTGCGGCACGGCCTGCTTCGATCACCGCGTGCACCGCACCGGACCCGATCCGGCTCGGCAATCTACCGGCACCGCCGCGGCCGCAGGACAGCACGGACAATCCCGGCGACGCTTTCGGGAGCGCGCTGTGCAACGCCGTCGCCGCCACCCTGCCGTCCTCGACGACCAGGTCCGGCCAGCGCAACCCTGGGCCGTTCTCGATACCCAACAGCAGGTCGAGGCCGCCGCCGAAGGGCGCCCCGTCGACGAGCACGGTATCGCGCCGGAACCCTTCGGCGGCGGCCCGCAGGGCGGTCGCGGCCGCGAGAATCGAGGCTCCCGCGCCACCGCTCGCGCCCGCGATGGCCACGACGACACCGTCCGACGCGCGCCGTTGGCCATGCTCAGCAAACTTCTCGACAAGTCCCACGGCGGCCCCCGGCAGGGCGATGACTCGCTCGGCTCCGACCGCCGCCGCGGCCTGCCAGCCGGGCAGCGCGGGCTCCCCATCGGTCACCAGAACGACGCCTGCCCGGCGGGGACAACCGGCCGCCGCGCACTCGTTCGCCGCCACTGTGTCGAGGATCACCAAAGGCGCCCCGGACCAGGCATGCTTGCTCGCCGGCGGCTCTCGTTCATCGAGCGGGCGCTCCGCGGCCGCTGCCACCCGGCGGACCTCGTCACGTAACCGCACATCCCGGATGAGCACGAGCGCGGGCGAGGTCGGGGCGTCCTGCGGGGCATCGTTATCCATGCAGGTCAGCGTGGTGTAAGCGACGGCTCTTCAGAAGACCCGAGATGCCGAATGTGGATAACTCCGCCGCTGTGGACAACCATCGGACCGAAGAAGAGGGGAATCCTGCCCCGAAATAGAGGACGGCCCCAGCCGGGGGGGGAGGAGGCTGGGGCCGTCGGGTTCAGCCCCGGGGGGTCGGGCTGAACGCGCCTGGACCATGTCCAGGTACCAGCGATACTACACCCAATCCCCGGCAGGCACGCAAGTCCGTCATCGAAGAACTTTGCCGTCACCGCGGCTCCGGCGTCTCCCGGGCAAACTTGTGGCCTCCCCCGGTGACCCGGCCCGCCCACCGGCATTTGCATCGCGTGCATATTCTGAACGGGTGACGGCCGAGGACGACCAGACAACGGATCCGGACCACCGGGCGGGCACCGCGACGACAGCGGACAGCGCCCCGAGCAGGCGCGGGCGCGTCGCCGCGTTCTTCGATCTGGACAAAACGGTGATCGCGAAATCGAGCACCTTCGTCTTCAGCAAGCCGTTCTTCGCCCAGGGCCTGCTCAACCGCAGGGCCGTGCTGGAGAGCAGCTACGCGCACTTCCTCTTCCTGCTGTCGGGCGCGGACCACGACCAGATGGAGCGCATGCGCGAGCATCTGACGAAGATGTGCGCGGGCTGGGACGTCGAGCAGGTGAAATCCATTGTCGCCGAGACACTTCACGAGCTGGTCGATCCGCTCATCTACGCCGAGGCCGCCGATCTCATTGCCGACCACAAGATTCGGGGCCACGACGTGGTGATCGTCTCGGCGTCCGGCGAGGAGATGGTCGGCCCCATCGCGGAGGTGCTCGGCGCCTCGCACACCGCGGCCACCCGGATGGTCGTCGAGGACGGTAAATACACCGGCGAGGTCGAGTTCTACTGCTACGGCGAGGGCAAGGTCGAGGCCATCGAAAAGCTCGCCGCCGCAGAGGGTTACGACCTCTCACGCTGCTACGCCTATTCCGATTCGGTGACCGACCTGCCGATGCTGGGCGCGGTCGGCCACCCGACGGCCGTGAACCCGGATCGCAATCTCCGTCGCGAGGCGACCGCACGCGGCTGGCCGGTACTCACCTTCTCCAACCCGGTCTCCCTGTGGGCGCGATTCCAGTCGCCCTCGTCGACCACCCTTGCCGCGACGGCGGCGGTCGGACTCAGCGCGGTGCTGGCCGGAGCGATCAGTTATCGCCTGCTGCGCCGCCGCCGCTGATCATTGACTGCGGGCCCGGCTGCGCTTCGCCGCGCTGTTCAACGGGGCAGCGGACAGCTTGCCGGAGGGTTGGCGGGACCGACACCTGGACGATCGGCGACCAGGCATTTAAGCACGAAACGCCGACAAACACGCCGATTATTCATTGTTTTCTCTTCCCTTGAGTGAGCCCGCTCACAGTGGTAGAAAGGAGGCACGGAAGGACGGAAGGCCTAGGCGGAACCGGAAGAGAAGGCTCAGTCTCCCATCCCACCCTTCCCAGCACGGACACCAGGCACCCACGCGGAGCACGTGCCGCTACAAGGGCAAAAGCGTTGTGGGCCTGCGAGATTCGGATTGTCGACGGCGAAGGCCTCGCACAGGTTGCGGGGATGAACCGGCGGAGTCCGGATAGTCGCCGAGGCCGCAGAACACAACCCAAACCAGCACGCTTGGTAACCCGGTGGTCCGTGCTAGCGGGCGGTGAGGTCGTCAACGACAACGCCGCCCGCTTTGATGTGCGGGGGAAATTCGAAACACCACGAGCGCGCCGAGCCGACCGGGCACGACCGCGCCGAGCCGCTACCCCGATGCCGCGTCGGCGATCGACGTCGCCTCCCGCGCGCCGTCCTCCAGCGCGCCGCAGCACAGAATCACCCACCCGCCGACCGCCTCCGGCCGACCGGTCCCGAACTCCGCGGCCGCCGCCGCATAGGCCTGCTTGCGCCGCAGCCAGAACACTTCCGGCACACCGAGGCTGTGCGGGTCCAGCCCCCTTGCCACCGACACCAACCGCGAGGCCGCGCGCGCGACGACCCCGTCGGCCGTGCCGAACGGTCGCAGCGCCAGCAGCTCGCCGTGCACCACCGAAGCGACGACCGGTGCGGGCGCCTTGGTGGTCATCACGGTCTGCGCCAGCAGGTCGAGCCGCTCGGCGACGCCCGCGTCCGCGCGCGGCCGCCCGAGCAGTTCTTCGTCGGAGACCAGGTCGGCGGCCGCAAGCAGGTGCAGCCGGGCCAGGGCCTGCAG
>NZ_BDBP01000060.1 GCF_001613045.1 Nocardia lijiangensis NBRC 108240 | reverse complement strand
GCTAGCGCACCACCGAAACTCGGACGGAACGGAAGTCCCCTACTCACTTCCACCAAGCAAACGCTTGGTTGTATTATGGCCCTCGTGACCGCACCAGACGCCTCGAAATCCGCCCGGCGCAACGAACTGCTCGCCTTGGCGGCCGACCTGTTCGCCGAGCGTGGACTGCGCGCGACCACGGTGCGCGATATTGCCGACGCGGCGGGGATTCTATCCGGCAGCCTCTACCACCACTTCGATTCCAAGGAGTCGATGGTGGACGAGATTCTGCGCGGCTTCCTCGACGACCTGTTCGGCCGCTACCGCGAGATCGTCGGCTCCGGCCTCAGCGCGCGAGACACCTTGGAAGCCTTGGTAATCGCCTCCTACGAGTCGTTCGACCGCTTCCACGCGGCAGTCGCGATCTACCAGGCCGAGGCCAAACGGCTGCGCGACGCCGAGCGGTTCGCCTACATCGAGGAGTACAACCGAGAGTTCCGCGAGCTCTGGCACCGGGTGCTGACCAACGGTGTGCAGGACGGCAGCTTCCGTCCCGAACTCGATGTCGAACTGGCCTATCGCTTCCTGCGCGACACCGTCTGGGTCGCCGTGCGCTGGTACCAGCCGGGCGGCGCCATCACCGTCGAAACTCTCGCCAAGCAGTACCTCACCATCGTGCTCGACGGGCTCACCGTCTCGCGGCACACCGACTAGGAGACCCCATGTCTGCACCTTCCGCCCGCCGCCCGTACACCCCGCTGCGGGATGCCTACGTGATCGACGCGGTGCGTACCCCGGTCGGCAAGCGCGGCGGCGCGCTGGCCGGTGTGCACCCGGCCGATCTGGGTGCGGCCGCGCTGCGAGGTCTGCTGGACCGCAACCCGATCGACCCGATCAATGTCGACGACGTGATCGTCGGCTGCGTCGACAATGTCGGTCCGCAGGCGGGCAACATCGGCCGCACCATGTGGCTGGCCGCGGGCTACCCGGAGGAAGTCCCTGGCGTCACCGTGGACCGGCAGTGCGGATCCTCCCAGCAGGCCATCAATTTCGGCGCGCAGGCCATCATGAGCGGCACCGCCGAGGTGATCGTCGCCGGCGGCGTGCAGAACATGAGCGCCATCCCGATCTCGGCGGCCATGCTGGCGGGCAAGGAGTACGGCTTCGAGTCGCCGTTCGTCGGCGCGCAGGGCTGGGATCACCGGTACGGCACGGACGAGGTCTCCCAGTTCCGCGGCGCGCAGCTGATCGCCGAGAAGTGGGGCATCAGCCGCCAGGACATGGAGCAGTGGGCGCTGCGCAGCCACGAGCGCGCCCGCCAGGCCATCAAGGAAGGCAAGTTCGACAAGGAGATCGTCCCGGTCGGCGATTTCTGGATCGACCAGGGCCCGCGCGAGACCTCGCTGGAGAAGATGGCCTCGCTGCCCGCGCTCGCCGAGGGCAGCCCGCTCACCGCCGCGGTGGCCAGCCAGATCTCCGACGGCGCCAGCGCCACCCTGCTCGCTTCGGAGTGGGCGGTGCAGGAATACGGCCTGAAGCCGCGCGCCCGCATCCACCACGTCAGCGCGCGCGGCGCCGACCCGATCTTCATGCTCACCGCCCCCATCCCGGCCACCAAGTGGGCACTGGCGAAGACCGGCCTGACCATCGACGACATCGACGTGGTCGAGATCAACGAGGCCTTCGCGCCCGTGGTCCTCGCCTGGCTGAAGGAGACCGGCGCCGACCCGGAGAAGGTCAACGTCAACGGCGGCGCCATCGCGCTGGGCCACCCCCTCGGCGCCACCGGAGCCAAGCTCTTCGCCACCCTGCTCAACGAGCTGGAGCGCCGCAACGGCCGCTACGGCCTGCTGACCATCTGCGAGGGCGGCGGCACCGCCAACGCCACCATCATCGAGCGCCTCTAAGACTCGAGCACGGTCCTCGCAGACGCTCTACACGCTTCGCAGCGCCCACACGCGCTGCGAGGCGTGTGAAACGTCTGCGAGGTCCTTCATGCCGTCCGATCGTGGAACGTCGGTAGGGGTAGGCGCGAAAAGGCCGCTCGATTCGGTGAATCGAGCGGCCTTGTCGTCGGAGATCAGGACTGGGTAGCCGACGCCTGATCGGCGAGCGCCGACATCGCTTCGATCCGTGCCAGCGCATCGGCGACCACGTGATCGATGAGTTCCTTGCAGGTCGGCAGGTCATCGATGATTCCGGTGACCTGGCCTGCCGCCAGCACGCCCGCGTGGGTGTTGCCCTCGACGAGCCCGGCGCGCAACAACATCGGTGTGTTGGCCGCCATGATGACCTGGGACCAGCTGAGGTCCTTGGCCTTTCGCATGGCGAGGCCGTCCTTGACCATGGTCGACCACTTCATGCCGGTCATGCTCTTGAACCGCGCCGCGTTCGACACGGCGGCGGCGAATCCACGCCAGCGGCCCGAATTCTCCAGCCGCTGCACCAGTTCGGTGTTCAGCACCCGGTGCGGCATGCCGTCGACCTTGAGCGAGACCACGGTGTCCTGCAACTGCTTGCTCAGGTACTCCTGCTTCACCGCGTCGGGCACCGAGCTCTCCTGGGTCAGCAGGAAGCGGGTGCCCATCGCGACGCCCGCCGCGCCGTAGGCCAGCGCGGCGGCCAGGCCGCGGCCGTCGAAGAAGCCGCCCGCCGCGACGACCGGGATGTCGACCGCGTCGAGCACCGAGGGCAGCAGCAGTGTGGTCGCCACCGGGCCGGTGTGCCCGCCGCCCTCGCCGCCCTGCACGATCACCGCGTCGGCGCCCCAGGAGGCCACCTTCACCGCGTGCTTGGCCGCGCCGATCGACGGAATCACCACGACGCCTGCGTCTTTCAGCTTCGCGATGAGATCCTGCTTGGGCGCGAGCGCGAACGACGCGACCTTCACCTTCTCCCGGATCAGCAGGTCGATCCGTTCGGTGGCGTCGGTGGCGTCGGCGCGGATGTTCACGCCGAACGGCTTATCGGTCTGCGCCTTGGTCTTCGCGATCGCCGCTTCCAGCTCCGCGAAGGTCATGGTCGCCGAGGCGAGAATGCCGAGCCCGCCCGCGTTGGCGGTCGCCGAGACCAGGCTCGGGCCCGCCACCCAGCCCATGCCGGTCTGGACGACGGGATGCTCGATGCCGACCAGTTCGGTCAGCGGGGTGTGCAGACGTCCGGTCATAAGGTCACTTCCTTGTCGCGAATGCCCTTGGGATCCAGCACGGTTCGGATGATCCGCAGCTCTTCCTCGGTCGGCAGCCGCGTCTCGCCCGCCTCGGCGAGCCCGGCGATCTCGAACGCGGTGTTCTCCGCGACTTCGTCGGCGCTGACGCCCGGGTGCAGCGAGAGCGCGCGCAGCGTGTGGCCGGGCCCGCCGAAATCGAAGACGCCCAGATTGCTCACGACCCGATGCAGGTGGTGGAAGCGGAAGGCCGGGTTCGCCGGGTCGACCTTGTCGTAGCCGATGCCGGAGACGATGTCGACCTGCTCGCAGAACACCCGCGCGTTGTGCTTGGGCACCCAGTAGCTGGTGGCGTGGTTGATGGTGTTGCCCGGCGCGCCGCGGACGCCGAACATCTGCCTGGTCGGCCGCTGGAGCGGGCCGAAGGCGGACAGGTTCTGGTTGCCGTACCTGTCGATCTGGTTGGCGCCCATGACCACGTGCCGTCGCCCGGAGGCGACCACATCGAACACCTTGGAGAACGGAATCCAGCCCTCGATGGGGGATTTCGCGCCGAGCGCGGGAGTTTCGGCCAGGTACAGCGCCTCGCCGTCGGAGAGCAGCAGATCCGGTTCGAAGGTCAGCCGGGCCAGCCGCGCGCCGATCGTGGTGACCGGCGACATCGGGCTCGCCATGATCTCGCCCGCGCCGCGGAAGATCTCCGCGCAGGCGACGACGCACACTTCGGCGCGGGTGCTCGTGGTGGTGTCGGTCATCGGGTCAGCCCTCCTGCGTGGCGAAAGCGCGGACGGCCGCCTGGTATTCGTCCTCGGAGACGTCGAGGTACGTGGCCTTGAACTCGGCCCAGGACTCGGGCGTCTTGGCGGCCGCCACGTAGTGACGCTGGAATTTCTCGTCCCGGCCGTAGCTGCCGGAGAAGGTGAAGTGCGCGCCGCCCGGGGCCTCGACCACGCCGTCGACCATCATGCGGTTGAGGATGATCGCCTGCTGTGGAACGGCTTTCACCAGCTCCTCGGTCTCGACCAGCCGATCCACCGACAGGTAGCGGCGCTCGGCGGACAGGCAGTACAGATCGTCGAAGTAGGGATCGACGCCGGTGTAGGCGGCGTTGCCGTGCTTGTCGCCGAGGTCCAGATGCACGAGCGCCGCATCGAGATTCAGCGCGGGCATGGCCACGAGTGTTTCGGTCCGGCCGTCGGAGGCCGGGTAGGGGGAGGCGACGGTCTTCAGCTCGCCCTCCCAGAAATCCATGACCGCGGAGCCGAGCCCGGCGCGGATCGGCAGGAACGGCAGCCGGGCCGCCGCGGCCTGCAGACCGCACTTGACCATGCCCTCGTCCATTTCGCGGACCGTGATCGCGCCCTCGATGCGCGCCTTGGCGAACCACGGGTCGTAGAACGGCGCCGAATCCAGCGACACGAACCCGTAGTACGCCTTGCGCACCTTGCCCGCCGAGCACAGCAGACCCAGATCGGGTCCGCCGTAGCTGACCACGGTCAGATCGGTGAGGTCCGAGCGCAGGATGGCCCGCACCAGCGCCATCGGCTTGCGCCGGGAACCCCAGCCGCCGATGCCGATGGTCATTCCGCTGCGCAGCTCGCCGACCACGTCGTCGAGCGACATTCGCTTGTCCCGCATGTGTTCTCCTGTATCCGGTGGGCGGGCTACTTGTCGGCCTTGCGTGCCGCGAGGTCGTCGTCGAACCTGGCGCGGATCTCGTCGGCGACGCCCGCAAGGTTCAGCTCGAAGGTGAAGCCCTGCTCGTAGCGGTAGCTGCGGTGCACGTCCTGCACGTCGATGCCGTTCAGCGCGCGCTTGGCCGCACGGATCACCCGGCCATCCTTGGCCGCGATGTTCTTGGCGACTTCCATTGCTGCGGCGTCGAGTTCGGCGCGCGGCACCACCTGGTACACCGAGCCGTGGTGCTGCAGCTGCTGGGCGGTGATGGTGCTCGCGGTGTAGAACAGCGCGCGCATCAGGTGCTGGGGGACCAGCCGCGAGAGGTGGGTGGCCGCGCCGAGCGCGCCGCGATCCACCTCGGGCAGGCCGAAGGTGGCGTCGTCGGAGGCGATGACGACGTCGGCGTTGCCGACCAGGCCGATGCCGCCGCCGAGGCAGAAGCCCTGCACCACCGCGATGACCGGCACCGGGCAGTCGTACACCGCGGCGAACGCCTCGAAGCAGCCGTGGTTGGCGTCGATCAGCGCCTGGTGGCCCGGTTTGCTCTGGATCTCCTTGATGTCGACGCCCGCGTTGAAGCCGCGGTTCTCCGCCCGCAGCACCACGACCTTGGTCTCGGGGTCGCGCCCGGCCTCGCGCACGGCGTCGGCGATGGCGAACCAGCCGTCGGTCGGGATGGCGTTGACCGGCGGATAGTCGACCGTGACCACGGTGATGCCGGTTGATTCGGAGTGACGGTTGATCCCCATCGCATGCCCTTCGTTTCTGAGCTCGTGGTACGTGCCGTATTGCGTCGGCATTGGCAAAGCAAGCAGTTGCTTGGTAGGTTAGCACGGTGGGACTCGAAATCGATCTGACCGATCGCGTCGTTCTGGTCACCGGCGGCGTGCGCGGCGTCGGGGCAGGGATCAGCAGGACATTTCTGGCAGCGGGCGCGACGGTGGTCGCGTGTGCGCGCCGCCCGGCGGACGTTCCCGTGGCCCACGACGGTCGCGAGATCGAGTACCTGCCCTGCGACGTCCGCGACGGCGACGCGGTCAAGGAGCTGATCGACACCGTGCTCGCGCGCCACGGGCGGCTGGACCACCTGGTGAACAACGCGGGCGGCGCCCCCTTCGCACTCGCCGCCACCGCGAGCAAGAACTTCCACGCCAAGATCGTGGAGCTGAATCTCCTCGCCCCGCTACTGGTTTCGCAGGCCGCCAATGCCGCGATGCAGGACCAGCCCGACGGCGGATCGATCGTGATGATCTCCAGCGTCAGCGGCCACCGGCCCTCGCCGGGCACCGCCGCCTACGGCGCGGCCAAGGCGGGCATCGACAACCTGACCCAGTCGCTCGCCGTCGAGTGGGCCCCGAAGGTCCGGGTGAACTCGCTGGTGGTCGGCCTGGTCGAGACCGAACTCAGCGAAATGCACTACGGCGACCGCGATGGCGTCGACGCCGTCGCCGCGACGGTCCCGCTCGGCCGGATGGCCAGCCCGGAAGACATCGGCCGCGCCGCCGCCTTCCTGGCCTCGCCGCTCGCCGCCTACATCACCGGCGCCTCGCTGCCGGTGCACGGCGGCGGCGAGCGCCCCGCCTTCCTTGCCGCGTCCACCGCGGCGCACGACCAGCAGCGGGCCTGATCCCGACCGGAACGAAAGAGGACAACAGGTAATGAGCGAGCAGATCTGCGCCGGGCGCACCGTCATCGTCACCGGCGCGGGCCGCGGCATCGGCCGGGCGCACGCGCTGGCCTTCGCCGCCGCGGGTGCGCGCGTGGTGGTCAACGACCTCGGTTCCGCCCTCGACGGCGCCGCCACCGCCGAGACGCCCGCCCAGCAGGTGGTCTCCGAAATCGAGGCGCTGGGCGGGCAGGCCGTCGCCAACGGCGACGATGTCGCGGACTGGGCGGGCGCGCGCAACCTGATCCGGCAGGCCGTCGACACCTTCGGCGGACTGGACGTGCTCGTCAACAACGCCGGTTTCGTGCGTGACCGGATGCTGGTCAACCTGGGCGAGGACGAGTGGGACGCGGTGGTGCGGGTGCACCTCAAGGGCCATTTCGCCACCATGCGTCACGCCATCGAATACTGGCGCGGGGAGAGCAAGGCGGGCCGCCAGGTCGACGCCCGCATCATCAACACCAGCTCCGGCGCGGGTCTGCAGGGCAGCGTCGGCCAGGGCAACTACGGCGCCGCGAAGGCGGGCATCGCCGGTCTGACCCTGACCGCGGCCGCCGAGTTCGCCCGGTACGGCGTGACGGTCAACGCGATCGCGCCCGCCGCGCGCACCAGGATGACCGAGACCGTGTTCGCCGAGACGATGGCCAAGCCCGAGGACGGGTTCGACGTGATGGCGCCGGAGAACGTTTCGCCGCTGGTGGTCTGGCTCGGCAGCCCGCAGTCCGCCGGTGTCACCGGCCGCATGTTCGAGGTGGAGGGCGGCAAGGTCGCGCTGGCCGACGGCTGGCGGCACGGCGTCGCGGTGGATCGCGGCGCGCGCTGGGAACCCGCCGAGCTCGGTCCCGTCGTCGCCGATCTGATCGCGAAGGCCGTTGTGCCGGAGCCGGTTTACGGGGCCTGAGAAACCTTCGCCTTCGCTCCGGCCGTGCGCGGGGCTGAGGCGAACTCTGTCCGGCGGCGTCCCGTTGGCGTACCTCGCCTTTGCTCCGGCCGTGCGCGGGGCTGAAGCGGATCCCGTCCGGCAGCGCCCTGTTGGCGTACCTCCCCTTCGCTCCAGTCGTGCGCGGGGCTGAAGGCGCACTCCGTCTGGCGGCGTCCCGTCGGCGTACTTTTTCTCCGCTCCGGCCGTGCGCGGGGCTGAAAGCAGACTCTGTCCGGCAGCGTCTGCCGGGAGTGCTTCCCCTTCGCTCCGGCGGTGCGCGGGGCTGAAGGCGGACTTCGTCCGGCAGCGTCTGCCGGGAGTGCTTCCCCTTCGCTCCGGCCGTGCGCGGGCTGAAGGCGGACTCCGTCTGGCAGCACATCCTGTTGGCGTGCCTGCCCTTCGTTCCGGTCGTGCGCGGGGCTGAAAGCGGACTTCGCCCGGCAGCGTCTGCCAGGAGTACCTTCACCGTCGCAGCGGCCGCGTGGCCGGAGGCGGCGGACCCCTCAATTTGTTTGCTGGGCGGGATCTGAGCCTGCCCAGTGAAGTTTGGGCTAACCCGAGTGACGCGCGTCGCGAGTCGCTCAGGGTGTCGCCGGCCGCCCCCATCCTTTTCCTGCGAGGTTCAGGATGGGGGTTTACTATGAGCACCCGTCCGTCAAAAGTCCCGGATGAGGTGTTGCGACCGGGCACAGATCTGCGCTGTACGAAGAGGGGAAGGCTAGCGCATGGCCGTTGGTCGCGCATTCCGTGCGGTGGCACTAGCCGGAGCTGTGACCGGGTTTGCGCTACTCGGTTCCGTCGCCGCCCTCGCGCAACCGGGTGGCATACCGCTCGGGGAACCGGGACAGCCGCGCGTCCCCGCGTCGAGCGCTTCCTCCACCGGGCCCGGATTGCCGCTGGTCCCAATGACTCCCGAACCCGCCGCCGAGGAGATCGGTTCGTCCGGCGTGAGTTCGGTCGGTGGTGCGGGTTCGACAGGACTGGGTTCGGCAGGTGCGGCCGGTTCCGCCGCGCTCGGTTCCGCCGGGGCCGCGGGTTCGGCGGGGTTGGGTTCGGCAGGCGCGACCGGTTCCGCCGGGCTCGGCGCTGTACTCAGCACCGGCTCTGCGGGATTGGGTGCACTGCTCGGCACCGGTTCCGCCGGATTGGGCGCGCTGCTCGGCACCGGTTCGGCCGGTCTCGGCGTCGCGGTCGGCTCGGCGGCCGTCGGCTCGGCCGGTATCGGCTCGGCGGCCGTCGGCTCGGCCGGTATCGGTTCCGCGGGCATCGCTTCCGCTGGTGTTGGTTCGGCTGGTGTTGGTTCCGCGGGTGTTGGTTCGGCGGGTGTCGGTTCTGCGAGTCTCGGCTCGGCGGGCGTCGGTTCCGCCGCCGTAGGTTCAGCCGCGGTCGGCTCCGCCACGCCGTTGTTGCTTCTGCTGATCCCGCTGCCGACACCGCCCGCTCCGGTGGTTCCGCCAGCGCCCCTTGTCATTCCGCCCGTCCCCGCTCCGCAGCTCGGCCCGGTCCCTGTCGCCGCACCGCCCGCCCCCGAGGCGGTTCCGGAACAGGCGCCTCCTCCCGCACCGGCGCCCGCTCCCGCCGCACCCCAGGAGCCCGCCAACCCGAACCACGACGTGCGCCCGACGAGCGCGGACGACGGACTTCCCGAACCGAACGTGCTCTCGATCGTCGGCGGACTCATCGCGCTCGCGCTCGCCGGAACCGGTTCCGGCGCGGTCAGTTTCCAGAGCGCCTCCGCCGCGCAGGCCAGGGTGGACGCTGCCCGCGCCCAGTTCTTCGGCCCAAGGTTGTGAGGGAGCAGCTATGAGTGAAAGCAGGACGCAGAGCAGTTCCCGGTCCTACCGGCGCGTGGCGGCCGCGGTCGACGCGGTGTGCGCCGTGGCCGCCGACTTCGACGCCACCACCCTGGACGAAGTGGTCGCCGCGATCGCGAACGAGCGCGAGCGGGAAATCGAAATCGCCAGCGCCCAACTGGGTCCCGGTGTCTGCGGCCAGCGCAGGTTCTATCCCGACCGGGACGTCATCGTGCTGGCGACCGCGTTGCCCAGCCGCGACCACACGCTGGCCCACGAACTCGGCCACATCGTGTTCGACCACGAAGGCGCGCCCGCGCCCGAGGTGACGTTGGAGGCGAGTGACGACCTGATCGCCTACATGCTCAGCCAGCGCGCCCATCAGCAGATCGTCGACGACGGCGCCGACGAGCTGGCCGAATGGGAGGCCGAGACCTTCGCCGCCATGCTGATGACCCGGCTGCGCGTCTTCAACAGCCGGGGCGCGGGCGTCTCGGTCCTTCGATTCGATGAGGCACTCGGATGACGTTCTGGTCGACGGCCATGCTGGTCTGGGTGGCCGCGGGCGCGCGCGTGGGGCGCGTGCTGGTGAAACCCGCGACGACGGCGCGGGTGGCGATCGTCGTCGCGGTGGCCGCCGTCGCGCTCGGCGCGACCGTCGCGGTGCCCGGAATCGCCCTCGCCATAGACAATCTGCGACCGCACGGGCTGCGCGCGGGTCTGCTCTCCGACGGCGTCGTGCTGTCGGCCTGGCTCGCGTTCGTCACCGCCACTTCGGTGGTGGCCGCCGCCGCGTGGCCGGTGGTCTCACGCCGCAATCTGCGTCAGATCGCCATGGTGATCTACGCGACGGGCGCCACCGCGGTGTCCATCGCGCTGGCGTGGTCGTACACGTTCGGCTGGATGCTCGTCGTGCTCGGCGCGCTCTTCGTCGTCGTGACCGGACTGCGCAACCTGGACTGGACGACGCTGGGTCGCGGCATCGCCCTCTACACCGGCGGTACCGCACTGGTCGGCGTGCTCGCGATTCTTCAGGTGCACCGTGCGCTGGCCGACGAACCGCGCGCGCCCGCGGGCCAACCCGCGTGGGGCTGGTCGGCGTGGGAAATCGCCGCGCTGCTCATCGCTTTCGGCGCCGTGTGGATCGTGGTGGAACTGTGGGTGCGGGCCAGGGTGCTGCTGCGCCAGATCCGGCCGCTGCACCGCCTGCTGGTCGGACGGTTCCCCGAGGTAGTGACGCACGACCAGCCCGGAACCTCCACGCAGCTGCGGGCGTCGGATCAGGTCGCCCAGATCATGGACGCCCTCTACTTGCAGTCGGGTGGCGGTGTCGAGCTCGCGGCCGCAGGCGCCCCGCTCCCCACCATCGCCGAGCGCGCCGAGCGAGTCGCACAGTGGTCGCGAAATCCCTTGGGGCACATAGTGATAGACGCCAGATGGATCGCACCGCCGGAGGGCGTCAGTGCGCGCGGCTGGGTGCAGGCGATCGCACGCGCCTATAGGTCCACGACCGGCGTGCACGCTGAACAGCCCGCCGGTCGATGACCTGCTGGCGCGACTCGGTGACAGCCCGTGACGCCCCGAGCTTTCGGCGATCTGTGCTGTCGACGAACTCCACTGCCGATTGGGGGATGACTGCACTACTCACCGCGCCGACGGACGAGCGGTGATGACATCGTCACCGTGACGGCAGCGGCGCAGGACCAGAGTTGGACCCGCGTCCATCAGGGGAATGGAATGCGCCCCGGAAAATCAGGGCTTCCGAACGAGAGCGGAACTCGTCCGCCTTGTCTTCCGCGGTGTGGCACGCGTTTGCGCAATGGCGATCGCGTGCCGTGCGGTATCGATCCGCTCACATGTACTTACAAACGTTCTTGCGCAGCACGGAATCCGAATCGGCACGCAATCCGAGGACGCTCGCTCAATCCGAGAACTCCAGGGAATGCACGGACTCCGCCGAATTGGATTCGGCGGGAACCTGTGTGCCGCGGTGGTTCTCGACCCGCCCTCGGGCAGGTTTGTGCACAACGCAGCACAGTGCGACCGATGGCCGCACTGTGCTGCGCTGTGGGAGAACCTTATTCGGTTCCATCCGGAGGAATTTCGGGCAAGCCCTCGCTCGCCCGCAACTTCTCCGCCATGGAGGTGAGAAGGTTCTGTGATTCTTCGGACAGATCGAACGCCCTACTCGACAGCCGACGCAGTCCGTAGCCCTGCAGCTGGGACAGCAGCTCTAGATCGTGATCGATCTTGGCGGCATAGATGTCGTTGAAGAAGTAGTCCGGCTTGACCTTGAAGAACTTGGCCAGTGCAGCCACCGTTTCGTCCGACGGGTTGGTCCGCTGGCCCGACCGCAACTGCGAGAGATACGGTTTCGAGATCGGATGCCCGGAGGCCGTCAGCGCAGCCGCAACCTCCGCGTTGGTGTGCGGCTTGCGCCCCGGGGGATGCACGGTTTCGAACAGCTTGTTCAGCCGCGCCGCGAAATCAGCCATTGTGAGCCGCCCAATTCCCTTCGCTGTACTAACAGTCGTTATCTCGGATACGTATCATTGATATTAGCGGCTCAGTAACTGAAAACCTACGCCTGATTCAGGATTTCCTTGAAGCTTCCAGGTGCGAGGTCCGCGAAGTCACTGAGACGGTTGCGTTTGCGGGTCACGCCAACGTCTCTAGTGGAGAGGCGGTACGACCCGGTTCTGGCCCGTCGCGGGGGTCTTCCCGGACCGGGCAATGATAGCGAAAAGATAGCTGACATCTCATCTAGTCGACTGTACTGGTAGTTGTGTGGCGTACGACACGTTTTGCGGTCTCTGGGATGAACGTTCAACAAATGGGCGCGAAATTAGTTGAAGTTGCTACAACCGCTCGATGATCGTACCTGTCGCGAGTGCGCCACCGGCACACATGAGCACCATTGCGGTGCTGCCGCCGGTGCGCTCCAGTTCGTGCAAAGCCGTTGTGATGAGCCGGGATCCGGTGGACCCTACCGGATGGCCGAGGGCGATCGCACCGCCGTTGACATTCACCCGGTCCATGTCCGGCTGGTGGACAGAAGCCCACGAAAGCGCCACCGACGCGAAGGCCTCGTTGATCTCGAAAAGGTCGATGTCGCCGATATTCATCCCGGAGCGCTCGAGCAGGCGGGTGCACGCCTGCACCGGGCCGTCCAGGTGGAATTCCGGCTCGGCGCCGACGAGCGCCTGCGTCACGATTCGCGCCCGCGGCCGCAAACCCGCTCGCTGCGCGGCCTTTTCGTCCATCAGCAGCACCGCGGCCGCTCCGTCGGAGATCTGTGACGAGCTGCCCGCGGTGTGCACGCCGCCCTCCAGCACGGGCTTCAGCTTGGCCAGGCCCTCCGCCGTGGTCTCGCGCAGGCCCTGATCCCGGCTGACGTCCAGCTTCTCGCCCGTGAGGTTGCCTTCCTTGTCCACCGCGGGCGCGGTGATCGGCAGCACCTCGCGATCGAAGCGCCCCTCGGCCCACGCCTGCCCGGCGAGGCGCTGCGAGCGCGCACCGAACTCGTCGACATCGGCGCGAGAGATGCCGCGCCGCTTGGCAATCCGCTCCGCGGCCTCGAACTGGTTGGGCAGGTCGATGCTCCACGACGCGGGCCTGCGCGGACCGGCGTGCTCGCCGACGTTGGCGCCCAACGGAACTCGGCTCATCGCCTCGACGCCGCAGGCCATGCCGATATCGATCGCGCCTGCGGCGATCAGGCCGGCCACCAGGTGGTTGGCCTGCTGCGCCGAACCGCACTGGGCGTCGATCGTGGTCGCGCCTGCCTGCCACGGCAGCCCGGCGTGCAGCCACGCGACCCGGGTGACGTTGTTGGACTGCTCGCCCGCCTGGGTGACGCAGCCGCCGATGACCTGCTCCACCTGAGCCGGATCCAGGTGGGCTCGCTCGAGCAGTCCGCGCTGGGTCAGGCCGAGGAGTTCGGCGGCGTGCAGGCCGGAAAGCCAGCCGCCGCGCTTGCCGATCGGGGTGCGAGCGGCCTCGACGATGACGGGTGTGCCCATCTTGAACCTTCCTCTGGGGACAAAAACTGAAACGTGTGCCAGCCGGATGGGCTGCGCTTCTTTACTAGTCCTTCCGGCTGTGCTGCAATTGATTGTAGAACGTGTTTCAGTTTGTCGAAGGAGACATCCGGTGGTTGAAACTCGGAACGTCCGCCCGAATCTGCCGGAGGGGTTCGACGTCACGGACCCTGACATCTACGCCGAGCGAGTTCCGGTCGAAGAATTCGCCGAACTGCGCCGCACCGCACCGATCTGGTGGAACCCGCAGTCACCCGAGACCGGTGGCTTCCACGACGAGGGTTTCTGGGTGGTGAGCAAGCACGCCGACGTCAAGGAGGTCTCGCGGCGCGGCGATGTGTTCTCCAGCTTCGAGAACACCGCGATCCCGCGCTTCAACGACGACATCACCCGCGAGCAGATCGAGCTCCAGCGCATCGTGCTGCTCAACATGGACGCGCCCGAGCACACCAAGCTGCGCAAGATCATCTCGCGCGGCTTCACCCCGCGCGCCATCAACGGCTTGCGCGCCGAACTCTCGGCCAGGGCCGAACAGATCGTCAAGAGCGCGGCCGAGTCGGGTGCGGGCGACTTCGTCACCCAGGTCGCGTGCGAGCTGCCGCTGCAGGCGATCGCCGAGCTGATCGGTGTGCCCCAGGAAGACCGGATGAAGGTCTTCACCTGGTCGAACCAGATGACCGGCTACGACGATCCGGAGAACGACGCCGACCCGCTGGCCGCTTCGGCCGAGATCCTCGGCTACGCCTACCAGATGGCGCAGGCGCGTAAGGCGTGTCCCGCCGACGACATCGTGACCACCCTGATCGAGGCCGACATCGACGGCGACAAGCTCAGCGAGGAGGAGTTCGGCTTCTTCGTCATCATGCTGGCCGTGGCGGGCAACGAGACGACCCGCAACGCCATCACCCACGGCATGATGGCCTTCCTGGACAACCCCGACCAGTGGGAACTGTTCAAGAAGGAACGCCCGGCCACCGCCGCCGACGAGATCATCCGGTGGGCCACCCCGGTCACCTCCTTCCAGCGCACCGCCCTGGAGGACACCGAACTCGGGGGCGTGCAAATCAAGAAGGGCGAACGGCTCGTGATGCTGTACCGGTCGGCCAACTTCGACGAGGACGTCTTCGAGAACCCGGAGAAGTTCGACATCACCCGCAAGGACAATCAGCACCTGTCCTTCGGCGGCACCGGCGCGCACTTCTGCATCGGCGCGAACCTCGCCCGCCTGGAGATCGACCTGATCTTCAACGCCATTGCCGACCACCTGCCCGACATCAGCAAGCTCGGCGACGCGAAGCGCCTGCGCTCCGGCTGGCTGAACGGAATCAAGGAATTCCCGGTCGACTACAAGGGCGGCTGCCCGGTCGCGCACTGACCTCGCGAAAAAGGCCCTCGAACCGGAGTTCCCCGCCGGTTCGAGGGCCTTTTCGTCTGCTGCCCCAGGGAAAAGGCAGCGAGTATCAGCCGACGCGCTCGGCGGTCGCCATCGCTCGGTCGACCTCCCAGAACGCGCGCAGCGCGGCGATCTTGCCCGCGTCGTCGACCTTGTAGGTGAACACGCCTTCGGCGTCGATCCGATGCCCGCCGATAAGGGTGCGGATGGTGCCGGTGAAGGCCACCTCCTTGCCGCAGGCGAAGGAATCGTCGAAGAGGAACTCGATCGATTCGGTCTGCGCGATCGCCTTGTCCCAGAACGCCGCGATGGCGTCACGCCCGCGGTGGCCCTTGCCCTCGGGATCGAAACCCGAAGGGCCGATGGGATCTTCGACGATCCCGTCGGCCGCGAACAGATCCAGCCATGCGTCCTTGTCGCGGGCGCGCACGGCCGCCTGGGATGCGAGCCCGGCGAGGCGGGCGGGATGCTCGATAGTGGTGGTCATCGGGGCTCCGCACCTACAACCCACATCGAGAAGTATTGGGACCCACCGCCGTACGCGTGGCCCATGGCCTTGCGCGCGCCGTCGACCTGGTAGTCGCCCGCTCGTCCCATCACCTGCTTCGCTGCCTCCGCGAACCGGATGAGGCCGGACGCCCCGATCGGGTTGGAGGAGAGCACGCCGCCCGACGGATTGACCGGGATGCGTCCGCCGATCTCGGTCTCGCCCTTCTCGGTGAGCTTCCAGCCGTCGCCCTGCGCCGCGAAACCGAGGTTCTCCAGCCACATCGGCTCGAACCAGGAGAACGGCACGTAGATCTCGGCGGCGTCGATTTCCTCGAGCGGATCGGTGATGCCCGCGGCCTTCCACAGCGCGGCGGCCGCGTCCCGGCCCGCCTGCGGGTTCACCTGGTCGCGCCCGGCGTAGGTGGTCGGCTCGGTGCGCATCGCGGTGCCGTGCACCCACGCGACCTTCTTGCCTTCGGCCTCGACCGCCGCGGCGGCCTCGGCGTCGCCGAGGACGATCGCGCAGGCGCCGTCCGAGGACGGGCAGGTCTCGTCGAAGCGGATCGGATCCCAGAGCATCTGCGAGGCGAGCACCGATTCCAGCGTGATGTCGGGCTGCTGGAGGTGGGCGAGCGGGTTCTTGGCGCCGTTGCGCCGGTCCTTCACCGCGACCATCGCCCCGATGTGGCTCGGCGCGTTCGACCTGCGGATGTAGGAACGCACGTGCGGGGCGAAGTACCCGCCCGCGCCCGCGCCGACGGGCATGGTGAACGGCACCGGAATCGACAACGCCCACATGGCATTCGACTCCGACTGCTTCTCCCAGGCGACCGCGAGCACGCGCTTGTGCACGCCCGCCTGCACCAGGTTGGCGGCCACCACGCCGGTGGAACCGCCGACCGAACCGGCGGTGTGCACGCGCAGCAGCGGCTTTCCGGTCGCGCCGAGCGCGTCGGCCATGTGCAGCTCGGGCATCATGACGCCCTCGAACAGGTCCGGCGCCTTGCCGACCACGACCGCGTCGATATCGGCGATGGTGAGCCCGGCGTCGGCGAGCGCGCGATCGATCGCCTCGCGGCACATGCCCGCCATCGACACGTCGGTTCGTTTCGTCACGTGATGGGTTTGTCCGGTGCCGAGCACCGCGGCGGGAACACTCATGCCAGCGCCTCCAAAACGGTCACAAGATTCTGCTGCAGCGCGGGGCCGCTGGTGGCGTGGGCGAGTGCGCGGTTCGCGGTGCCCGCCATGATGGCTTCGGCCGCGAAACCGATGCGCTCCAAGCCCGCCGCGAACATCGGGTTGGCGGCCAGTGCGCCGCCCGACGGATTCACTCGGGTCTCCGGCTTCAATCCGATGGCCTCGGTGAGGATCAGCTGCTGGTGGCTGAACTGCGCGTGCAGTTCGGCGACATCGAAGCCGCTCAGGTCGCCACCGGTAACCGACTGCGCCGCGGCCGAAGTCGAGGGGGAGACGGTGAGGTCGCGGGCACCGAGCACGGGGGTGTCGATGCGGTGCGCCATGCCGGTGATCCAAGCGGGACGCTCGCACAATTCGCGGGCGCGATCGCCGACCGCGAGCACGACGGCGGCCGCGCCGTCGGTGATCGGCGCGCAGTCGTGTGCGCGCAGCGGATCCGCCACATACGGTGTGGCGAGCAGGCTTTCGACGTCACCCGAGTCGCCCGCGGCGACGGCGGCCATGTCGCGCTCGGTCCAGCGCCCGGCGTCCAGTCCGGCCCTGGCTTGCAGTCCCGCGATGGACAGCGCGTCCGGCCACAGGGGAGTGACCAGGTACGGATCGAGCTGCATGGTGAGCACCTGGCGCAGCGTGCCCGCCGAGGACTTGCCGAAGCCGTAGACCAGCGCGGTGCGGGCCTGGCCGGACTTCAGCTTCACGAACGCCTCGTACAGCGCCCACGCGGCGTCCATCTCGACGTGCGACTCGTTGATGGGCGGCACAGCGCCGATGGCGTCGACCGCGGAGATGAACGAGAAGGCGCGTCCGGCAAGGTAATCGGAGGAGCCCGAGCACCAGAAGTCGATGTCGGACTTGGTGATGCCCAGATCGGTGTAGAGCTGCTGGAAGCAGGGCACCAGCATCTCGACACCGTTGGTGGTGCCGAAGGTCTCCGGCACGTGCGGTGCGTGGGCGAAACCCACGACCGCGATGTCGGTGGCGTTGTCAGTCAACGTAAGCGCCTCTCACAGGTGGTGCTTGTAGGTCTCGTAGTCGGCTTCCGGCTCGCCGCTCGGCTCGAAGTGGTCGACGTTCTCCAGCCCGTGACCCCACTCCTCGCGCGGCTTCCACACCGCCTTCACGCGCATGCCCATCCGCACTTCGCTTGCGTCACAGCCGAGCACGAGGTGCAGCACGGGGATGTCGGCGCCGTCCAGCAGCACATAGGCCGCGACATACGGCGGTTTGATGCGCTGTCCGAGGAACGGGACGTTCACAATGCAGAAGGTGGTGACCGTGCCGTGATCGGAGAGTTCGATGTAGTCGTCGGTCGGCCTGCCGTCGGTCGGGTTGGCCCCGCGCGGCGGGAAGTACACCTTGCCCGCGGTATCGGTGCGCGCGCCGATCAGTTTGCCCTCGGCGAGTCCGCGCAGGTAGACGGTCTCCTGCGGGGAAGCGGTGTGCTTGTAGGACAGATCGACCGGCGCGATGATCATCGTGACCGGCTCGCCGCTTTCGGCGGTGGGCTCGGTGGTGGACTGCTCGCCCGGCTCGAAGCAGACGATGTCCTTGATGGTGCCCTCGGTCTGTTCGGCCCAGCGCGCTCGTACCCGCATGCCGGTCCGCATCTGGTCGGGCGCGGCGACGTCGACGGCGTGCAGCATGCTGGTGTCCGCGCCGTCCAGCTGAATCAGCGCCCAGGCGAACGGCCGGTCGAAGGGCTGGCCGGGCAGCGGTTCGCGCACCCAGGTCCAGGAAGCGACGGTGCCGGTGTCGGCGACGTCGACGAATTCGCTCAGCGGCGCACTGGTCACCGGATCGTATTCGGGCGGCGGCACCAGAACCCGGCCGTCCGACCCGCGCACGCCGACCACCCTGCGGCTCCGCAGACCGGTCAGGAATCTGCCGATGGTCGGTCCCACCGACCGTGTGTAGTCGAATCGCGCCCGCAGCGGGGCGCTCAGCACATCGGGTGCCGTGCTGGTGTCCAATTCCGACCCTCTCTCAGCTCTTCATCACCCGCCGCTGTTCCGGCGGCCGTCGTCGCGCCGTGCTCCCGGCGGAGTTCATCCCGCCCTGTTCGCGGCGGTGCTCATCCCGTCGGGCCCCCACCCGTGAATACGCCGGACGCGGTATTCCCCTTAGTCACGCCATCGAGTAGAACAGGTTCTTATTCTGGTGGCAAGGGCGTACCTCCGCCTTCGCTCCGGCCATGCGCTCTAAGTACCTGAGAAAGGGACAATCATGAAGTTCGGATTGCAACTCGGATATTGGATGGCGCAGCCGCCGCAGAACGCGGGGGAGTTGGTCGTGGCGGCCGAGAAGGCGGGCTTCGACGCCGTCTTCGCCGCCGAATCGTGGGGCTCGGACGCCTTCGGTCCGCTCACCTGGTGGGGTTCGTCGACCGAGCGGGTCCGGCTGGGGACCTCGGTGGTGCAGATGTCGGCGCGCACGCCTGCCGCGACCGCGATGCACGCGCTGACCCTCGATCACCTCAGCGGCGGTCGCGCGATCCTCGGGCTCGGGGTGTCCGGCCCGCAGGTGGTGGAGGGCTGGTACGGGCAGCCGTTCGCCAAGCCCTTGCAGCGCACCCGCGAGTACGTCGGCATCATCCGCCGCATCCTCGCCCGCGAGGCGCCGGTGACCAGCGACGGGCCGCACTACCCGCTGCCCTACACCGGGCCGGGCTCGACCGGGCTCGGCAAGCCGCTCAAGCCGATCGTGCACCCGCTACGTGCGGATTTGCCGATCTGGCTGGGCGCGGAAGGGCCGAAGAACGTGGCGCTCACCGCCGAGATCGCCGACGGCTGGCTGGCGATCTACTACGCGCCGCGGCTGGCGAACATGTACAACGACTGGCTCGACGAGGGATTCGCGCGGGCGGGCGCGCGCCGGTCGCGCGAGGACTTCGAGATCGCCGCCAGCTGCCAGGTGGTGATCACCGACGACCCCGCCGCCGAGCTGGAACGGATGCGCTGGATCATGGCGCTCTACATCGGCGGCATGGGCGCGCCGGAGCTGAACTTCCATGCCCAGGTCTACCGGCGGATGGGCTACGAGCGCGAGGTCGACGAGATCGGCAGGCTGTTCCAGGCGGGCAAGAAGGCCGAGGCGGCGGCCGTCGTTCCGGACGAGCTGATCCTGGACACCGCCATCATCGGCGACGAGGAGCATGTGCGTCGGCAATTGAAGGTCTGGGAGGCCGCGGGCGTCACCATGATGCTCGTGTCCGTTCCGGACATCGAACAATTGCACCGGCTCGCACCCCTTGTCGATCAGTAGAACGCGTTCTAAATTCAATGGGGTGACTGCCTCGCCCGCCCCGTCGGCTCCGCCTCCGCACGATCCCTCCGTGCAGGAGTCGGTGAAAATTCTCGGTCTGTGGAACATCGCGAACGCCGAACCCGATCGGATCGCCATGGTCGATCCTTCGGGCCGGGAGGTGACCTATCGCGAACTGGCCACGCTCGCCGATCGCTACGCCACCGGGCTGCGCGCCCTCGGCCTGCGGACGGGCGACGTGCTGGTGAGCATGGTGCACAACTGCGTCGAGGCGATCGCCGCCTACTTCGCGGCCTACCAGTCGGGGCTCTACATCGTCGCGGTGAACTGGCATCTCACCGGCCCCGAGGTGGCCTACATCCTCCAGGACAGCGAGGCGAAGGCGTTCTTCGCGAGCGACCGGTTCGCTGCCGCCGCGAAGGCCGCCGCCGACGAGGCGGGTCTGCCTGCCACGGCGCGCTTTTCGGTCGGCGAGATCGAGGGCTTCAAGTCGGTGGCCTGGCTCGGTGCGGCCGACACCGGTCGTCCGTCCGAGCGCAGCACCGGCGCGCCGATGCTCTACACCTCGGGAACCACGGGCCGCCCCAAGGGAGTTCGGCGTCCGCTGACCGGCGCCGACCCCGACGTGGTTCCGCCGCACACCGCCGCGTTCTTCGGTCTGTTCGAGCTGACGCCCTACGACGATCACGTGCACATCTGCGGTTCGCCGCTGTACCACACCGCGGTGCTGAACTTCGCGACCATCTCGATCCAGTTGGGGCACACGCTCGTTCTCATGGACAAGTGGGAAGCCGAGGAGATGCTGCGGCTGATCGACAAGTACCGGGTCACCCACAGTCACATGGTGCCCACCCAGTTCCACCGGCTGCTCGCGCTTCCGGAGGCGGTGCGCGCGAAGTACGACGTGTCCTCGCTGCGCAGCATGGTGCACGGTGCGGCGCCGTGCCCGCAGGAGACCAAGCGTCAGATGCTGGAGTGGTGGGGCCCGACGGTCACCGAGTACTACGCCGCGACCGAGGGCGGCGGCACGGTGATCAACGGCGCCGACTGGCTGCGCAAGCCCGGTTCGGTCGGCAAGGCGTGGCCGTGGTCGGTGATCAAGGTGCTCAGCGAGGAGGACGGCAGCGAGGTCCCCGCGAACGAGACCGGCCTGGTGTACATGAAGATGGGCGCGTCCAGCTTCGAGTACCACCACGACAAGGCCAAGACCGACGACGCCAGGGTCGGCGACCTGTTCACCGTCGGCGACATCGGCTACCTCGACGAGGACGGCTACCTCTACCTGTGCGACCGCCGCTCGGACCTGATTCTCTCCGGCGGCGTGAACATCTACCCCGCCGAGATCGAGAGCGTGCTCGTCACCCACCCGAAGGTCGCCGACGTCGCGGTCTTCGGCATCCCGCACCCGGACTGGGGGCAGGAGGTGAAGGCCGTGGTCCAGCCCGCGGAAGGCGTGGACGGCACCGCTGACCTCACCGCCGAGCTACTCGCTTTTGCGGCAACGCAATTGGCGAAGTACAAGATGCCGCGCTCGATCGACTACCTCCCCGAGCTTCCCCGCGACCCGAACGGGAAGCTGTACAAGCGCAAGTTGCGCGACCGGTACGTGCCTTCGTCGTAGGGGTTCGGCCCCTGATCGGAACCCTCACACAGCAGGTTCGCGCAACTCCATCGGCAGGTCGAACAGCGGGAACAACCGCTCGGTGTCCAGGAAGAAGTTGAGACCCGAGATGGTGTCGCCGTCCATCTCCAGCACCGTGATCGACCACGGCACGAACACGCCCGGTTCCTCGGTCGGCTTGTAGTGGCCGAAGGCGGGGAGGCCGTTTGCGCCTTCCAGGCGGACCATCCGGGATCCCGCGCACGCGCTGCCGGTGCCGAGCATGAACGTGGCCACGTTCTCCGGGCCGGAGATCCACAGCTCGAAGGGCGGCATGGACAGTGCCACATCGGCTTTCAACAGCGTGGTCAGCGTGTCCATGTCGTAGGCCTCGAAGGCGGCGACGAAATCGTCGATCAGTTTGCGCTGATTCTCGTCGGATTCGTCGTAGCCGTCGGTGCTGGCCGGCTGCACCTTGGACATGGTGGCCCTGGCGCGCTGCAAGGCACTGTTCACCGAGGCGGGCGACATGGTGAGAGCCTCGGCTGTCTCGTTCGCCGAGAAGCGCAGCACCTCGCGCATGATCAGGATGGCGCGCTGGGTCGCGGGCAGATGCTGACATGCCGCGACGAAGGCCAGCCGCAGGGTGTCCTTGGTGGCCGCGTGTTCGGCCGGATCCGCCCCGAAGGCAAGGGCATTCGGGATCGGCTCGATCCAGACGTAGTCCGGCTGCGGCGCGGGCAGCGGCGAATCCGGCCTGCCGGGGCCGGACAGATCCATCGGCCTGGCCCGGCGCTGCGGACCGTCGAGCATGTCCAGGCAGACGTTGGTGGTGATGCGGTACAGCCAGGATCGCAGGCTGGCCCGGCCCTCGAAGGAGTCGTAGGACTTCCACGCCCTGGTGAAGGTCTCCTGCACCGCGTCCTCGGCCTCGAAGGAGGAACCGAGCATGCGGTACGCGTAGGCGCACAGCTCCCGCCGGTGGCTCTCGAATGATGCGAGCACGTCGGGCGAGAGTGTGGTGAACGGGCTGGCCGAGTCGCTCATGGATGTCACCATGCCACAGCCCACCGACACAAAACAGGCCCGAAACACGGTCGCACCTGGACCAAGATCGGCCGGAAACGTCGTGACCGCGATCACAGGCGATAAAAGCGATGAGTTCGCGCAGCCGGCTCCGTCTCTACGTGTGAACCCGCCAACGCGCCCTGAGAGGACGAGAACATGAGCAGCAAGATGATCTTCATCAACCTTCCGGTCACCGATCTGGACCGGTCGAAGGCCTTCTACGAGGCCCTGGGCTGGAAGGTGAATCAGGACTTCACCGACGAGAACGCCTCCTGCATCGTCGTCGACGACAACATCTGCCTGATGCTGCTGACCAGGGAATACTTCACGACCTTCAGCAAGCGGCCGATCGCCGACACCGTCTCGGCCACGGCCGCCGCCTACGCGCTCTCGCTGTCGAGCGCGCAGGAGGTCGACCAGCTGACCGCGGCTGCGGTGGCCGCGGGCGCCACCGAGGAGGTCAACGAGGACAAGCGCGCCCAGGAGGCGCAGGTCGGGATGCACGGCCGCACCTTCATCGACCCCGACGGCCACCAGTGGGAGCCGTTCTGGATGGACTACCCGGGCGCCAACTGACGCCCGGACACAACGCGGCCCCCGTGCGCGAACGCGCCGGGGGCCGAGCGGTATTCGGCGTCAGTTGCCGGAGAAAGTGGGCTTGCGCTTCTCCGCGAACGCCTTCGGCCCTTCCTTGGCATCGGCCGACTTGAAGACCTCCGCGCCGAGCTCGGCATCGATCTTGAAGGCCTCTTCCTCGTGCATGCCCTCGGTGTCGCGGATGGTGCGCAGAATGGCCTGCACCGCGAGCGGGCCGTTGGCCGCGATCAGTCCGGCGATCTCGAGCGCCTTGTCCAGCGCGGTGCCGTCCGGGACGACATGCCCGATCAGCCCGATCTCCTTGGCCTCCGGCGCGGTGATGTGCCTGCCGGTGAGCAGGATGTCGGCGGCCACGGTGTAGGGGATCTGGCGCACCAGGCGCACCGCGGAGCCGCCGAGCGGGAACAGGCCCCAACGTGCCTCGGACACACCGAATTTCGCGCTCTGCCCGGCCACGCGGATGTCGGTGCCCTGCAGGATCTCGGTGCCGCCCGCGATGGCCGGGCCCTCGACCGCCGCGATGAGCGGCTTGGTGAGCCTGCGGCCCTTGAGCAGCGCCTCGATCTTGGACAGGTCCCAGCCGCCGCCCTTGAACGAATCGCCGGGGTGCTGGGTGGTCATCGCCTTGAGGTCCGCGCCCGCGCAGAAGGCGCCGCCCGCGCCGGTCAGGATCGCCACCCGAATGTCCGGATCGCTGTCCACCTGGTCCCAGGCGTCGCGCATGATCGCCATCATTTCGGCCGACAGCGCGTTGCGGGCCTCCGGCCGGTTCATGGTGACGATGAGAACGTGGTCGCGCTTCTCGACGAGGCAGTGCGGCATTGCGGATTCTCCTGACTTTCGAGCCTTGTCAAGAACAGTAACACGTTCTATTTTTAGCGTGTGAGCCACAACATAGCCGACCTCGTCGAACATGCCATCGACCTCATGCCCGATCGCGTCGCGCTGGCCGACGACAGCCGTGAGGTGACCTACGCTCAGCTGGAGGAGCGCGCCAACAAATTGGCCCACTACCTGCTGGAACAAGGTGTACAGCCGGGCGACAAGGTGGGCATCTACTCGCGCAACACCATCGAGGCCGTCGAGGCCATGGTCGCGGTGTTCAAAGCGCGCGCCGTGATGATCAACGTGAACTACCGATACGTCGAGAACGAGTTGCAATACATCTTCGACAATTCGGACATGGTCGCGCTGATTCACGAGCGACGCTACAGCGACAAGGTGGCCGTGGTCCGGGCCGCGACCCCGCAGCTGCGCACCGTCATCGTCGTGGACGACGATACGACCGGCACGATCCCCACCGCAGCGGATTCGGTGGAATACGAAGCGGTGCTGGCGCAGTCCTCGGGCGCACGCGATTTCGGTGAACGTTCCCCCGATGACCTGTACATGCTCTACACCGGCGGCACCACCGGCATGCCCAAGGGCGTGATGTGGCGGCAGGAGGACGTGTGGCGCGTGCTCGGCGGCGGCATCAACTTCCTCACCGGCGAATATGTCGCCGACGAATGGGATCTGGCCAAGCTCGGCGCGGCCAACCCGGCGATGACCCGTTTCCCGATCCCGCCGATGATCCACGGCGGTTCCCAGTGGGCCACCTTCCAGAGCCTGTTCGGCGGCGGCAAGACCGTGATGATCCCGGAGTTCACCGGGCACGGCGTGTGGCAGCACATCGACCGCCACGGCATCAACCTCATCTTCATCACCGGTGACGCCATGGCCAGGCCGATGCTGGACGCGTTGATCGAGGGCAACCCGGAAACCGGTAAGCCGTACGACCTTTCGACGCTGTTCGCGATCGCCAGTAGCGCGGCGCTCTTCTCGCCCGCCATCAAGGAGAAGCTGCTCGATCTGCTGCCGAACCGGATGATCACCGACTCCATCGGATCCTCCGAGACCGGGTTCGGTGGGCTCAGCATGGTCACGAAGGGCGAGGCGCACACCGGCGGACCGCGGGTGAAGATCGACGCTTCCACCGAGGTGCTCGACGAGGCGGGCAATCCGGTGGTGCCGGGATCCGGCCAGATCGGCATTCTCGCGCGCAAGGGTCACATTCCACTCGGCTACTACAAGGACGAGGCCAAGACCGCCGCGACCTTCAAGGAGCTCAACGGAACTCGCTACTCGATCCCCGGCGACTACGCCCGGGTCGAAGAGGACGGCACCGTCACGATGCTCGGCCGCGGTTCGGTCAGCATCAACAGCGGCGGCGAGAAGATCTTCCCCGAAGAGGTCGAGGGCGCGCTGAAATCGCACCCGGAGATCTTCGACGCGCTGGTGGTCGGCGTCGACGACGAGCGCTGGGGTCAGCGCGTCGTCGCGGTGGTGCAGTGTCGCGGCGAAAACCGTCCCACCCTGGAGGAGCTGCGCCCGGTGCTGACCAAGGAGATCGCGCCCTACAAGCTCCCTCGCAGCCTCTGGTTCGTCGAGGAGATCAAGCGTTCCCCCGCGGGCAAGCCCGACTACCGCTGGGCGAAGGCCCAGACCGAAGAGCGCCCGGCCGACGAGGCGAACGGCAAGTAGTCACCAGCGCAAACAAGGGCCGCCGCGATCATCGCGGCGGCCCGTCGTCGTGCACCGAGCGCGGCGGTGTGGTCAGCGGGTCGTCAGCTCGGCCAGGCGGAAGGCGAGACGGGTGCGGAACGCGGGAATCCGGCTCAGCGCCGAGAGTGCGGTGTTGCGTGCGAGCCTGGCGATGCGGGGGCGCAGGGTGGCCATTTTCGTCATGCGATCGGTGAACGCCACCACCTCCACGGCGACGGGGCGGCGGGTGGCTTCGTACTCGTCCAGGAGCCGCTGCGGCTCGCCGGTCAGGACCCGCGCGAGCAACGGGCCGAGGGCGGCCGCGTCCTGGATGCCGGTGTTCATGCCCTGCCCGCCCGCCGGGCTGTGCACGTGGGCGGCGTCGCCGACCAGCAGGACGCGACCCACGCGGTAGTGGTCGGCAACCCGGTGGTGCACGCGGAATCGCGAGCTCCAGAGCACTTCCCGCACCCGCACGTCGCCGCCCGGGCCGCGGGTGTCGAGGATCGCCTGAATGTCCTCGGCGGTGGGGTGTTCGGGCGCCTCGGCCACCGTGGCGACCACGCGGTAGCGGTCGGGTTCGGCGTCGTCGGGCAGTGGCGCGACGACGGTGACACCCTCGGGCGAAAGGTGCAGCGCCACTTCGTCTCTGGCGATCGGCCAGGTCATCCGCACATCGGCGAGGACGAACGAGTCGGGGTAGGTGTCGCCGGTGAAGCCGATGCCCGCCTGCTCGCGCACGATGCTGTGCATGCCGTCGGCGCCGATGACGTACTCGGCGCGAATGGTGCCGGGGGCGCCCGCGGCATCGGTGTATTCGACGGTGACACCGTCGTTTTCGTTCACCACCCGGGTGACCACGTACGGCCGGTGCACCCGCCCGCCCGCCTTGTGCAGGCGCTCGAGCAGTACCGCCTCGGTGGTGACCTGCGGGGTCATCAGGGTGTACGGGTACGGGGTCGGGAGCTTGTCGAACCCGATGGTCGCGAGGGTGCGCGCGCCGTCGTGCAGGGTGAAACGCGGAACCTGGATGCCGCGCAGGATCAGTTCCTCGGCGATGCCGAGCTCGGCGAGCACCTCGAGGGTCCGCGCGTGCACAACAGCGGCGCGGGAGGTGTTGGCGCCCTCGGCGAGCCGGTCCAGCACGACGACGTCGACGCCCGCGTCCGCGAGGGTGCCCGGCCTGGCCTTGTGCCGGTACGTGCTACGACTCCCCCCGGTCGTCGCCATGACCCCACCCCAGCTCATCGCCGACATCGCCCCCACCCTCCAGCGCTACCTGACCTCCACGCAGCCCGCCGCTTAGAGGCGGAACGCCCGGTAGCTGCGGGCTCCGGGACGACGATCGGCCCGTCGGTTGTGCCGACGGGCCGATGTCAGGATGCGGTTGTGCCGCGGGTTTCGGGTCAGGACGGGTTGGCCAGGAGGGCGCCGATGGCGCGGAGGTGGTCGATGCCTGCGCCGAGGGCGAATTCGTTGTGCTTGGCGGCGGTGAAGTAGTTGTGCACGATGTGGTCGCGGTCGATGCCGACGCCGCCGTGTACGTGCACGACGGTGTGGGCGACGCGGTGGCCCGCGTCGGCGGCCCAGAACTTGGCGGTGTGCACGGCTTCGGCGGCGGGCAGGTCCTCGGCGAGGCGCCAGGCGGCCTGGGTGACCGCGAGACGCAGGCCCTGCACGTCGATGTAGGCGTCGGCCAGGCGCTGCGCGACGGCCTGGAAGCTGCCGACGGCCTTGCCGAACTGCTCGCGCTCACGCGCGTAGTCGGCCACGAGGTCGAGCGCCTTCTCGACGGTGCCGAGCTGCTGAGCGCTGAGCCCGAGCCAGGCGCGGGTGAGGATCCAGTCCAGCAGCTCCGCGCCGCCCTCCACCGTGCCGACCAATTCGGCCGGGGTGTCGGTGAATTCGACGCCGAACTCCGCGCTGAAGTCCACTACCTGCTGCGCGGTGACCTGCACCGACGCGTCAGAGGGGTCGACGAGGAAGACCGCGGGCACCCCGGAGACCGTGGCGGGCACCAGGATTCGGGCGGCGCGGTCGGCGTAGGGCACCGTGGTCTTGGTGCCGGTCAGCCGCCAGCCGCCGTCGCTCTCGCGGGCGACGGTGGTCGGCTTGGCGGGCTCGTAGTTGTGCTCCTCGGCCAGGGCCGCGGTGAGGATCGCGCTGCCCTCGCCCGCCTGCGTCGCCAGTGCGCGCTGGTCCTCGGATCCGAACCGCGCCAGCGCTCCCGCGCCGACCACGATCGACCACAGGTAGGGCACCGCGGCGACCGACTTGCCGAGCTCGCGCAGCACCGCGGTCTGCTCGAGCGCGCCCAAGCCGCTGCCGCCGACCTGCTCCGGCAGCGCCGCGGCCAGAATTCCGGTCTCGGCCAACGACTTCCACAGCGTCTCGTCGAACCGGCCCGCCACGTCGAGTGCGCGCAACCGGTCGGCGGTGACGAGCTTGCCGCACACCTCGCCGGTCAGGCGGGCCAGGTCGAGCTGGGCTTCGGTGGGGGTGAAATCCATGGTGGTCTCTCTGCTTTCTGCTCAGCGCGCCGAGGCAGGCTGGCGGAGGGCGGTCATGGCGATGATGTCGCGCTGCACCTCGTTGGTGCCGCCACCGAACGTCAGGATCAGTGCGGCCCGGTGGAAGCGCTCCAGGCGTCCGCGCAGTTCGGCGCCGGGGGAGTTCTGGCGCAGATACGCCTGCGGGCCGAGGACCTCCATCAGCAGCCGGTACGCCTCGGTGGCCAGCTCGGTGCCGTAGACCTTGCAGGTCGAGGCATCCCAGGGGCGCGGCGCCGCGTCGCCGCCCGCGTCGGCGCGGCTGGCGATCTCCCAGTTCAGCAGCTTCAAGTATTCGACCTTGGCGTGCACCTTGGCCAGATTCAGCTGCACCCATTCCTTATCGATGACGCGCGAGCCGTCGCCCGACTTGGTCGCGCGCGCCCACTCGACGGTCTGGTTCAGCGCGACCGTCAGCGGGCCCGCCGAGGTGAGCGCGACGCGCTCGTGGTTGAGCTGGTTGGTGATCAGCGCCCAGCCGCCGTTCTCCTGGCCGACCAGCGAGCTCACGGGCACGCGCACATCCTGGTAGTAGGTCGCGCTGGTGTCCGGCCCGGCCATGGTGTGCACCGGTGTCCACGAGAATCCCTCGGCCGAGGTCGGCACGATGAGCATGCTGATGCCCTTGTGCTTCTTGGCGTTCGGGTCGGTGCGCACCGCGAGCCAGACGTAGTCGGCGTAGGCGATCAGGCTGGTCCACATCTTCTGACCGTTGATCACGTAGTCGTCGCCGTCGCGCACCGCGGAGGTGCGCAGGCTGGCCAGGTCGGTGCCCGCGCCCGGCTCGGAGTAGCCGATGGAGAAGTGCAGCTCGCCCGCGGCGATCTTGGGCAGGAAGAACTTCTTCTGTTCCTCGCTGCCGTAGTGCATGATCGTCGGCGCCACCGAGTTGATGGTCAGGAATGGCACGGGGGCGCCCGCGATGGCGGCCTCGTCGGTGAAGATCAGCTGGTCCATGGTCGGCCGGTCCTGGCCGCCGTACTCCTTGGGCCAGGCCAGCGTCAGCCAGCCGTCGCGGCCCATCTCCTGGACGACCTCGCGGTACACATTGCCGTGCCCGTACTCACCGGTCGTCGCGCTCAGCGCGGCCCGGCGCTCCGGTGTGATCAGCCGCGCGAAGTAGTCGCGCAACTCGGCGCGGAGCTCTTCTTGCTGCGGCGTGTACGCAATGCGCATGGCAAAACCTCATGTCGTTAGATTCGCTTGTCCCGATGATTGCATATCGACTGAAACATGTTCCAGTATTGCCCAGGAATCCGGCCGATGGCGGCGCGCGTGACCGCGCGGGCTTGTAGGCTTCGAAGAGAGTCCATGTAAAGGAGTTCCCATGAAGGTCATTGTCGATCGGGATCTGTGCGAGGCGAACGGAATCTGCGTCGGAATCGCCCCCGACGTGTTCGAACTCGACGACGAGGACCAGCTGCACATCCTGGCCGCCGAGGTGGCCGACGACCGTCTCGGCGATGTCGAGGATGCGGTGGCGCAGTGCCCGAAAGCCGCGCTGAAGCTCCTGTGAAAGCGTCTTGCCAGTAGGTTGGAACACGTTCTAAAGTCGGGCCGGTGAACGAAACTGATCTGAGCTTGGCGGGCCGTGTGGCGATCGTGACCGGTGCGGGCGCCGGACTCGGCAAGGCCGAGGCGCTCGCCCTCGCGGCCGCCGGCGCCTCGGTGGTGGTCAACGACCTCGCGGAATCCGACGCGGTTGCCGAGACCCTCGCCGAGATCCGGGCGCTGGGCGCCAAGGCGGAGTTCGTCGCGGGCAGCATCGCGGAGCGGTCGACGGCCGACGCGCTGCTCAGCACCGCGAACGAAGCGTTCGGCAGCGTGGACATCGTGGTCAACAATGCGGGCATCACCCGCGACCGGATGCTGTTCAACATGTCCGACGAGGACTTCGACGCGGTGCTCGCGGTGCACCTGCGCGGCCATTTCCTCTTGTCTCGCAATGCCGCCGCCTACTGGCGCGCCAAGTCGAAGGAGGCGGGCGCGCCGGTCTACGGCCGCCTGATCAACACCTCCTCCGAGGCGGGCCTGCTCGGCCCGGAGGGGCAGGCCAACTACGGCGCGGCCAAGGCGGGCATCACCGCCCTTACTCTCTCGGCCGCGCGTGCGCTCTCGCGCTACGGCGTGCGGGCCAACGCGATCGCGCCCCGTGCGCGCACGGCGATGACCGAAGCGGTGTTCAGCGCGGCCCCCGAAGGCGGAATCGATCCGCTCGCGCCCGATCACGTGGCGCGGCTGGTCGCCTACCTGGCTTCGCCCGCGGCCGACGCGGTCAGCGGGCAGCTGTTCGTGGTCTACGGCCCGATGGTGGCGCTGATGGCCGCGCCCGTTGTCGAGCAGCGGTTCGACGCCGCGGGGGCGTCCTGGGACTCAGGTGACCTCGCGGCCACGCTCTCCGGCTACTTCGCCGAGCGGCCTGCCGGGCAGACCTTCTCGGCTTCCTCCCTGACCGAACTGGGCTGACCTGGTCGCCTTGGCCGAGCGACAACTGATCAGCTGTCCAGCTGTTGATCATGAGTCCGGCACTTGGTAGACATGACGGGTGTGTGACGCCTCACAAAGGCGTCACCACCGATGTATGACACACGTTTCATATTCCAGGGCCGTCATCTAGAAAACGTGCAGTTCAAATGTGACTAAAACGGCACAACATAGATGTGAACATGTTCTAATCAATCCCGGCGACGCGGCCATGGTGCCGTGTCGCGCCATGCAGCAATACATGCAGTTGAGCTAGGAGGATCGCGGATGAACGAGGTCCTTGCTGTCCCGTTGCGGGCCGTCGGTGGGTTCTTCGAACTCGCCGCGGAGGTAGCCCGTGCGAGCGTCCGCAGGCCCTTTCAAGCGCGTGAGTTCATCGATCAGTCCTGGTTCATCGCGCGCGTGTCCATCGTGCCGACCGTGCTGGTCGCGATCCCGTTCACCGTTCTGGTGAGCTTCACGCTGAACATTCTTTTGCGCGAGATCGGCGCGGCCGACCTCAGCGGTGCGGGTGCGGCCTTCGGCACGGTCACCCAGGTCGGACCGATCGTCACCGTGCTCATCGTGGCGGGCGCGGGCGCCACCGCGATCTGCGCGGATCTCGGCGCTCGAACCATCAGAGAAGAAGTCGACGCGATGCGCGTCCTCGGCATCGACCCCGTCCAGCGACTGGTCGTGCCGAGGGTGCTGGCCTCGATGTTCGTCGCACTCATGCTCAACAGCCTGGTGTCCACGATCGGCATCGTCGGCGGCTTCTTGTTCTCGGTCTATCTGCAGGACGTGAACCCCGGCGCCTTCGTCAACGGCATCACGCTGCTCACCCACCTGCCCGAGCTGATCATCTCCGAAGTGAAGGCCGGATTGTTCGGGCTGATCGCCGGACTGGTGGCCTGTTACCTCGGCCTGAACGTCAAAGGCGGTCCCAAGAGTGTCGGTGATGCGGTGAATCAGACCGTCGTCTTCGCCTTCATGGCCTTGTTCGTGGTGAACGTGGTGGTCACCGCCGTCGGCATCAAGTTCACGGTGCGGTGACGCGATGGCCTTCGTGATCCAGTCCCGGTTTCCCCGCGCGGTGCGCCGGGCGCGCCGGATGTCGGATTCGCTGGACTCGGTGGGTAAGCACGCCGTGTTCTACGGGCAGGCGCTGGCCTCGATGCCGCGCGCCCTCATCCACTACCGGACCGAGACCATCCGGCTGATCGCCGAGATCAGCATGGGCACCGGCGCGCTCGCCGTCATCGGCGGCACGGTGGTGATCGTCGGCTTCCTGACGCTGTTCGCGGGCGGCACCATCGCGGTGCAGGGCTACAGCTCGCTGGGCAATATCGGCGTCGAGGCGCTGACCGGCTTCTTCTCCGCCTTCCTCAACGTGCGCATCGCCGCGCCGGTGATCTCGGGCATCGGGCTTGCCGCCACCATCGGCGCCGGTTCCACCGCCCAGCTCGGTGCCATGCGGGTCTCCGAGGAGATCGACGCGCTGGAGGTCATGGCGATTCGCCCGGTGCCGTATCTGGTCGGGACAAGGGTACTGGCCGGCATGATCGCGATCGTGCCGCTTTACGCGCTGGCCGTGATCGCCTCATTCATGGCGGCCCGGTTCGCCACGGTGGTAATCTACGGGCAATCAGCCGGCGTCTACGACCACTACTTCTCGACCTTCCTGATTCCGAGCGACATCCTGTGGTCATTCGCGCAAGCGATCCTCATGGCGCTGGCGGTCATGATGATTCACACTTACTACGGCTATTACGCTGCGGGCGGCCCGGTGGGTGTCGGCGTCGCGGTCGGCAACGCGGTGCGTGCCTCCCTGGTCGCGGTGGTCACGGTGACCCTGCTGATCTCCCTGGCCATCTATGGCACCTCCGGCAACTTCCACCTCTCCGGATAAGCGGTATGGGAACGATGAAGCTGAAATTGGCCGGCGCCGCGATGGTGCTCGCGCTGGCCGGGATCGTCGCGATCGCGATGATCATGTTCGTGGGCGGGTTCACCCCGACCGAGACCATTACCGTGACCGCGCCGCGCAGTGGCCTGGTGCTCGACACCGACGCCAAGGTGAAGGTCCGTGGCGTGGAGATCGGCCGGGTCGCTTCGGTCGACCACAGCGATGGTTTCGCGCAACTGCGCCTGGAAATCGACCCCGATCAGTTGAAGCTGGTGCCGGAGAACGTGGGCGTGGACATTCGATCCACCACAGTGTTCGGCGCCAAATACGTGAATTTCATTGTGCCGGAGGAGCCTTCGAAATCCTCGCTGAAGCCTGGGTCGACCATCGCCGCGAGCAAGGTGACCGTCGAGTTCAACACGTTGTTCCAGCATCTGTCGGATCTGCTGGCGAAAGTGGAGCCGGACAAGCTGAACGCGACGATTTCGGCCCTGAGAACGGCCCTGGAGGGGCGGGGACAGAAATTGGGTGAATTGCTGTCCACCAGCGACGCGTATCTGCGGGACACCGTCAACCCGTACCTGCCTACGCTGCAGACGGATTTGAACAAGACCGCCGAGGTCACCGGTATTTACGGCGACACCGTGGGAGATCTGCTACGCACGGTGGACAACGCGACCACCACCAGCAGAACGATCGCCGAGGAATCCGGCAATGTGGACGAGCTGCTGACCAATCTGATCGGGCTCGCCGACACCACCGGATCGGTGCTGCGGGACAACGAACAGCGGTTGATCACGGCGCTGGATCTGATGACGCCGACCGTGCAGCTGCTCTACGACTACAACCCGGCCACCGAATGCCTGATCAACGGCATCGGCAAGCTGATGCCGCTGGCCGAGGAGATCTTCGGCGGCATGTACGACGGCGTCGGCATGAACACCAACTTCCAGCTGGGCTCCAAGCCCTACACCTATCCGGAGGACCTGCCCAAGGTGAACGCCACCGGCGGCCCGCGCTGTGAAGGTGTGACGAACCGGGTGCCGGACAGCCACTCCGACTACGTGGTCACCGATACCAGTGAAGGCGCGCCGTTCACACCGAACGCGACGCCGCCGCGGTTCCACGACGCCCAGCCCAAGATCTTTCAACTGCTGTTCTCTGGTCTGCCGGGGGTGCCAACGCCGTGAAAAACACCGCGACAACGGTCAAACTGACCATCTTCACGCTGGTGATGACGCTGGTCTTCGCCGGATTGGTGATCGTCTTCAGCCAGATGCGTTTCGCACGGGAATACGGATACAAGGCGGTCTTCACCAGTTCCTCGGGCATGCTGCCCGGTTCGAAGGTCCGCATCGCCGGTGTGCCGGTCGGTTCGGTCACCTCGGTGAAGGTCGGCAAGGACAATCTCGCGCACGTCGAATTCGACGTCGATCGCCGCTACCCGCTGCTCACCAGCACCCGCGCGACGATCAAGTACGAGAACCTGGTCGGCGACCGCTACATGGAACTGCTGGAGGGGCCCGGTAGCGCGGACACGCTGCGCAAGGGCGGCACCATCGGCACGGACAAGACCTCGCCCGCACTGGATCTGGACATGCTGCTCGGCGGCTTCAAGCCGCTGCTGCGCGGCCTCGACCCGGGCCAGGTGAACGATCTGACCGCGGCGCTGCTTCAGATCTTCCAGGGTCAGGGCGGCACCCTGGTCTCGCTGCTCAACAGCAGCGGTTCGTTCGGCAAGACGCTGGCCGAGCGGGACGAGCTGATCGGCAACGTGATCAACAACCTGAACACCGTGCTGCAGACCATCGATCAGCGCGGCGACCAGTTCCGCACCACGATCGACGAATTGCAGCGCCTGGTAACGGGTTTGGCCGAGAACAGGGATCCGATCGGCGACGCGTTGCCGCGCATCGCGGGCGCCACCGGCGACCTCACCGACCTGCTCGCGCAGGCACGTCCGGATCTGGCGGGGACCATCGGCAACCTCGGCCGGCTGTCCACCAACCTCGACAACGGCAGCGACACCTTGCAGTGGGTGCTCGAGCGGTTGCCCGACACCTACAAGAAGCTGATCCGGATCGGCTCCTACGGATCCTTCCTGCAGATGTACATCTGCGGGACCTGGCTGCTCGTCGACGGGCCGGACGGAAGGCCGATCGAGATGACGCTGCCAGGTGGGCAGTCGACCGGGAGGTGCTCCTCCGATGGCTGATACCAACAGGTCGCCGGCCATCACGATCGGTGTGGTCGGCATCGTGATGGCGGTGTGTATCTCGCTGAGCGCGTTGCAGTTCACGCAGCTGCCGTTCATCCGGAGCGGCGCGAGCTTCACCGCACACTTCGCCGACGCGGGCGGACTACTGCCGGGTGATCCGGTGCAGGTCGCCGGTGTCCGGTCGGGTCAGGTGGACGAGGTCGAGCTGGATGGCGACAAGGTGCTTGTCGAGTTCAGTCTGGACGAGTCGATCGAGTTGGGCGACAAGACCTCCGCCGCCATCAAGACCAACACCGTGCTCGGCCGCAGGTCGCTGGAGCTGCTGCCACAGGGCCAGGGCGCACTGCGCGCCACGGACACGATTCCTTTGGACCGCACCACTTCCCCGTATTCGCTCAACGACGCACTGAGCGAGCTGGGCGCCACGGTGCGGGGCCTGGACCTGCAGCAGGTCGACGAGACCTTGGACGCGCTCTCGGCGACCTTCGCCGACACCCCAGCGCCGCTGCGCGCGGCGCTGGACGGGGTTACCGCGTTGTCGCGCAGCATCAATGCCCGCGACGAGGCGCTCTCGCAACTGCTGACCCGGGCCCAGAGCGTCACCGAGACCCTGGCCGATCGCAGCAACCAGATCAACGCACTGCTGCTCGACGGCAACAACCTGCTCGGTGAACTAGATCGGCGCCGTGCGGCCATAGCGCAGCTGATCGTGAACGTCAACGGTGTCGCGCAGCAGCTGACCGGGCTGGTCAACGACAACGAACCGCAGATGAAAGACACCCTGGACCGGTTGAACTCGGTGCTGAGACTGCTCGAGCGCAACAAGCAGAACATCAACGACGCGCTCGACAATCTCGGACCATACGCGGCCGCACTGGGCGAGCAGGTCGGCGGTGGCCCGTGGTTCAACGCCTACGTGGTAAACGCGAGCTCCGCTGCGCTGCAGACGCTTTCGGACGCCCTGGTATGGCCGCAGCACCTGCCGGAGGATCTGCGCAACATGTTCCTCAACCCGAATCCCCTCACCACCATCCGCCCGTCAGAAGAGGATCCACCGCGATGACGTTGCAGAACAAGGTCGGCAAGTTGCCGCGCTGGGTGCTGGTGGTAGCCGGTGTGGTGGTCGCCGCGCTGGTGGTGGTCGGGGTGTACAACGGTGTCACCCGGATCGGTAAGACCACGATCACCGCGTATTTCCCGTCCACGAACGGACTTTACGCGGGTGACGACGTGCGAGTGCTCGGGGTCAAGGTCGGGCGAATCGATTCGATCGAGCCGGGCCGGGATCGGGTGAAGGTCGAGCTCACCCTGGATCGGGGGATCGATATCCCAGCCGACGCGAAGGCCGTGATCATTTCGCCGTCGCTGGTGACCGCCCGTTTCATTCAGCTGGCGCCGGCCTACACCGGCGGCGCGAAGCTCGGCGATGGCGCCGAGATCCCGATCGAGCGCACCGCGGTGCCGGTCGAATGGGATGACATCAAGGCCGAATTGTCGAAGCTGGCAACCACATTGGGACCGGTAGGGGACGACGAGCAGGGGTCGTTCGGTCGCTTCATCAATACCGCCGCGGACAATCTCGACGGTAACGGCCAGAAGTTCCGCGATACGCTGCGCGAACTGTCCGCCACGCTGACCACGCTCTCAGATGGCCGCACCGATCTGTTCGGCACGATTCGCAATCTGCAAAGATTCGTCGAGGTGCTCTCGGCGAGCAACGAGCAGATCGTGCAGTTCGGCGGGCGCCTGGCCTCGGTCTCGCAGGTGCTGGCCGACACCTCCACCGATCTCGGTGCCGGACTGGACAATCTGGATATCGCGCTGGCCGATGTGAAGCGCTTCATCGAGGGGAGCGGCACCGAACTCTCCGAGGGTGTGGAGCGGCTGGCCAGCGTCACCCAGATCTTGATGGACAAGCGGCCCGAGGTCGAGCGGGTGCTGCACTCCGGGCCGACGGCGCTGGTGAACTTCTACCAGATCTACAGCCCCGCGCAAGGCACTCTCGGCGGTATGGCCGCACTGAACAACCCGGCCGACCCGCTCAGCTTCCTCTGCGGATCGATCGAAGCCTTGGAGACCAACGACTCCGAGCGCAGCGCCCAGCTGTGCGCGGAAATGGTCGCGCCGCTCATCTCTTCCCTCGCCATGAACTACGTGCCGATCATGACGAACCCGGCGAGCGGCGTGCATGCCTTCCCGGACCAGCTGGTGTACAGCACGCCAGAAGTGGAAGCCCAGGTTTCGGCGCAGGTCACCGTGCCCGAAGGCGTGGCCGGATTAGCTATTCCAGGAGGCGCACGGTGATCACCAAATCAGCCCACCGTCTCGTCGCGCTCGCGCTCGGCGTCGTGACGCTGTCGATCTCCGGCTGCGAATGGGACGGGCTGAACTCGATGCCGCTGCCCGGTGCCGACATCGCCGCTGGCGCTTACGAAGTGAAGATCCAGATGCCGAATGTCACGACGCTGACCCGGAATTCGCCGGTGCGTGTGTCGGACACGGTCGTCGGAGCGGTCACCGATATCGACGTCGAGGGCTGGCACGCGCTGGTCACCGTCGCGATCGATCCCGGAGTTCGCCTGCCCGCCAATGCGATTGCCAAGGTCGGGCAGACCAGTCTGCTCGGTAGTAATCACGTCGAGCTGTCCGCACCGACGGATGTCGCACCGGTCGGTGAGCTGAAGGCCGGCGATGTCATTCCGCTCGAGCGCGCGGGGGCCTACCCGACCACCGAGCAGGTGCTGTCCTCGTTGTCGGTGGTGGTCAACGGCGGCGGTCTCGCGCAGCTGGAAACCATTACCCGCGAACTGAATACGGCGCTGAGCGGTCGCGAGGACGATATCCGCGACCTCCTGCCGCAGCTGAACACGCTGACCACCGGGCTGAACCAGCAGACCGCGGACATCATCGAAGCCATGGAGGGCCTGGACTACCTGGGCGGGCAACTGGCCGACCAGACCGACGTCATCGACAAGGCCCTCGATCAGATCCACCCGGCGCTGACCGTACTGGCCGACCGCACCAAGAACATCACCGCGGCGGTCAGCGCACTCGGCGACCTCAGCGATGTCACCGACCGGATCATCCAGGCCAGCGGCGAGGACCTGAAGACCAACCTGGCCAACCTGTCTCCGATCCTGGACACGCTCGCCGGTACCGGCACCAACCTCATCGAAGCGCTGAAGATCCTGCCCACCTTCCCATTCCCGATGAAGAACATCGGGAATGCGATCAAGGGTGACTACATGAACCTCTGGATCACGGTGGACATGACCGGAAAGCGGTTGGACAGCAACTGGCTCACCGGTACCCCGCTGGGTGGCCGGTTCGGTGGCGTCGAAGGCGTTATCGGTAGCTTCGCGCCGAATACCGCGGCCGAGGGGAGCAATCCGGCCACCGCGCCGCTGGCGCCGACCGTGACGCCGACGATTCCCGGCCTGCCCCCGATTCCTGGACTACCGGCCATCCCCGGTCTCACGGTGCCGCTGGAAAACACTTCCCCGGAAGGAGGGCCGCGATGACGCTGACACGCTTCGTCCGGATCCAGCTGACCATCTTCGCCGTGCTCACTGTGATCGGCCTCGTGGTTATGGGCGGGATGTACGTGCGTGTGCCCGCCATGTTCGGCATCGGCCGCTACGAAGTGACGGTTCGGCTGGCCGCCACCGGTGGGCTCTACGAGACCGCGAACGTGGCCTATCGCGGCACGAATATCGGCAAGGTGCAGGAGGTCCGGCTCACCCCGGATGGTGTCGAGGCAAAACTGTCCATCGACAGCGATCAGAAGGTCCCCGCCGATGTCGACGCCTGGGTGCGCAGTGTGTCCGCCATCGGCGAGCAGTACGTCGACCTGATTCCAGCCGAGGATCCCAAGGGCGGCAACCTGTCCGACGGCGCCGTGATCCCGCAGGAACGCACCAAGCTGCCCCAGGATGTCGGCGACCTGCTGGACCAGGCCGACAAGCTGCTGTCCACGATCACCAACACCCAGTTGCGTCAGCTGCTCGACGAGGCATTCCTCGCGTTCAACGGCGCGGGCCCGGATCTGCAACGCTTCATCGATTCGGCGGCACTGCTGATCCAGGAGGCGAACGACAACGCGGAACCGACCAAGAAACTGCTCGATCAGATCGGGCCGCTGCTGGACACCCAGATCGAATCCGACGCCGCAATCCGGTCCTGGACTCAGAACCTCGCGACAGTGACCGATCAACTGCGCCAACATGATCCGGCGCTGCGCAATCTGCTGCGCGATGGTCCGTCGGCCCTGCAGACGGTGAGTGCGCAGTTCGAATCGCTGCGGCCGACGCTGCCGCTGCTGCTCAACAATTTGGTCGGTCTCGGGCAGGTGGGCGTCACCTATCACGCAGGGCTGGAGCAGATTCTGGTGGTATTCCCTCCTTTGATCGCGGCGCTGCAGACCATTATCCGCGGACCGTCCAAGTATGGCGCGATGGTGGATTTCCAACTGGTGGTGAATGATCCGCCCGCGTGCACGACGGGCTTCCTGCCGGCGAACGAGCGCCGATCGCCCGCCGATACCTCGCCTGTGGATACTCCGCGCGGGCTGTACTGCAAGGTGCCGCAGGATTCGGACATCGCTGTGCGCGGTATCCGCAACACCCCGTGTATGGAATACCCCGGCAGGCGTGCGCCGACTCCGGAGCTCTGCCGCACGGGCTACGTGCCGGAGGGTGACAATCCGGCTTGGGGCCCTGTCACCCCGTACGAGGCGCCGGCTACGGATCCGCAAACCCCGGACGTGACTCAGGTCGCACCCGCGTCCTATGGTGGACAGACACCCGCGGCGGCTCGGAGCTACGACCCGAACACCGGGGTGTACATCGGTTCCGATGGTCGAACCTACCGTAATGGCGATGTCGGGCCCGGCGGATCGGGCACAATACCGGCGAGCTGGCAGGCAATGTTCGAGGAGCAACAACGATGACCCAGAACAACGGCGACACTCACCGCACGCGTCGGCGTGCGGGCCGTCCAGCGGGGCCCCCGGTCGAGGAGACCGGGGCCGGCGAAGTCACGGTCAAAAGTCCCGCCGTTGTCCCGGTCGCCGAGACCCAGTCGGTGACCCCGGAGCCCGCTACCTCCCAGCGCGCTACCTCCGAGCGTGCTCCCGCTGAGCCGGATGCCGAGGTGACCGCGGCGGCTCCGGTTGCCGAGGACACAGCGGTGGCCGAGAAGGTCGCGCTCACCAAGGAATCCGCGGTGGAGCCGGGGAAAGACGCCGCCGATGTGCCGGAAGCCGCAGATGGCCTGGCGGGTGCGCAGCCGAAACTCGGTGCCAGGCGCATCGTCGCGCTGGCCGCGAGCGCAGTGCTGGTACTGGCCCTGATGGTCGGCGCCGGAGTCACGGTTTTCATGGTGCACAACAACACCGTGCGCGAGGACCGCCGGACCGAGTACCTGCAGGCCGCCCGGCAGGCCGTGCTCAACTTGACAACCATCCGGGCCGACTCCGCCAAAGAGGACATCGAACGGATCCTGGCCACCGCCTCGGGTAAGTTCAAAACTGAATTCGACGGCCGCGTAGACCCTTTCATGGAAGTCGTGAAGCAGGCCAAGGTGGTCTCCACCGGCGAAGTCATCGAGTCCGCGCTTGTGCGCGACGACGAGGACTCGGCGATCGTGCTGATCGCCGCCAAGCAGACCCTGACCAACGCGGGCTCCGCGGAACCGCAGACCCGTTTCTACCGGTTCCGGATCACCGTGACCCGCACCGATTCCGGCCTGTCCGCGTCGAATGTGGAGTTCGTGGCATGAAAATCTCGAAGCTCAGCCCGCTCGTCCTGACCGTCGGCGCCTTGGCCGGTGTGCTGGCTGCCATCTCGCTGGTCGTCACGTCCTACTTCGGCTACCGCTACTGGGACCAGGAACGCGCCGAAAAGGCTCGCACCGAAGTTGTCGACGTGGCCAGTCGCTCGGTCGCCACCATGTTCACCTACGACTACAACACCGTCGACAAGGAACTCCCGAAAGCCGCCGAGGCCCTCTCCCCGGAGTTCCGCGAGGACTACCTCAAACTCATCAACCAGGCCATCGCCCCCGGCGCCAAGGAAAAGCAACTCACCGTCCGCGCCACCACCCAGGCCGGCGGCGTCGTCGAGGCCAGCTCCGACCACGCCGTAGTCCTCTTGTTCCTGAACCAGGTAACCACCAGCAAGGAAAACGCACAGGGCACCACCACCGGAAGCCGAGTACGGGTCGAGCTCGAGCGCGAGGATTCCCGTTGGCTCATCGGTGCGGTCACACCGGTCTGAGAGGTCGGCCGAATCGGCCGGTATGGTGGCCGGTGCTCGGTCAGCGAATCAGACCGGAGATACGCGGCCGTCGGTGCGCACGGTGATGCGGATACGACTGCTGGGGTTGCGGGGCGGAATCGTGGGCATCTCGATGTGCCGAAATGTTCCCGTCAGCCGCAGATCGGAGGCGGAGATCATCCGTCCGACCGTCAGCAGTATTTGAGTTTTCGCGAAATTCTTGCCGAGGCACTCGTGAGCACCGCGGCCGAATGGCGCGTATCCGCTGCTGGCTTCGGCCTTCTTGTGCAGGAATCGATCGGGCAGGAACTCGGTGGGGTTCGGGAAGTGCTGGTCCGAATAGTGTGTTGCCGCAGTGGCGACGACGATTCGCTCGCCCTTCCTGATCGTGAAGCCGTTGTATTCGAACTCTCTGGTGGCGGTTCGTTGTATGCCGAACGCGATGGGGCTGAGACGCATGGATTCTTGGATCGCTGACCACAGCCGCGGCATCCCAGTCATAGGGTTGTGGTCCACATATCCGGCGTCGCTGAAGTATTCTCTGGCTTCCATTGCGAGTTCTTGGTGAAGATCCGGCCGGCTCAGGATGTCGGTCAATGCGATAGTCATCGTCGCCGCGACGGTATCGATGCCGGCGATCAGTGGTATGAACAGGTTGGCCACGAGCTCGTTATGGGTCATGATGTCGCTTCGCTGTGTGCGCAGCGTCGCCAGCGCTGTGCTCAGTGCAGTCCTGTCGGGTCCTTCCGGGTTCGCCAACAGTTCGGTCGCGACGCCGGTCATGTACTGGACAACGGCTTGTCTACTTCGGCGGTACGACGGCATCAGCAGCATGGCTTTCGGCCACTGACCATTGGAAACGCGGAGTATATATCTGAATGTGTGGCACATTGCGTCATGGACATCAGGGGTGATAGCGCTGTTGACCAGGGTTGCGCTCGCTTGCTGAACGAATAGTCGCTGCATCTCGGGCATCAGTCGCACCGAGCGGTGCCGGGCCCACTGTGCGAGGAGCAGATCGACGTGGTCGATCAAGCCGGAAATCGATGCGGCCTGCCGGGAATAGCCGGGAGCCAGGCTGCGGCGGAGTTCGGTATGCGTGGCGGCGGCGGAATCGATGATGAGTCGATCGGTGCCGAACTCGTTGTGAAATGCTGTCCATGCCAAGGGAATCACGGCGCCGTGTTTTTCCATGGTTCTGAATGCCGTCATCGCATCGGTGCCGGCGAGGACCACCATTTTCTGACCAGGGAATTCGATTCGGAATATTTCTCCGTGTTCCGCATAACCCCGGTGGAACAGTTCGTTGGGCCTGGTGAGAAGTAGCCAACCATTGCGCAAAGCCGACTGCTGGAGCTGTGGTGGAAGCATGGGTGTCCTCACTAACTCATAGGTAATGGGCGACCTGCCGGTGCGCGCTCGTCGTGAGCCTGCGCGGTCCGGCGCGCGGATGCCGGTGACCTTAGAACAGGTTTCATACTGCCGCAAGGCTTGGGGGATGGCCCTGGCAAGTGCCGCCTGGTTCGGAAGCGTCCTTGGATACCGTTGGTTGACAACGCAATAACTCTTACACCGCGTGGAGATGGGCAACGTCGACCCGCCAACCTGCGACTCGAAAGCTCGCCTTGACTGAAACGCGTTCTACCTACAATACTCGGGGCTGGCCGATCGCAGTGGAGGAGCCAAAGGGGGAGGGAAATGTCAGATCCGATCGCTATTGTCGGCATGGGCTGTCGCTTCGGCGGTGGTATCGAATCGCCGGATGCTTTGTGGCGCTTGGTTCTCGAAGGCCGTGACGTTGTGGCGCCTTTTCCCGATGATCGTGGTTGGGACCTGGCGGCTCTGATGGATCCAGACCCGCAGGCCCCTGGTGCATCACCGGTGCGCAAGGGCGCGTTCCTGCGCGATGCGGGCGGATTCGATGCGGACTTCTTCCACATCAGCCCGCGTGAAGCCATGCGGATGGATCCCCAGCAACGGGTGTTTCTGGAAACGGCCTGGGAAGCGTTGGAGGACGCCGGGATCGATCCGAAGGCGTTGCGAGGCACGGACACCGGGGTGTTCGCGGGAGCGATGTATCACGACTATCCGACCGGCATGGCCTCCGGCTCGATGATTTCCGGCAGGTTGTCCTACTTCTTGGCGCTCGAGGGACCGGCGGTGACGGTGGATACGGCGAGTTCGTCGTCGCTCGTCGCGCTACATCAGGCTGTCGGCTCGGTCCGGTCCGGCGAGTGCCGTTTGGCGCTGGTGGGTGGCGTGACTGTCTTGGCAACGCCTGCGGCATTCCTCGAGTTCTCCGAACAGGGCGCCTTGGCCTCGGATGGTCGATGCAAGCCGTTCTCTGCATCGGCGGACGGAACCGGCTGGGGGGAGGGTGTTGGGGTTCTGGTTCTCGAGCGACTCGCCGATGCGGAGCGTCTCGGACACAACGTCTTGGCGGTCGTACGAGGAACGGCCGTCAATCAGGACGGGGGCGGCAATGGGTTCGCGGCACCCAATGGCGAAGCCCAGGAACGCGTTATCCGCCGTGCGCTTGCCGTTGCGGGCCTTTCTGCCGACGACGTCGATATCGTCGAGGCCCATGGCAGCGGCACAACTGTTGGCGACCCGATCGAAGCCCATGCACTGTTGGCTACCTACGGCCGACGTCGACACGATCGACCGCCACTTCGTCTTGGATCGGTGAAATCGAATATCGGGCACACAGCAGCCGCTGCGGGTGTGGCCGGCGTGATCACCATGGTCCAGGCTTTGCGGCACGGGATAATGCCTGCCGCCCTGCATGGTGATTCGCCGAGCCCCAATGTGCGCTGGGATGACGGACGGATCGAGCTGGCCACCGCCCCCATTCCGTGGCCGGACACCGGTCGCCCGCGCCGGGCCGCGGTGTCGAGTTTCGGTCTCAGCGGCACCAACGCCCACGTCATCCTCGAACAAGCGCCACCGGCGGTGAATCCTCATGTGCCGGACGGCGACGGCATGCCTGTCGCATGGCTCGTATCCGGGCACAGTCCAGCGGCTCTGGCCGATCAAGCCCGTCGGCTGCTGAGTCACGTGCAGGCGCAGCCCGGCTCTCGCGCCATCGACGTGAGCTGGTCACTGTTTCGACGCGCTCGCCATCCATATCGTGTCATCGTCACAGGTGACACGCGCCGCCAGCTGATAGCGGGACTCACTGCCTTCTGTGACGGTGAACCTGCGCGGAATGTCATGGCACGCACAGCCGCGACCTCGGGCAAGACAGTGTTCGTGTTCCCCGGGCAGGGCGGTCAATGGCTTGGCATGGCGCGGGAACTTCTCACAGCCGCACCGGTTTTCGCGCAAGCTATCGCAGAATGCGAGCAAGCTATCGCGCCCCACGTCGATTGGTCGCTGACCGCGATGCTGGACGGCCGGGCGGGCGAGGAGGGCGAGGCCGGAAGCTGGCTGGCACGAGTGGATATCGTGCAACCGGTGCTATTCGCGGTGATGGTCTCGATCGCGGCATGGTGGCGATCGGTCGGAGTGGCACCCGATGCCGTGATCGGTCACTCGCAGGGCGAAGTCGCCGCGGCCTACGTAGCCGGAGCAATGTCCCTCGAAGACGCCGCGCTCGTCACCATCGTGCGTAGTCGACTGGTGCACCAGCACTTGGCCGGTCACGGCGGCATGGCTGCCGTGGCCTTGTCCGCGGGCGAGGCGAGAAGCAGGCTGGGTGGGCTCGGTGTAATCGCTGTCGCCGCCACGAACAGCCCGTCGTCGGTAGTCGTGTCCGGCGACCCGAGGACCGTGGACGACGTGGTGGCCGAATGCGATCGCGATGGCACCAGAGCCACTCGCATCGCAGTGGATTATGCCTCCCACAGCCATCACGTCGAGCCATTGCGCGAGCCACTGCTGGCCGCATTGGCGCACATCCAACCATCGGCCACAGGCACAGCCTTCTATTCCACGGTCACCGGTGCGGTACTCGACACCGCACAGCTGGACGCGGAATACTGGTACCGAAATCTGCACTGCACGGTCCAATTCGAAGCAGCGACCCGAGAATTGCTGGACGACGGATACAGCGTATTCGTCGAGTGCAGCCCGCATCCGCTGCTCACCCCGAGCATCGATGAGACCAGCATGACCGCCCGCCGTCCATTGTCGGCCACGGTTGTCGGATCGCTGCGTCGCGACCAGCGTGATACCAGCGAATTGCTCAGTGCGGCAGCTCATCTCGAGGTCGCCGGTGTGACTGTCGACTGGGCTGCGCTGCTGCGCGACCGCAAACCCCATCGCGTACCGCTCCCCAGCTACGCGTTCCAGCACCGTCGATACTGGCTTGCGGCAAATCCACGGACCGGTCCATCCTCGGAACCTCTCGGCGAACCTGCGCACGATGCGAATCTGCCTCCGCTTCCACAGCAGTTGGCCGGGCTCGCAAATGCCGAACAGGGCGCCATTCTGCTGCGTACTGTCCGCTCCACGGTGGCAGCAACTCTCGGGTACGACGACGCCGAATCCATCCCACGCGACCGCACCTTCAAGGAGCTCGGTGTCGAGTCGTTGACCGCGGTAGAGGTCCGAGCCCGGCTTGCCGCAGTGACCGGACTGGATTTGCCGAGCACCCTCGTCTTCGATTATCCGACTCCGGAATCGGTTGCCGGGCATATCCAGGATCGGCTCGCCGCATCGGCTGGGGAGAACGGGCGAAACGACCTGGATCGAGTTGCGAGCTCCGGATTCGCGCAGTCCGCATCCGAAGAAGAGCTTCGTAGCTTCATCGAACGACTCAAGCGCGAACCTATCTGATCGCCTCGAGGCGTACACATTCAACTAGGGAGGGAAACATTGACTGACCACAGTCTGCTCGCGGACCTCAGATTCGTGACGGCGAAGTTGGTTGCGGCTCAGGAGAAGCTGGACCGGGCGTCGGAGCCGATCGCGATCGTAGGGACGGGCTGTCGATTCCCCGGTGGCATAGCCGGTCCCGACGACCTGTGGGAATTCGTGGCCGCTGGCGGCGACGCAATTGCCGGCTTCCCGACCGACCGAGGGTGGAACGTCGATTCGCTCTACGATCCCGACCCGGACACGCCGGGCAAGAGTTACGTTCTGCAGGGCGGATTTCTCGACGCGATCGGTTTCGACGCCGAATTCTTCGGGATCAGCCCGCGCGAAGCGTTCGCTATGGATCCCCAGCAGCGACTGTTGCTCGAGGTGACCTGGGAGGCCCTCGAGGATGCCGGGATCGATCCAGTGTCGTTGCGCGGTAGCGACACCGGAGTCTTTGCCGGTGCTTTCGCACAGCATTACGGATCCGACAACCAGGATACGGAGGGCTACCGCCTCACCGGCAACTCGGTCAGTGTCATCTCCGGCCGGATCGCGTATGTGTTCGGCCTGCAAGGACCCGCGTTGTCGATCGACACCGCCTGCTCGTCGTCGCTGGTCGCGGTACACCAGGCGGCAACAGCGCTGCGTGCCGGCGAATGTGACCTCGCCCTCGCGACCGGCGCCACCGTGATGAGCAGCCCCGAACTGTACATCGAGTTCGCCCGGCAACGTGCGCTCGCCCCCGACGGTCGCTGCAAGCCTTTCTCGGACGACGCTGACGGCACCGTTTTCGGTGAGGGCGCCGGAGTCCTGGTGCTGGAACGACTTTCGGACGCCGTTCGCAACCGGCGTCACATCCATGCCCTCGTTTGCGGTAGCGCGGTCAACCAGGACGGTGCATCCAATGGTCTGTCCTCTCCCAACGGACCCGCTCAGCAGCGTGTCATTCGCCGGGCACTTTCGAACGCCGGGCTGACCGTCGACGACATCGACGTCGTCGAGGCGCACGGTACCGGAACCCGGCTCGGCGACCCGATCGAGGCCAACGCGTTGCTGGCCACCTACGGCCTCCGTAGGCCCGACACGGCCCCGCTGCGGCTCGGCACGGTGAAGTCGAACTTGGGTCACACTGCGGCCGCCGCGGGAATGGCGGGGATTATCAAGATGATTCAGTCGATGCGGCACGGGACACTGCCCAAGAGCCTGCGGATTGGTACCCCTTCCTCCCACGTGGCCTGGGGTAATGGCCGCATCGAACTCCTCACTGAGAACATCCCATGGCCCGCCACCGGCGGTCCCCGTCGTGCCGCGGTATCCGGCTTCGGCATCAGCGGAACCAACGCGCATGTCATCCTCGAACAGGCGCCACCGGCCGAGGACGCGACCGAATCCGACAGCGGCGCCGGTTATCCGGCGGCATTGCTGATTTCAGCACATACCCGGCAAGCATTGACCGCGCAGGCTTCGCGCTTGCTGGCACACATGCACGCAAGGCCGGACCTGCGTCCGATCGACGTCAGCTGGTCGCTGCTGAACCGGGCCCGCTACCCGCACCGCGCCATCGTCGTCGGCGCCGACGGGGAACAGCTCTGCGCGGGCCTTCGCGCTGTGGTGGACAGCACGCCGGCGGCCGGCGTCGTCGCCGGTGAGGTGGCACGGCCCGGCAAGACCGTCTTCGTATTCCCGGGCCAGGGCGGACAGTGGCTCGGGATGGCTCGCGACCTGTTGGAGACCTCCCCGGCCTTCGTTGACGCGATCACCGAATGTGCGCGAGTCTTCGCCCCGCACGTCGACTGGTCACTGTTGGAGGTGTTGCGCAGTGGGATGGACGACAACGAGGTCGCGCCTTCGTGGCTGCACCGCGTCGACATCGTGCAACCCACCCTCTTCGCGGTCATGGTCGGCCTCGCCGCCTGGTGGCGTTCTCTGGGGGTCGTGCCCGACGCCGTCGTAGGCCACTCTCAGGGTGAAGTCGCCGCGGCCTACCTGGCAGGGGCCATCACCTTGCAGGACGCCGCACTGATCGCCATTACCCGCAGCCGACTGGTGCACGACGAGCTTGCCGGACGCGGCGGCATGGCTGCGGTGGCCTTGTCGCTGAGCGAGGTGGCCGAACGGCTGGAGTCCTACGGCGATACGCTCGAAGTCGCCGCCGTCAACGGGCCACGCTCGATCATCATCGCGGGCGATGGCACCGCGATCGATGATTTCGTCGGTCGGTGTGATGCTGACGGTGTCCGGGCGAGCATCATCGCTGTCGACTACGCCTCGCACAGCCGACATGTCGAATCACTTCGGGGACAACTGATTGCCGCACTTGCCGGGATCGAACCCACCTCGGCCGGTATCCCCTTCTATTCCACTGTCACCGGCGCGCTGCTGGACACCGCAGGGCTCGATGCGGACTACTGGTACCGAAATTTACGTGGCACGGTTCGATTCGAGGAGTGTGTCCGGGCGCTCCTCGATGACGGCCACATCGTCTTCTTGGAGATCAGTCCACACCCGTTGCTTACCTTCAGCGTCGAAGAAAGCGTCTGCGGCGAACAGGCCGCCACCGTCGTCGGGTCGCTACGCCGCGGGGAAGACGGCATCATGTCACTGCTGACGGCCGCGGCGAGACTCGACCTGGCCGGACTGTCCATCGACTGGGCCACACTGCTCGCCGGTCATGATCCCCGCCGTATCCCACTGCCGACCTATGCCTTTCAGCACCAGCGGTACTGGGCCACGCCCACTCGCGAATCCGACCCGCGATCCATGGGCCTGGACACAGTGGACCACCCATTGCTCGCAACGTTGCTGCCGGCCCCCCAGTCCGGCGCACTGACGGCTACTGCCGCGATATCGGTGCAGACTCAGCCTTGGCTGGCCGACCACGTGGTGGGTGGCTCGATCCTGTTCCCCGGCACCGGTTTCGTCGAGTTGGCGATCCGGATCGGCAATGAAGTCCAGTGCCCGATAGTCCGAGAACTCACTTTGCTCGCACCGTTGGTGCTGTCGCAGGAGGGCGCGATTCCACTCCATATCCTGCTTTCGGAGGCTGACGAGCAGGGCGAACGTGATATCGCGTTCTACTCGCGCACAAGCGAATTCGCTGCGCAACCGCAATGGCAGATCCATGCCAAGGGACAGCTGTCCCCGCACGTTGGCGCAAGGAGCGACGCCCAATCGGCATTTGCGGATGCTTGGCCACCGCAGGGTTCCGTCGCGGTGGATGTCGATGAACTCTTCGATGTGCTCCGCTCCCACGGATACGGTCATGGCCCGATCTTCCAAGGACTCACCTCGCTGTGGCGGCACGGCGACGAGTTGATTGCCGAAGCGGCGCTTCCGTGCTCGTCGTCCCGAGCCAGCGAGTACGGACTCCACCCGGCGTTGCTGGATACGCTGCTGCAGGCATCGATAGCTGGTGCCGGACTGACAGCGGTGGATGACGGAGCACTGGTGCTCCCGTTTGCCTGGCAGAACGTCGCGCTGCACCAGTACGGTGCCGAACAAGTGCGGGCGCGAATCACGCCCGCCGGGTCCAACTCCGTCACGGTGCATGTGTTCGACAGGGTCGGAGTTCCGGTAATGACGGTCGAGTCGCTGACGAGCCGCCCGATCCGGCTCGACCAGCTTCGGCCGTCGGCCTTGCATGGACGGCTGCACGTCATCGACTGGCCGATGATCCCCAACCCGGCATCGCTGCCGACAATCGAACTCGGTGCCTGGGTCGACATGCCCGGGTCATCGGATGCCGAAGCGGCACAGGTCGTCGTTCTCGATTGTCGCGGGGACGGGGGCGAGTCGATGATCTCGCACACCCACAGTATGGTCCAGCACGCGCTTGCCGCGTTGCGGTCCTGGTCGCAACAACAACGCTTCGAATCCAGCAGACTGCTGGTACTGACACGCAACGCCGTGGCGATATCGGCGGGCGAGATCGTCACTCCGGCCGCGGCTGCCGTGTGGGGCTTGGTCCGGTCGGCGCAATCGGAGAACCCCGGGCGCATCCTCATCGTCGACACCGATTCGATGGACAAGGGAGTGCACGGCGACGTCGAAGACTTCGTCGCCGTCCGCAACATCGCAGCCACCGCGATCGCCGGCGATGAACCACAGCTGGCCATCCGCGAGGGCGTGCTGCACGTACCGCGGCTCGCCGCGACACAATACGAGCCGGCGCGGACCGGTGAAACGCCGTCGATCACTGCCGCGGCGCGCGGCACAATCCTGGTTACCGGTGGGACGAGTGGACTGGGCGCCACGCTTGCCGAACACCTCGTCCGCAGGCACGGGGTGGGATCGCTGCTGCTGGCCAGTCGGTCGGGACCGGATAACCCTGCGGCACAGGATCTCTGCCGTCGACTCGCCGAGCTGGACGCCGACGTCGAGGTCGTCGCCTGCGACGTCTCCGATCGCGCGGCCCTTGCTGCGCTACTGGCAGGCATTCCCGAAGACAAGCCGCTGACCGGTGTCATTCACGCAGCCGCCGTTCTCGACGACAGCGTCATCGAGAACATGAGTCCGGCTCAACTCACCAGCGTATTGGCACCCAAAGCCGATGCGGCGTGGCACCTGCACGAACTCACCCGCGATCACGATCTGGCGCTGTTCATCCTCTACTCCTCCGTCGCGGGGATCATCGGATCACCCGGGCAAGCCAACTACGCGGCGGCAAACGCTTTCCTGGATGGACTCGCCGCGTACCGTCATACCCTGGGCCTTCCCGCCACGTCCATCGCGTGGGGACTGTGGGAGGACTCCACCTCGATGACCGAGCACGTTCTCAGTACACGTACCCACGCCACACGCATGGCACGGCTCGGTATCGGCATCCTCGGCACCGACGTGGGCTTGGCGCTCTTCGACGCCGCGCTCGAGCAGGGCCTGCCCTGCGTCGCCGCGTCCACATGGGATACCAGCCACCTGAGCGGTCCCCACCAGGACCCGCCTCCCGTATTCCGGAATCTCATCGCGCGCCCGAACCGATCCCGATCCAGCAGGCGGACCACCGTGCACTCGCTGGCAAAAGAGCTGGTCGGAGTGCCCGAGACAGAAAGGCGCGATCTCGTATCTGCAGCCGTTCGCGCCCATATCTCGGCAACTCTCGGTCACGGAAATCCGGACAGTATCAACCTGGATCTCACCTTCAAAGAGCTCGGCTTCGATTCACTCACAGCTGTTGAAGTCCGGAACCGTCTCAACAAGACCACCGGCATCGCATTTCCCGCCACACTGGTCTTCGACTATCCGACACCGGCAGCGCTGTCCGATCACATCTGCGAACGACTGGCCAGCCAACCCGAGACCGAGGATGCCGCCGAGCAGAACGAAGTTCGCCCACAGTTGGTGCCGGCAGTGACGGCCGCGGCCGATCCGTCGGAAACGATCGTAGGTATCTTCCGCCGAGCTTTGGCTTCCAAGAACGCAGTGGCGGGGTTCGAGTTTCTGCGGGCGGCTGCGGAGCTCCGTCCGACGTTCACGCGAACCGATGTTGCCGATGCGGCCCTACCGAGCAGTGTCGGTATCAACGGAGGTGTCCCCTTCAATTCGGCTGGAACCGCCATGCCGCACGTCGTACTCATCAACACCCCGGCGTTTCTCGGTGGGTACGTGCAGTACCTGTCGATCGCCGCGTACCTCGGTAGCCACCGCCGCGTCTCGGCTATTCCCTTGTCCGGCTACAACCCGGACGAGCCGCTGCCGGAAACGCTCGATGCCGCATTGGAAGGTCTCGTCGAGGCGGTCATGGAGACGGTCGGTGACGACGAATTCGTCATCGGTGGACTATCGGCGGGGGGAAATCTCGCGCACGCCGTCGCAGGTCGGCTGCTCGAGCGCGGCAACACGCAGTTGAAAGGTCTGGTTGTGCTCGACGCCTTCATATCGCCCGAGGCGAACGCAAGTATCTCGGAAGGATTGGTCGGCCATCTCGTGGAAATGGACGAGGTAATCCCTGACCTCGCTGGATTCACCGCAGCCCGGCTCACTGCGATTGCCAAGTGGAGCGGCCTGATGGCTCAGCTCACCTTTCCGCCCGTCGCCTGTGAAACTCTCTACGTCAAATGTACGAAGCCGTCGTCGATTACCAATAGCCTCAACGCATTTCCGGTCGAAGTCTGGTCGACAGCACAGATCGTCGAGGTCGTGGACACCGATCACGGCTCACTGGTCGGCGCGGACGCCGAACTGACCGCGCAGGTTCTCGAACAATGGCTTACCAGGGGCAGTGGGCTCTGAATCGACATGCGCTGTATCGACTATTTGGCATTCATACCGGATTGGGAGGGAAGATGACCCGACTCAGCAGGCGGGCCGGGATTGTTGGGGGCGGGGTCGGCGGGCTGGCGGCGGCAATCGCATTGCGACAGGCGGGCTGGGATGTCACGGTGTTCGAGCAGGCACCGGAGTTCGCCGAGGTGGGCTCCGCAATCATTCTGCCCGTCAACGGAATTACCGCCCTTGGCGCGCTCGGGCTTGGGGACCGGATCCGCGAGCACATGGTGCCCGATCGGATTTCAGAAGTGCGCACAGCGCGGGGGCGCACTCTGCTACGTTCCCGGCTGAGTGATGCAACGGGGTACGCGGGAATGATTCTGCTGTCGCGAGCTGAGCTCATCGCTCTGCTGGCGGATGCGCTGCCCGCGGAGTGTATTCGATCGGGCCAACAGGTGCGAGCAGTGCACGAGGCTGGTGTTGTGGTCACCGATTCCGCAACCGCAACATTCGACTTGGTAGTCGCGGCCGATGGAGTCCACAGTGTCGTGCGACAACAAATGTGGCCCGATATCGCCCTGCGCCACACGGGGATCACGGTATGGCGTTGGATCGTCGACGGCCCATCCCCGGATTTCGCCGGATTCGTGTGGGGTCCGGGCGGCGACGTGGGAATCTTCCCCATGACCGGCGGTCGCACAATGGTGTATGCCGCCGGCCGTCCCGGCATCGGCGACTTGAGTCATTTTGCCGACTGGACCGACCCGGTGCCCGGCCTGATCTCGGCGGCAAGCCAGGTCGTGCGCAACGAGGTGATAGACCTCCCGGTGCCTCGTTCCCTGGTCCGCGGGCGTGTGGCGCTGCTGGGAGACGCCGCGCACGCGATGCTCCCTTCCCTTGGGCAGGGCACATCGATAGCCCTGGAGGACGCCGTAACCCTGGCTGCCTCGGCTCCCGGCTTGACGGCCTACACCGCGGCGCGCCGTAGCCGCGCGCGGCACGTGAGTTTGCTTTCGCGTTACGGAATGCCCACTCCGGCAACGGGTGCCCGCTCCGGAATCACCGTCCTGCTGGCGGGACTGCTGCCGGATCGACCGTTGGTGTGGATGGCAGGCGTGGGGCGGCGATCCGCGACTCGCTGGACACCACCGCGTATCCCGGTCCCGAACGCTGAAACGCACTGATTCCGTATGGGCGACCGTATACGTGGGGTCATGGGTTTTCGCGGGGCAGACGGACAGTGAACGCTGTGCCAGCACCCGGGGTGCTCGTGACTTCGACGGCGCCGTGGTGGGCAGTGACCAAGGCCTGCACGATGGACAGGCCCAGCCCGGAGCCGCCGCTGGTGCGGGCGCGTGAGCTGTCGGTGCGGTAGAAGCGTTCGAAGATCCGCTCGGCCTCCTCGGGCGGCAGACCCGGACCGGTGTCGGCCACCTCGAGCAGCACCTCGTCGTCGGCGGGCGTGAGGCGAACCGTCACCGAGGCGTCCGGCGGGGTGTGCGTAAGCGCGTTGTTCAGCAGATTCGCCAGTACCTGGCGCAGTCTGGCCTCGTCGCCGGTGATTTCCAAAGTCCCGGAACCGGAACATACTTCGAGGGCGATCGGGCGGCGCGGACCGTCCGGATCGGCGGCCGCGGCACCCGCGCGCGCGTTGTGCACCGCGTCGCTGGCGACCGCGAGCAGATCCACCGTGCCGCTCTCCAGCGGGCGCTGCGCGTCCAACCTGGCCAGCATCAGCAGATCCTCCACCAGCAGACCCATCCGCTGCGCCTCGCGTTCGATCCGGTCCATGTACATCCCGGGATCGGTGACGGCGCCCTGCCGGTACAGCTCGGCGAAACCGCGAATGGTGGTGATCGGGGTGCGCAATTCGTGGCTCGCGTCGGCGATGAAGCGGCGCATTTTCGCCTCGGAGCGCTTCGCCGCCGCCTCCGAGGCCTCGGTCGTGGCGAACGCGGATTGGATCTGCGCCAGCATGCCGTTCAGCGATTGGGACAGCCGGTCCACCTCGGTATTGGTGCCACGCACCGGAACTCGGCGATGCAGATCACCCCTGGCGATGGCCGCCGCGATGTTCTCCACCCGGCGCAGCGGGCGCAGGCTGCTCCGGATCACGAAATAGGCGGCAAGCGCCAGCACGGCGAGAACGACGAGGCCGATCACCAGCTGGAGCATCACCAGCCGCTGGACGGTCTGCTGATTGTGAGTGAGGGGCAACGCGATCGTGGTGATCGTTTCCTGGTGGTGCACGGTCAGCACGCGCCATTGGACGTCGGAATCACCGACCGAACCCACCGTCACCGGCTGGAGAGACGGCGGATTCGGCAAATCGGGCGTGGCGTCGACATTGAACGGCTTCAACACGAAAGAGCCCGAGCCGCTCTTGTTCTCGGTGACGATGTAGAACGGGCTCGGCGCGGTGCGCTGATCCAGCGGCGGATTCGGCGGCGGCAGCGGCGGGCGCGTCGTCCTTGTGCGGGTCATCGCCGCATCGTGCAACTGCTGATCGGTGCGGTTCAGCAGGGACACCTCCAGCGACGACGTGACCGCCATGCCGGAAGCCAGCAAGCCGAGACCGGCCAGCGCCACCAGGGCCACCACCAGCGTCACCCGCAGCGGAATCGCGCCGAGCCACCGCGCGAGCGCCTCCCGCGCCCGGCGCGCCCTGCCTGGTTCGCGGGCGGCGCGCCGCTGTGCCGAGGGACGAGTCCGCTTGGCGGCTGGCGCTTTCCGATCGGCCTCTGCACGCACCGAACCCACGCTCACTGGCCCGGCGGGCGGCCACGTTGCGGCGCTCGCATCACGTAGCCGACGCCGCGCAAGGTGTGGATCAGCCGCTGCTCGCCGGTGTCCACCTTCTTGCGCAGATACGACACGTAGGTCTCCACCACGCCGACCTCGCCGCCGAAGTCGTAGCGCCACACGTGATCCAAGATGCGCGGCTTGCTCAGCACGGTGCCCGCGTTGACCATGAAATACCGCAGCAGGGTGAACTCGGTGGGGGACAGGGTGACCGGCTCGCCCGCCTTCCACACCTCGTGGGTGTCGTCGTCGAGTTCGATGTCCTCGAAGCGGATCCGCGAACTCTCCTTCGCGGATTCGCAGGGCCCGGCGCGGCGCAGCACCACCCGCAGCCGGGCCACCACCTCCTCCAAGCTGAACGGCTTGGTGATGTAGTCGTCGGCGCCCAAGGTCAGCCCCGCCACCTTGTCCTGCACGTCGTCGCGGGCGGTCAGGAAAAGCACGGGCGCGTCGATGCCGTCGGCGCGCAGCCTCGGCAGCAGGCCGAAGCCATCGATGCCCGGCATCATCACGTCGACGATCAAGGCCTGCGGCCGGAAGCTGCGGGCCCGGTCCAGCGCCTGCGCGCCATCGCTCGCGGTCTCCACCTCGAAGCCCTGGTAGCGCAGGCTCACCGAGAGCAACTCCAGGATCATCGGCTCGTCGTCCACCACCAGCACCCTGGCCTCGGGGGACTGCTCCGTGGGCGCACCAGTCATAGCTTCATGGTGCGCCTCGCATCTGCGAGAACGCTGGACCTTTCCTGGGAACTTGCTGTGTTGGTTGGCGCGCTGGCGCGCGCGTGTTCGCGGCCCCCTGGTGTCTCGCGTCCGAGCGGTCGCGTCTCGCGCCTTCGGCGCATGCGTCGCGACCGCTCGGACGCGAGACGGGCCGCGAACGGGCTCGTAAGACTCGCCTGGGGGTGGTTGGGAGGGCGTGGATGGTGCGTTTGTCCTCGGGTTCGCCGGCCTGAGGGGTAATCGCGGTTGTATCAGCGGGTGGGGTGCTCGGACTCCGGGTAGACGTCTTCGTCGGTGGGCAGGGCGTGGCCTGGATGCGCGCCCGGCTGCCGGCCGACCTGGTGACGCGCTCAGCGGCTGGGGTTGTCCGACTCCGGGTAGACGTCCTCGTCGGTCAACAGCGCACTACCCGCCACCTGGTCCTGGGCGAGGGCGTCGAGGAAGGCGCGGGCCCAGCGGTCTACGTCGTGGGCGAGGACCTGGCGGCGCAGGGAGCGCATGCGGCGGCGTTTGGTGTCGCGGTTGTCTTCGACGGCGGAGACGATGGCGTCCTTCACGCTGTCCAGGTCGTGTGGGTTGCACAGGTAGGACTGGCGCAGCTCTGCGGCCGCGCCGGTGAACTCGCTGAGCACCAGGGCGCCGTTGAGGCCGCTGTGACAGGCGACGTACTCCTTGGCCACCAGGTTCATGCCGTCGCGCAGCGGGGTCACCAGCATGACGTCGGCGGCGACGAAGAAGGCGATCAGCTCGTCGCGCGGAATGGGGCGGTGCAGGTAGTGCACCACCGGGTAGCCGACCCTGGCGAACTCGCCGTTGATCCGGCCCACCTGGCGCTCGATGTCGCCGCGCATCTGGATGTAGCTCTCGACGCGCTCGCGGCTCGGGGTGGCCAGCTGCACCATGACGGTCTCGGACGGGTCGACGCGGCCGTCGATCAGCAGCTCTTCCAGCGCGTTGAGCCGGATGTCGATGCCCTTGGTGTAGTCGAGCCGGTCGACACCGAGCAGGATGTTCTTCGGGTTGCCCAGCTCGGCGCGGATCTTGGCGGCACGCTCACGGATCGAGCGCCGCCGCGAGTGCTCGTCCAGCGCGGCCGAGGCGATCGAGATCGGGAACGCGCCGACCCGCACGCTGCGGAAACCCACCTGCACCACGCCGAGCTTGGAACGCACGCCGATGGCGCCGCGCGAGGTCGGCTGCCCGGCCAGTCGCCGCGCCAGGTACAGGAAGTTCTGCGCGCCGCCGGGCAGGTGGAAACCGATCAGATCGGCGCCGAGCAGACCTTCGATGATCTCGGTCCGCCACGGCATCTGCATGAACAGCTCGACCGGCGGGAACGGGATGTGCAGGAAGAAGCCGATGGTCAGGTCGGGCCGCAGCATGCGCAACATCTTGGGCACCAGCTGGAGCTGGTAGTCCTGCACCCACACGGTCGCGCCCTCGGCGGCCACCTTCGCGGTCTCCTCGGCGAACCGGCGGTTCACGTTGACGTAGGCGGCCCACCAGTTCCGGTCGTAGATCGGCCGGACGATCACGTCGTGGTACAGCGGCCACAGCGTCCCGTTCGAGAAGCCCTCGTAGTAGTCGGTGACCTCCTGCGCCGACAGCGGCACCGGATGCAGCTCGAGGCCGTCTTCGATGATCGGCTCGACCTCGACGTCGGGCACGCCCGCCCAGCCGACCCACGCGCCCTTGTTGTTGCGCAACACCGGCTCCAACGCGGTGACCAGGCCGCCGGGGCTGCGCTTCCAGCGGGTGCTGCCGTCGGGCAGTTTCTCCAGATCGACAGGCAGACGATTGGCCACGACGACGAAACCCGAACCCGCGCCCTCCGGAGCGATCGATCCGGCACGCAGGGCGCCGGGCTCCGAGGGGCCGGGTTCGGGTAGTTCGGACTTGGCGTGCTGGTCGTCGAACGGCTGTTCGGTCATCTGGTCCACTCACGCATCCTTATTTGGTTGGCGGCGCTCGCGGTCTCCTGTGCGGTTACGCGGGCTGGTGTCGCCGGGGCCCGTCGCTCTCGCCTGATCACGCGTCGCTGATTCGGCGTTGGAGTTTGTCTGTCGAGTCGACGGCGCCGTTGTCGTCGAGTGAGTGGCCGGGCGTTTACTCGGTGCGGCCGCTCGGGCCGATGCCGAGCATCGCAAGCAGCATCCGGCATTCGTCGGCGTCCTCGGCGTAGGCCGCGACGACCCGCTGCGCCTGACGTGCGGTCTCGTCGGCGAGTGGTTCCAGCTCGTCGTCCGCGATGTCGTTCGCGCTACCCTTCGCGGCCATATTCTCGTCCTCCCGGCTCAATACGCTCGTGCGTGCGAATAGTCAATGGTAAGCGACAGTGGCGCCCCCAAGGCCTCGGAGCCGCTTCGCGGTATGGAATCGGCGCCGCCGCACCAGTATCCCGCTTTCCCCGAGTGCCTGCTGCACCCTAACCCGAGTGCCTATACCGTGGTGGCGCAGCATCAACTCCACGAAAGGGTCGACAATGCCGCTGGCGACGGTGAACGGTATCTCCCTCAACTATCAGGTCAAGGGCGACCGGGCGAAGGGCACCGACGTCAAGGGCGGCGGGCCGCTCGTGGTGATGATCATGGGCACCGGAAGCCCCGGCCGGGTCTGGGAGCTGCACCAGGTGCCCGCGCTGGTCGGCGCCGGGTACCGGGTCTGCACCTTCGACAACCGCGGCATCGCGCCCTCGTTCGAGGCGGCCTCCGGCATGACGGTCGACGAATTGGTCGCCGACACCGCCGGGCTCATCGAGCTACTCGGCGAGGGTCCCGCGCTGGTGGTCGGCACCTCGATGGGCGCGCGCGTCGCCCAGGAACTCGCGCTGGCCAGGCCCGATCTGGTGCGCAAGGCCGTGTTCATGGCCGGGCACGGGCGGCTCGACCAGTTCCAGAAGACGCTCTCGCTCGGCGAGCACGACCTGGACGCGAGCGGTGTCAAGCTGCCGCCGAAATACGAGGCCGCGGTGACCGCGGTGATGAACCTGTCGCCCGCCACCATGGCCCAGACCAACGCCGCCCGCGACTGGCTCGACCTGTTCGAATTCACCGGCGGTCCGGTCACCCCCGGCATCCGGGCCCAGCGCAAGATGGACCACGATTTCGACCGCGTGCAGGCCTACCGCGGGATCTCAGTGCCCTGCTTGGCCGTCGGATTCGCCGATGACCGGATGATCCCCCCATACCTCACCAGGGAGGTGGCGGAGGCCATCCCCGGAGCCCGCTACCAGGAGATCCCCGACGCCGGGCACTTCGGCTACCTCGAGCGGCCGGAGGCGGTCAACAAGATCCTCCTGGAATTCTTTGCTGCCTGAGGTAACCACCTACGCGTAACGTCTCCCTTGCTAGGGTCGACACAACGCTCGGGGAGTCTGTCCGGTGCACGGCTCGTGATTCACACGGTCACGCAACGGACAGGCCCTGGAGTCGATCCCGTACATAGCGCCAGTATCCAGTGAGGTGAAATTGAGCACCAACCCCTTCGATGACGAAGACGGCCGCTTCTTTGTCCTGGTCAACGACGAGGAACAGCATTCCCTGTGGCCCGCCTTCGCCGAGGTTCCGGCCGGATGGCGAGTCGTGTTCGGTGAGGACAGCCGCGCTGCCTGCGTCGAGTACGTCGAGAAGAACTGGACCGATATGCGTCCGAAGAGTCTGCGCGACGCGATGGCCGCCGACGACGCGGCCCGGCAGGGCGCCCAGTCCTGAACCGCGGTATTCGATACTGCGCCGGGAAATCTCGCTGAGCCGCCACCGCGTGGCACCGTAAAGCCGGTGTCACGCGGCGGGCAGGCCCGGCTATGATTGGCACCGCTTCTCGCCTCCTTAGCTCAGTGGTAGAGCACTCGCCTTGTAAGCGAAAGGTCGTCAGTTCAATCCTGACAGGGGGCTCGTTGGTGGAAGGGCGCTCGGTTCTTGGGGCCGGGCGCCTTTCTGCATCCGCTTCGCGGCTGAGCTCAGTGGTGGAGGCTCTGTCGTTTGTGTAAGCGAAAGGTCGTCAGTTCAATCCTGACAGGGGG
>NZ_BDBP01000059.1 GCF_001613045.1 Nocardia lijiangensis NBRC 108240 | reverse complement strand
AGCCGGGCGCCTTTCTGCATCCGCTTCGCGGCTGAGCTCAGTGGTGGAGGCTCTGTCGTTTGCATCCGCTCAGTCGCGATCCGGGATGGGCGTATCGGGATCGTCGTTGTGTAGCAGCGCGACCGTGTTCCTGCGCCCCGGCCAGTAGATGGTCCCGTGTTCGAAGCGCTGGTACGCGCCGCCGTCGAACTCCTGCTCGTCGGCGACGGGCCAGCCCAGCTCGCCGTTCTCGAAACCGGATCGATTCCATCGATCGCGGATCGCGCCGTGCACCCAGACCGGCGGCCGGTCGGCGTCGTAACGCAGGTACAGCGCGCCGCCCTGGAAGCCCTGCACCTCGCCGAGGCGCACGCCGTCCGCGGCGGTCAGGACGGTCCGGTCGGTGATCGGCCAGCCGAGCGGACCCGCCTCCCAGCCGAGTTCGGCGAACTTGGCGAACAATTCCGCGGATATGGCATGCGCGCCGGTCTTCGGGTGCCAGTAGACCTGGCCGTTCTCGAATTCGGCGCGGCGGCCAACGCCGTCCGGGGTGGTGATCTCGCCCACGGTGATTCGCCGGCCGAGCCACGGAGCGGCAGCGGCGGCGTCATCGATGGCGTTGCCCTGCCCCGGTGGTGGTCCGCCGCCCGCGTACTCGTTCACGAACGTTTCCAGCCGATCCCACGGGAAGTTGTAGCCGACGTCGGTGTGCGTGCCGATCCCCAGCTCCTCGGTCACGTACTTGTGGTCCGAGATGCCCTCCCCGCGCCAGTACGGCGGCGGGATGACGACCGGCTCGAAGCCGTACTTGCGCGCGTCCTGGACCGCCAGCCAGGCGGCGATCCGGATATCGTCTTCGCGCTCCAGCCACTGCGCCCGGCTCCACCCGGCGCGGGACCCGGCGAAGCACAGGTTGATCGTGAAGGGGTTGGCGTCGAGCACGCTCCAGCTGGCGTAGTCGGTATCGACGACGTCGCACACGATCCCGTCGCGCACCGTGTAGTGGTAGGAGACGCCGTTGGCGGAGTTGTTCAGATAGTTCGCCAGCGACTCGGCGGTGCCGTTGCCCTCCTGCGTGTGCAGCAGGAAATTCGTGACGCGTGCGCCGTGGCGGCTGCTGCGCGAATTGCCCATGCGGTCGAGCTCGACGTACTCGGGCTGGGCCACGGTCCGCGGCCCGCGGTCGATCGACCACTGCCCGTAGTCCGCGGCGTAGATGTCGTTCACGTCGACCGGCGAGCCGTCGATGATCGGGCCGGGGCTCGACGGGGTGTCGACGATGCGCTGATACAACGAGATGCCCTCGGCGATATCGCCTTCCGACCACGCCTTGGTCTGCCAGGCCCAGTACCGGCCCGGCGTGGTGGACCGGCCGACGACGCCGTCGCGGATGGCCCACTGGCACACCTCGTCGTGGCCGTAGACGCCGGTCCACTCCTGGCCGATCGCGTTGTTCACACCGCGGAAGAAGTGCACGGCCTTGGTGTTCCAGGTGTGCTCGTCGATGTCCTCGTCGACGGCGAAATAGATCGGGCTGAACCCCGGCCCGCCCGCGGCGAAGTGGCGTTGCCTGGCCTCCTGGCCCATCCGCGCGCCGCCCTCGTAGCCAAGCGTGTAGTCCGAGGGAGCGCTCGCGTTGCCGGGTTTGCCGTACTGCCAGATCGAGACGATGTCCAGCCCCGCGGCGCGGATGCGGTCCGCGTACTCACGCGTGAGCGGCTTGGCCCCGAAGTTCGAACCCGGCCGCGACGTCGAGACGTAGGCGAGCACCGCGACGTGCCCGGCGTCCCGGATGGCGTGCGGATCGATCTGGCGTGCTGCGTAATCCACTGCTGTGACCATCGTTGCCCCTTCGTTTCGTTGGTGCCGATTCTCTCGGCCGTCCACGCCGGCCGGGCCTGGACCGACGGCGCCGAAGAGCCTGGGGGTCAGCCGAAGAGAGACATCACGGCCGAGATCCACAGGGGGTGGACGACGTCGCCGTCGAGAATTGCGAAAGGTGTGCGCGGTATGCCGCTGTGCCGCCGACGTTCACGTCGAGTCGCTCGACGTGCGATTCGCCGGACTCAGGTACGGCAGGCAGGGTGCGCTTCGCCGACGGCGGGTAGTCGGTCGGCAGCGAGGGAACCCCGGTCGCCGGGGAGCGGTCTCCGCAGCGGCGCATCGTCCGTCGATACTGTTGCCGGAGAAGGGAACTGTTCGTGGCTATCGACCATGACACCACTCGTTTCGTGCGGAGCTTCAACGTCTGAACGCCGTCTTCGCGCAACGGCACGGTCAACTGAGAAAAGTGTAGTTGAGCAGCGAGCTTCGGACGGGTTCGTCATTGAACAGTGATGAAGCCGGTGCGATCCCGGCGCGGGCTCGCGAAAGGGAAAGGGCGCTCGGCTCGCAACCGAGCGCTCTCCGGCATGTGGGGATGGGACGATCCCGCGCGGACCCGCTCAGTCCGGCACGTTGGCGCCGTGACCCAGATCCCGCAGCGCCTGCTTGATCTTGGCCTGCGCCTCGTCCAGCGACTCGGGCGAGGGATTCGGGTCGGCGCCGGAGATGTTGAAATCTCCCAGGCTGTAGGCAGGGAAGACGTGCACGTGCAGATGCGGCACCTCGAGCCCGGCGATGAGCAGACCGGCGCGCGGCGCGTCGAAGGCAGCCCGCACGGCCCTGCCGATCTGCTGCGCGACGCCGTTGAGGCGCGCGAAGGTGTCGGCGTCGATGTCCTGCCAGTGGTCGATTTCCTTGCGCGGCACCACGAGGGTGTGGCCCTGGGTGATCGGGGCGATGGTCAGGAAGGCGACGAATTCGTCGTCCTCCCAGACGAATCGACCAGGGATCTGACCGGCGATGATCGCACTGAAGACGGAAGCCATATCCGCAGCGTAGTCCGCGGACGGCCGCGCGCTACACCGCCACGAAGTGCGAGAGCAGGCCCTGCACCTCGTAGATGTCGACCTGCCGGTTGAACCGCTTCTGCAGCGGCTCGTGTGTGCCCGCGATCCAGATGACGAGCTCGGCGTCCATATCGAAGGTGCCCGCGGTCTCCACCGAGAAATGCGTGATCGAGCGGTAGGGGATGCTGTGATAACTCACCTTCCTGCCGGACAGTCCCTGCTTGTCCACCAGGATCAGGCGGCGGTTGGTGAAGAGGATGGCGTCGCGCACCAGGAGGTAGGCGGAATAGATCTGCTCGCCGTTGCCGAGCAGCTTCGCGTACTCCTGCTGTGCCTGGCCCGGATCTATGCGTCCGGCGTTGCCCATCAGTCCGTCGATCAGACCCATGATCTGTACGTCCTTCGCGGGGGAGGGGAGACGGTCCGGCGGATTGTCCGAACCCTCCCCACCCATGATCCACGGGTCACGGCCGCGACGGACGAAAGGCGGCAATCGATTTCGCGATCGGTCGGCTATCGGCTGCCCAACGGTGGGCGAACGGCTGCCGAACGCCGGTCGACCAGAAGTCCGATGCCCGGAGAGGCGGGTAGCCGCTTCACCTAAGCTGTTGCCCGTGCGCGTACTCGTCATCGGTTCCGGAGCCCGTGAACATGCCCTCGTCCTCAGCCTGCGCCGCGACCCCGCGGTGAGCGCCCTCTATGCGGCGCCGGGCAACGCGGGCATCGCGCAGCACGCGCAGGTGCGTCCGGTCGACCCGTCCTCGGCCGAGGCCGTCGTTGCGCTGGCCACCGAACTGGCCGCCGACCTCGTGGTCATCGGCCCCGAGGTGCCGCTGGTGCTCGGCGTGGCCGACGCGGTGCGCGCGGCGGGCATCGCCTGTTTCGGCCCGTCGGCCGCGGCCGCGCGGATCGAGGGCTCGAAGGCCTTCGCCAAGGATGTGATGACGGCGGCAGGCGTGCGCACCGCGCACAGCGAGGTCGTCGACACCCCCGCCGAGCTGGACGCCGCACTCGATCGTTTCGGACCGACCTGGGTCGTGAAGGACGACGGCCTCGCCGCGGGCAAGGGCGTCGTGGTCACCGCCGACCGCCTCGCGGCCCGCGATCACGGCGCCGAACTGCTCGAGCAGGGCCACCCGGTGCTGCTGGAGTCGTTCCTCGACGGCCCGGAGGTCTCGCTGTTCTGCCTGGTCGACGGCGAGACGGTGGTGCCGCTGCTGCCCGCGCAGGACCACAAGCGAGTCGGCGACGGCGACACCGGACCCAACACCGGCGGCATGGGCGCGTACACGCCGCTGCCCTGGTTGCCGGAGGAGACCGTCACCGCGATCGTCGAGGACGTGGTGAAGCCGGTCGCCGCCGAGATGGTGCGCCGCGGCTGCCCGTTCTCCGGGCTGCTCTACGCCGGTCTCGCGATCGGCGCCGCCGGGCCCTCGGTGGTCGAATTCAATTGCCGCTTCGGCGATCCCGAGACCCAGGCGGTGCTCGCCCTGCTGGAGAGCCCGCTCGGCGAACTGCTGAACGCGACCGCGACCGGCACCCTCGCCGAGGTCGCCGCGCCGCGCTGGCGGGACGGCTCGGCCATCACCGTGGTCATCGCGGCCGAGAACTACCCGGGCCGCCCGCGCCTGGGCGACGTGATCACGGGTGTCGGCGAAGGCGCACAGGACGACGCCCCCGTGCTGCACGCGGGTACCGCGCTGCGCGAAGACGGCGCGCTGGTCTCCTCGGGCGGCCGGGTTCTCAGCGTCGTCGGCGTCGGCGCCGACCTCTCCGAGGCCCGCACCAAGGCCTACGATCGCATCGCCACGATCAAACTCCCCGGCAGCCACTACCGCACCGACATCGGCCTCGCCGCCGTCGAAAACCGCATCGCCCTCCCCACCCAGTAGCCCGGTCCGTTCCACACAGCCGCCACCCGCCGCACACAGGCGGTGACGCTGTGCGGCGTCGAAATGGTCTGTGGGGTCAGAAGCTGAGCCCGCGCATGGCCAGCCAGGCGCGCGGGTCGACGTGTTGTCCGCCGACGATCACCTCGAAGTGCAGGTGCGGGCCGGTGGAGTCGCCGCGGTTGCCCATGCGGGCGATCTGCATGCCCGCGGGCACGCGCTCGCCGACGGAGACGAAGAAGTCGTACATGTGCCCGTAGACGGTGATGGCGCCGTCGTCGTGGCGGATGCGCACCCACAGGCCGAAACCCTGGGCGGGGCCCGCGTCGATCACGGTGCCGTTGGCGACCGCGTAGATCGGGGTGCCGATGGGCGCCGCTATATCGATGCCGTTGTGGAAAGTGCCCCAGCGGGAACCGAATCCGGAGGTGAATGCGCCCCGCGTCGGCAGCACGACGCCGCCGATCCCGGGCAGGATCGAGCCGGGCGGCAGCGGGGCGGTGCCGCCCATCCACGGCTGCCATTCGCCCGC
>NZ_BDBP01000058.1 GCF_001613045.1 Nocardia lijiangensis NBRC 108240 | reverse complement strand
GCGAAGCGGCCGCGGCCCGCGCGCTCCTCCCGCGCGCCGCCGCAGGCCTGCTTGCCTGGTCCGACGCGGCCAACACCGCCCACGTCGCCGAACTCCTCGCTGAACTGCGCACACTCGAGGACGCCCCCGAAGACGCCGCCGAAGCCCTCGGCCTCAGCGCCGCCCTCCGCGGCGACTTCGACGCGGGCGAACCCCGCCTCACCGCCCTCGTCGCCACCCTGACCGACCGCCTCGGCCCGGACACCTACAAAGCCGCCTACCACCGCGGCGCGACCCGCCCCACCACCGAAGCCCTCGACACCCTCCACACGTTCGTCGGCTTCGCGGATCACTGATTTACGCACGGCCCGCACCGCTGCGGGGCGGGTCGCGTGTTCATCGATGGGCCTGGAGCCCGGCGTCACCGCGGATCGATCGCAGGTGGCGGCCACTGCGGCTGATTGCCCCGGTGCCCGCACCCAGGCACGACCTGGCACCGGTGGCGTCACCTTCGGCAATGCGACCCCGCACCGCTGCGGGTCGGTGGCGTCGCGGTCGGCGGTCAGCGTCGAGCCATGAGCGCGGTGTCATCACCGAGCATCTGCCGCACATTGCGGCGCGACGTGTGACCCGCTCAGCGGGCGCGGGCGAGTTGGCGGCGTCGGTTGCCGACGATGCGGCAGATCACGTAGATCACGAACGAGATCGCCGTGACGAACGTGGACACCGGAACGCCGGGGGACAGGGACAGCAGGATGCCGCCGACGGCGGCGAGTTCGGCGAAGACGATCGCCAGCACCGTGGCGCGGGCCGGGTCGGCGGTGAGCTGGGCGGCGGCCGCGGCGGGGGTGATGAGCAGCGCGAGCACGAGCAGCGCGCCGACGATCTGGACGCCGAAGGCCGCCGTGATGCCGAGCAGCACGGCGAAGATCACCGCGAGGGCGCGCACCGGGACGCCGCGCGCGACCGCGACTTCCGGATCCGAGCTGGCGAACAGCAGCGGACGGTAGATCACCGCGAGCACGGCCAGCACCAGCACCGTGCAGGTGATGAGCAGCGCGAGACCGCTGTATCCGACGCTGACCACCTGACCGGTGAGCAGCGAGAACTTGGACCCGGCGCGCTCCGGCCCGAGCCACAGGAAGAGCACCGAGAGCCCGAGCCCGAACGAGAGCACCACCGCGATCACCGAATCGCGTTCCCGCGCACGGGTTCCGAGCACGCCGAAGAGCACAGCGGCCACCACCGACCCGATGATCGCTCCGAGCCCGACGCCGATTCCGGCGAGTAGCGCCGCGGCCGCTCCGGTCAGCGACAGCTCACTGGTGCCGTGTACCGCGAACGACATCTGCCTGCTGATGATCAGCGGCCCGATCGCCCCGGCGAGCAGCCCGAGCAGGGCGGCCGCCAGCACCGCCTGCTGGACGAAGTCGTAGCCGAGCAGATCGGCCGTGGTGGACAGGTCGAACATCTTCGAGAAGACATCGGCGAGCTTGTCGGTCACGCGCGGACTCCGCTCTGGTCGGGCTCGGCGTGACAGTGCTGCGCGCTCGAGGCGCCGAGCGCGTCCATGGTGTCCCCGGTGCCGACCACCACCAGCCGTCCGCGCACCCGCAGCACGTCGACCTCGGTCTGGTACAGCTCGGAGAGCACCTCGGAGGTCATCACCTCGTCGGGCGTGCCGATCCGGAACTTCCCGTCCACCAGGTACAGCACCCGATCCACCAGCGGCAGAATCGGATTGATCTCGTGGGTCACGAAGAGCACCGCGGTGTCGTGGCTGCGCCTGCGCCGGTCGATGAGTTCGGCGACCAGCCGCTGGTTGGCCAGGTCGAGGCTCAGCAGCGGTTCGTCGCAGAGCAGCACCTTCGGGTCGCCGACCAGCGCTTGCGCCACGCGCAGCCGCTGCTGCTCGCCTCCCGACATGGACTCCAGCGGCGCGCTCGCGAACTTCTCCGCGCCGACGGCCGCGATGGCGGCGGCCACCTTGCGCTTGCGTTCGGCCCGCCCGCGCAGGCCGAGGCCCCAGCGGTGCCCGTCGACGCCGAGCCCGACCAGGTCGACGCCGCGCAGCTGCACGCCGGCGTCGATCGTCTTCTGTTGCGGCACATAGCCGATGTCGGCGTTGCCAGCGCGCGCGGGCGATCCGGCGACGAACGCCCGCCCCGAGCCGAGCGCGAGCTGGCCGAGCAGCACCTTCAGCAACGAGGTCTTGCCGGAGCCGTTGGGGCCGAGCACGGCGATGAACTCGCCGGGAGCCACCTCGAGGTCGAGGCCCTGCCAGAGGGTGCGGTCGCCGAACGACAGCCGGGCATCGTCGAGCCGGACGGCTGCCGCACCGTCGGTGTCCGCGATCCGCCGCCGCACCTGTGCGGTGTGTTCGGTCAGCGCGGCTCCCTTGCTCGTGGACATCTCGATCGGCTGTTCGTCGATCAGCCCAGCGCTTCGGCCAGCGCTTCGGTGTTCTTGGTCTGCCACTGAATGTAATCCATTCCCTCGGGGAGGGTTTCGGTCACCTCGACGACGGCGACGCCGTTGTTCTCGGCGAGCCCGCGCAGGTCGCGGGTGATCTTGTCCTGGGTCTGCACGTTGTAGACGAGCGCGCGAACCTGCTTGCCGGTGAGCAGATCCCGGGTTGCCGCGACGGCCGCGGGCGCGGGATCGGTCTCCTGCTCGATCGCCTCCTGGAACTCGTGCGGTGTGCGATCCTCCGCACCGGCGGCGCGCAGCAGGTAGTGCGCGAGCGGTTCGGTTTGCAGCACCGGCGTTTTCGGGTGCTGGGCGGCGAGCGCGCCGGTGGTCGCGGTGATCCCGGCGAGCTGCGACTTGAAGGCGGTGGCGCGGGCGGCGTAGTCGGCGGCGTGCGCCGAGTCGATCTCGCCGAGCGCGCCCGCGATCTGGTCGGCGACCGCGCCGACTGTGGTCACGTCGTACCAGACGTGCTCGTTCTCGTCGCTCTTGTCGGCGCGGGACTGGAAGGCGTCGACGGTGCGCTTGTCTCTGCCGGAGACGGCCTTCTCGATGAACTCGTCGTAGCCCCCGCCGTTGTAGACGACCAGGTCGGCGTCGCTGATCTCGGCAGACTCGACCGCCGAGGTCTCGTGCGAGTGCGGGTCGGCGGCGGGGTCGGTGATGAGGGCGGTCACGGTCGCGTCGGGACCGGCGACGGTAGCGGCGATATTGCCCCACACGTTGGTCGAGGCGACGACCTGCGGCTTGTCCGAGGCGTCGGAGCTGCCGCACGCGGTCAGCGCGAGGGCGGTCGCCACCCCCACGGCGACGCCGGCGAACTTCGAGGCAATTCGGCTACTCACGCGGGGGCACTCCTGGCGATACGAACAGAGCATGCTGAGTGCTCCAGATCATAATGGAAATCGTTACCGTTTGACTTTATCAGCCCCGCGCAACCCGACCACCGCCCGGCTACCGCCACACCGCTGCCGTAACCCGCCCCGGAAACGGCGAGGCCCGCGGACCGTGTGGTCCGCGGGCCTCGAAGACCGGTCGGCGACCCTCAGACGAGCACTTCCACCGGCTGGGCCAGCAGCTGCGCGCAGCGCAGCAGACCGAGGTGGCTGTAGGCCTGCGGGTGGTTGCCCAGCGAGCGCTCGGCCACCGGGTCGTACTCCTCGCTGAGCAGCCCGGTCGGCCCCGCCACATCGACCAGCTGGGCGAACAGCGCCTCGGCATCCGAGCGCTTGCCGATCAGCAGGTACGCCTCGACCAGCCAGGCCGCGCACAGGTGGAATCCGCCCTCGCCGCCGGGCAGGCCGTCGTCGTGGTGGTAGCGGTACACGGTCGAACCGCTGCGCAGCTCGGCCTCGGTCGCCACCACCGTCGCGGCGAAGCGCGGGTCGGAGGGGTCGATCAGCCCGCTCAGGCCGATGTGCAGGGTGGCCGCGTCCAGGTCGGTGCCGTCGTAGGCCGCGGTGAACGACTGGACCTCGTCGTTCCAGCCCTTGGTCTTGACCTCTTCGGCGATGGTGTCGCGCAGCTCGATCCAGTCCGGTTCGATCGGCCGGTCGAACTTCTGCGCCAGCGTCAGCGCCCGGTCGACCGTCAGCCAGCCCATCACCTTCGAGTACACGTGGTGGCGCGGGTTGCCGCGGATCTCCCAGATGCCGTGGTCCGGCTCGGTCCAGCGGCGCTGCACCGCGGAGACCATGGCGTGCACCAGTTCCCAGTCGGCGTCCGGCAGCACCTTGGCCGGATCGGTGATGCCCTTGTGCTCGCGGGCGTGCGCCAGCGTCGCGATCAGGTCGACGATCGGCCCGAAGACGTCCAGCTGCACCTGCATGTTCGCCGCGTTGCCGACGCGCACCGGGCGCGACCCGGCGTATCCGGGGAGCTGGTCGATGACGGCCTCGGGCGGCAGGGTCTCGCCGTAGATGGTGTACAGCGGGTGCAGCCGCTCGGGGCCGGACAGCGTCTCCAGCACGCGGTGCACCCAGCCGAGGAACTGGTCGGCCTCGGCCAGCGAGCCGAGCGAGACCAGCGCCTGCGCGGTGAGCGCGGCGTCGCGCAGCCAGCAGTAGCGGTAGTCCCAGTTGCGGACGCCGCCGATGTCCTCGGGCAGCGAGGTGGTCGCCGCGGCGAGGATCGAGCCGGACGGCGCGTGCACCAGCCCGCGCAGGGTGAGCGCGGAGCGCTTCATCAGGTCCGGCTTGAGCGGCGGCAGCTCCAGCGAGCGTGCCCACTCCGACCAGTACCGCTGCGCCTCCCTGCGGCGCTCCGGCTCGCTGGTCATCGCGGGCGCGAGATCCTGTGTGCCGCAGCGCAGTTCCAGTACGACCGGGCCGCTCGCGGGATCGACGACGGCGCGCGCCACATCGTGCGTTCCGTCGCTTTCGATCTCCCAGCGGACGCCGGGGGAGCGCAGCACCATCGGGTCGTTGGTGCCGAGCACCCGCAGGCCCGACGGCTCGCATTCGAGCGTCACCGGCACCTGGCCGAATTCCGGCCGCGGCGCGAAGGTGACGACCGCCTTGGCCACGCCCGTGATCACCCGGGTCAGATCGGTCCGGTTGGGCGTCACGTCGTGCGGCAGGTAGTCGACGACTTGCAGACTGGCCCAGCGGGTTTCGACGGTCATGGTGCTGTCTACGTAGCGCTGCGAGAGCGGCAGCCCCGGCCGCTCCGGCGCGACGGTGAAGTGGCCCGCCTGCGGCCCGCCGAGCAGATGCGCGAACACCGCGGCCGAATCCGGCTCCGGGTGACAGAACCAGGTGACCGTGGCGTCGGGGGTCAGCAGCGCCACCGAGCGCGGGCTGGCCAGCATGGTCAGCCGCTCGATGCGCGGCGCGCTCGCGCCCGCGAGCCAGGTGCGCCGCTCCTCCAGCAGGAAGGCCAGCGCGTAGGAGACCGCTTCGGTGGTGTCCACCCGATACTTGGCCAGGCTGTCGCCCTCGCCGACCTTGATGCCGACGTCCGGGCCGGAGAGCATGCGGAAGGCCTTCTCGTCGGTGACGTCGTCACCGAAGAACACCGCGGCGGTCGCGCCCTCCTGATGGCGGATGGTGTCGAGCGCGGCGCCCTTGTCGGTGGGGACGACGGCCAGCTCGATGACGGCCTTGCCCTCGGTGACCTGCACGCCGACCCAGCAGGCCGGGCCCTGGCGCACCGAGGTCAGCGCCCGGCGGCCGATCTCGGGGCCCGCGTTGCGCACGTGCAGCGCGACGCTGGCTGGCTTGATCTCGACGGTGACGCCGGGATTGCCCGCGGCGATCTGCGTCAGCGCGGTCTGCACTTCCTGAAGCAGCTGTTTGGCGTCGTTGTCGATCGCGTGCACGAAACCGACGTCGAACTCCGAGCCGTGACTACCGATCAGTTGCACCTCGACCGGAAGCCTGGAGAGCGCTGCTAGATCACGCAGCGCGCGGCCGGAGATGACGGCCGCCGTCGTTCCGGTCAAGCCGGCGAGGGCGCGTAGCGCGCTGACCGATTCGCGGTGCGGATACGCCTTCGTCGGGTCGGAGACGATCGGGGCCAATGTCCCGTCGTAGTCCGACGCGACCAAGAGCCGTGGCTCGCGCGCGACCGTCGACAACGCTCGTCGAAGTTCCTGTGGCAGATCCTGTGCGCTCACGCATCCAACCTAGTGATCGGAGGAGATGTTTCAGGGGCGGGCAAAACAATACTGTGTTGAATTCACCGCACCACAGCGCGCCGGTATGCGTGCGCACGTTTGCAACCCGGTTATCGGGATTTGCCCAGTTAACGCACAGGTAACCAGCAAGTAACTTTCCGTGGACCCGAATCGGTTCGGGTCGCGCGGCGATCGCGAGGGTCGTCACGGCCGAGCTGCTTCGCTCCGGCGGATCGGCCGGGTTCGAGTCGCTTTGTCGGACATGACGGTTCGCGGTCTGCTCCGCGTGCAGGGGCAAGCGCGGCATAACACCACGGTAGTCCGGTCGCGGGCAGTCTGCCCGTCGACCGGACGCTCCGATCCGATTCAGTGGATGCAGTTATTGCAACTGGCTATTTCGCCGCTTGATCTCCGAGCAGAAGATCCACGGTCAGTTCGAGACGATCTGTGACATCGGTCGCGGAAGCCCGTCGAGTTAGCCATGCGACCAGATTGGAAAGCCACACGTCACTGATGACGCGCGCAATGGCGAGTTGCCGCTCGGTCGGTTCTCCGTCGTTCATGGCGCGGGCGAAAACCCGGTCCATCACCTTGCCGACGCGATCCACCTCGGCCGCCGCGGAGGCGTCGGCGAACATGAACGCGCGCGTCATGGCCTCGGTGAGCAGCGGGTCGCGCTGCATCATTCTGGTGATCTGGGTGAGCAGCAGGTGCATGCGCTCCTGCGGCGTCGTACCGGCGAGCGGCTTGCGTTTGCCCTCGATCTGCTCGAACTCCCTCGCCAGCGCCGAGACCAGCAGGTGCACCTTGGACGGGAAGTACCGGTAGAGGGTGCCGACGGCCACATCCGCGCGCTCGGCGACGGCGCGCATCTGCACCGCGTCGTATCCGCCCTTGGACGCCAGCGCCAGCGTCGCGTCCAGGATGCGCTTGCGCCGCTCGCGCTGCGCGGCCGAGCTCAGATCGTCCTCGCTGAGCGTCGTCACGGTCGCTGGGCGGGCAGCGCTCGCGTCGGCGGGCTGCGATCGGGAGGGGCTGGCCATCGAAAAGGGTCCTTTCCTCGAACGTCGTACGTCGGCCTGGCGCGCGGTGCTAGCCGGTACGGATGGCCGTCTCTTGACTTCCGCCCGGCTAGGATATTAGAACATGTTCTAGGTGTGGGAGTCACGCCGGAAAGGCGGGTTGGAGTGTGACCATCGCCACCACTGACGAGCATAAAGCCGTTCAGGAGTCGATGCGGGGCTGGGCCGGATCGGTCCGGCCGATTGCAACAATGCGGGCCGAGCCGGTCGGGTTCTGGCACGCGTACTGGCCCGCGCTGGCCGAACTCGGGATCTTCCGGGTCGCGGTCGCCGAGGACGCTGGTGGCGCTGGTGGGTCGGTCGCCGATCTCGCCGTGCTGCTGGAGCAGGCGGCGCACGACCTGGTGGGCGGGCCGGTGCTCAGCACCGCACTTGCCAACCTGGTCACCGCGGGCGCCCTTGCTGAGGACCTGCCGTGCGGTGTCGCGCTCGACGCCGTTGTCGGTCCGGATGTTTCGTCCGAGACGAGTCCGAGGGTACCCGGCGACGGCGAAGAGGTGTTGCTCACCGGTGTCTGGGACTACGTGCTCGGGGCCGCCGCCGGAACCGCCGTGCTACTTCCCGTCACCGGCCCTGAGGGCCGGCGCTGGTGCTTGGTGCCGCCGGACGCCGCGGGCCTGCGGATCGAGGAACTCGCCTCCGCCGACCCGAGCACCCCGCTGGCCCGGGTGCACTGCGCCGATGTCGCGGTGCCCGCGGAGCGGATGTTCACCTCCGCGCACCGCGTCGAAGACCTGCTCGTGGCGCTCGTCGCCGCCGAGCTCGCCGGTGTGGCCGGCTGGTGCCTGGACACCGCGGTCGAATACGCCAAGGTGCGTGAGCAATTCGGCCGCAAGATCGGTTCCTTCCAAGCGGTCAAGCACATCTGCGCGTGGATGCTGTGCCGCACCGAGCTGATCCGCTCGGTCGCGCTGGACGCCGCGGCGGCCGTCGACGAGGGCGGCGCCGAACTGCCGATCGCGGCCGCCATCGCCGCGGCCATCGCGCTGGACGCCGCGGTGGAGACCGCCAAGGACTGCATCCAGGTGCTCGGCGGGATCGGCTTCACCTGGGAACACGACGCCCACTTCTACCTGCGCAGGGCCACGGCGCTACGCCAGCTGCTCGGCGGCTCGGCGCGCTGGCGGGCCAGGGTCACCGAGCTGACGCGGTCGGGCATGCGCCGGACCACCGGCGCCGACCGGGTCTTCGCCGCCGAGGGCGTCGACGTGGACGGCGCGGCCGCCACCGGTCTGGCTGCCGAGGTCGCTTCGATCGCCGCGCTGCCCGCGGGCGAACAGCGCAACGCACTGGTGGACGCGGGGCTGGCGATGCCGCACTGGCCCGCGCCCTACGGTCGCGGCGCCGACCCGATGACCGGGCTGGTCATCTCCGAGGAGCTGCGCCGCGCCGGCCTGACCGCGCCCGACCTCGCCATCGGCGGGTGGGCGATCCCGACACTGTTGCAGCACGGCACCCCGGAACAGATCGATCGCTTCGCCTGGCCGACCCTGCGCGGCGAGGTGGTGTGGTGCCAGCTGTTCAGCGAGCCCGGTGCGGGCTCCGACCTCGCCGCCTTGCGCACCACCGCCAAGCGGGTCGAGGGCGGCTGGGTGCTGAACGGCCAGAAGGTCTGGACTTCGTTGGGCGACAAGGCGAACTGGGCCATCTGCCTGGCGCGCACCGATGCCGACGCGCCCAAGCACCGCGGCATCTCCTACTTCCTGGTCGATATGCGCAGCAAGGGACTGGAGGTCCGCCCGCTGGTGCAGATCACCGGCGAGGCGCGATTCAGCGAGGTGTTCCTCGACGACGTCTTCGTCCCCGACGACTGCCTGGTCGGCGCGCTGAACAACGGCTGGAAGATCGCCCGCTCCACGCTGTCCACCGAACGAGTCGCGATGGGCGGCAACGGAATCGGGCCGGTGCTCGAGGAGCTCATCGCCAAGCTCCCCGCGACCGGGCCGGGGGCGGAACTGAGGAACGACCGGCTCGGCGGCTTCGTCGCCGAGGCCATCGCCGGGCTGCTGCTCGAGCAGCGGGCCGCCGTCGCGATGCTGGCGGGCGCCGACCCCGGCGCGCAGAGCAGCGTGCGCAAGCTGGTCGGTGTGCGGCACCGGCAGGCGGTCGCAGAGTTCGCCGTGGAGGCGGCGGGACCGAACGGTGCGCAGGATTCGGACGAGGTGACCGAATTCCTGCTCACGCGCTGTCTTTCCATCGCGGGAGGCACCGAACAGATCTTGCTCACCGTGGCCGGTGAGCGGATTCTCGGGCTGCCTCGCGACACGGACAGCTGACAGAACTCGACTGGGAGAACAGCGTGGACTTCACCAGGGACGAGGGCCAGGACGCCGTCGCCGAAGTAGTAGTGAGCTTGCTGGAGCGTGAATCCGCTCGCGATATGGAGCTGTGGCCGAGCCTCGTCGACTCGAGCCTGCTCGTCGTCGCGTTGCCGGAGCGCTTCGGCGGCGACGGTATGGGCCTGCCGGAGATCTCCGTGCTGCTCACCGAGCTGGCCACCGACGCGGTGGCGGTGCCCGCCCTGCCGACGCTGGGCATCGCGCTGCTCGCGCTGCTGCCAGTGCTGCCCGAAGCGGTGGCCGAACGGATCTATCCCGAGGTCGCCAAGGGCGCGGTGCTCACCGCGGCGCTCAGCGAGCCCGGCGCGCCGTTCGCCGCGACACCGAAGACGACCGCGGTCGCCGAAGGGTCCGTCGTGCGGATCAGCGGGCACAAGGTCGCGGTGCCCTACGCCGAGCAGGCGCGCTGGCTGCTGATCCCGACCGATTCCGGCATCGCGCTCGTCGACGGCGACGCCGCGGGCCTGACCCGCACGGCGTCACCGTCCTCGGGTGGCCTGCCCGAGGGCAGCGTCCTGCTGGACAACGTGGAGATCCCGGCCGAGCAGTTGCTCCCCGGCGACCTCGCGCAGCTGCATCGGTTGGCGGTCGCGAGCATCGGCTCGGTCGCCGACGGCCTGCTGAAGGGCGCGCTGGTGCTCACCGCCGAACACCTGCGGGTGCGCCGTCAGTTCGGCAGGCCGCTCGCCGAATTCCAGGCGGTGGCCCAGCAGATCGGCGACCTGTACGTGGTCTCCCGCACCCTGCACGCCGCGGCCGTCTCGGCGAACTGGGCGCTGTCGCAGTCCGATACCGGCTCCGCGCACATGGAGCGCGTCGACGACGACCTCGACGTGCTCGCCTATACCGTGGCCTCCGAGCTGCCCGCCGCCATGCAGAAGTGTCATCACCTGCACGGAGGTCTCGGCGTCGACGTGACCCATCCGATGCACCGCTACTACTCCCAGGCCAAGGACATCGCCCGCTGGCTCGGCGGCGCGTCGTTCCGTCTGGATCGCTTAGGAGCAAGATGTTCATCGATCTGACCGCCGAGCAGCGCGCGCTGCGCGACGAACTCCGCACGTACTTCGCCGATCTCGTCACTCCCGAAGAGGAGGCCGAGATGCAGGTGAACCGGCACGGCGACGCCTACCGCGCCGTCGTGCGGCGCATGGGCCGCGACGGTTGGCTCGGCGTCGGCTGGCCGAAGGAATACGGCGGGCAGGGTTTCGGGCCCGTCGAACAGCAGATCTTCTTCAACGAGGCGGTGCGGGCGGATGTCCCGCTGCCGCTGGTGACGCTGCTGACCGTCGGCCCGACCTTGCAGTCCTACGGCACCGACGCGCAGAAGCAGAAGTTCCTGCCCGGAATCCTTTCCGGCGACATCCATTTCGCGATCGGCTACTCCGAGCCGGAGGCGGGCACCGACCTGGCCTCGCTGCGCACCAGCGCCGTCCGCGACGCCTCCGGTGACTGGATCGTCAACGGGCAGAAGATCTTCACCACCGGCGCGCACGAGGCCGATTACGTCTGGCTGGCCTGCCGCACCGGCACGGTGGATTCGCGCCACCGCGGCATCACGATCCTGATCGTGGACACCAAGGACCCCGGCTACTCCTGGACGCCGATCATCACCTGCGACGGCGCCCACCACACCAACGCCACCTATTTCGACAACGTCCGCGTCCCGGCCGACATGCTGGTCGGCGAGGAGAACCGGGGCTGGCGGCTGATCACCACCCAGCTCAATCACGAGCGGGTGAGCCTCGGCCCGTCGGGCAAGATCGAACAGCTCTACGACCGGGTGCGCGACTGGGCGCGACCGCGCGGGCTGCTCGCCGAATCCGACGTGCAGCGCTCGCTGGGCCGCATGCACGCCATGGTCCGGCTCAACGAACTGCTGAACTGGCAGGTCGCCGCAGCGTCTGATGGGCGGCGCGAGCGGGGCCCTGCGTGGTCACGCTCCGCTACCGCCTCCGGGCCCGTCGCTGACGCCGCCGGAGTCGACGGCGACCAATCCCAGGTCATCGCCGACGCGTCGGCCACCAAAGTGTTCTCCACCGAGTCCCTCCAGGAAGCGGGCCGCCTTGCCGAGGAGCTCGTCGGCCGCCACGGCGACCCGGCCGAGCCCGCCACCGCCGAACTGCTCACCTGGCTGGACCGGCGCACCAAACAGAACCTCGTGGTGACCTTCGGCGGCGGCGTCAACGAGATCATGCGTGAACTCGTCGCCACCGCCGGATTGAACCTGCCGCGAGTACCCCGATAAGAAGAAGGAGCCGCGTCGTGCCGGACACGTCAACGCCGGAAGCGATCGTCGCCGCCGCCGAGAAGATCATCGCGGCGGGCGAGTGCGCACCGCGCCTCGCGCGCGACCCGGTGAACCAGCCGATGATCAACAACTGGGTCGAGGCCATCGGCGACACCAACCCGATCTACGTCGACGAGGAGGCCGCCCGCGCCGCGGGCCACCCCGGCATCGTCGCGCCGCCCGCCATGGCGCAAGTGTGGACCATGTTCGGGCTCAACGGCGTTCGCCCGCCGGACGATCCGCTGGCGGGCACCACAGAGCTGCTCGACGAGGCGGGCTTCACCTCGGTGGTCGGCACCAACTGCGAGCAGATCTACCACCGCTACCTGGTGCCCGGCGAACAGGTGATCGTCACCAGTCGCCTGGAGAGCATCACGGGGCCCAAGCGCACCGGGCTCGGCGACGGCTGGTTCGTCACTTTCCGCACGTCGTGGCGGGTGGGCGACGAGCTCGTCACCGAAATGCTGTTCCGCATCCTGAAATTCGCGCCGGGCACGGCCGCCGCGGCTCCGAAGCCCGCGGGTGAGCGGGTCAAGCCGCTGGTCTCCCTGGACACCGAATTCTTCTGGGAAGGAACGAAGCTCGGCGAGCTGCGGATCCAGAAGCTGCCGGACGGCACGCTGCGGCATCCGCCGATCCCCGCGCTGTGGCAGGACAAGTCGAAGCCGACCGAGTACGCGGTCGCTTCGGGGCGCGGCACGGTGTTCAGCTACGTCGTGCACCACGCGCCGAAAGTGCCTGGGCGGCAACTGCCGTTCGTGGTCGCGCTGGTCGAATTGGAGGAGGGCGTGCGCATGCTCGGTGAACTGCGGGGCATCGACCCTGCCGAGGTCGAGGTCGGCCTGCCGGTGCGGGTGGAGTTCGAGAAGCTCGACGACGAGGCCGCCCTGCCTTATTGGACGGTGACCGCATGACAGCGACTGCCGCGGTCGGCGCGACGCTGCCCGAGCTGGTCGTGCACGCCGATCCGACCTTCGTGATCAGCACGGCCCTCGCGACCCGCGATTTCCAGGACGTGCACCACGACAGGGACAAGGCCGTCGCGCGCGGATCCAAGGATATCTTCGTCAACATCCTCACCGACACCGGCCTGGTGCAGCGCTTCGTCACCGACTGGGCGGGCCCGCGCGCCATCGTGAAGTCGATCGCGCTGCGCCTCGGGGTGCCGCTGTACGCGGGCGACACGCTGACCCTCACCGGCACGGTGAGCGCGGTCGAGGGCGAGGACATCCACATCGACGTCGTCGGGCGCGACAGCCTCGGCGACCACATCACGGCGAAAGTCGTTATCGCTCTGCGGGGTTCCAATGACTGAGAAGACACTGTCGGGACGTGCCGCCATCGTCGGCATCGGCGCCACCGATTTCTCCAAGGACTCCGGTCGCAGCGAGTTGCGTTTGGCGGCCGAGGCGGTCACGGCCGCGCTCGCCGACGCGGGCCTGACGCCCGCCGACGTGGACGGCCTGACCACCTTCACCATGGACACCAACACCCAGGCGGCGGTCGCCAGGGCGACGGGTATTCCGCAGCTGAAGTTCTTCAGCCACATCGGCTACGGCGGCGGCGCGGCTTGCGCGACCGTGCAGCAGGCCGCCATGGCGGTGGCCACCGGTGTCGCCGACGTGGTGGTGGCCTACCGCGCCTTCAACGAGCGCTCGGTCTCGCGGTTCGGCCAGTTCTCCACGGCGCTGGCGACCGCGCCCACCTCCTCGGGCATCGACGCGGGCTGGTCCTATCCGCAGGGACTCGGCACGCCCGCCGCCCAGGTCGCCATGGTCGCGCGCCGCTACATGCACGTCTACGGCGCCACCAGCGAGGACTTCGGCCGGGTCGCCGTCGCGGACCGCAAGCACGCCGCGGTGAACCCGGACGCCTTCTTCTACGGCAAGCCGATCACCCTGGAAGACCACCAGAATTCGCGCTGGATCGCCGAACCGCTGCACCTGCTCGACTGCTGCCAGGAATCCGACGGCGGCGTGGCGATCGTGGTGACCAGCGTCGAGCGGGCGCGCGACCTGCCGCAGCGGCCCGCGGTGATCGCCGGCGCCGCGCAGGGCTCCGGCGCGGACCAGTACGTGATGACGAGCTACTACCGCGACGCCATGTCCGGCCTGCCGGAAATGGGGCTCGTCGGCGAACAGCTGTGGGCGCAAAGCGGATTGGGCCCGCAGGACATGCAGGCCGCCATCCTCTACGACCACTTCACCCCGTTCGTGCTCATGCAGCTCGAGGAACTCGGGTTCTGCGGCCGCGGCGAAGCCAAGGAGTTCATCAAGGACGGAGCCATCGAGCTCGGCGGCAGGCTGCCGCTCAACACGCACGGCGGCCAGCTGGGCGAGGCCTACATCCACGGCATGAACGGCATCGCCGAGGCGGTACGCCAGATCCGCGGCACCTCGGTCAACCAGGTCGACGCGCTGCACAACATCCTGGTCACCGCGGGCACCGGCGTCCCCACCTCCGGCCTGGTCCTCAGCGCCAACTGATTTGCCGGAACGACGGGGGACACAACCCGTAGGTTGGAGCGGCACGTTCGCCGCCACGGGAGGAGTCTCATGACCGACCGGCACATCGTCGACGTCCACATCCTGCTCGTCCGCGCGGGCGAAGTGCTGTTGAGCAAGCGGCGCAGCGCGGACGAGTTCGACGGGCGCTGGCACCTGCCCGCGGGCAAGCTCGAGTCGGGGGAGTCGGCTACCGCGGCCACGGCCCGCGAAGCGATGGAGGAGATCGGCGTGGTCGTCGACCCCGCCGATCTGCGCCACATCCACACCGCCCACGTCGTCTCCCCGGGCCGCGAATCCCGCCTCGGCCTGTTCTTCGAAGCCGTGAACTGGTCCGGCGAACCGGTCAACCGCGAGCCCGACAAGTGCTACGAACTGGCCTGGTTCGCACTGACGGCGCTGCCGAAGAACCTCATCGAATACCCCGCCGCAGGCATCCGCGCCTACTTCACCGGCGCCACCTACTCCCAACGCGGCTGGCCCGTCTAGCTCCCACAATCCTCTCGCATGCGTCACACAGCCGGTGCCTGTGTGAGGCGTGCGAAAGTTGTGTGGCGCTGGCATGTTCGCCGCGGTGCGCCGTGAACGTCATTGTGGCGGCGGGCGCCGACTTCGCAGACCGTCTACACGCCTCGCAGAGGTTGTGCGGTCTGCGAGGCGTTTAGACGATCTGCGAGGGCGGGGTTGCGGAGGTGGGCGATAGGAGGGTGGTGAGTTGGGGCGGGGTGCGCAGGCAGAGCACTGTGGTTGCCCGCGAAGCGGTTTAGGGCCGTGACGGGGTCAGGGGCGGAGGTACTTGGATAAGAGGGTGGTCAGTTGGGTGATGCTGGCAGGGGTGCCTGCGGGGAGATCGCTGCGGTTGCCTGCGAAGCGGTCGAAGACCGCGCCCTCCAGGACCGCGATGAAGTCGGCGGCGGCGGTGTCCGGGTCGGGGAAGTTGTTGGCGCGGAAGAGGGCTCGGGCGCGGTCCATGGAGAAGAGGCTGTTGGCGAGCCGGGCGTGTAGCTCTCGGTCGCCGATCAGGTCGACGATCAGTGCGTGCCGGGCGATCAAATGGTCGCGGCGTTCGAGGAGGAGGCGGTCCAGCCAGACCGCGATGCCGTGCGCGATGGCGGGGAGGTCGGCCGCGTCGGGGGCGGCGAAACCTGCGGCGGTGAAATCGGCGCGGGAACGAGAGGAAATCCGGTCGGTGATCGCCTCGACGAGTGCGCGTTTGGTGCGGAAGTAGTAGGAGGACGATCCGGGCGGCAGCTCCAGCGCCGTGTCCAGCGCCCGGTGCGTGAGCGCGCGAATCCCGCGGCGGGCGATCAACTCGATGGCCGCGTCCACGATCAGGGTGCGCCGGTCGGTTGTGGACATCATCACCTTTCTTGATCGCATCCAGCTCGGTCCTCTACAACTGTAGAGGACTCTACATCTGTAGAGCGAGGAGGCTGGGATGACGATCGAACTCGACCCGGATCAGCGCGCGGCGGCCGACCGGCTGGAGCGGCTCGTGGACCGGCGTGGTCGTCCGATCAAGGGTGCGCGCGGCGTCTACCTGCACGGACGACCCGGCCGCGGCAAGACCATGCTGATGGACCGCTTCCTCGCCACGGTCGACGCCGACCGCGTGAAGCGCTACCACTTCCACTGGTTCTTCGCCGAATTACACAGCGCCGCACACGAAACCGGCTCCATCGACATCGCCATCGAGCGTCTGCTGGGCTCCGCCCGCCTGGTCTGCTTCGACGAATTCCACGTGCACGACATCGGCGACGCGATGCTCATCGCCCGCATGCTCGACGCCCTGTTCGCCCGCCGCATCGCGCTCGTGCTCACCTCGAACTACCCGCCCGAGCAGCTGCTGCCGAATCCGCTGTTCCACGACCGGTTCCTGCCGACCATCGCGCGCATCGTGGAGCACCTGGACGTGATCTCGGTGGACGGCCCCACCGACTACCGCGCGCTGCGCACGCGCGTGGCGAGCGGTTTCACGGCGGGTCGCTATCTGATCGGAGGCACGCCCACCGCGAGCATGGTCGAGGTCCCGATCGGCGACCGCACGCTGCGGGCGCGCACGGTGGACGGCGACGCGATCACCATCGATTTCGCCGCGCTCTGCGGCGCCGCCACCTCGGCCGCCGATTACGTGCGGCTGGCGCAGCGGTTCCGGCGCTGGACGATCGAGGACGTGCCCCGGTTGCGCGAGGTGCCGCCGGACTGGGCGATGCGCTTGGTGAACCTCGTCGACGTGCTCTACGACGCGGATCTGGAGCTGACCCTCTGCGCCGCCGCGCCGCTGCCGGAGCTGATCGACGGGGTGGTCGGCGTTCCGGACATTTCACGCACCGCCAGCCGCCTCTGTGAGATCTCACAACCGGTGAGCGCAGCGGCTGGGTAGTCGCCCTTTTCCCGGCCTACCTGCGACGACTCGCCGGTAACCGGGTTAAACCGGACGCATTGGCGAAGTATTCGATTCGCTCCCGAGCGGACCGTCCGGCATGTAACTATGTGCCTGATTCGAGTACTCAGGTTTGGTGGTAACGCTGGTGGTCCGGGCGCGAGCGCCGATATCGCGCGTGATCGTGCTGATCACGCTGCTGGCGATTGCCGCGATCGCGTTGCGCGGGCACATCCCCGGCGCGATCGAGACCACCGATCGTCCCTCGGCTCCCTCCGCGCTCGCCGTGGCCTTGATGCCGGTGCTGCTCACGGTCTCCGTGGTGATCTTGCTGGCGGGCGTGATCGCCAGCCAGCACCGGCTGCCGCTCGCCATGCCCGAACCCGATCGCGATCGCGATCGCGAGCGGCGGCAGTGGCGGCTCGGCCGCGTCGGCCTGCTGGTGCTCGCGGCGCTGGCCGGGCTCTCGCTGGTGCTGGCCGCCGCTTCCGCCGTGTTCTTCGTCGGCGTGCGCCGGGAAGTTCAGCCCGCGGCGCCCACGCCCGCCACCGGCCAGGGCACGCCGCCCGAATACCTTCCGACCACACCGCCGCCCCCGCCCGGCGGCGCCGAGAGCCTGACCGGGACCGGCCTGGTTCTCACGATCGTCGCCGCGAGTGTGTTGGTCGGTGTCGCGTTGGTCGGTCTCGTGGTGGTCGCGGCGACGGCCCGTCGCAAGCCCGTTGCCGCGCCGCCGCCGGAAACCGCTGCGCCGCCGACCGTCGTCGACTCGCTGGCCAGGGCCGCCGAAATGGGTCTGGCCGCGATGAACGCGCCGGGCCAGGAGCCACGCACCGCCATCATCGCCTGCTACGTCGCGATGGAGCGCGGCCTCGCCGTCGATCGCGCGGCGGCCCCGCTGGCCTCGGACACCCCGATGGAAGTGCTGGCGCGCGCGTTCGAGCGCGGCGCGCTGCACGACGCCTCCGCGCGCGAACTCGTCGCACTGTTCGAGGAGGCCAGATTCAGCCCGCACTCGATGCTGGAGTGGCAGCGTATGCGCGCCGAACAACTGCTGCGCATCGTGCTCGCCGACCTGCAAGGAGAGGTGATGGCCGAATGAACAGGGCGGGGATCGCGGTGGCCGCGATATGCGTGGTGGTGGTGCTCGAGCTGATCGCGTTCGGCAGGGCGCGCGAGGCGATGCTGCTGCTCGCCGCCGTCCCGGTCGCCCTCGCGCTCTTCCAGCTGATCTTGACGTTGCGCGAGCGCCAACCCGCGGAGGACGACCACGCCGACGACATCGAGAACGGCCCGCTGGAAATGCTGAACCGCTGGCAGGCAAGGGCACAGATGCTTGCCGACCGAGCCGAGGGCAGCAGGGCCGACTGGGATCGGCATCTGCGTCCGCTGCTCGCCAAAGAATTCGAATTGTCCACGGGTATGCGGGTAGCCAAGAACCGCAGGGCGACCGAAGCGGCCGGGATTCTGCAGTTCGGACCGGAACTGTGGCGCTGGGTGGATCCGGCGAACTCGGCACTGCGCGATGAGACGACGCGCGCACCGGGCCGGGCGGCGCTGGACGAGATCCTGCGCCGCCTGCAGAGAATGTGAAATGGGTTGAGCAAGTGCGAGTAGACATATGACGATGCCACTGGACGTGACCGTCCAGCGATCCGAGGCGGTGCTGCGGGAGCTGGGCCGCGTCATCGTGGGCAAGCGCGACGAATTGCAGCTGATCATGATCGCCGTGCTGTCCGGCGGGCACGTCCTCATCGAGGATCTGCCCGGACTCGGCAAGACACTGATCGCCAGATCCTTCGCCGCCGCGCTCGGCCTGGACTTCACCCGGGTGCAGTTCACCCCCGACCTGCTCCCCGCCGACCTGCTCGGCTCCACCATCTACGACATGAACTCGGGCCGTTTCAACTTCCGCCGCGGTCCGGTGTTCACCAACGTGCTGCTGGCCGACGAGGTGAACCGCACCCCGCCGAAGACCCAGGCGGCGCTGCTGGAGGCGATGGCGGAGGGGCAGGTCAGCATCGACGGCGAGACCTACCCGCTGCCGCAGCCGTTCATCGTGCTCGCCACCGACAACCCCATCGAATACGAGGGCACCTACCCGCTGCCCGAGGCGCAGCTGGACCGCTTCGCCATTCAGTTGCGGCTCGGCTACCTCTCCGAGCACGACGAGACCCAGATGATCCGCAGGCGCCTGGAACGCGGCGCGACCCCGCCGCAGGTGGGTCAGGTGGTGGACGCCAACGGGCTGCTGGAGATGCGGCAGTCGGTCGAATACGTCACGGTGCACCCCGACGTGGTCGGCTACGTCGTCGCACTGGCGGGCGCCACCCGCGGGCATCCGCAGGTCGAGGTCGGCGCGAGCCCCCGCGCCGAACTGGATCTGGTGCAGATGTCGCGGGCCCGGGCGCTGCTGCTCGGCCGGGACTACGTGATCCCGGAAGACGTGAAGGCGCTCGCGATTCCGGCCATGGCGCACCGGATCACGCTGCGCCCCGAGATGTGGGTGCGCCGCATCCGCGGCGAGGACGTGATCGCCGAACTGCTGCGCCGCCTGCCGGTCCCGCGCGCCACCGTGACATGACCCGCTCCAGGCACCGCGATGCGAGCGCCACGGTCGATGCCGAATTGCGGTGGCGCCCCGCACCTCTGGTGTACATGCTGGCCTGCTGCGCGGCGGTGGCGCTGGTGGTCGCGGTGGTCGCCGCGCGGTGGCAGTTGGTGGTCTTCGCCGCGCCACTGCTCGGCGTGCTCGCCACCGCGCCGTGGCAGCAGTCGCGGACCAGGATCCAGGTCGACGGCGGCGGCACGCTGCGCTGCTTCGAGAGCGAGGAGGTGGTGCTCACCGCCGCCGCCTTCGTGGAGGCGGGGCACGCGCTGCTGCGCCTGAAACCGCAGACGGTGCAGGGACTCGGGGTCGACATCGAGGAGGCGAGCGACTCCGGGGCCGCCCCCGCCGGGCTACGGCTGGCACTGGCGGCCGGCCGCTGGGGGCGCTACCCGGTGTCGGTGCGAGTCTCCGCGCTCAGCCCGGCGGGACTTGCCATCGCCACCGCGACGCTGCCCGCGGGGCAGTTGTTCGTCTACCCGGTGACCGATCCGCAGCGAATGCGTATGCCGCGCACCGAACTTCCCGAACGGCTCGGCACCCATCTGACCCGCCGCCACGGGCCCGGCGTGGAATACGCCGACATCCGCGCCTATGCGCCGGGCGATCAGTTGCGGATCGTGAACTGGCCGGTGAGCGCCCGGCGCGGACGGCTCTACGTCACCGAACGGCTGACCAACCGGTCCGCCGACGTCGTCGTGCTGGTCGACACCTCGCAGCAGGCGCCGGGCCCGGCGACCGATTCGCTCGAACTCTCGGTGCGCGGCGCGGCGCAGGTCGTGCAGTCCACCTTGCAGGCGGGCGATCGGACCGCCGTGGTCTGCCTCGGCCAGAGCCCGCGCTGGCTGCGTCCCGACATCGGGCGGCGCCAGTTCTACCGCATCGTCGACACCGTGCTCGACGTGGGCGACGAACACATTCTCACCACCGGCACCCTGGCCCCGCATGCCGCGGTGCCGATCGGCGCGATCGTGGTGGCCTTCTCCACGCTGCTCGACACCCAGTTCGCGCTGGCGCTGATCGATCTGCGCAAACGCGGGCACGTCGTCGTGGTGGTGGACGTGTTGCGCGGCACGCCGTTTCGCGACGGGCTCGATCAGACGCTGGCCCGCATGTGGCAGCTGGAACGCGCTTCCATGTACCGCGACATGGGCACCGTCGGCGTCGACATCGTGCCGTGGACGAAGGACGCCAGGCTCGACGAGATCATGCGCCTGCTGCCCGAACACCGGAGAACAGCGCGGGTGCGCCGATGACCAGATTCCTCGCTGTGCTCGCGGGCGTCCTGCTCGTCACGTCGATCTTGCTGATGGCGCCGCTCGCGGCGCTTCCCGCGCTGATTCTGGTGGCGGCGGGCTGGTGGTTCCGCCCCGCCGCTGTCGCCGCCGTACTCGTCGCGATCGGTGTGCTCGCCTGGGCCGACACCGGTGTGCTCGCCGCTGCCGCAACGGGTTTGGTGGCTACCGCCTATTTGCTGAACGCGGCCACCGTGACAGCACCGATCGGCGTCGTCCCGACGACGCTGCCCTCGGTAGTCGGAGCCGTCGGTTTCACCGTATGCGCGGTGGGCGCGGCACTGCTCCCGCTCCGCCTGGCCTGGGCCCCCGCGGTCGCACCGGTCGTCGTGATCGTGTTGTACGCCTTGGTGATCCAAGGACTCGGCCCACGCTCTGATCGGCCAGAGCCGATTGCCGGACCGCCGGCCGGTTAGGCTGCGGACGACTTCAACGGATGGGAGAGTGCGGTGGTACTGCTGTCTCGACTCGACCGGTTCAACCAGCAACATCCGTGGAGCCACAACGACCACTACGGCCCATGGGTCGTCGCCCAGGTGGCAGCGGCAGGAGCCCGTCACGTCCTCGATGTCGGGTGCGGTACAGGCAATCTCGTCGCCCGGCTCCGCGATTGCGCTACTACTGTCACCGCGCTGGAACCCGACCCCAAGATTGTCCGAATGGTGGCGCAGCGCTTCGCCGACGACCCTGCGGTGACCATCGTGCACGCCGACTTCGCCAGGCGCGACCCGCAGCGGCGCTGGGATGCCGTCGTCCTCGTCGCCGTCCTGCACCACCTCCCGCTGGTACCGACCTTGCGCGAACTACGCGACTGTCTCGTCCCGGGCGGTCGGCTGGTGGTCGTCGGCTGCTACCGCGCGGCGGGCCCCGTGGACCTGCTCGCCGATCTACCTGCCATAGCCGCCAACCCCGTCATCGGAATGATCAAGCACCCGGCCCGCGCTGATCAGCCACCTCCGCATATGACGGCACCCGCCGCCGATCCAAAGGAAACCTTGGCCGACATCCGGGCCGCCGCCGCACTGGAACTGCCCGGGGCCCGAATCCGGCGTCGCCTGTTCTGGCGCTACACCCTGGTCTACGACGCCCCCGCGGGCCGTGGTGCCAATTCCGCGAACTAGAGCCGAATGCGCCTGAAGCAGGCCCGAGTGCGTGGGGCCGGGTGCTCCGGGCCGCCGTCGCGGTGATTCGTGCGCAACAACGCGACGGCGGCCGAGTGGCTCTGCTCGGCCGACAAGCTATGGCGGTAGTCCGAACGAGCCGCGCAGGCGCCTACTCGAACTTCAGGCTGACGTCCGCGAGCACCGGCGCGTCCTCGCGCTCGACCACCGTCGCGGTGATGACGAGTTCGCCGTCGGTCCGCCAGATCCGGGTCCGGATGGTCTCGCCCGGGTAGAGCACCCCCGCGAAGCGCGCGCGGAAACCGGTGACGCGGCTCGCGTCGGCGTCCAGCGCGGTGTCGGTCGCGGTCTTGCAGACGATCCCGTAGGTGCACAGGCCGTGCAGGATCGGGTTGGGGAATCCGGCGGCGCGGGCGAACTCGGGATCGGAGTGCAGCGGGTTGCGGTCGCCGAGCATCCGGTACAGCAGCGCCTGCTGCGGCAGCGTGCGCGTGGTGACATCGAAATCCGGTGCGCGATTGGGCAGTTCCGACTTGGTGCTCGGCCCGCGCTCGCCGCCGAAGCCGCCCTCGCCCTTGGCGAAGATGGACGAGCGGGTGGTCCACAGCGGCGCGCCGTCGGAGCCGATGATGGTGTGCTCCTGCACGACCACCGCGGCCGAGCCCTTGTCCCAGATCTCGCTGACCCGGCCGGTGCTCGTCGCCTTGCCCGCGGCGGGGATCGGCCGGTGCACCTCCACCTCCTGGTGCCCGTGCACCACCTTCGCCAGGTCGATGTCGATGCCGGGGAAACTCACCTTGGGCGGTTCGGTCTCGTGCAGGGTCTGCGCCACGGTCGCGAAGCTCGGCAGCACCTGCGGCTCCCGGTCGTCCAGATAGCGCAGCTCGGCAGCGTCGGTCCACCGCGCACCCGCGCCGAGCCCGAGCTGATAGAGCTGCACATCCGACGGCGTCCACGCGAACTCCCGGCTCGGCAGTTCCGCGCCGAGCGCGATCTTCGGGTCGATGGGCATCAGTTCTCCTTGTGCATGGTTGTGGACGAATTCAGTCGCCCCGGCGCGCGTCACCCACGAATCGATCCTGCGGGCAAGCACACCGCGCTGGCAATGCCGTACCCACTCGCCGGGACAGCGGCCCTCGCCCCGGGCGAGAGGGTGGCTGCCACAGACGGCGCACACGGTCCACAGAGGCGCTGCCTGTGTGGACCGTGTGGGACCCGTGTGGCAAAGGCATTCCGCTACGCCTCGGAGGCCGCCGCGGCGGGCTGGTCCTGTTTGCGCTTGGCGATGTCGAGGACGGCGAGGTAGCCGAAGGTGATGGCGGGGCCGATGGTGGCGCCGGGGCCCGCGTAGGTGTGGCCCATGACCGGTGTCGAGCAGTTGCCCGAGGCGTAGAGGCCCTCGACGGTGCTGCCGTCTTCGCGGAGTACCCGGCCCGAGGAGTCGGCGACCAGGCCGCCCTTGGTGCCGAGGTCGCCGGGCACGATCTTGGCCGCGTAGAACGGGCCCTGCACCAGTCCGGCGAGGCAGGGGTTCGGCTTCACCGTGGGGTCGCCGTAGTACCGGTCGTAGTGGCTGTTGCCGCGGCCGAAGTCCTCGTCCTTGCCGGTCTCGGCGAAGGTGTTGAACCGCGCGACCGTCGCGGTCAGGTTCTCGGCGGGCACGCCGATCGCGGCGGCCAGCTCTTCCAGGCTGTCGGCCTTGACGATGTTGTCGTTTTCCATCCAGCGGGACGGAAAGCGCAGACCAGGCTGCAATCCGGCGAAGATGTAGCGGTTCCGGTAGCGCTGGTCGAACACCAGCCAGGCGGGGATGTTCTCGCCGGGACCCTCGCCCTGCCCGTATTCGCCGCCGTACATGGTGTGCCCAGCCTCGACGTAAGGAGCGGACTCATTACCGAATCGCTTGCCGTCGTGGTTGACGATGACGCAGCCGGGCAGATTGCGCTCGGCCAGGGCGAACCACGGCCTGCCGCCCTTGAAAACGGTCGGCCCCCACCAGGCGTCCTCCATGAAGCCGGTCGCGCCGCCCGCCTCGATCCCCGCCAGGATGCCGTCGCCGGTGTTCGCCGCCGCGCCGGTCGTCCACTCGGTGGTGATGGGCTGGCGCTGGTACTTCGCGCGCATCTCCGGGTTGTGCTCGAAGCCGCCGCTGCCGAGCACGACGCCGTGGCGCGCGGTGAACACGACGGGCTTGCCGTCCTGCAGCGCCTCGACACCCGTGACCACGCCGTCCTCCACGACGAGCTTCGTCATCGGAGTGTTCAGCAGCACCGGCACATTCGCGTCCATCAGCCCTTTGCGCATGGCGGCGATGATGGCCTGTCCCATGCCGACGATGTGCTTGCCGGTGAACTTGGCCCAGTAGGTGCGCGCGCCGACGCGCATGGCGCGCATCATGCCCTTCGGGTGGCGGCGGATGAGGTTGAGGCGGACGAAATCCGCCTGCATGACGACCACGTTCAGCGGCGCCTTGGCGTAGGGCGGCTCCAGCTTGTCCTTTTCCGCGCCCAAGGCTTTGAGGTCGAACGGCGTGGGCTCGCAGGAGCGCCCTTCGCCGAGACCGCCGGGCGCCTCCGGGTAGTAGTCCGAATACCCGGGCACCCACTTCATCTTCAGCGGGGTGTGGTCGAGCACGAAGTCGAAGGCCTCGGCTCCCCGGTCGATGTAGGTGTCGATCCGATCCTTGGGCACCACGTCGCCGACGATGCTGTGCAGGTAGGTGCGTGCGTCCTCCCTGTCGTCCGGACGGCCCGACGCGCGCAGCGCCTTGTTGCCGGGGATCCACACGCCGCCACCGGAGCGCGCGGTCGACCCGCCGTAGTGCGCGGCCTTTTCGATGATGACCACGCTGAGGCCGTGGTGGGCGGCGGTGAGGGCGGCGGTCATGCCCGCGGCACCGCTGCCGACGACCACCACGTCGTAGCTGTGTGGCTCGAGAACCGGATCTGTCATGTAGAACACGTTATAGAATGGACGCGCCATTGGTCTATGTTGTGTGGCAGAAGACTTGCTCGGCGTTCCATTTGTCGAGGAAACTTGTTTCAGTTTCGGACCGGAGTGAAGTACATGGGCCTCGAATGGGACCTGACCGCTGACGTGGTCGTCGTCGGATACGGCGCCGCGGGGGCGTCCGCCGCGCTCGAAGCGACGGACGCGGGTGCGCAGGTACTGGTGTTGGAGCGGTTCACCGGAGGCGGCGCGTCCGCCCTGTCCGGCGGCATCATCTACGCGGGCGGCGGCACATCGGTGCAGCGCGAAGCCGGAGTGCGCGATACCCCGGAGCAGATGCTCGCCTATCTCGAACGCGAGGTCGGCACGGCCGTCACCCCGGCCACCCTGCGCCGGTTCGTGGACGAGAGCCCGGCGATGATCGAGTGGCTGAAGGGGCACGGCGTGCCCTTCGAGGCCTCGCTCTGCCCGTACAAGACCTCGTACCCGAACGACAGCTACTACCTGTACTACTCCGGCAGTGAGGTCTCCGGGTACGGCCGCGAGGTCGCCGAACCCGCGCAGCGCGGTCACCGCGTCAAGGGCAAGGGCACCTCGGGCAAGCAGCTCACCGGGCCGCTCGCGGCCTCCGCCTCGCGCCGCGGCGTGCGCGTCGAAACCCTCACCAGGGCCACGCGATTGATCACCGACGACAACGGCGCGGTGATCGGCGTCGAATGTCAGTCGCTGTGCGACGCCCCCGGCCGGGTGCGTGACCGCTACAGCCGCATGGCCAAGGCCGCGGCCAAGCCGGGCATCTACTACCCACCGCTGCGCAAGTCGCTCGAGAAGCGCCTCGACCTGCTGGATCGCCGCTACGGCAAGACGATTCGGGTGCGGGCAAGGCGCGGTGTCGTGGTCAGCGCGGGCGGCTTCATCGCAAACCGCGCCATGCTCGCCGAATACGGCCCGCAGTACCGCGCCGGTCTCGCGCTCGGCACCACCGGCGACGACGGCAGCGGCATCCTGATGGCACGGCAGGCGGGCGCGGCCACCGACCGCATGGGCAACGTCTCGGCCTGGCGATTCATCCTGCCGCCCAGCGCCTTCACCGGTTCGGTGCTCGTCGACGCGCACGGCCGCCGGGTGATCGACGAGACCCGCTACGGCGCCGCGGTCGGCCACCAGCTGATCAACGAGCACGAAGGCAAGGGCTGGCTGCTCGCCGACGCGAACTTGATGCGCACCGCGATCCAGCAGATCCGCACCCAGGCCACCTGGTTCCAGCGCGCCCAGTTCGAGGTGATGCGCCGCAGCGCGGTGCGCGGCGCGACGCTGGAAGCCGCCGCGGCCAAGGCGGGCATCGATCCGGCCGGACTGCGCGCGACCGTCGACGCGCACAACGCCGCCATCGCGAACGGCACGCCGGACCCGGCCGGCAAGCCCGCCGAATTCGCCGAACCCGTACGCAGCGGACCGTTCTGGCTGTTGGATGTGGGGATCAAACCGAGCCTGACCAACCCGTGCCCGATGCTCACCCTCGGCGGCGTGGTCGTCGACGAGAACACCGGCGCGGTGAAAACCGCCGAAGGTGACGACATTCCTGGCCTGTTCGCCGCGGGCCGGACCGCCGTCGGCATCTGCTCGGACTCCTACGTCAGCGGTCTGTCGCTGGCCGACTGCGTCTTCTCCGGTCGCCGCGCGGGACGGTCCGCGGCGGGCGAACAGGCCGTCCTCGAAAAAGCAACAGTGGAAGGAAACTAGCGTGCTGACCGACGCGGTACGAACCGAACTCGCCGACGAACTCGAGCGGGCCGAGAACGATCGGGTCGCCATCGACCCGCTGGTCGCGCGATACCCCGATATCGACGTGGTCGACGCCTACGAGATCCAGTTGATCAACATCCGCCGCCGCCTCGACAGCGGCGCGCGCGTGGTCGGCCACAAGGTCGGCCTCTCGTCCAAGGCCATGCAGCAGATGATGGGCGTGGACGAGCCCGACTACGGGCACCTGCTCGCGGAAATGCAAGTGTTCGAGGATGTTCCGGTCGAGGCGGGCCGCTATCTGTTCCCGCGCGTCGAGGTCGAGGTCGGATTCGTGCTCGGCGCCGACCTGCCCGGCGCGGACTGCACCGAGGAGGACGTGCTCGCCGCGACTGTCGCCTACGCGCCCGCGATCGAGCTGATCGATTCCAGGATCAAGGACTGGAACATCGGCCTGTGCGACACCATCTCGGACAACGCGTCCTCGGCGGGCTACGTGCTCGGACCCGAGCGGGTCGCGCCGAAGGACATCGACATCAAGGCCATCGACGCGGTGCTCACCCGCAACGGCGAGGTCGTCGCCGAGGGCCGCAGCGACGCGGTGCTCGGCGACCCGGTCATCGCGGTGGCCTGGCTGGCGCGCAAGGTCGCCTCGTTCGGGGTGCGGCTGAAAAAGGGCGACATCGTGCTGCCCGGCTCCTGCACCCGCGCCATCGATGCCCGTCCCGGCGACCAGTTCCATGCCGAGTTCGCCGGACTCGGTTCGGTCCGCCTGCAATTCACCTGAGCCAACCCCCCAGCCCACCCCCGCCGGCTTCGCCGGCCGCCATCCCCAAGGAGGCCAACCGTGTCCGACAGGACCGTAACCGCCGCGATCGTCGGGTCCGGCAATATCAGCACCGATCTGCTCTACAAGCTGCTGCGCTCGGAGGTCATCGAGCCGCGCTGGATGATCGGCATCGATCCGGAGAGCGAGGGCCTGAAGCGGGCTCGCGGGCTCGGGCTGGAGACCTCGCACGAGGGCGTCGACTGGTTGCTCGGGCAATCCGAGCTGCCCGACCTGGTGTTCGAGGCCACCTCCGCCTACGTGCACCGCGCCGCCGCGCCGAGGTACGCCGAGGCGGGCATCCGCGCGGTGGACCTCACCCCGGCCGCGGTCGGCCCCGCCGTGGTGCCGCCGGTGAACCTCGGCGCCAACCTGGACGCGCCGAACGTCAACATGATCACCTGCGGCGGCCAGGCCACCATCCCGATCGTGGCGGCCGTCTCGCGCGTTGTGCCGGTGCCCTACGCCGAGATCGTCGCCTCGGTGTCGTCGGTCTCCGCCGGACCGGGCACCCGCGCCAACATCGATGAGTTCACCAAGACCACCAGCCGTGGCGTGGAGACCATCGGCGGCGCCGAGCGCGGCAAGGCGATCATCATCCTGAACCCGGCCGAGCCGCCGATGATCATGCGCGACACCATCTTCTGCGCCATCCCGGAGGACGCCGACACCGACGCGATCGCCGACTCCATCCACCGGATGGTCGCCGACATCCAGCAATACGTGCCCGGCTACCGCTTGCTGAACGAACCGCAGTTCGACGAGCCGTCGGTGGTTTCCGGTGGCCTTGCGAAGGTTTCGGTCTTCGTCGAGGTCGAGGGCGCGGGCGACTTCCTGCCCCCGTACGCGGGCAACCTCGACATCATGACCGCGGCGGCCACGAAGGTCGGCGAGGTCATGGCCAAGCAGATCACCTCGGCCCGGGTGTAAGGAGCGTTCCCCATGGCTTATTCAGCAGAACTCGACATCCGCGTCACCGATACCTCGCTGCGCGACGGCTCGCACCACAAGCGCCACCAGTTCACCGCCACCGAGGTGCGCGACATCGTCGCCGCGCTCGACGGCGCGGGCGTTCCGGTCATCGAGGTGACCCACGGCGACGGGCTCGGCGGGTCCTCGTTCAACTACGGCTTCTCCAAGACCCCCGAGCAGGAACTGGTGAAGATCGCCGCCGAGACGGCCGAGCAGGCCAAGATCGCGGTGCTCATGCTGCCGGGCGTCGGCGTCAAGGAAGACATCAAGGTCTCCCAGGACAACGGTGCGTCCATCTGCCGCATCGCCACCCACTGCACCGAGGCCGACGTCTCCATCCAGCACTTCGGCCTCGCCCGCGAACTCGGGCTGGAAACCGTCGGCTTCCTGATGATGTCGCACACCCAGCCGCCCGAGGTGCTCGCCAAGCAGGCGCGCATCATGGCCGACGCCGGGTGTCAGTGCGTGTACATCGTCGATTCCGCGGGCGCCCTCGTCCTGGAGCAGGTGTCCGATCGCGTCGCCGCCGTCGTCGCCGAACTCGACAACGATGCCCAGGTCGGCTTCCACGGCCACGAGAACCTGGATCTCGCCGTGGCGAACTCCATCTACGCCATTCGCGCGGGCGCCACTCAGATCGACGGCAGCGCACGGCGTTTCGGCGCGGGCGCGGGCAACACCCCCGTCGAGGCGCTGGTCGGCGTCTGCGACAAGCTCGGCATCGCGACCGGCATCGATTTCTTCGCCATCGCCGACGCCGCCGAAGACGTCGTCCGTCCTGCCATGCCGCAGGAATGCCTGCTGGACCGCCAGGCCCTGATGATGGGCTACGCGGGCGTCTACTCCAGCTTCCTCAAGCACGCCGAGCGCCAGGCCGAACGCTACGGCGTCTCCGCCGCCGAGATGCTCGTGCGCGCGGGCAAGCGCAAGCTCGTCGGCGGCCAGGAAGACCAGCTGATCGACATCGCGCTGGAGTTGCAGCGCGAACAGCAGGCCGTCTCCGCCTGACCGGCGAATCAGCAGGCCCGCGGGTGGTTTTCACCGCTCGCGGGCCTGAGCACTCGACTGTCGCGACACCGGTGAACCGGTGCTGCGGCAGTCGAATTCACCTGCGGTAGTGGACAGTCGGACGCCCGAGCGTCTGCCGTGCCCGGCGCGATCTCCTACTATTGGGCAAACATTGTCCGATGAATCGGGGGTGCGAACGTGACAGACAGCTCGAACGTGATCGATCCGTCCAAGCCCAGCATCGCTCGGGTCTACGACTACCTGCTCGGCGGCAAGGACTACTACCCGGTCGATCAGGAGATCGGCGACCACTTCAAGAACAACCTGCCCGGTTCGGTGGTGATCGCCACGTCCAACCGGCAGGTATTGGTGCGCGCCGTAGGTGAATTGGCGCGGTCGGGCCTGCGGCAGTTCATCGACCTGGGCAGCGGTCTGCCGACCGCCGACAACGTGCACCAGGTCGCGCAGCGTCACGGCCCCGATGCCAAGGTGGCCTACATCGACAACGATCCCATCGTGCTCGCGCACGGGCGCGCGCTGCTGGAGGCCGACGAACAGTCCGTCGTCATCCAGGCCGATGTCCGCGACCCGAAGACGATTCGCGAGCATCCCGACCTCACCCGGCTGATCGATTTCGATGAGCCGGTCGCCGTCATCTTCAGCGCCATCCTGCATCACCTCAACGACGACGAGGACCCGGCCGACATCGTTCGCTTCTGGAGCGATCAGATCCCCTCCGGCAGCGCGGTATTCATCTCGCACTTCCGCTCGGGTCACAACGCCGAGACGGAAGCCGTCGAGGCGAAGCTCCAGTCCACCTTCGGCCGCGGACGCTGGCGCACCGACGAGGAGATCGCGGCCCTGTTCGGCGATCTCGAGATCCTCGACCCGGGTATCGTCGCCGTTCCGCAGTGGCGGCCCGACCCCATCGAACGCCCGACCGCGGTCCGTGAACTCACGGTCTGGGAGCAACTCATCGTCGCGGGCCTGGCCCGCAAACCCTAGCGCTGCCGGTTGCGAAGCCACCGGTCCACCACCTACGACTTCTACCTAGGACGGATGATGAAGCGAAACCTGAACTGCCCCTGCGGCGAAGCCATCGTCGGGACCGACGAGGACGATCTCGTCACGAAGACGCAGGCGCATCTGGCGGAGAAGCACCCGGGGCACGAGTACTCGCGCGACGAGATCCTTTTCATCGCCTACTGATCGCCTCGCCGCCGCTCAGCTGATCCGCTTCGCCTCGTCGGCGGGCGGCGCGGTATCGCGGCGGGTTCGTTTGCCGCGGGCGATTTCGGTCGCGAGGGCGTCGAGGGGCTGGGCGAACTGATGCAGCGGTTCGGCCAGGGCGGTCAGCCAGGCGCGCGCTGCGTCCAGGCCCGCGGGGTCGAGAGCGTACAGGCGCCGGGTGCCCTCGGCCCGCACGCTCACCAGCTCGGCGTCTCGCAGCACTTTCAGGTGCTGGGAGACGCCGGGCTGGGAGATCGTGGTGTGCCGCTGCACCGCGGCGACCACCGCGCCCGCGGGCTGCTCGCCCGCCGCCACCAGTTCGAGAATGTAGCGGCGGATCGGATCGCCGAGCGCCTCGAAGATCTTCGCGGGGGACGCGGCCATCAGTGCTCGGCGCCCTCCTCGGGCTCGGTCGTGTAGAAGGTGACCGTCCGGTCCGCGGCCGTGATCGCCGCGGTCGGGTCGTCGCCGTCCGCGACCGCCGCGTCCGCCCAGCCCTCGGCCGCCGCGCGGATGAACGCCACGCCCTCGGGAGTGGTGTGGAAGGTCAGCACCTCCGCCGGGTCCAGCACCGCCGAACTCGCCAGGTGCAGGCCGAGACCCATGAGCGCGAGATCCCAGCCGACGCCGACGGCCCCCGGCCCGTACTGCGTCCAGAACTCGGGATCCACCGGCGCCTCGTGCACCAGCTCCAGCTGCGTCCCGTCCTCGCTCGGGCTCAGCGTGACCGCCAGCCACGACACCTGCGGCCCCATCTCCCAGGTCACCGCGAACCGCCGCGGCGCCTCGCACTCCTCGACCACCCCATTCGCGTTCCCCTCGAGCTGGTACCGCCCGCCCGGCTTCAGCTCCCCGCTCACCGGCAGGAACCACCGCGGAATCCGCTCCCCATTCGTCAACGCGTCCCACAGATCGGCCTGATCGGTCGGATAACTCCGCCGAGCGACCGCAATCCGCGTAACCTCCCCACCCCTCGACCCGGTACGAACCTCACGAACCACCAGCCCGGCGATCCCGGTGGGATCGGTCAACAAGGGCATGACAACCTCCTTCAATAAGTTTTTACTTATATTAGACGACCTATTGCGCCGTTGCCCAGCAAGTCCGCAGCCAGGGCCGACGATGCATCGAATCGAATTGATTTCGATGCATCGAGGCCTTCGTGGTGGTCGTTACGACCCCCGCCTACAGCATGCGTTCGGGGATGGCGGTGATGAGGCCGCCGTCGACGAGGAGATCTTGGCCGTTGATGTAGGAGGCTGCGGGGGAGGCGAGGAAGGCGACGGCGTCGGCGATGTCTTCGGGGGTGCCGAGGCGGCCCGCGGCCACGGCGGTGATGGCGGCGGCTTTGGCTTCGGGGGAGACGTTGTCGCGGTAGGAGGGGGTTTCGATGTAGCCGGGGCTGACGGAGTTGACGCGAATTCCCCGCGGCGCCAATTCGGCGGCCAGGGTGCGGGTCAGGTTGTGCACGGCGGCTTTGGTCGCGGAGTAGAGGGAAGCGCCGGGGACTCCACGGTGCAGGGCCCATGAGGCGTTGACGACGACAGCCGCGTGGTCGGCGAGCAGCGGGAGGGTCTTCTGGATGGTGAAGAAGACGCCCTTGAAGTTGATGTCGACGACCTTGTCGAATTCGGCCTCGGTGATGTCGGCGGTCGGCTGGAAGGCGGCGACGCCCGCGTTGGCGAAGAGCACGTCGAGGCGGCCGTAGCGATCGCGGAGGGTATCGGTCAGCGCGTCGATGTCGCCGAGGTCCGCGACGTCGCTGCGCAGGCCGAGGAGTCGTTCACCGCCGCCCAGTTCTTCGACGGCCGCGTCCAGGCGGGACTTGTCGCGGCCGGTGACGATCACCCGCGCGCCCTCGTCGAGGAGGCGGCGGGCGGCCGCGAGCCCTATCCCGCTGGTGCCGCCGGTGACGAGGGCGATCTTGTCGTCGAAACGAGAGTTGCTGGCGGACACGGCCGGAACCTCCGAGGGAACGGTTGCTGGTACGAACATTTACGAACAGCCGACGGCCCGCCACGATTCCGCCGTCCGCTTGCCGCGCTTCCGCCGCCCACCCGGAGGGGTGCGGCGTACTACGTGGTCTGCCGCTGCCAGCCGCGCTCGAGGATGCGCATCAACGCCGGGTACACGAGCGCGTACCGAAACGGTTTGATCGCCGCCATGTACGCCTTTCCGAACAGCCCGTTCGGCTTGACCAGCACGGCCATCTGCCCTCGGTAGCCGCCGGATCCGTCCGGCACCCAACCGATGTGCATCACACCGTGCATGGTGCGGTTGGCCATCTCGGCGGCCCATTCGGTGTCGGTGAGGTAGACCGACGTGAACGGATGGTTTTCGGTATCGGGGCCGCGGGGCCCTGCGCGGAGGTCGTCCGGCAGCCGCTCGCGCAGCGACGGGACGCGAGCGCCTACTTTCGAGTCCGGACGATCCCACTTCAACAGCGCGCCGAGTTTCCAACGGATATCGAACAGGACGCGGAAAACGAGGGGTTGCGGGGTTTCGTCGTCCGTCGCGATGAACCGCACCAGGCGCGGCAGGTCGTCCGGACCGCCCGGCGTCGGCAGTGCCCACACGTCCTCCAACACGAAATCGGGGGCGATCTCGTGGATTCGCCACGGGCGCTCGGTGTGCTCGGTGTTGGGAATCTTCATCTCGGGCCTCGCTCTCAGGACAGGGAGCGGAGTCGGAGGATCTCGCGCGGGCGTCGCTCGCGGGCGTCGAACTCGACGTCCACGTCCGCGGTCTGGATGGCGGCGTAGGTCGCGGCGACGGCTTCGTCGGATTCCCACTCCACCGTCGACACGACGGCGTCGCCCGTGTCGTTGGCCCAGTAGGTCGCGGAGAGGCATCCCGGGGTGGCTCGCATCACCGCCGCGACCTTCCGCACGCGGGCGACGAAATCCTCGAAGTGCTCGGCCTCCGGGTAGTGCACGGCGATCATGCCGACGGTCATGTCGGACTCCTTTCGCGGCAGCCTGCGACATTATGAATTCAATTATGCCGCAACAGGTTTCAAATATACGTTGCCGTATACATCGATCGTAGACCGCTGCCGCCGCGGTGTCGACACCCTCGGCGATACTGATGGCATGGTCGCCGTCACACGGACACCCCGCAGCCGATGGATCGAGCAGGGGCTCACCGCCCTCGCGGCGGGCGGCCCCGACGCCGTACGGATCGAGAGCCTCGCCACGGCGCTCGGCGTCACCAAGGGCGGCTTCTACGGCCACTTCGCCGACCGCAACGCCCTGCTGGAGGAAATGCTCGACACGTGGGAACGCGAGAGCACCGAGGCGGTGATCGAGCAGGTCGAGCAGGAGGGCGGCGACGCGCGGACGAAGATCCAGCGCGCGGGCCTGCTCACCTTCTCCGACGATCGCCTGCGACCGATCGACCTGGCCGTGCGCGACTGGGCCCGGCGCGACGAGGCAGTCGCCGAGCGGCTGCGCCGGGTGGACAACGAGCGGATGGGCTATCTGCGCCGATTGTTCGGGACCTACTGCACCGACCCCGACGACATCGAGGCACGCAGCATGCTCGCGTTCTGCCTCGCTGTCGGCAAACACCTGCTGGCCGCCGACCACGGCGATCGCAGTCGTCGCGAGGTGGTTGCCCTGGCGTCGGCGTTCCTGCTCGAACGTCCTGAGCGCTGAGGCCGTGGCGTCCAGCGCAGCCGCATGTCGCAACAGGGGCCACACTGGTGCAATGAAGCTGATCACGCAGCGGGAGTTCCGCAACAATTTCGCGGCGGTGATGGACGCGGTCGAGGCCGGTGAAACCTTCCGCGTGACGCGCAACGGTATCGAGGTCGCCGAGGTGCGGCCGGTCAGCCGAAAGCGGTGGCGCACGGCAGAGGAGTTGGTGGCTCGGCATCGCAGACTGCCGCGGGTGGACTATGCGGCGATGCGCCGCGAGGCGGATGAATTCTTCGGATCCGAGGATCGGATCGGCGACGAGGATCCGTGGGGCGCCGGCCGGTGAGCGAGCGCCGGTCGGTTGGAGTGCTGGACACCTGCACTTACCTGGACTCGGCAGATCTCGATCCCGAGGTGCTGCCTTCGGCACCTGACCAGGCACCTTGGCCGAGCTCAACCAGGGTGTCGCCATGGCGAAAGACGCTGTGACTCGGGCGGCGCGATCGGAGCAATTGGGTGCTGCGATCGTCGACTTCGACCCACTTCCTTTCGACGAGGATGCCGCGACCCGATACGGAACCCTGGTGGCGCTCACCATCGCCGCCAATCGAGACCCACGCCCCAGGCGGATGGATCTGTTGATCGCGGCGATCGCATCCGCGAACAATCTGCCGTTGTTCACGCGTAACAGCGCGGACTTCCGGGGACTCGACAGCATGGTGGAGATCATCGCGGTATGACCGCGCGATGCGGAGGGCGCGAGGGTTGACGTCGCCCGGGTGCGCGGATCAGCAGGCGGCGCGCTCGAGTTCGTCGATTATGCGCCCCAGTCGCGCGGCGCGTTCGGCGTCCGTGCGCGTCTTCATCAGCTGGAGCAACAGCGCGTATCGCCCGGTCCGGTCGAGTTCTTCGAATCTCTTGTGTGCCCGCGGGTTTCCCGCCAGCGCGGCCGACAGATCCGCGGGAACGGTCGCGCTGCGCTGGGGTTCGTAGGCGGCCGACCATCGGCCGTCGGCGCGCGCCGCGCGAACCGCCGCCCAGCCGGGTTCGCGCAGCCGTCCCGCGGCGATCAAGGCTTCCACCTTGCCGACATTGACCTGCGACCACGGGCTCTTCGGGCGGCGCGGGGAGTAGCGCTGCAGGTAGTGATCGTCGTCGAGGCCGCGGCGGTGGCTGTCGATCCAGCCGTAGCAGAGGGCGCCGTCGAGTGCCTCGGTGATGGTGATCGTGGCGCCTGCCGCGTGCTTCTTCGCGATCTTCAGCCAGACGCCGGTCGACCCGTCGTAATTGGCCTCGAGCCACGACTCCCAGTGGGCGGAGTCGGTGAAGGTGTAGATCTCGGTGTCGTTCATGGCGTCTCCCGTGGTGCGAGGGGCGGTCTCACTTAACGATTTTCCGCTCATAACTGCTCACCGATTGAGCACTTTGTTACCGAATTTGCGCCGCCGGGCACTTGTGTCGCCCGAGGGTTGCGGAGTAGAAGTTACTCATGGGTAACATTCTTGTCGCCGGGGGCACCGGCGCGCTGGGCAAGCACATCGTGGCGCTGCTGCGCCGGGAGGGGCACGACGTGCGGGTTCTCTCGCGCCGCCCGGGTGCCGGCACGCATGTGGGCGACCTGCGGACGGGCGAAGGCGTGGCGGAGGCTGTCGCGGGTGTGGACGCCGTCGTGCACGCGGCCTCGGATTTCCGCAAATCCGGCGGACCCGATGTCGAGCAGACCCGCAATCTCCTCGCGGCCGCGACGGGCGTCGATCACCTGCTCTACATCTCGATCGTCGGCATCGAGCGCATTCCGTACCGCTACTACCGCAACAAGCTCGCCTGCGAGCAGCTGATCACCGAAAGCGCTGTGCCGCACACGATTCTGCGTGCAACCCAGTTCCACGAATTGATCGCCGCCATCATGTACCGCGTGGAACGTCTGCCGATCGCGCCGCTGCCCACCGACTTTCGATTCCAGCCGGTCGCCGCGACGGACGTGGCGGCACGCGCCGCCGAACTGATCCAGGGCCCGCCGCTCGGCCGCGCAACCGATTTCGGCGGCCCCGAGGTGCTGACTTTGGGGGAGCTTGCGCAAACCTGGCGCACGATCAGGTCGCGGCCGCGCCGTGTCGTCCGCATTCCCGCGCCGGGCGAGATCGCGCGGGCGTTCCGCGAAGGCCGGAACACTTGCCCCGACCACACCGACGGCACGCAGACGTGGGCGCAGTTCGTGGCCGCCGACCAGGGGAACGCCTACTTCTGACGCAATCCGGCCCGAGCACGGCCGCAGCTACGGCTGTACTGACACTGCCAGAGGCAGCCCACGGCCGAGCGAAAGCGGAGGTACGCCGATCGGACGCGATCCGCCCCAGCCCGCGCACGGCCGGAACGAGGGCGGAGGTACGCCTACAACCAGGTGTCCAGCGTGGTCGTGGTGAGGAAGTGGTCGAGATCGGCGCGCCACGGCGCGGGCACAGTCTTCTCCGGCTCGATGGCGGTGTACTGACCGCGGTAGAACAGCAGGGGCCTGCCGGAGTCCGTGGACTCCGACAGGACCTGCACGCGGCCGATCACGATGTAGTGATCGCCGCCGTCGACGACGCTGTCCACCGTGCACTGGATCGTGGCCAGCGCGTCGTCCAAAACCGGGAGCTCCAGTTCAGAAGTGTGCCAAGCGATTCCGGCGAACTTGTCGGGTTCGCGGGAACCGAAACGGGCACACAGCTGCTGTTGCTCCTCGGCGAGAATGTTGACGCAGAAGCGTCCGGCCTTCTCGATCGCCGCCCAGGAGCGTGATGCCTTGGTGGGGCAGAACAGCACCAGCGGCGGTTCGAGGGACAGGGCGGCGAACGATTGACAGGCGAAGCCGATCGGCGCCGCGTCATCGCCGAAGGCGGTGATGACGGTGATGCCGGTGCAGAACTGCCCGAGCACATTTCGGAACTGGCGCGGATCGATCACCGGATTCGCGTCAGTGGTCACTTTCGTCTCCATCGCAGGCTCGCTCACCCTGTCGGTCATTGCTGGCGCTGGCCCACCGTGAAGTCGTGGCCCCACAGGCTCACGGCGGTGGACTCCCTGGCGATCCAGTCGTGGTCGTCGACTTCCAAACCCTCGCAGCCGAATTCGACATCGAAGCCGCCGGGCGTCTTCATGTAGAAGGACAGCATCTTGTCGTTGACGTGCCTGCCGAGGCTGGCCGACATCTTGACCTTCTTGCGCAGCGCGCGATCCAGGCAGAGGCCGACATCGTCGGCGTTCTCCACCTCGAGCATGAGGTGGACGATGCCGCTGGGGGTCGGCATCGGCAGGAACGCCAGCGAGTGGTGCCGCGGATTGCAGCCGAAGAACCGCAGCCAGGCCGGCTCGCCGTCGGCGGGACGGCCGACCATCTGCGGTGGCAGCCGCATCGAGTCACGCAGCCGGAAGCCGAGCACGTCGCGGTAGAACTCCAGCGCGGCCTTGTCGTCGGAGGTGCTGAGCACCACGTGGCCCAGACCCTGCTCCTCGGTGACGAACCGGTGCCCGTACGGGCTGACCACCCGCCGGTGCTCCAGCGCGACGCCGTGGAACGCCTCGAGCACGTTGCCGGACGGGTCTTCGAAGCTGATCAGCTCGTAGACGCGCCGGTCGGCCTTCTCCGCCGCGCTGCCCTCCTTGTAGGGCACGCCCGCGGCGTCCAAGCGATCCCGGATGTCTTGCAGCTCTGCGGCATTGGCGGTCTCCCAGCCGGAGACCTGCAGCCGGTCCTTGTCGCCGGGGACGATCACCAGCCGGGCCGGGAATTCGTCCATTCGCAGGTAGAGGGCGTCCGGGACCGAACCCTTGCCCTCCACCATGCCGAGCACCTTGAGGCCGTACTCGCGCCAGGCCGCCATATCGGTGGCCTCGATGCGCAGATAGCCGAGCGATCGAATGCCCATGTCTACTTCTCCTTGCCGGATCCGGACAGGAAGTCCGTTGCCAGCCGGTTGAATTCGTGGAACTTCTCCAGCTGGGCCCAGTGGCCGCAGCCGCCGAACACGTGCAGCTGCACCCGCGGGATCATCTTGGTGGCGATGATGGCGCCGTCGAGCGGGTTGACCCGGTCTTCCCGGCCCCAGATGAGCAGCACCGGCTGGCGCAGCTTGTAGGCGTCGCGCCACAGCATGCCGAGCTCGAAATCGGGCCCGGAGAACGACTTGCCCATGGCGCGGGTCGCGGCCAGCGCCTCGGGGGTCTTGGCCGATTCGAAGCGCTCGTCGATGAGTTCTTCGGTGATCAGCTTCTGATCGAAGACCATGATCCGCAGGAACGCTTCGAGATTCGCCCTTGTCGGCTCGAAGTTGAAGCGCGAGAGCAGCTTCACGCCCTCGGTCGGGTCCGGCGCGAAGGCGTTGAGGCTCAGCCCGCCGGGGCCCATCAGCACCAGCTTGCCCGCGCGGTCCGGGTTGTCGAGCGCGAACCGGACCGCGGCGCCGCCGCCGAGCGAATTGCCGAGGATGTGCACCCGGTCGGTGATCTCCAGGTGGTCGAGCAGATCCTTCAGCGCCGACGCGGAGTGCGCGAAGTACTGCGGGTGGTCGACAGGCTTGTCCGACTTCCCGAAACCCGGCTGATCCACCGCGAGCACATGGAAATTCTGCGCCAGCACGGGGATGTTGCGTGCGAAATTCGACCACGACGACGCGCCCGGCCCGCCGCCGTGCAGCAGCACGATCGTCGGCCCGTTGCCGCTGCCCGCCTCGTGGTAGTGCAGCCGCAGATCCGGGCGGACCTGCGCGTAGCGCGAGGTCGATTCGTAGGTGAGTTCAGCGGTGGTGGTCACGATGTCACACCATCCCGTCGGTCACCGGAAGTCCGAACTCGTGGGTGCCGTACATGACATAGGCGCGCTCGGGATCGTTGGCCGCGTGCACCCGGCCCGCGTGCGCGTCGCGCCAGAAGCGCTGCAGCGGAGTGCCGTTGGCCAGCGCGGTGGCGCCCGAGGCTTCGAAGAGCTTGTCGATGGAGGCGATCGCCCGTCCGGTGGCGCGCACCTGGTCGCGGCGGGCCCGCACCCGCAGGTCGAACGGAATGTCCTTGCCCGCCACCAGCAGCGCGTATTCGTCGGCGACGTTGCCGGAGAGCTGGCGCCACGCGGCGTCGATGTCGCTGGAGGCCTCGGCGACCCGGACCTTGGTGAACGGATCGTCCTTGGCCTTCTCGCCCGCGAAGGCCGCGCGCACCCGCTTGCCCTGGTGCTCGACGTGCGCCGCGTAGGCGCCGTAGGCCATGCCGACGATCGGCGCGGAGATGGTGGTGGGATGGATGGTGCCCCACGGCATCTTGTAGACCGGGTCCGGGTTCTGTGCCAGGCCGGGCGATTTCAGCTCGCTCATCGCGCGGAAGCTGAGGAACCGGTGCGACGGCACGAAAACGTCCTCCACCACAACGGTATTGGAGCCGGTGCCGCGCAGGCCGACCACGTTCCACACGTCGTCGATCCGGTAGTCGGTGCGGGGGATGAGGAAGCTACCGAAGTCCACCGGCTTACCGTCCTTGATGACCGGACCGCCGAGCACCGCCCAGGTGGCGTGGTCGGAGCCCGAGGACCAGGCCCACGCGCCCTTGACGATGTAGCCGCCGTCCACGACGGTGCCCGCGCCCATCGGGGCGTAGGAGGAGGAGATCCGCACTTCGGTGTCCTCGCCCCACACGTCCTCTTGCGCCTGCTGGTCGAACAGCGCGAGGTGCCAGTTGTGCACACCGACGATGCCCGCCACCCAGCCGGTGGACCCGCACGCGCTGGCCAGCTTGCGCACGGTGTCGTAGAAGACGACCGGATCGGCGGCGTGTCCGCCCCACTGCTTGGGCTGCAGCAGCCGGAAGAAGCCCGTCTCTTGGAGCGCCTTGATCGATTCGTCGGGGATGCGCCGCAGGTCCTCGGCCTCTTGCGCGCGCTCACGCAGCGTCGGCAACAGCGCTTCGACCCGCTCGGTCACTTCTTGCGTCATCTCGGGACCTGCTCCTGCCTCGGATTGGTAACCGGTACTCATTTGCCTCTGAGACTAGAACAGGTTCTTATTTCTGTCGAGAACCGGCGTTCATCGCAGGTCGTAGATGGACATGCGCAGGAAGTGAGCCGAATCGCTGGCATGGAACCCGACATTTTTGTAACGTGTTCTAGTACAGAAGGAGGAGGAATCGCGATGGCAGTTACCCCGAAAGGGAGCGGTGCGAAGGTCAGGGAGCTGGATGTGGGCTCCGCGCCGACCCGCTATGCACGGGGATGGCATTGCCTCGGCCTGGCCAAGACGTTCCGGGACGGTAAGCCGCATGCGGTGAACGTGTTCGGCACCAAGCTGGTGGTCTGGGTCGACAGCGCAGGCGAACTGCGGGTACTCGACGCCTACTGCAGGCACATGGGCGGCGACCTGAGCATGGGCGAGGTCAAGGGCGACGACATCGCCTGCCCGTTCCACGACTGGCGCTGGTCCGGCGTCAACGGCAAGTGCAGTTCCATCCCCTACGCGCGGCGCGTCCCGCCGCTCGCGCGCACCAGGAAGTGGACCACCCTCGAACGCAACGGTCAGCTGTTCGTCTGGCACGACCACGAGGGCAACCAGCCTCCCGCGGAGATCACCATCCCGCACATCGAGGGCCCCTACACCGACGCGGACGGCAACCCGACCGACCAGCTCGACAGCGGGTGGACCGACTGGACGTGGAACTCGATGCTCATCGAGGGCGCCAACTGCCGCGAGATCATCGACAACGTGGTCGACATGGCCCACTTCTTCTACATCCACTTCGCGTTCCCGACGTACTTCAAGAACGTCTTCGAGGGACACATCGCCACCCAGTTCCTGGAGACCAAGGGTCGTCCCGACATCGGCATGGCCTCCAAGTACGGCGGCGACACCCTGCTGAAGTCGGAGGCCTCGTACTTCGGGCCCTCGTACATGATCAACCCACTGATCAACATCTACAGCGGTTACGAGGTCAAGAGCGTCCTGATCAACTGCCACTACCCGGTGACGCAGGACTCGTTCGTGCTGCAGTGGGGCATCACGCTGGAGAAGCCGAAGGGCGTCGAGGGCGATATGGCCGACAAGCTGGCCGAGAAGATGACCGAGGGCATCAGCGTCGGCTTCATGCAGGACGTCGAGATCTGGAAGCACAAGTCCAAGGTCGAGAACCCGCTGCTGTGCGAGGAGGACGGCCCGGTCTACCAGCTGCGCCGCTGGTACGACCAGTTCTACGTGGACGCCGCCGACGTGACGGAGAAGATGACCCAGCGCTTCGAGTTCGAGGTGGATACCACCAAGGCGAACGAGGCGTGGGAGGCCGAGGTCGCGGAGAATCTGCGTCGCAAGCGCGAGGCCGAAGAGGCCGAGCAGGCGACGAAGGAAGCCGAGGCAGGCGTCTGATGGCAGCCACCTGGGCCAAGGCGCCGGACTTCGCCGACCAGCCCGCGCGGCGGGCGGCGGTGCAGGCCCAGACCGTGGTCGACAAGCAGCGCTATCTGGAGGAGGGCCTGACACCGTTGCGGTGTCAGGCCTGCCAGAGTCAGGTGCTGGTGCGCAAATCCAGCTCGCACCAGACCTCGGTGCAGTGGACCGAGCCGCCCGAAACCCACTGCCCGGTCTTCGCCAAGCTCGCCGAGTCCGGCGGCGGGCCAGGGCGGCCGGACACCTGCCCGCAATTGGAGAAGACCATCAAGTGGGCGGTGGAAGAGGGCGTGCTCGAGATCCCGAAGTAGGCGTACCTCCGCGTTCGCTCCGGCCATGCGCGTTTTGCGTACCTCCGCGTTCGCTCCGGCCGTGGCGGGCTTCGCCGAGTGGGCTCAGTCGAGCCGGAAATCCGCGAAGTCGAAGCCCGGCGCGACGAGACAGCTCACCAGGACGTACTCGTCGCCGAGCGGCCGCGCGGCCTGGCTGACCCCGCCGGGGACTACCGCCTGCAACAGCTGACCGTGCTCGACATCGGGTCCGAGGACGACTTCGTCGCCGCCGATGTCGAGCACGAGCGGTCCGCCGCGGTGCCACAGCCACAGCTCGTCCGACCGCACCGTGTGCGGGGCCGAACGCTCGCCCGGCATCAGCAGGAAATGGATCATCGTGGCCGCGGCCCGCGCTCCCGGATAGCCCTCGGGCGTGAATTCCACGGGACTACGCCAAGTTTGGCGATACCAGCCGCCTTCTGGGTGCGGCTCCAAATCGAGTGCGATGGCCAGTGCCGGTCGGTCTTCGGTCATACCCCGACTCTATGCCCGTCGCCGTGTCCGACGGCCCACGCGCAGATCGCGGCAAGCGGTTCTTCCAACGACTTCCCGAGGCCGGTGAGCGAATACTCCACGTGCTGCGGCGCGGTTTCCTTGTGCACCTGTCGCAGCACGAGCCCATCCTCGATCATTCCGCGCAGCGTCTCGGTGAGCACTTTCTGGGTGATGCCGGGCAGCCGCCTGCGCAGATCCGCGTGGCGGTGCGGTCCGTCGAGCAGCGAATAGATCAGCAAAATGCGCCACTTGGCCGAGAGGCGCTCCAAAGCCTGTCTCGTCGAGCAGGTTTCGTCCAGAATCTCGGGAATCACCAGCGCCATCAGGGTCTCCAGCAGCGGTATGGGCACTTCGAAGTGCCTTCTTTCGGGGACTGTCGCCCCGGCCTACCTTCGGTTTCACCGTAATCGAAAGGGATCGACTGCAATGAGCGACTTCCGTATCCATACCTATCGCGCGGGTGAAGCAGGCATCTTCGTCAACAGCTATCTGCTCGAGACCTCCGAGCGTGTCGTGCTGATCGACGCGGGCCTGTTGATCTCCGACGCCGAGGCTTTGGCCGCGCGTCTCGCGGCGCTGCACAAACCACTGGCCGCCGCGTTCGTGACCCATCCGCATCCGGACCATTTCAACGGCCTGCCCTACGTGGTGCCCGAGGACGTTCCCGTCTACGCCACCGCAGCCGTCGCGAAGGTGATCGCGGAGACGGCGGATGCCAAGCGTGCGCAGTGGGGGCCGACCTACGGCGCCGAGTGGCCGGATCGCTATCGGGTGCCGGACCGGCTGCTGGCGAGCGGCGCGCACGTCGACGTCGACGGCGTGCGTCTCACGGTGCACGAGGTCGGCCCCGCCGAGAGCGACGCCGACTCCTACGTCCTGGCGTCGGCGGGTCGGCGCCGCGCCGCCTTCATCGGGGATCTCGCCTTCGGCGGCGTGCACTCTTATCTGAGCGACGGGCACACCGGTGCGTGGCTGGCCGCGCTCGACCGGCTGACCGAGGAACTGGCCGGGGTGCCGCTGTATCCAGGCCACGGTCCGGCGGGTGACGTCGGGATGCTGCACGAGCAGCGGCGGTACCTGCTGATGTACCGCGAGGTCGTGCGCCGGGTCGCCGGCGGCGCGGACCGCCTCGGCGAGGAGCAGAAGCAAGAGGTAGCTGCGGCGATGGCGCGGTACTCGCCCGACGCGGATCTCGGCTGGCTCGTTCCGCTCGGGGCCGACCCGGTAGCGGCGGAACTCGCCACGGCCTGAGGTCAGAATTCCTCGATGCGCCAGGTGATGCCGAAGCGGGCAAGGGAATCCAGGAACTCCGCGGCGTCGAACGCTTCGGCCACCGCCAGTGCGCCCGGCTTCGTCGTCCCCGCGGCAAGCCTGGTCGCGATCTCGACGGCGAGCAGCGCGGAATCGCGGTAGGAGTCGACGCCCTCGACGACACCGCGCACCACGCGGCCGTCGGTGCCGTGGGCGTCCACGATCACCTCGTAGCGCAGGTCCGAACTCGGCGCATCCGGGATCTGCTCGATGAGCTGCTCGGTGAACGAGCCGAGGGTGGCGAGGATGTCGGCGGCGAGTACGCCCTCGACGGAGGCGACTTCGGTGTGCCTGGGGATGGTGAGCACCGGCGGCTGCGGGAATTTTCGGACCGCGGTGGGGGCCGACTCTCCGGGGAAGGTCATCTCGGAATGCTTTGCGGTGGAGCCGGTCCTGAGTTCTCCGTCGGCGAAGTGCCAACCGCCGTCGCGGAACCAGTCCAGGCTGGCCAACACGGTCTCGGCGCTGCCCTTCGAGCCGTTGCCCCGGCTCTTGCTCAGGTGGCTGACGACGATCTCGGCCGGGCCGTTCACCCGGCGCGCGACGAGGTGGGCGAGCAGGTCGGCGGGGACGTTGTTGTCGGTGATACCGGAAAGAACTGTGACACCGGCATTTTCGGCTGCTGCGGCGTAGTCGTCGAAGACCTTCTTCAGGAACAGCTGCTCGCCGGATATATCGGTGTAGTGCGCGCCCGCGGCGATGGCGGCCGCCAGGACCGGTTCTCCGTTGCGCACGTAGGCGGACAGGCTGCTGATCACCGCGTCGGCGCCGGTGAAGGCGGCGACGAGGGCCGCGTGGTCGGCGAGATCGGCGACTCGGATCTCTGCGTCCGGGAGGTCGGCGGCTACGGCGGCGGCACGCATGCGTTCGGCGTTGCGGCCCACCAGGATCGGGGTGATGCCGCGGTGGTGCAGCTCGGCGAGCAGGTAGCTGCCGGTGTGGCCGGTCGCGCCGTAGACGGCGATGGTGGGGGAGCTGGTCTGCGTTGTCATGATTTACAACTTATTGCGGCAGTTCGAGCAAATGAATGGCTGTCATGCTCGCTTTCATGTCTGAAACGCTCAAAATGTGAGCGTATGGTTGGGTCGTGGACATCCTCAGTGAGACCATCGCCGCTATCCGCACCGGCAACCCCGCCTCCGGCCTGTTCATCCGGCACGCGCCGTGGGGCCGCCGTTATCCGGTGGTGCCCGGTGCGGGATTCCACGTGGTGCTGCGCGGATCCTGCTGGCTCGTCCCGCCGGGCGGTGAGCCGCTGGCGCTCGGCGTCGGCGACGTGCTGTTCATGCCGCGCGGCGCCGATCACGATCTGGTCGACAGTCTCGACTCGCCCGTCACCGAGACCGCACTGCCCGGCGAGCCGCGGGAGCTGCCCGGGCCGGGCGTGCGCGCCGAACTTCTCTGCGGCGCATACGAACTCGGCAGGGCGCGGTCGCACCCGCTGCTCGACGAACTGCCCGAGTTCATCCATCTGCCCGCCCGCCCCGGCCGCCACCCCGCCCTGCGCGGCGCGGTGGACCTGCTCGCCGCCGAGATCGCCGAACCGCGCCAGGGCAGCGACGCCGCGGTGCCCGCGCTGCTCGAGACCATGCTGCTGTTCATCCTGCGCGCCTGGTTCGACGAACAGGCCGACGCCCACCCCACCGGATGGGCGGGCGCATTCGCCGACCCGGCCGTCGCCGCCGCGCTGCGCGCCGTGCACGAGAACCCGGCCCGCCCCTGGACCGTCCCCGACCTCAGCGACATCGCCGGCGTCTCCCGCGCTACCCTGGCCCGCCGCTTCACCGCCACCATCGGCGAACCCCCGCTCGCCTACGTCACCCGCTGGCGCCTGCTCACCGCCGCCCGCCTCCTCCGCGACACCGACGCCCCCTTGCACACCATCGCCCGAAAAGTCGGCTACACCTCCGAATTCGCCTTCGCCAAAGCCTTCAAACGCGAATACGGCCAGGCGCCGGGCCACTACCGCCGCACCCCAACCCAAACCCCACTCGTCGCGGTGTGAGCCAGCAGAACCGCCCGGCGATCAGGGCGGTCGGGCGCCGTCAGGCTCCGGTCAGTCCAGGTCGTTGTCGCCGGTGCCCAGCCAGCGGTGGTCTTGGCCGGTGATCGCGACGATCTGGTCGAAGTCGTGGTCGCGGTGCAGGAGGGTGAGGCCGCGGAGTTCGGCGGTGGCGGCGAGGACGAGTTCGACCGGGCCTGCGCTGCGGTGCTTTCCGCGTTTGGTCAGTTCGCCCTGGACTTCCCAGGCTCGCGCGTAGGCGCGGTCGTCGACCGGTTCCCAGCCGAAGAGCACGCGCATGTCGTCGATCGTGCGTTCGCGGTCGGCGGCGGAGCGCGCGGTGTAGAAGAACTCGAGTTCCACGATCGGGCAGAGGGCGACCAGTCCCGCGGCGACGGCGCGCTGCCAGGCGAAGGCACCCGGGTCTTGGCGCATGATCGGAACCAGGGCGCTGGTGTCGATCAGGAACCGCGCCGCGCTCACCGCCGGTAGTTCCGCTTGTGCTCGAGGAGGTCCAGATCGAAAGCGCCCTCCGCGACGGCGTCCTGCAGGCGGGTGAGCGCCAGTGCGCGGCGGCGGTTTTCCAGCACTTCCCGGAGAGCCGCGTTGACGGTGTCCTTCTTCGTTCCGGTGCCGAGTTCCTTGGCGACATCGGCGACGAGTTCGTCATCGAGGTCGATCACTGTCCGCGCCACGACGCACCTCCTGATATCTCCGCGTATATCGAAGATATCAGGGTGTATATACGGCGTCGAGGGATTCAGCTGAACGGGGAGCGGGGGCGCTCTTCGAGGACGCCGTCGATCCAGACGTCCACCTTTTCGTTGTAGAAGCACGCCAGGCCCGCGACCTTCTGGCTCTCCGGCAGCGGGGTGCGGTAGATCCAGGCGATGTCGGGGTATTCCTTCTCGCCGATGCGGACGGTCCAGTAGTCGGCGGTGCCTTTGTAGGGGCAGCGGGAGTGGGTGTCGGAGGGGTGCAGCAGGTCAAGGCGCACGTCGGTGAGGGGGAGGTAATAGCGTGCGGGAAGGCCGGTTTCGAAGAGGATGCGCGGGCTGTGCGAGTCCGCGACGACGACGCCGCCGATCTCCACCCGGATGTGCCGGGAACTGGCCAGGATGTCGATGCGCGAGTACGGATCGCGCGGGTGGACGTACACCGGCTCGTCCTCTTCGAACCAATCGCCCATGGCGTCCCAGTCCAGCCGCACCAGCTCGTTCAGTTCCGGCAGCGGGGAATCGTGGTAGCGCAGCGCACCGCCCGGCGCGGTGACGCCGTCGACGATCACGTCGTACACCGTGGCCTCGCCACGGCTGGGGGAGTGGGTGGTCTCGCCGTTCGGCTCCAGTTTGGCGCGCACATCGGCGACGGGAAGGTAGTAGGTCGGGTAGTAGGGGATCTCCCACACCAGCACCGGGCGGTCCGTATCGGCCACCAAGTGCCCGCCGAGGTACACCCGGACTCGCTTCTGGCTGGTCGCGACCTTGACGCGGCCTCGCTGCTCATCGGTCATACCAATCGACGGTACGCCGAACAGGTGACAGGTTCCGTAGCGCCGGATCGCGAAACGCCCACGGGCCCCGCCGGAACAGCGGGGCCCGTGGCGTGCCGTGGATTCAGTCGCCGACGGTGATCGCCTGCGCCTCTTCCACCGAGTGCGGCGCGGGATCGTGGTCGTCGATGTGGGCGAGTGCGGCGCGTCCGGCGATCAGGGCGAGGACGGCGGCCGCGGTGCAGGCGGCGCCCACCCAGAACGGCAGCGCGATGCTGTGCTCGCCGAGCTTGCCCGCCAGCCACGGCGCGGCGGCGCCGCCCGCGAATCGGACGAAGCTGTAGGCCGCGGAGGCGGTGGAGCGTTCCACCGGCGCGGAGATCATCACGGCCTCGGTGATCAGGGTGTTGTTCACGCCGAGGAACAGACCCGCGGGCAGCCCCAGCCCGCGCGGAAGCCGACGATCTGCGCGACGGTGCCGGACATGCCCGCCAGCGCCGCGAACACCACGATAATGGCCAGGCCGGCGAGCAGCGTCTTCTTCGCGCCGAACCGGCTCGACACCACGCCCGTGATCAGCATCGCCACGCCCGTCACCAGCATGTAGCTGGTGAACAGCAGCGAGACCTGCGACGGCGAGGCGTGCAGCTGCTCGCCGATCGGTTTGAGGATCGGGTCTCCGAAACCTCTACTGTGACCCATATGAGCGAGTTAAGAGCCCTGGTCGGTGCGCGGGTCTCCGTGTACCGGGGCGACAGCAAGATATCGAACGTCACCCAGGTCAAGACGGCTATGGACTGGGCTGAGAAGAACGGGCAAGTCGTAGTCGGGACGTTCGAAGACCTCGACGTGTCAGCCGATAAGTTCTCCCCGTTCAAACGGCCCGACCTGGGTCAATGGCTCACGGAGGAACGGGCGCACGAGTGGGATTCGCTCGTGTTCGCCAAGACGGACCGAGTGTTCCGCAAGGCTGCCGACTGTGCAGAACTCACGGCGTGGCTCGAGGCGCATCGCAAGATACTGGTTCTAGTTGACGACAACATGGTTCTGAACTTCCGCGACGACTCTTCACCGTTTGACCGGACGATGGCTAGGTTCTTCCTCACCATTGCGGCGTTCTTCGCTGAAATGGAGTTGGAGCGAGTACGGGCACGGATCAAGGACACACACAGAGACCTCCGACAAACTCAGCGTTGGATGAACGGCACGCCCTCTATGGGGTTCACCACTGCGCCCGCGCTGGACGGCAGGGGGCGCGTGCTCGTGCACGATCCGGACGGGCAAGAGACGCTGCACGAAGTCGCGCGCCGTCTGTTCGCCGGGCATTCCTGGAACAAGATCTCTCAAGACCTCAATGAGGCTCCGTGCATTCACGCGCTGTGCGACCAGGAATGCCCGGAGGAGTGCGCGGGTGTCGGCGTTCTGACGAATCTGGGTAGGTCTCGGCTGAAGAGTGGGAAGCCGATCACCCCGAACGCATGGGCACCGACAACGCTTATCGACATCATGACTAGCCCTGTCACACAGGGTATCAAGGTCGATAAGCACAAAAATCCGATTCTGGGCGCTGAAGGGAACGAGATCATCATGTGCGATCCGTCGTTCTCGGCGAATGACTGGGATCGGATACAGCTCGAAGTCGCCAAACGGAAGAACAGTGGAAAACAGCGAGTTCACTCGGCTAACCCTGTTCTCGGATACGGTTACTGCGGGCGGTGTGGTGCGTCGTTGAGTCGCAAGGTATCTCAGAACAGAAAGGACGGACCGGAATATAGGTACTTCCGGTGCGGCAACGCCAAGAAGCGTTGCGCGGGTGTGAACATCCGAGAAGATGTCTTGTTGTCCGTGCTCGAAAACACCTTCCTGTCGAACTACGGAACCAAACAAGTTACTCGGCGCATCCTGATTCCAGGATCGGACAACCGTCAGGATCTCGCTCGAATTGAGTCCAGCATCAAACGGCTTAAGGCCGAATCCGATGCGGATCTACTGGACATTTCAGACGACGAGTACGTGAAACGGCTCGGTCAACTGACAAAGCGTAAGCGTGAGCTGGAAGTCGAACCGGTCACGCCTTCCCGTTGGGTGGACCAAACCACGGACCAGACCTACGCGGAAGCGTGGACCAGCAAGACGACGGAGGAACGTCGCGAAATGCTTCGAGACAGCGGCTTTCGTGTGCTGGTCCGGTCGAAGACCGACGTAGAAATTCAAGACCTCGCCACGGACGGAAAAAGCACACCTCTACGTGCACTTTTCCAGGCGATGAACGACAGCGATATTCAGGGCATGACCGTAACGCCGGATGGTGTCACCGTGACATCACGTGGCGGACAACAGCTCGAAGACCCTCGCTAGATAGCGATCGGGGGAGCGCGTGAACGCTCCCCCGATCGATGAGTACCCCAACCCTCGTGCGAAGAGAAAGAGAACCCATGAACCAGAATACCGCTGCCGGTCGCCGTACCCACTCCGACCTTCCGCGCTGCGAGGACTGCGGTAACCAGCGTGGTCCGTGGGTGCCCGCCGATGGTCTCCGCGACGAGCGCGGAGCGCAGTTGTTCCGATGTGCGACCGGCCACGGATGCGCGGTTGCACCGGTCGCGGCCGATGCCGACAGCAAGGGCCACGACGAAGCCCAGATCATCGCGGACATCCCCGAACTGGTCTACGCGGACGTGACCCACGTCGGCGGGGGTCGACTGCTGACCGTTTATCGGTCGGCGGACATCCGGCCAGACGGCTACCTGTACACCCCGGTGGCGGAGTACCTACGGGAGAACCGCCACACGGAGATCATCTCTACGAACTTCGATGATCCGGAGATGCAGGGCGGCAAGGCCGTCCGGACGTTCTACTTGATCGAACGGCCGTAACGGCCCGAAAATAGCCTCTGTTTTCAACGGAGGCGAACGAAATAGCGTCGAGGGTAGGTACGCCTACCCCCGGTCGCATTTGGAGGACAAGTTGAAGAAACCCACAATCGAACAGCGATGGTCCGAGAAATACGGAAGGACGCTGTACCACGTTTCGGCAGGCGGCTCGAAACGGCTCATCTTTAACGCCGAGGAACTTCACAGCCTCGCAGATTCGATTACTCGTGTGCTAGGAGGCACCGACGTTGACACAAGCAAGCAATAGCAATTCCCGGTTCGAAGTTCGGCACCATGGCGAACTGGGGGCCAACGTAGACGGATCACAGCTCTACGTTTCGGTGCCTATGACACTTGCTCGCGACGAGAAACTGACTCACGCGGCGCGCTCAGTGGCGCTGTACGTCTGGTCCCACTCCGTCGATTTCACCCAGTCGGCCAGGGCCGTGGCGGAGGCGCTGAAGACCGATACCAAGACGGTCAGAAGCGGACTGAGGAACCTGCAAGAGAACGGCTGGCTTGTGCGTCAGCCGCACAGCAAGCCGGGCAACTCAAAGCAGTCCTTCGAGGTCTGGCACCTTCAGATGTCGAACACTCCGTTCGGTCCGGACGACATCGCAGAACTGTCCGCGACCGTCATCCTCCCGGATGAGGGTGGGGAAAATATCCCCACGGGGGTAGGGAAAATATCCACACCCCCCATGGGAAAATCTCCCTACCTAAGTAGTACAACTAGTAGTGCACTAGAAGTGCACTACCTAGAAGTAGAAGAAAAAGGGGTGTCCGGAAATGGGACACCCCACGGAGGCGAGGAACAATCCGAGCCAGACAGTCTTGTTGGCCTGTCTGACTCAGCCAATGCAAAGAACGGGTCCGACTTCGACCCGTTCGGGGAGCTTCTACCGCCGATGGCGGATGCTTCCCTTCTGGCCACTGCGGAACCGGGCACGGTTCCTTTCCGGTGGACCGTCCGGCCAGATGCGCCGGACGATGTCCATCCGAACGGGTCCGACTTCGACCCGTTCTCTCCGGACTACGAAAAACTCAACCGCGCGAAGCGGTTCATTCTCGAAAACTGCCAGGGGAAAGGTGCCGACGAAACGCACCGAGCGCTTCTGTCGGAATTTGGACACAGCCTCTGGGACGAGCTTCTACCGAGTGGCTATCTCGGCCAACGCTTGGAGCTTGTCCAGGATGACAGACGGGGGCAGGCCATTCCTGCCCCCTAGGAACGCTGTGGGATGATTTTCCGTCCCGGACCCATCCGAAGTATGGTCCGGGATGATCGTTCGACACAGAGGCGCAGATTTACGGTTAACCCGTCCGGTGAAAACGGGGTAAGGACACCGGGTTCCCGGTGTCCTACTGCGCTTCCAACCGCCGTTGAATCTCTTCCAGGGCAGACATGACTCCCGGTGATGAGACCGGACCTCCCCTCGGAGGTGACGCGCGGACCGTCCGCACTCTAAGAGTTCGTGGCGTAGTGCCCTGAGCGAGTTAATGACAGCGGCGAACTCCGCCGATATGTCAGCAGTGGTCATGGCGCAAGGCTAGTCGCCTGTCCTGCTGTCCAGCGCTCGACGGACCAACTTCCGGGCCTCCTAGTTGGCACGGAGAGTCACGGTTACCTGGCGGAGGCACAATGGCTACGCCAGCGTTGGGGGAGGCTCTGGAGAGACGGTATTTACGGTTTACTCATCCGGTCAAAATGAGGTCGCCTGTCTCTCATCCGAGGTACGGAGTAGAGCGCTGTTCGGCATGGTGTCGCAACCGGAGCCGAACAGTCTCGTGCACGGGCAACGTCTCGAGATCTTCGAGCCGTAGGAACTCGACAGAGGTGGACTCGTCGGACACGGCGAGTTCCCCGCCGGTCACTCTGCCGTAGTAGACCACTGAGAACTCCTGCCGGACCTCTCCGTCCGCGTGTTCGATCACGTGGGCGGGGTCGGTGTAGATGCCGAGAAGGCCGGTGATCTCGATATCGAGTCCGGTTTCCTCGCGGGCCTCCCGGACCGCGCAGTCCTCCAGAGTCTCGCCTATTTCCATGATTCCCCCTGGGAGAGACCAGTTCCCGGAATCTCCACGACGCTGCATCAGCACGCGCCCGTTGTCGTCGGTGATCAGCGCTGCGGCTCCGGGCTTCAGCGAGTTAGGTCGGGGTGCGTTCGGATCGCGGTACCAGTCACGCCGTGAGCCCATTGGAGAATCCTTGCGTCGTTGAGTACGGGGTAACAGTGCCCCAGAGCTGTTCGAACTGGTCGGCGAAGGAGTCGAAGATCCCGTGTTGTGACAACCGGCGCAGATACAGGGCAGTGTGCTGGTAGCCCCGGGCACGGAACAGATATGGGGTGACGATCATTTCGTCATCGAACCGGAAAACCGAGTTGTACAGGTGGGACGAGTGAAGTCCCACAACGCAACCCGGGGTGTCGACTAGCGGCCCCAGCATCGACAGCGCGTTGCGTATCCGGCCTGGAAGGGTTCCGCCCATCTGTTCCAAGGTGTCACGTTCGGCGACATGGTCACAGTCCGGGTCGGCGAAACCTAGCCGGACTTCACATCCGGCGCGGCACTTGGCAGCGATGATTTCGGAGGCTCTGGGCAACAGTTCGAACACGAACGGGTAGGCGTACCCGATGATGTCGATTCGCTCAGTTGCTCTGTGTACCAACGAAGTCCATAGATCATTGGGGATGTCGGCGCGGTGGGCGTACGCGCCTATAACCTCTGCGGTAGCCGGTGCCCCGGATTGCAGGTCCGGGCGTGCGGCAGGCCAAAGCGTCTCCTCTACCTCTTGGAGTGCTTCGGCTATCCGAAGCCGGGTGCGGCGGTGTGGAATTCGACCGGCAAGCCATCGGTTGACGGTCTTCACGTCCACACTCGCAATCGCAGCGAGAGCCGCTGAGTCGAGTCCGGCTCGAAGCATCGCGGACTCAAGTCGAGATGTCATACGCACATCTTTCCAGGAGTCCCACGGGGACACACTGGACGTTTCAAATGTCCCGCAAAACGTTCCCGGCGAAGTTCTGGCGTCCCTGACCTGTCCATACCGTCGTATTCACCAGCCGGTACCGGTGAACACTCCTGGTACCGGCTGGAGACCAACGACTCAGGGGAGTGAAGAGACGTGTCCAGCACACTGCCACAGCGGAAACCCTTCCCACGTACCGGACCGAAGTTCCGGACTCTGCCGCTTGTGCGGCTCCGGCGCTTTCACGATGCGCTGGTCGAATGGGCCGACGATCCGACACTTCCCAGCGCCACGTGCCCACTACGAGAGGGGTAGGGATGCCGTATTACTTGGCCAAGGTTCACTGCGCCGGTTCGGCGTGGATCGTCCACGTTCCGGCCGTGGACAGATGGACGATCGCGGCCGATAAGCGTGGCCTGACGGACACGGCCCGACAGATGGTCTCGGCAGTGCTGGGTGTACCCGCGGACTCGTTCGGGATAGATCTCACGATGGGCCGTGCGGTCGGTTCGACCGATGAGTTCGCGGCAGGGTCACCGACCCTTCTCCAGTGGGGGCCGTGCCCTACGGCGTAGCCCGAGCCGGTCCACAGAGCGCCGGACACAAGTGCATATCCGCAACTGACGATTACCCGCGAGGAACCTCCGACTTTGCAAAGTCGGAGGTTCCTTGTTGTCTACCAAACCCCAGGTCACGAAAAAAGTCTGAGTGAAGTACGTCACACCATTTTCAGCGACCTGGGGAAACACCGGAGAAGTCCGGGTGTTGTCGAAGGTATATACATATGAGGGATGAGACAACGATCGAAGAAATTTATGTGAGCTCCGTCACTCTCTTTCTGTTCACCTGGTCTTTTGTCGAAAAGTCAAGGTGTTGTTACACCTATATACATATAGAGGGGTAGAGCTCGGCACCGAACGTCTCGCGGTGTCGTTGGTGCGGTCGCAGACATCCGGAAACTTCTCTGTTGGATGGCTCCCGCTCCTTAGGTGGGTACCCCCGTCCTCTCCGAGTACCCGCCTAGAACTTCGCAGCCTACGGGCTGCTTTTCTTTTGCCATCAAATGACCGATCGGTCAAAACGAATAGAAAGGTGTTCCGAATGAGCATGTGTCGAGCGGGGCACCCGCTAGACGGCCCAAACGCTAGATGCCGCTCCGGCCACTGCCGCCAATGCAAGCGCGCCAACGATGCGCGATACCAGGCTAATTGCCGAGCCGCGCTCCGAATGGTGCGAGCAGTACAACCCGATGAACTCGACTTCTTCTAGTCGAAAATTGAGAGGAATGGATGAGTAAGTACGAGTTCGGTAGGCGCTCTACGCCTACCTCAGAGGAACAACGGCGATTGTTCGATGAGTGGTACAACTCCGAACAGCATCAGGCGTATCTAGCAGCCATCGAAGATGGAGGCGCGACGCCGTGGACAACGAACATCGAAGAAGCCTTCGAACTGTTTCGACGTCGTTGGGCGTATTCGCGTAAGGCCGAATGAGACGCCGTAAGCGGCGTCCCGGTCTGGATGACCGGCAATACCGTAAGGCTCGGGATCGGCTTCGTAGCCGATCACAGGTGTGCCATATCTGTGGCGGGACTATCGACGTATCCCTCCCTTACACCGATGCTCGGTCATGGACTGCCGATCACATCATCCCCAGATCCAAGGGCGGACATCTCCTCGGGGAGATGAAGGCAGCGCATAGAGATTGCAACTCTCGTCGTGGTAATCGAACAGAGGTGAGGGAAGACAAACTTCCGACGTCTCGTTCTTGGCTCCCCTCCTCCGTGCCAGAGGGCACGAGGGACAGTGCCCGATCGAAGGGACGGCAGCGCTGACGCTGCACCCTGGCTATACACCCCTCCCCCTACACCGATTGTCAGTACTCAGACTAAACGGGCCTCACACGCACGCAGGGGGGAGGAGGGGGTCCCCGGAGTACCGGGAACCCGTAAAAGTCGCTTAGAAAGCAAATGAGAGGGGCTTACGCATGCCCGTATCAATCTATAACAGAGAGGAAGCAATATGGAATTTCAAAACTACAACTCCCCGATCATGAACCAGTTCCGGCGTCTGCCGGAGGTTGTGGAGGTACTGACCGCCATCGAAGGTTTCAACGAGGCTGAGAATGTTCGTAAGGCTGCGGTCGAGCTACTCGAGGAGATCGAGTTCCGGCGGCGGGAGCAACCGCCGGAACTCGACAACGAGGCAATCCTAGAAGTCGGATCGGTTCCCGAATCGTGGCTGTCGACTATCGCTGATCGTGTGACAAACACCGCCGTCTTGGACGCGCAACAGCAAGCGGCCCACGCGCTGAAGGTAGACGCCGAACGCAAGTTGGACTCAATTTTCCGTAGCGGCTTTGACGATGCATTGGCGGCGCTGAATGACAAGCTAGGCGCTTTGATGGCGGATGTTCGTACAGCGGTCGAAAAAATCGGCCATGCGTCGAACCCGCGTGAAGCGATAGAGGCAGGATCGGGCCGCGAGTGGGCGAAGATTGCCGACTACGGTAAAGAGTATCAACGGATTCGCTCTGGTCAGCTAGCGATTATGACCGCTGACGGAGGTATGTCGATATGGCAGGAAGCTGCACGTAACACATCGCAAGCTAGCGGACGGCATTATGCCCATTATGGCCTAATCAAGAACCTGGACGAAGCATTCCCGGAATTGACACGTTCTACCGCTTCGGTGCCCTGGCCTGCCGAGATAGACGAATTCCTGGTCTATGTCGTGCGTAACAATTTGGATCTCTGGATTCCGAAGTCACGCGAACTGGCTGACTGGCTAGAGGTTCGAGCCCAGCTCTTCCGTGACGAGTTCCGGAAGTTTGTACGGCTACAGCAGGCGTCGGGGCGAGATGCGCTGATTCGCGCGTTCCACGCTGGCGAGGTTCACCCAGTGACTCAAATCGCCCTACGCGAGGCCGGAGTCTTGTGAATCGAAAGTATCCGCTGGTGATTTCGTCCCCAGAGGACAATCCGGAACCACGTAAACGACATATAGACCTCATTCGTCGGCCGACGCTATGGGAATCAACCAGATTCTTGATGAGTCCGGCCGGTATTAGTCCAATCGGAAAGACAAAGAGCAATGACTAACAACGACGGCGCTGATCAGGAACCCACCCTGACGGGACGGCAAAAGGGAGAGCTAGAAGCGATTCGCCGGGGCTGGCTGAAAGAAGAGACCATTAAGACCGAGCCTGGCTCGAAGAGTCACGCGCTGGCGTGGATGAAGCGCCGGGGATGGTTGGCGTGATCTTCGATATCAAGAGGCGCGTCGCAAAGTTTGTTTCGGAGCACCTGGAGCCTGCTACATGCGAACCGGCGGAGGCGCGAGCCTTCAAGCTGTGGACGAATGTTCTCGATAAGCCGCACGAGGTTTCAACCCTGCTCGCTGCCGAGAAAGAATCCGGCCAGTTCGAGGAAGTATTAAGTTCCGCGTTCATCCTGATGTCCGTTGTGACTCTTCCCGCGTTCATGGCACTGTTCGCTGAACACGGCATCCCCGAGGATGCCGCAGTGTCGAAAATGACCGAGATCTTCAGTCAACTCGCTAACGCGGCTTTGCTCGAAGGGAAGTGAGCGAGATCTTAGGCCGCTCGCTACATCTCCCATTTCTGCCCTTTCAGGGCGCATTAAACCTATTCGATACCCAGTGACCGCGAGGATTACCGCCTCTTTGGTCCGTGCCCGCGCATAGGGCGAGAGAGGAGGGCTGTAAACGTGGCAATAGAATTAGCTACCGCGTACATCAGCCTAGTTGCGGAAGCATCGGAGATTCCCCGCCAAGTTCAAAAGTCACTATCGAGCCTAGAGCCACAGGCGACACGGACCGGCAAAAGCATGGGCAATAGCCTCGCGGCCGGTATCGGCAGCGTGTTTCGGACTGCTGCCGCTGGTGTCGGTCTGGTTGCTGGCGCGGCTATCGGTACCGCGCTGAATAAGGGCTTCTCCCGCATGGTCGCTATTGACGATGCAAAGGGAAAGCTTGCAGGTCTGGGCCATAGCGCACAGGCCATCACGGAGATTCTGGCCAACGCGAAAGCCGCTGTCGACGGCACGGCGTTCGGCCTTGGTGAAGCGGCTACGGCCGCTGCGTCTGCTGTTGCTGCGGGTATCAAGCAAGGCGAAGACCTTACGGGTTACCTGAAGCTCATTGCGGACACGTCGACTATCGCCGGTTCCTCGCTGGGCGAAATGGGTTACGTCTTCAACAAGGTCCAGAGCTCCGGCCGTGCCTTTACCGATGACCTTTCGATGCTTGCGGACCGTGGTATCCCTATTTTCCAGTGGTTGCAAGAGGAGTACGGCGTTAGCGCCGCCGCTCTGAGCAAGATGGTTAAAAAGGGTTCGGTTGACGCTGAGACCTTCCGCCGAGTTATTCAAGAGAATATCGGCGGTGCTGCGGACGAGTCGGGTAAGACTCTTCGCGGCGCGTGGAAAAACATGCAGGCGTCCCTAGGCCGAATCGGCGAAGCCGCGCTTTCCCCGTTCCTCCCGATGATGAAAAGCTCTCTCGGAGCTATTCGGGATTGGGCTAACAAAATCAAACCGCACGTCGAACGTGCGTCACAATACCTCGCAACCAATCTCACGGAGATGGGTGCGGCGTTCAAGACCCACGGTGAATCTATCACCGGTGCGGCGTCGAACTGGGAAAAGTTCGGCGTCAAGGCTCGTTTTGCCGTCGACGGTATCCGGGGTGTCTTCTCCGTCCTCAAAGACGGTAAGTATCTCGGCGCGAATATGACTTTCGGCTTCGCGGAAGACTCGAAGCCGGTCGAATACCTATTGCGCTTCCGTGAGGCTGTGATCAGTCTCTGGAATGCGATCAAGACCCGAGACCTTTCGGGCGTCAAAGACTTTTTCAACTCGCTACGCGGTGGCGAGGTCAGCGGGAACGGCTATACCGAGATCAAAGGTATCGGCGAGACGCTTACCGATACGTTCCGGAAGCTAGGCGATGCCGCTTCCACGATCGGCCGGTCCATGGCTTCGATCCTGGGAGACTCCGGCGTTGTCGCTGCCGTCTTTGTGGAGCACTTCGCTCGTGCGTTGAGCTTCCTCGCGGACAACACGTGGGCCGTCTCGGCGGGCCTTGCAGCTTACGTGGCTGCAATGGCTGCTACGAAGGCCGTACATGTCGGTTTCGAAGCGCTGACCGCGTTCCGAAACCTGTTGTCTCCGGCGACGATTGCGGCTCAGACGGCTCTCTCCCGTGCGCTCGTCATGCACAACGCTGCCATCCGTGAGTATCTCGCGAGCATTGGGCGAGAGGTTGCAGCTACACCCGGCATGATCAGCGGACGTCTGGCACGTGCGCGGGCCTGGGCACAGGAGACCTACGCGGCGAATCAGGCCACTAGCGCGCTGACACGCTGGTCTGCTGCGGCTACTACCGCTGCTGCCAGCTCCAACGCGCTGACGGGTGCGATGTTCCGGACTGCTGCCGGTGCTGCTGCACTCGGCGGACGTATCCAGGCAGCAGCTACCACGGCCGTTACCGGCCTGGGTAGGGCCGTGGCCGGAACCGTCAACATGCTCGGTGGTCCGTGGGCTCTCGCCATGGCGGGAGCCTTCGCCGGATACATGGTGTACCGGGGCCACGCCGACAAAACCAAGACGGTTCAGGACGCGTTCACATCCTCGGTGATCGCCTCGGAGAAGGCACAGCGAAAGCTACAGGCAGCGCTAGCCGAGACGAACGGCGCACTCGATGCGAAGGCCATCCAAGCCGCCGGTGATCTAGTCGAGGCCCGGTTGTCCGGTATTCGGAAGATCGCGGCAGAAGGACACTCGTTCGGAGAGTCCCTTATCAACTTTACCGACCGACTCAATAGCTGGGACCCGACGCGAAACGTCGGCGGCAATTTCTTCGACGGGACCCGCAGGGGTTACGAGGTAACCCAGCGCGCGATCGATGAGAACCGCGCTCTGATGACCGTCCTCCGGGCTCAAAAGCTCGAAGTAGACGACCTGGGCAAGATCGTGGCCGCGGGCGGAGAGCAGTACACCAAATTCGTTACCGCACTGGAGCAAACGGACGCCGCTGGTGGACGTGTCGCGGAGCAGATCAAGAGTGCTCGTACCGAAGTGCAAGCCATGGTGGACGCGTCGCGGAACTCGACAGCGGGCGTTGGTTCCCTGAAGGAATCCATCGAAGTTCTGTCGAGCACTTCGGCGGATGCGGACGACCGTGTCAGCGCACTGAAGAAGGCTCTTGACGCTCTCGCCGGTAAGCCGGTCGAGCTGCAAGACGCTATGCAGTCGTATAACGATTCGATTCGAGGAGTCATCTCTTCGGCTGAAAAGCGCTGGGATTCTTCCAAGGGTATTGGCGCTGAGCTTATCGACATGAACGGCGGGATCAATACCACGTCGGAAAATGGCTCGAAACTCCGCGACATCCTGAAAGACCTCCGTGACGAAACGGCGTCTGTCGCTGCCGCTGGTGGCGAAATGGGACCCGTGTTCCAGAGGAATACTGAAGTCCTCCGCCAGTTGGCGAATGCGGTCGGTCTGAGCGAAGCCGAACTAACCGGCCTAGCGGAATCTGTCGGGTATGTCCCGAAGGATATTGAGATCCTTGCGGAGCTGAAGGGTGCTGACGAAGCAACCGCCAAGCTCCGGCTAATGCAAACGCTGATGAACAACCATCCGGAGGGTGTCACTATTGACACCCGTCTGACCAATTCCGCCGAGATCATCGCGGAATTGCAGCGGATGGGAGCCGAGATCGAGAAGGTAGACGGTAAAGAAACCGTCTACGAAATCAAGGCTGACAATATTCAGGAAGTGTTGAACAAGGTTCAACAGCTTATTGACGCCAAGATCCCGGATAAGCGTTTCAAGATCTTCGCGGATTCGCAGAACGCGGCGGCTCGTATGGAGCAGCTCGGTAACCCGAGTGCTCAGGGGCCGTTGCCGGTGCCACGTCTCCCCCGCGCGGGCGGCGGTGAGATCTTCGGTGCCGTCTCCGGGGCCGGTGGTCCTACGTCGGATTCCATTCCGGCGCTGCTGTCGCACAATGAGCACGTCTGGACCTCTGCGGAGGTGGACGCGGTCGGCGGGCACGGCAAGATGCGCGGGCTTCGAGCTCGGGCGCTTGCTGGCGGCCTCCGCTTCGCGGAGGGCGGCACTCCGGCCGGTGTCGAGCGCGCTATCGAAGCGGCTCGAGCCGTGGAGGGTAAGAAATACGTCTGGGGAGGCGAAAGTCTCGCCGAAGGCGGTTTCGACTGCTCTGGCTTCGTCGGATACATCCATCAAATCTTGATGGGCATCGTTGAGCCGACTCAACGCCTGTACACCACGCTAAGCCTTCTAGGAGGCACTACAGCGGGCCTAGAGCCCGGTCTAGGGCCTTCGGGCACCTGGTTCCAGGTCGGCGTTAATGCGGACCATATGGCGGCCACTTTGGCCGGTATGGCGATTGAGTCCGGCGGAGCTTTCGGCACCTCGGGCATCGGCGGAGGCCGAGCCCGCGCCACCGACTCGCAATTCGCTCAGCGTTTCCACTTGCCGAATGAGCTCATCCGGGGAATTAGCTCTCAGATGAGGGGCGGCAAAATCATCGAATGGACCGCCGAGGATGAGCGCGAGCTACAACGTCTGATTATCGCTGTAGACCAGGCCAAGAAAAAGCGTGACGAAGTCTACGCCGATACAGAGGATAAGTACGACGATAACGACCGTCGTCTTGCTGACCTGGACGTGCAAGACGCTCAGGCACGCGTCGTCAAAAAGCAAGAGCAGAAGGACAAGCAAGGCCAGCTAGAGGGCGGACAGCGTGTCGCGCCGCAAGCTCCGGCGCTTTCTCGCCAATACAGCGAGGAGGAGGCCGAGCGTATCGACAAGTTCGCGGCCGTAGAGGATGCGAACGAGCGGCGGAACGCTGTCTACGACGATCCGATGTCTTCGGACTTGGATCGCGCGAAGGCGGATGCCGAGCTCTCTCGTGCTCAGCAGGAGGCGAACAAGAAGGGGAAGGGTAAGGATTCCGCGAACACGATTCGCGACGTCCTCACCAATGCCGCGTCCAGCGCGGTAGGTGCCATTTTCGACGCCTTCAAAGAGCAGTTGCCGGAGAAGATCGGCGGTTCTCGCTGGTGGGGTGTGGCCGATAAGGCTATCGCCTTGGCGAACGAGGACAAGGAAGACGGAGAGAACACCAATGTTCTATCCGGTCTGCCGTCCTTCTCGCCTGAAGAGGTTATGAAGCAATTGGGCTTTACGCCCGGACCGGACGGGCAAGCCCCGAGTTGGTTCGAAATGCTTCGCCCGAAAGTCTTCGACAACGGCGGTTGGCTTATGCCGGGTGAGATGGGTATCAACCTGTCGAATTCGCCTGAGCCGATTTTCAACTCCCCTGAGCAACTCCGGCAGTTCGCTGGTGCGACCCTTGGGCAACCGCAATCCGGCCTGTCTCAGCAGGAGATTGAGCAAATGATCATGTCTCGTCCGAACGTGAATATCACGACGGACAGTGTTGATGAAGCCGTCCGAGCTCTTACGACTCATCAGAAAGCACAAGCTATGAAGAGTTACCGGAGGTAGTCCGTATTGACTGCACCCTCCCGGGGTTGCCCCCCGGCAGGCGTGGCCAGTCGAACTACCTATTGCTTCTCGACCTTTGCGCGTTCTATCGCCAACTTAGCGCGAAGCTCCGCGCGTGCCTCCGCTTGCTTAACTTCGTATGCCTTCTCAGTGTCGCTATCGGCATCCGGCGGCATCTTGATTGTTGCCAAATAGCCTGCGGCGGATATCGCCACCTCGCCCAGGTCATACACTTCCAGTCTTGCAATAACTATGTTCAATTGCTCAAAGCAATCGAACAGCTTCAAATTGATATCCGTTCGATTGCTATTGTTCTTGATTGCTGTGCGGCGACGGTTTAAGCCGAATGCAAGTGTTTCCGTGATGCTTACGGTCTCGCTCAGCAGTGCTAGCCGGTTCGCCCGTATTTCGGCCTGACGCTGATGGCGTACGTTCACCAGCACACCGCCATACGCGATCGACGCTGCGATAACTGCCAAGAGTCCTGCGATGACTGTTGCCCACGGTTGAGTCAGTGTCACGCGGTATATGCTATCGACCTCACGAAATCGCTGCCTACCGTTGCGTTTCGCCGGTCTATGCTCATCCGATGGCTACAGCAGTGGAGATCGCACAGTGGATGGTCGACCGAATCAAGGCGAACCAGGTTGAGTATCAAGAGGACATCGTCTCTGACATCGAAACCCTCTTCGGGCCTGAGTGGGTGTACGAGAACGACAACGGGAACCCCGCGATCAACAAGAAGGTGCTCGCGGAGTTCCGAACGTTGCACGCTGGCTCGATCGAGTGGGACAGGAGCGAGCGTGCATGGAGTGTGGTCTAGGTCAGTCAGTTGAAGTCGTGGCTGGGATGTACCGGGTCTGCGTGACGCCCTTGTGCTGGGCGAGGACCAACGTCCCCCCAGCACATTGCTCGCAGTCGATAACGATCTCCAGCCATTGCCGACGACCGGAAGGCGTCTCGGTTCCCTCGTACCGTCGGGGCTTGAACCCAAACTGCCCTTCCACGATGTCAAGTTCCACGAAGGTGATCGGGGCGTCCTCAGTCCTGACCCCAGCCCTGACTTTGTCGATGTGGGTGTACGCCCACCCACAGTTCGGGCATGCCAAGTCGTTGTCGTCGGGGCCATCGAGCGCGTAGCGGAGGATTGGGTTCGTCAAGGTGGGTCCTCTAGTCGTCGGTGCCTGTGGAGCGCGTCAGAGCATGTTAGCGCCGAAAAGCGTTGCGCTGGCACGTACTAACTACCTCCCGTGTTGGGATTCCTGCCACGCGAGGACATCTGACAGCCGGTAGCGGCAATGACCCCCACCGACCCGGACGAACTTTGGACCTTTGCCTTCCGCACCCCAGTTGGCCAGGGTCTTGGTCGAAAAGCCGACCATTTCGGCTACTTCGCTTCGAGTCATGTATGCGCCTGGTTGGTCGATCGTCGGCAGCTCTCGCCGGACAGGCCGTTCACGCCGGGAGGGTTGCTCCGGCCGGTGCTCTGGTCTCTGTCGACTCACGGCGTCCACCGAGCGTTGCAGGGTGTCTAGCTTCTGCTCGATCCTGTCGAGCTGAGCGAATATCTCGCTGAAGGGCGAACAGTCCCTCATGTCGGCCATGGCGCGACGCTACAGGCACCTTGAAGCCGACCTACCTTCCCCGTGGGTGTCCGTGAGCTCGGGTGTCACGCTTATGGGTCGCTCTGTTTGACTCGGGTCGACCAGGCCGATGCCCATGAAGGCGATGACGCTGGCGAAGGCGACCGCCCAGACCGCTTTGGGCTGCCGTGAGATAGCCCACCGACGACACAGACGGTTCGCATGGTTCACACAGTCGGTGCCTATGCGATCCGTATGGAGAGGGTGTGGGAGCTGCCCAGGGCCGCGAATGCCAAAGGCCCCGGCGAGTCCGGGGGAGGACTCGCCGGGGCCTTTGGTGCCCAAGCTAATTGGTGTGCGCCAGTGGCCGGTGCGGGGTGCCGAAGAGCTGGGCGTCGCCGTGCGCGCGCTTGAAGAACAGGTGCGCGTCGTGCTCCCAGGTGATGGCGATGCCGCCGTGCAATTGCACGGTCTCGGACACGATCTCGGTGAGTGCCTCGGAGCACTGCACACGGGCGGCCCACACGTCCTCGGCGGCCGAGGGCAGGCCTGCGGCGACCGCGGCGGTGGCGGCATAGGACGCGGACTTGGCCGACTCCAGCAGCACGTACATATCGGCCATCCGGTGCTTGAGCGCCTGGAAACTGCCGATCACACGCCCGAACTGCACGCGGGACTTGGTGTATTCGACCGTCATCTCGAGGCACTGCTCGGCCGCGCCGACCTGCTCGGCGGCCACCGCGGCCCACGCGATCTCCCGCAACCGCGCCGCGACGGCCACCGGATCGGCCGTACCGAGCTTGCGTGCGGCGACACCGTCGAAGCCGATCTCGGTGAGCTTGCGCGTCGGGTCCATGGTCGCGACCGGACGGCGGGTGATGCCCGCGGCGGTGGCCTCGACCTCGAACAACCCGGTCGGGGCGAGCACGATCAGGGTATCGGCCTGCGCGCCGTCGAGCACGTAATACGCGGTGCCGGAAAGGGTCTCGCCCTCGGCGTGGACCCCGGGCTCGTCCCAGCCGGTCGCGCTCGCCCAGCAGACCGCGAGCGTCGTCGCACCTTCCGCGACGCCGGGCAGCAGTCGCGCGCAGGCTTCCTCGTCACCGGAGAGCAGCACGGCATGCGCGCCGAGCACGGCCGAACCGAGCATCGGCACTCCCGCCAGCGTCCGGCCCAATTCACCGACCACGAGCAGGGATTCGACGAGCGAGGCACCGAAGCCGCCGTACTCCTCGGGGATGGCCAGCGCCGCGACGCCGATCTGCTCGCAGAGCAGCCGCCAGAGTTTCGGGTCGTACCCGAGTTCGGTGTCCATCGCGGCGCGCACGGCGTCGCGGCCCGCGTGCTTGGTGAGCAGCGCGCGCACCGAGGCGGCGAATTCCTGGTGCTCGGCGGCGGTCATGCGGTGCCTCGCAGCGCTCGGTCCCGGATGGCCTCGTCGCGCAGGGCGCGAGCGATCCTGGCGCGGTGCAGATCCGGCGCGCCCCACGCGGCGCGCAGTGCGGTGACCTTGGTCAGCCACAGCGACAGGTCGTACTCGGCGGTGTAGCCGATCGCGCCGTGCACCTGCAGCGCGGCGCGCGCGGCGGTGTGCGCGGCATCGCCGCAGGCCAGCATCGCGGCCGATACGTCGCGGCTGCGGGTCGGCTCGCCCATGGTGAGGGCGGCGCGGTAGAGCAGCGGCTCGGCCAGGTCGAGTGCGATCAGCACATCGGCGAGCTTCTGCTTTACGGCTTGGAATTCGCCGATCGGCTTGCCGAACTGCTTGCGCTGCTTGGCGTATTCGGTCGCCGCGTGCAGCAGCGCGCGGCCCGCGCCGAGCAGCTGGGCTGCGGCGGCCAGCGTGCCGGTGTCGAA
>NZ_BDBP01000057.1 GCF_001613045.1 Nocardia lijiangensis NBRC 108240 | reverse complement strand
CCGGTTCGGTGAGCGAGCCGTGCGCGAGAAACGCTCCGCGCCAAGCGGCTTCGGCGTCGGCGATGCTGCCGCCGACCACCTGGGCGGGCAGTCCGCGCACCGGGCGGCCGCGCACGTCGAGCAGGCCGGTCTGCCTGGCCAGCGCCTCGCCCTCCTTCGACACCCGCACCACGTACCGGGAGGTCTTGCGCAGACCGCCCGCGCCGAGCACGTGCACGTCGGAGCCGTAGCCGTACAGCTCGAAGATCTCCCGCCGTAGCCGTCGGGCGATGGACCCCATGTCCACCTCGGCCTCGACGATCACCCGGCCCCCGACGATGTGCAGGCCACCCGCGAACCGCAACAGGGCGGAGAGCTCCGCCTTGCGGGAACTCACCTGCGACACCGTGAGCCTGCTCAGCTCGTCCTTCACTTCGGCAGTCATCGCCACGAGACGCGCTCCTTTCCACCCAACCCGGACCGCACATCCGCGCCCATGTGCCGTCCCTCGACTCGAAGTCCTGCCATTTGCGGCCGAGGTTGCCGGATCAGCTGATCCAGTGCGGCGGCAAGCTTTCCGGGGTGATGCCGGGCCGTTCCCGCTTCGGCGACATCGGAGAAGGTTACTCGCGCCCGCAACTGTTCGGCAGCCCTGGCCACATGTTCGCGTTCCCTGCCCTCGGGCACCGAGCTGGAATCGACAAGGACCTCGTCGACAACGAATTCCGGTGCGTGCTGGGACAATACATGCAAATGGCGCTCCGCGGAGAAACCGGCCGTTTCCCCCGGTTCGGCGGCGAGGTTGAGCACCAGCACCTTTCTGGCTCTGGTGTAGACCAGCGCGTCGCGCAGTTCGGGGACGAGGACGTGCGGAATCACGCTCGTGAACCACGAGCCGGGACCGAGCACCACCACGTCGGCGTGTTCGATGGCCGAGGTGGCCTCCGGGCTGGCGGGCGGGTCGGACGGGATCAGGCGCACACGCCGCACCTTGCCCGGCGTCGTGGCGACCGCCACCTGCCCGCGGATGCAGCGGCTGACCCGCGGATCCGCTTCCAGCCCCGACACATCGGCCTCGATATCGAGCGCGATCGGCGACATCGGGAGCACCCGGCCGCTGGCGCGCAACATCTTGGCCACCTCGTCCAGCGCCGCCACGGGATCGCCGAGCACCTCGGTGAGCCCCGCCAGGATGAGGTTGCCGACCGAGTGACCGGCGAGCGCACCGGTGCCACCGAAACGATGCTGGACGGTCTGCGTCCACACCCCCTCGGGGTCCGCGGCCAGCGCGGCCAGCGCCATGCGCAGATCCCCCGGCGGCAGCACCCCCAGCTCCGCGCGCAGCCTGCCGGAGGACCCGCCGTCGTCGGCGACGGTCACCACCGCGCAGATCTTCCTGGTCAGCCGCCGCACCGCCGTCAGCGTCGCGTACAGGCCATGCCCACCACCCAGAGCGACGATGGCGGGATTCGATTCCCACCCGGTCATTCGCGCCCCAGATCCCGGTGCACGACCCGCACGACATCGGCCGAGCCGTCGGACTCCGCCCCGATGAGTTCGCCCAGCGCCTCGGCGATCGCCACGCTGCGGTGTTTGCCCCCCGTGCAGCCCACTGCCACCGTCATGTATCGCTTCCCCTCTTGGCGGTAACCGTTCGTCGTCAGGTCGACGAGGTGGCGGCAGGTGTGCAGGTAGTCGCTCGCCCCGGGGCGCGACAGCACGTACTCGCTGACCACCGTCTCCTGTCCCGTGTGTTCCCGCAGTTCCGGTATCCAATGTGGATTGGGTAGAAAACGCACATCCAACACCATGTCGGCGTCCAACGGAACCCCGTACTTGAAGCCGAAGGACTGCACGGTCAGCTGCAGGGCGGCGGGCGCGCCGCCGCCGTAGGCCTCCTCCAGCTTGCGGTGCAGCTGATGGATGGACAACTCGGTGGTGTCGATCACGAGGTCGGCGGCCGTCTTCACGGCGGAAAGACGCACCCGCTCGGCGGCGATGCCCGCGGACAGCGTGCCGTCGGCGCTCTCGCTCTGTAACGGGTGCCTCCGGCGGGCGAATCCGAAGCGGCGGATCAGCACGTCGTCGGAGGCCTCGAGGAACAGCACCCTTGTCCGCACGCCGAGCGCGCGCAGCTGTTCGGTGACGACCGAGAGATCGCCGGTGAAGAATCTGCTGCGCACGTCCATGACCAGCGCGAGCCTGCCGATGGGCGGCTCGGCGGAGGCGCCGAGTTCGACGAGTCTGCCGATCAGCTCGGGCGGCAGGTTGTCGGCGACGTACCAGCCCAGATCCTCCAGCACCCGCGCGGCGGTGCCACGGCCCGCACCGGACAGGCCGGTCACGATGACGACCTCGACCTGCTGCCGCAGCTGCTTGCCCGCACGCGGACTGCCCGCACTGTTGTTCGATTCGACGCGTGTCATGTCCTACCGGAATCCGTGTCTAGGTGCCTCTCGATCATCCCGCACCGGATTCGGTATCGGGCGCAGACACACAACGTACGCGAAACCGAGACTTCCGGTGCGGGCCTCCGGTTGGTTACTCCTCCCGCAGCGCCGCTAGCACGGCTTTCGCGGTCGCCACGCCGATGCCGGGTACCTCGGTGATCTGCTCGACCGTCGCCTCCTTCAGCTTGGCCACCGAACCGAAATGAGTGACCAACGCGGTCCGGCGCGCCGCGCCGAGCCCGCGCACCGAATCCAGCGCGGAGGCGGTCATCCGCCGCGAGCGTTTGCTGCGGTGGAAGGTGATGGCGAAGCGGTGCGCCTCGTCGCGCACCCGCTGCAACAGGAACAGCGCTTCGCTGTTGCGCGGCATGATCACCGGATCGGGCTCGCCCGGCACCCACACCTCCTCCAACCGCTTGGCAAGGCCGATCACGGCGACATCGGTGATGCCGAGTTCGTCGAGCACTTCGGCGGCGGCCGCGACCTGGGGTGCGCCGCCGTCGACGACGTACAAGTTCGGCGGATAGGCGAACTTGCGCGGGCGGCCGGTGCGCGGATCGATGCCGGGACGGGAACCCAGTTCGATCTCGTCGGCGTCGTCCGCATCATCATCAGGCGGCGTCGTGGCTGCCGGCGGCTCGGCCCCTTCGGGGCCGACCAGCGGCACGGCGGCCACGCCGTCGAGCTCCTCGCGCTCGGCCTCGTCGCGTTCCTTACGCAGCCGGTGGAACCGCCGCCTTGTCACCTCGGCGATGCTTCCGACGTCGTCGGAGCGCCCGCCGCCCGCGGCCTCCTTGATCGCGTAGTGCCGGTATTCGGACTTGCGCGGCAGACCGTCCTCGAACACCACGAGCGAGGCCACCACGTCGGTGCCCTGCACGTGACTGATGTCGACGCACTCGATGCGCAGCGGCGCGCTGTCCAGGTCGAGCGCATCCTGAATGTCCTGCAGCGCCGCGGAGCGCGAGGTGAGGTCGCCCGCGCGCTTGAGCTTGTGCTGGGCGAGCGCCTCCGCGGCGTTGCGTTGCACGGTCTCGGCCAGGGCCTTCTTGTCTCCGCGCTGCGGGACGCGCAGCTGCACCGCCGAACCGCGCAGCTTGCTCAGCCACTCCTGGATCTGGTCGTGGTCGGCGGGCAGCTCGGGCACGAGCACTTCGCGCGGGACGACGGTGGCGGGCTGCTCCTCGGGGCTCTGGTCCGCGTTGGCGATCTGCTCGCCGTAGAACTGGGTGAGGAACTGCTCGACCAGCGCGGCCAGCTCGCCGCCGGACTCCGCGGTGTCGACGGCATCGCCCGCCTTGTCCACCACCCAGCCGCGCTGACCGCGCACCCGGCCGTCGCGGACGTGGAAGATCTGCACCGCCACCTCCAATGCATCGGTGGCGAAGGCGATCACGTCGGCGTCGGTGCCGGTGCCGAGCACCACGGCCTGCTTCTCCAGCGCGCGCCGCAGCGCCTGCACGTCGTCGCGCAGCCGGGCCGCGTTCTCGAAGTCCAGGTCCTCGGCGGCCTCGTGCATGCGCCGCTCCAGCTCGCGCACCATCCGGTCGGTGCGCCCGGCGAGGAAGTCGCAGAAATCCGTCACGATGCGGCGGTGCTCGTCGGCGGTGACCCTGCCGACGCACGGCGCGGCACACTTGTCGATGTAGCCGAGCAGGCAGGGCCGCCCGATCTGGTTGTGCCGCTTGAAGACTCCGTTCGAGCAGGTGCGCGCGGGAAACACCCGCAGCAGCAGATCCAGCGTCTCGCGAATGGCCCAGGCGTGCGCGTACGGGCCGAAGTACCGCACGCCCTTCTTGCGCGCGCCGCGATAGACGAACAGGCGCGGGTAGTCCTCGTTCAAGGTCACCGCGAGCACCGGATAGGACTTGTCGTCCCGGTAGCGCACGTTGAACCGCGGATCGAATTCCTTGATCCAGTTGTATTCCAGCTGCAGCGCCTCCACCTCGGTGGAGACGACCGTCCACTCCACGCTCGCGGCGGTGGTGACCATCTGCTTGGTGCGCGGGTGCAGCGAAGCCACGTCGGCGAAATAGGAATTCAGCCGACTGCGCAGGCTCTTGGCCTTGCCTACGTAGATGACCCGCTGGTGCGCGTCCCGGAATTTGTAGACGCCGGGTTCGACGGGGATCGTACCGGGGGCGGGCCGGTACCTCGCTGGATCTGCCACTCGACCAGCCTATAGGCGGGGTCGGACACGGTTTCCGCGCAACCCGCGCCGGTCCGCGAGCAGCGATCGGCCGCCACCCGTCGCGACGGTCCGCGCACTCACCTCGGGACGGCCACCCCGTGCGCGCGCAGCGCGTCGACGAGCGCGTCGGGTCGCTGCGCGGTGGGCAGCGGGTCGACCAGGGCGAAGCGCGAGCCGAGCGCGGTCGCGCCGCCGTCGGCGTGCGCGCTGTCGCCGACCATCAGTGCCCGCGCCGGGTCGACGCCGAGTTCGTTCAATGCGGCGAGGAAGATCCCCGGCTCGGGTTTGATCACCCCGATCTCGAACGAGAGCGCCATCGCGCCGACGAGCCGGTCCCAGCCGCGCGCACGGAACGCGGGCCGCACGTCGAACGCGATATTGCTCACCACACCCACCGGAACGCCCTGTCCGGCAAGGAATTCCAGGACCTGACCGGTGTCGGGATACGGCGTCCACGCCAGCGGATCGACCAGACGGCCGTAGAGCCGCTCGGCTTGTTCCTCCGACGGCACGCCGGAGAAGCGCAGCACCTCCAGGTACGCGTGCCGGTGCATCGCCGGATCCAGATCCCGGTTGTCCCAGGCCCGCTGACCTTCGGCATCGAAGGTCATGAACTGCTCGACCGGCGCCGTCATCCTGCGCAAGATCTCGGCCTTGGCCTCGACATCGAAGTCCGCGCCGTCGGCGCCGACCAGTTCGTCACCCCAGGACTCGTCCTCCTCCAGCCGAAAGATCGTCCCGGAGAAGTCGAAAAGTACGGCCTCGATATCCACCCGACCAGGGTACCGACGCCGCGGCAGACGGGCCCGGCGTCGCGGTGCGGCGCGAGAGGGCAAGGGGCACGGTCGATTCGGGCGTGCGCTTTGGCGCGGACCGCATGCGCGCGGTAGATTTGCGCGGCGCCGGTGAGGTACCCGAGGGGGGACCTGCCGAGCCATCTGTTCGATCTCCCGGGGGAAATACCGCGTGACAACTTCATCGCCCGTGCCCGGCCCTGCGCCCGAATCCACGGGCGGGCCCGCTTCGGCGCCGCCGAAGCACGGCCGCGCGATCGCACTCGGGTTTCTGCTCGGCATGGTCCTGTGTCTCGTCGTCGTCGGCGCGTTCTTCCTCGGCACCCGGACGAGCGACGAGCCCGCGGCCGCGCGGAGCGCGACGACCTCCACCGCGCGTACCACCACCGCACCGCCGACCTCGACGACACCGGATCCGCTCGCGGGCATGGCAGTCGGTGAATGCGCGGCGCTGCAGTCGCCTGGCGCGCCCGGCACCCCGGCCCGGCCGGTCGCCCGTCCCGAGAAGGTGCCGTGCGAGGCGCTCGGGTCGATCTACCGGCTGGTGCAGTACGGGCCGTGCACCGACCCTCAGGTGAGTGTGCAACAGACGCAACGGGATTCGACCGGCAGCCTGGTCTACCACTACTGCTTCGCCTTCGACTGGCAGGCGGGCACCTGCTACGACGTCGCCGACTGGGCCGAACCGATGAAGGTGGATTGCGGTACACCGGAATCGATCATGGTGACGGCGGTGTTCAACGAGATCACGCGGGTGCAGAACTGCCCCATGGACGCGAACGGCGCGACCGCGCGGACGTGGGACAAGCGGAATCTCACCGTCTGCATGCGCGGTTCGGACGGCCCGGGCAACTGACGGCCTCGCCCGAAAGCCGCACCGCTGTCGGTCCCGAGGGCTACAGTCCAGAGGCATGACGCGCGCGCGACACATCTGGAGCGGAGCCGCCGCGGCCACGGTGCTCACGGTCGGACTTCTCACCGGATGTTCCCCGACCGAGGAGACGACAACCTCCGAATGCACCAGCGCCCCCAACGGGACGCCGGTGATCGCGGCGCCGCCGACCGCGGCGGGCACGGCGACCACCAAGAACCTCAGCACCAATCCCGAGATCGCCTCCGGGTATCGCAGCGGGATGACCGCGGTGCGCACCGCGTCCTACGCGGTCTCCACCGCGAATCCCGTTGCCACCGAGGCGGCTTGCCGGGTGCTGCGCGACGGCGGCACCGCGGCCGACGCCCTGGTCACCGCGCAGCTGGTACTCGGTCTGGTGGAGCCGCAGGCCTCCGGCATCGGCGGCGGCGCGTTCCTGCTGTACTACGACGGGACGACCAAGACCGTCGAGGCCTACGACGGCCGTGAGGTGGCGCCCGCCGCGGCCACCGAGAACTACCTGCGCTGGATCAGCGACACCGACCGCACCGAGCCGCAGCCCAACACGCGTGCCAGCGGCCGCTCGATCGGCGTGCCTGGGGTGCTGCGGATGCTGGAGCAAGCGCACCGCGAGCACGGGAAGACCGGGTGGCGCGAACTGTTCGCCCCGGCGGTGACGCTGGCCGACGACGGCTTCGCCATCAGCCCCCGGCTCGCGGGCCAGATCGCGGAATCGGCGCGGGATCTGGCCAGGGACGAGGCCGCCAAGCAGTACTTTCTGCAACCCGACGGTTCGCCGAAACCCGCGGGCACGAAGCTGACCAACCCGGCGATGTCGAAAACGTTGAGCGCCATCGCCTCCGACGGCGCGGACGCCTTCTACACCGGCGCCATCGCCGAAGACATCGTCGAAGCCGCGACCGCGGGGTCCGGCGGGCGTACGCCCAGCTTGCTCACCGCCCAGGATCTCGCCGGCTACCAGCCCAAGAAGCGCACGGCGCTGTGCAGCGACTACCGCGGGCACGAGATCTGCGGGATGCCCGCGCCCTCGTCGGGCGGGAGTACCGTCGCGGCCACACTGGGCATCCTGGAGAACTTCGATCTGGCCGGGCTGAGACCCGAGGCCGTCGACCGCAACGGCGGCAAGCCGAAGGCCGAAGCCGTGCACCTGATCTCGGAGGCCGAGCGGCTCGCCTACGCCGATCGCAACAAGTACGTGGCCGACACGGACTTCGTTCCGCTGCCCGGCAATTCGGCACAGACCCTGATCGACGAGAACTACCTGAAGCAGCGCGCGTCGCTGATCGATCCCGGCCGCAGCATGGGCACCGCCAAACCGGGTGACTTCGGCCCGGTCCCGGTGGGCGTCGGTCCGCAGCCGCCCGAACACGGCACCAGCCACATCTCGGTGGTGGACGAGTACGGCAACGCGGCGGCGCTGACCACCACGGTCGAGTCCGCGTTCGGGTCCTTCCACGTGGTCGACGGTTTCGTGCTGAACAACCAGCTCACCGACTTCGCCGCGGAACCGGTCGACCCGGACGGCACGCCGGTCGCGAATCGGCTGCAGCCCGGCAAGCGCCCGCGCAGTTCGATGGCGCCCACGCTGGTGTTCGATCGCGCGCCGGACGGCAGCCGCGGCGAGCTCACCCACGTCACGGGGTCGCCCGGCGGTTCGGTGATCATCCAGTTCGTGGTGAAGACGCTGATCGGCATGCTGGATTGGGGCCTCGATCCGCAGCAGGCCGTCTCGGCGGTGTCGTTCGGCGCGGGCAACACCCCGACGACCGGCGTCGGCGGCGAGCATCCTGCCATCGACGCGACCGACAACGGCGACCACGATCCGCTCGTGCTACGACTGCGCGAACTCGGGCACCAGGTATCCGTCGCACCCCAGTCCAGCGGGCTCAGCGCGCTGGTGCGCGACGGGCAAGGGCTGATCGGCGGCGCGGATCCACGGCGCGAGGGCGCGGTCCTCGGCGACACGCGCTGACCGGACATCCGGTGCGGACGCCCGCTCAGCGGGACAACGACATCGGAGACGGCGCCGGACCGTGCGCGTCAGTCCTGCTTCGGCTCGGCCGGTCCCGCGTATTTCGCGCCGAGTTCGCGCAGCCGATCCATCGCGCGCGCGGCGTGCGCCTTGTCGTTGGAGCGGATCGCGAGCAGCGGCACGTAGTCGTCGTCGACCAATTCCAGTCGCGCCCAGGACTTCCGGTCCGGGAACGAGACGCCGCGGATGTGTTCCCAGCCGAACAGGGTGTCGCCGAGGATGTTGCGCACCGATACCCCGCGCGGACTGACCCGCACCCGCGGGCGGGTCAGCATCAGCACCGCGCCCGCACCGAGCACGCCGATGCCGACCATCGCGATCTGGTCGGCGAGCCGGAAGTTCACACCGGTCGAGCCGCTGCGCAGCCAGATGCCGCCCACCGCGAACATGGCCACGATCAGCGCGGCGACGATCCGTGCCGTCAGCACCGCGCGGCGCGGGCGCACCTCGAAGTCCCAGCCGCCGTCGGCCGCGGCGCCCGCGGGCTGTGCGCCGTCGTTCCTCCTCCAGATGCGAACGACCGGCATGACTACGCGGACTGCCGCAGCGCGCGCAGGGTGAGCGCGGCGTCCAGCGCCGCGGCGCAGGCCTGCTCGCCCTTGTCCTCGGCCGAACCGGGCAGCCCGGCGCGATCCAGCGCCTGCTCCTCGGTGTTGGTGGTCAGCACGCCGTTGGCGACCGGCGTCGCGGCGTCCAGCGAGACCCGGGTGAGGCCCGCGGTCACCGCATCGCAGACGTATTCGAAATGCGGTGTGCCGCCGCGGATCACGACGCCGAGCGCGACGACCGCGTCATGGGTGCTCGCCAGTTCCTGGGCGACCACCGGCAGCTCCATGGCGCCCGCGCAGCGCACCACGGTCACGTGCTGGACACCCGCCTCCTTCGCCACCCGCTCGGCATTGGCCACGAGGGTGTCGCAGATCTTGGTGTGCCAGCGCGAGGCGACGATGCCGAGCTTGAGGTCCTTGGCATCCGACAGCTCGAAGCTGGGTACGCCGGTGCCGCTCATCGTGTTCCGCCTTTCCGGAGGTCGTCGTCGTTGACTGCGCCGTCGTTCACTGCGCCGTTTCGCCGAGGTCGAGTTCGTCGAGACCGATCAGGTCGTGCCCCATCCGGTCGCGCTTGGTGCGCAGGTAGCGCAGGTTCTCGGCGTTGGCGCGCAACGGCATCGGGACGCGCTCGGTGATACGCAGTCCGTAACCGTCGAGACCGACCCGCTTGGCCGGGTTGTTGGTGAGCAGGCGCATCGACCGGATACCGAGGTCGACCAGGATCTGCGCGCCGGTGCCGTAGTCGCGGGCATCGGCGGGCAGGCCGAGCTCCAGGTTCGCGTCGACCGTGTCGTGGCCGGAGTCCTGCAGCTGGTAGGCCTGCAGCTTGTGCATCAGCCCGATGCCGCGGCCCTCGTGACCGCGCATGTACAGCACGACGCCGCGGCCTTCGCTGTCCACCATCTCCAGCGCGGCATCGAGTTGCGGGCCGCAGTCGCAGCGCAGCGAGCCGAACACGTCGCCGGTCAGGCATTCGGAGTGCACCCGGACCAGCACGTCCTCGCCGTCGCTGATGTCGCCGCGCACCAGCGCGACGTGCTCGACCTCGTCGTAGATGCTCTGGTAGCCGACGGCCGTGAAGTCGCCGTGCGCCGTCGGGATGCGCGCCTCGGCGACCCGCACCACCTGCTTCTCGTGCTTGCGCCGCCAGGCGATCATGTCCGCGATGGAGATCAGCGCCAGCTCGTGCTCGTCGGCGAAGACGCGCAGCTCCTCGGTGCGGGCCATGTGGCCCTCGTCCTTCTGGCTGACGATCTCGCAGATCACGCCCGCCGGGCGCAGGCCCGCCATGCGGGACAGATCGACGGCCGCCTCGGTGTGGCCGGGACGGCGCAGCACGCCGCCTTCCTTGGCGCGCAACGGCACCACGTGGCCGGGCCGGGTGAGGTCGTCGGCCTTGGCGTCGGCGTCGGCGAGCAGGCGCATGGTGGTGGCGCGGTCGGCGGCGGAGATGCCGGTGGTGATGCCCTCGCGGGCGTCGACCGAGACGGTGTAGGCGGTGCCGTGCTTGTCCTGGTTCGTCGCGTACATCGGCGGCAGGCCGAGGCGGTCGCAGTCGTCACCGGTCAGCGGCACACAGATGTAACCGGAGGTGTAACGGATCATGAAGGCGACCAACTCGGGGGTGGCCTTCTCCGCGGCGAAGATGAGGTCGCCCTCGTTCTCGCGATCCTCATCGTCGACGACAACGACGGCCTTACCGGCGGCGATGTCGGCGACTGCGCGCTCGATGGTGTCGAACCTGGTCACGTCTGCTGTGCTCCATCTCGAATTAGGTGCCTCACTACAGTAAGGCCTGTCCCGTGCGCCCACGGCGGCGCATCCGCACGCGCGCGCTCAGCCGCGCTGCTGCAGGCGCTCGACGTACTTGGCGATGACGTCGACCTCCAGGTTCACCGTGGTCCCGACACCCGCCGCGCCCAGATTGGTCAGCGAGAGGGTGGTGGGGATCAGCGAGACCTCGAACCAGTCGCGGTTGCCATCGGCGGCGGGTTCGTCGGCGATGCCGAGACCCGAGACGGTCAGCGAGATGCCGTCGACGGTGATGGAGCCCTTCTCCACCACGTAGCGGGCGATCGAGCCGGGCAGCGAGATGCGCACGACCTCCCAGTTCTCGGAGGGGGTGCGGGAGAGCACGGTGCCGGTGCCGTCGACGTGGCCCTGCACCAGATGTCCGCCGAGGCGGCTGTTCAGCGCGGCGGCCCGCTCCAGGTTGACCCGCGAGCCCGCGCCGAGCCCGCCGATGGAGGAGCGGTTCAGCGTTTCCTGCATGACGTCGACGGTGAAGGAGTCACCGTCGACGACCTCGACCACGGTCAGGCACACGCCGTTGACCGCGATCGAATCACCGTGTCCGGCATCGGAGGTGACGAGCTTGCCCCTGATGGTCAGGCGCGCGGCGTCGGCCAGCTGCTCGGTGGCGACGATCTCGCCCAGCTCCTCGACGATGCCTGTGAACATGCGTGACTCCCTGTCGCGTGTGTACGTACGGTTGCGGAACAGCCGGGACCCCCGCCGCTATTCCCGGCGTTCGGTGCCCTCACCAGGGTAACGACGCCGGGTCGTAGCGCCCAGCGCGGTGGGCTCGCCACCCCGCATCCGCAACCGCCATTCTGCGACACACCGCGAAAACAGCCGAGCAGACTTTTATCGACCACCGGTCGGGCGATTGCCGACATTAACTCGAAACAATTCTGTACGGTCATACCGGAATTTCCGAGTTTCCAGATCGACGGCAATTGTTCAGCGGGATTTCCCACAGCTACGCCGGGCGATTTCACCGGGACCGTCCAAGGTCGAACTCGACTTGATACCCAGCTGGAACACAGATACACCAACTTCTTGCGCCGGAACGAAAATGGAAGCAATATTGTTATGTAGCTGATTCCTACCGTTCAACTTCCGATCCGAGCAGTTCGCCGTCGAATGGTTCGACAAGGCCGACGCCGCTTCGACAGGGCAGTGCCCGAGAAGTTCAACCCAAGGAAATCCACCACTCGAGAAAGCCAGGGCAGCACAGTGGGCCCAACCGAGTTCGACACAGATGGGGGTGCCGCGTGACCACGTTTCTCGATTCGACACTGGAAGTCCGCTGCGCGCAGTACCGGCGCGAGTTCCACTTGCCCGCATCGATCGATCCCACGTCACGCCACATCCTGCTGCACATCGGCACCCATTACGGCGCCATCACGATGCCCGCCGAGCTCGGCGAACAGGTGCAACAGAAGCTCGCGCAGGCGCAGATCGCCGCGCCGGTCGTGCACCACCCGCGCGCCCGGCGCTGGACGTTCATCACCGGTCCGGCGCGACCCGATTCGCTCACCGCCGCCGTCTCCGCCCAGCTCTTCCGGCTCTACGCGACGGTCGCCTGCGCAGGCAGCCAGATCGTGCTGCCGTCGCCCGACGACGAGCGCACCGGCTACCGCGTCTGGGTGCAGCCGCCCGAGGGCGCGACGACGCTGCCGCCACTGACCGTGGTCATCGAGGCGACACGCGCCCTCGGAGCGCCGAAAAACCGCGCGCTGTAACGAAATCCGGTCGCACGCCCGCGGACCAAGCCGCAGCGGCGTAGTCCGATGCCGCGTTGCTCAGTGCCACACGGCGGCCGCTTGCCGCCGCAGCGTCTCGACGGTGGCGCCGGGGTCGGCGGTGTTGTAGACCGCGGAGCCCGCCACGAAGCAGTCGATCCCCGCCTCGGCCGCCTGCTCGATGGTGTCGGCGTTGATGCCGCCGTCGATCTCGACGATCAGCCGCAGCTCACCGGCGTCGACCAGCCTGCGCACGGTACGCGCCTTGTCCAGCACGTGCGCGATGAACGACTGGCCGCCGAAGCCGGGCTCCACGCTCATCACCAGCAGGGTGTCGAATTCGCGCAGGATCTCCAGGTACGGCTCGATCGGCGTGTTCGGCTTCACCGACAGGCCTGCCTTCGCGCCCGCCGCGCGGATGTCGCGAGCCACGGCGATCGGGTCGTCGGTCGCCTCGGCGTGGAAGGTGACGTTGTACGCGCCCGCCTCCGCGTACGACGGCGCCCAGCGGCCCGGGTCCTCGATCATCAGGTGGCAGTCCAGCGGGATGTCGGTCACCTTCAGCAGGCTCTCCACCACCGGCAGGCCCAGCGTGAGATTCGGCACGAAATGCGCGTCCATCACGTCGACGTGCAGCCAGTCCGAGCCCTCCACACGGCGGGCTTCGTCCGCGAGATGAGCGAAATCGGCGGACAGGATGGACGGCGCGATCATCGGCTGGCCAGGGCGGGAAAACGTGGGTGTGGACACAGCCCCGGAGTGTACCGAGCCCGATCACACACCGTGCCGCAGGGAATCGGTGATTGCAGGCGGCCTCCAGTGGGTAGCCTGTGCAGAGTGATCAACATTTCGGCGGAACAGGGGCTCTACAGCACCCCGGTGGAGATTCGGGTGGCCGCATCGGTCACACAGCTGCCCATCGTGCGCGGGCTCGCCGAAACTCTCGTCCTGCTCAGTGATTTCACCCTGGACGAAGTGGCCGACATCCGGCTGGCCGTCGACGAGGTGTGCTCGACCCTCATCGCGCTAGCCGCGCCGGGCACCAGCCTGGACTGCCGATTCACCATCGGGGAGACCGAACTGCGCGTGGAGGTCACCGGCATCGCCGGGGCCGAGGGGCTACCCGATCAGCGCAGCTTCGGCTGGCATGTGCTGCGGACGCTCACCGACGTGGTGGAGGCGACACAGAATTCGTACGATTCAGCGGTCTCCGGATATCCGACGACAGTGGAGTTCCGTCGGGTCCGGGGGAAGGCGTAGTGGCGGACGAGGACACCGTGTTCGACCAGGACCGTAATGAGGAAGCCGAAGCCGAGCCCACCGACGCCGAGCCCACCGACGCCGCCGAAGAGGCGGACGCCGCCGAAGACGCGGAGGCCGTAGCCGAGGCGGGGTCGGTCACCGGCTACGACGACCTGAACGCGCTGTTCGAGCGGCTGGCCGCCAGCGAATCGGGCACCGCCCAGCACTCCGCGGTGCGCGCCGAGCTGATCAGCCGCTGCATCCCGCTCGCCGATCACATCGCGCGCAAGTTCAGCGGCCGCGGCGAACCGTTCGACGACCTCACCCAGGTGGCGCGGGTCGGGCTGGTGCACGCGGTGGACCGCTTCGACGTCTCGCGCGGATCGAACTTCCTCTCGTTCGCGGTGCCGACCATCATGGGCGAGGTCCGGCGCTACTTCCGCGACAACACCTGGGCCATGCGAGTGCCGCGGCGGGTCAAGGAAACCCACCTGCGCATCGGGGCGGCCATCGACACGCTCTCGCAGACCCTCGGCCGCTCCCCCACCGCCAAGGAGATCGCGGCGGAACTCGAGGTGGATCCCGACGAGGTGACCCAGGCCGTCATCGCGGGCAACGCCTACCAGCCCAGCTCCATCGACGCGGCGGCGCTCGGCCGCGACACCGAGGCCTCGCTGCTGGACACGCTCGGCGAAGAGGAATCCCAGTTCGACCGGGTGGAGGAGTACGTCGCCATCCGGCCGCTGCTGGCCGGGCTGCCGGAACGCGAACGCCGGATCCTCACCATGCGGTTCTTCGAATCCATGACCCAGACCCAGATCGCCAAGCAGATGGGCATCTCGCAGATGCACGTCTCGCGCATCCTGGCGAAAACCCTTGCCCGGCTGCGGGAGCTGTCGAGCCGGGACTGACGGGTCACCCCGCCGCGCGCTCCTTGCGGATCTTCGCGGGCGCCGACAACCACCAGGCGGCATCGATCAGTTCACGCAGCTGATCCGGCGCGATCCGATCGAGATCGATGAGGATGTACGGGTATCCGTCGTAGTGCGGCGTGGTGTAGAAGGCCGGATCGCCCGCGGCGAGCAGCGCCTCCTTCTCCGCCCTCTCGCACAACAGCACGAGCCCGCCCTCGGCCTCCGACCGCAGCCGCGCGAACCCCTTGCCGCCCACCTTCAGCGCGGGGCTGCGCCACCACGTCGACTCCTCGACCGCCGGGAACTCGGTCGCGATCGCCACCACGTCTTGCCACGTCAGGGTCATGGGACCAGTGTGCGCGGGCGCGGGCGCGTTGGATTGGACGGATGGAACCGAGGGCGTGATCGGCTCGGCCGACGCGGGACTGCCACGGGGCGCGGTGGTGTCGTGTCATGTCCGGGCGTGGACCGTCGCCGAGCCGGTTGTCTGGGCGCGCTGGCCGCAGCTCATCCCACCGGCTCGGCTGACGTTCAGATCGGTTTACGCAGCGCCGCCATGAACATGGCGTCGGTGCCGTGACGGTGCGGCCACAACTGCGCGGCCTTGCCGTCTCCGAGGTCGGTGACGCCGGGGAGCAGGTCGCGGGTGTCGAGTTCGACGGCGCCCGTGCGGCGGACGTGGTCGGCGACGATCGACACGGTCTCGGCCAGGTGGGGTGAGCAGGTCGAGTACAGCACCACACCGCCGGGACGGAGCAGATCCCATGCGGCGGTGAGCAATTCGCGCTGCAGCACGACCAGGTCGCGCACGTCGGCGGGGCTGCGGCGCCAGCGCGCCTCCGGCCTGCGCCGCAATGCGCCGAGGCCGGTGCACGGCGCGTCGACCAGGATGCGGTCGTAGCCGGGCTCGAGGCCGCTGTCGCGGCCGTCGACGACGTGCACCCGCACCGGTAGGTCGTGGGTGGCCTTGCGCACCAGTTCGGCGCGGTGTTCGGCGGGCTCGACGGCGTCCACCTGGAAGCGGTCGATCGCCGCGAGCGCGCCGAGCAGCGCCGCCTTGCCGCCCGGTCCGGCGCACAGGTCGAGCCAGCGGCCGCCGTCGGGACCCTCCAGCGGAGCCCGCGTCAAGCTCAGGGCGACGAGCTGGCTGCCCTCGTCCTGCACCGCGGCCATGCCTTCGCGCACGGGCTCCAGGCGGCCGGGATCCCCGCCTTCGAGATAGACGGCGTACGGCGACCAGCGGCCTTCCTCGCCGCCGGTGACCAGCGCGAGTTCCTCGGCGGTGATTTCCCCGGGCCGGGCGACCAGGTGCACGACCGGCCGCTCGTCGTCGGCGGCGAGCAGGTCGCGCAGTTCGTTCGCGCGGGCGCCGAGCGCGTCGGCGAACGCCTGGGCGATCCAGACCGGGTGCGCGTACTCGAAGGCCAGCCGTCCCACCGGGTCGGCGGGGGCCAGCGTCTCGACCCATTCCTCGACGGGCTTCTCCCCCGCGCGCCGCAGCACCGCGTTCACGAAACCCGATTTGCCCGCGCCGAATTCGGCCCTGGCCAGCGCCACCGACGTGTCGACGGCGGCGTGCGCGCCGATGCGGGTGCGCAGCAGCTGATAGGTGCCCAGTCGCAGGATGTCGAGCAACGGCCCGTCGATCTCCTCGACCGAGCGGCCCGCGCCGTGCGCGATCACCGCGTCGAGCAGTCCGGTGGTCCGGCAGGCCCCGTAGGCGAGCTCGGTGGCCAGCGCCGCGTCCCGGCCGGACAGATGCCGGTCGCGAAGCAGTCCGGGCAGGACGAGGTTCGCGTACGCGTCGCGCTCCCGCACCGCCCGCAGCACCTCGAGCGCGACCTCGCGCACCGGGTCCACGTTCCCGGCGCGCCGGGACCGCTTTCCTGCCGAACCCCGATCCTTGTCCGCCCCAGCGGATTTCGCAGTACCGGCGCGCTGTCCGCCCGGCGAACGCTCCGCCGCCGCGCGACCGCCGCGCTCGGCCTGCCTGCCGACGGCATCGTCGGCTCGCCGCCTGCCGGACGATCCCGAGCCGGAATCCGAGCGACGACCGGAGGCGTCACCGCCGGACCTGCCTGCCGACCTGTCGTCCCACGATCGGTCCCGGCCCGCACCGCTCTTACCCGGCGCCTGCGCCGATCGTCCGGCGCGGCCGAATCCGGTTCGTCCTTCGTCGGAACGCGCTGCGCCGTAACCGGACTCGCGACCCGCCCGTCCACCTGCGGACTTGCCGCCCGGCTTGTCCGTGCCCCGAGTCGTTTTCCCCTCGAAACGGCGGTCGCCTTGACTCCGGTAGCCCGTCGCCTCCCGATCGGACCGGAACGGCTTGCGCGGCGAATCCGGCTTCCGTTGCGCGCCACGGCTTCCCGTGAACGCATCCGAATCTCGCTCCGGCTTGCCGGAGGCGGCGTCACGGCGGGCCTCCTGCTTGCGCGCGGCACGTTTGGCCCACCCGCCGTCGATGTCCTTGTCGGACTTGTGTGGGCGATCCGCGGGGCTCATTCGACCACCGCCCCGGGCTGCAGGCGGGCGCCGCGCGCCCAGTCGAGGGCGGCCATCATGCGCTTGCCCTGCGGCTGCACCTGGTCCAGGCGCACGGCGGTGGTCGCGGTGCCGACGAAGACGCCGGTCTTGCGCACCTCGATGACGCGTTCGGGCAGCGCCTCCTGCACCATCTCGACGGGTCCGAGCTTCAGGCGGGTGCCGTTCACCTCGGTCCACGCGCCGGGCGCGGGCGTGACGGCGCGAATGCGCCTGCTGATGGCCAGCGCGGGCAGGTCCCAGCGGATGTGACCGTCTTCGGCGACCACCTTCGGGGCGTAGGAGACGCCATCGGTGGGCTGCGGCACGGCGTGCAGGGTGCCGTCCTCGACGCCGTCCAAGGTCGTTTCGAGCAGGTGCGCGCCGGTTTCGGCGAGCCTGCCGAGCAGGGCGCCCGCGGTGTCGGTCACCGCGATCTTCTCGGTGACCACCCCGAAGACGGGTCCGGTGTCCAAGCCCGACTCGATCTGGAAGGTGGACGCGCCGGTGATCTCGTCACCGGCGTCGATGGCGGCCTGCACCGGCGCCGCGCCGCGCCACGCGGGCAACAGCGAGAAGTGCAGGTTGATCCAGCCGAAGCGCGGAATGTCGAGCACCCGCTGCGGCAACAGCGCGCCGTAGGCCACCACCGGACAGCAGTCCGGGGCCAGTTCGGTGAGCTGCTCGATGAATTCGGGTTCGCTGGGGCGGCGCGGAGTGAGGACGGGAATGCCGTGCTCGTCGGCCAGCGCGGCGATCGGCGACCGCGTCACCTTGCGTCCGCGCCCTGCGACCGCGTCGGGCCTGGTCACCACGGCGACCACCTCGTGGCGGCCGGACTCGATGAGCCTGCGCAGCGAGGGAACGGCGGGTTCGGGGGTGCCTGCGAAGACGACGCGCATCAGCGGCCCCGTCCGAACGGTCCGGCCTGGCCCGCACCGCGCGATTCGCGCACGGTCACGCCCGTGACGAACCAGTCGGATTCCCGGATGGTGCGCATCGCCTCCTTGCGGGAGGCCGGGTCGAGCCGGTCGATGAACAGCACGCCGTCGAGGTGGTCGGTCTCGTGCTGCACGCAGCGCGCCAGCAGTTCCTCCGCGGCGAACTCGACGGGGTTGCCGTGCATGTCGACGCCGGACGCGCGCACCCGCAGCGCGCGGCGGGTGTCGTAGCGCAGCCCGGGGATGGACAGGCAGCCCTCGGGACCGACCTGCTCCTCGTCGCCCACCACGGTGTAGGTCGGGTTGACCAGATGGCCCGCGGCGTCGCCGGTGTCGTAGACGAACACCCGCAGGCCGACGCCGATCTGCGGCGCGGCCATGCCGACACCGCCGTCGTCGTGCATGGTGTCGGTCAGGTCGGCGACCAGCTGGCGCAGCTCACGATCGAATTCGGTGACCTCCGCCGCACGGGCGCGCAGAATCGGATCGCCGAACAGGCGAACGGGCTGAATGGTCACGGCGGCTCCCGGAAGCGGACGAATACGGTCGTCTCATTCTAGAGAGCGACGCCGATCACCCGGATCTCCCCAACGCGAGCCCTCCGACCTGGTAGAACTCCATTGCGGACCGGGCGGGGTGTTCATCCCCCCGCCCGGCCGCCTGGGAAGGCCCGGCGGCTTCGCCAAGACCATCCGCGACAACCGACGATCACGAGCCGGGACGCTCGATCACGGTCGGATCTGCCTCTGCCCTCGACTGCCCTGTCGAGGGTTACGCGAGCGGACCCAGCTCGCCGACTGCGGTTATTCGCTGGCGGTAACCCGCCTGGACGCGGGATCATTGCTCACCTGCATCGCTCGTTGATTCGAGACGAGAGGGGGGAGCATGAGTTCACGCGCGACAGCGGTCAAGCTGGTGCTGCGCTTCTATGGCCGGGAAATGGCCTCGCGCAAGGCCACGACGATTCCGGCGCTGCTGGCGCCGGCACTCGGCAATATCTGCAACCTGTACATCGCACCGCTGATCGTCGCCATGATGGTCGGCCGGGTCGCGGTGACCGGGGATACGAGTTTCGGGGCCCTCGCTTCGTACATCCTCGCCTTCGGTGGCGCCCTGCTGCTCGCGGAACTGCTGTGGCGCATCGGGATTCACTGTCTGAACCGAGTCGACGCGTACGGTATCGAGCACCTGTACGTGCTCGCCATGGATGAGTTGCTCGCCAAGGACGCGGCGTTCTTCCACAACAACTTCGCCGGTTCGCTGACGAAGCGCTCGCTCAGCTTCGCAAGCCGGTTCGAACAGTTCGTGGATACTCTCGCCTTCGAGGTCCTGGCGGCACTGGTGCCGCTGGTGTTCGCCTCGGTGGTGTTGTGGCGCTACAACCCCATGCTGGTCGTCGTGCTGATGGGGATGATCGTGGTGACCGCGCTGGTCATCATGCCCTTGATCCAGCGCCGCCAGAAGCTCGTAGACGACCGGGAAGCCGCCATTGCACGGGTTTCCGGGCATGTGGCCGACAGCCTGGCCAATATGCAGGTGGTGCGCGCCTTCGCTGCCGAACCGCAGGAGGCGGCCGAGCATCGGCGGCGGGTCGCCTCGTCGCGGCGAAAGTCGTTGCGCTCCTGGGATTACGCGAACCTGCGGATAGATACGCTGGTAACGCCGCTGGTGGTGCTCACCAACGTGATCGGCCTGCTGATCGCGCTGGGCCTCAGCGGCGGGAATGCGGGGGTGGAGGCCATTGTGGTGGCATTCACCTACTACTTCAACGCCACCGGGATCATGTTCCGGTTCAACCAGATCTACCGGCGGTTGGAGACCGTGCTCACCGAGGCTGCGCAGTTCACCGAACTGCTGCTCGACGAACCGAAGGTGCTCGACACCGAACATCCGGAAGCACTGCGACCCAAGGACTTCAACGTGCGGTTCGAGAGAGTGAACTTCACGCACGGTGGTGCGCGGCAGCTGTTCCACGGACTGGATCTGCACGTGCCGAGCGGCGCCAAGGTGGGCCTGGTCGGACGATCCGGTGGCGGCAAGACCACCATGACCCAACTGCTGCTGCGGTTGATGGATATCCAATCCGGAACGATACGCATCGGCGGGCAGGACATTGCCCGGCTGCGGCAGGCGGATCTGCGCAGTCTGATCGCCTACGTGCCACAGGATCCGGCCATGTTTCACCGGACCCTGAGCGAGAACATCCGGTTCGCGCGCCCGGACGCCACGGACGAGGAGATCCTGCGGGCCGCCAAGGCCGCGCACGTCACCGAGTTCGCGGACGCGCTGCCGCAGGGTATGGAAACGCTCATCGGCGAGCGCGGCGTGAAACTGTCCGGCGGCCAGCGCCAGCGGGTCGCGCTGGCCCGGGCCATCCTGAGGGACGCGCCCATCCTGCTCCTGGACGAGGCCACCAGCGCCCTCGACTCGGAAAGCGAATTGCTTGTGCAGCAAGCGCTCTGGGAGTTGATGGAAGGGCGTACGGCGCTGGTCGTCGCGCACCGGCTGAGCACTGTGGCCGGGATGGACCGGCTGGTGGTGCTCGACCGCGGGCGAGTCGTCGAGGAGGGGACACACGAGGAGCTGCTCTGCGCGCAAGGAACATACGCGCAGCTGTGGCGGCACCAGTCGGGTGGATTCCTCGGCGAGGACGCCCACACCAGCATCTCCTGATGCAGGTGTCATATCGTGGCGCAGCACATCGCGATCCGTCACGTATGTCGTGACGACACAGGGCGAGGTCGTCCGAGGCGTCGAGAGGTGGGGCGGAGGGACCACGAGATCAGTACGCACAGTGCGAATGCCGCGGTCCACAGTAGGTGCGCAGTGGATGATCCGGACGCGACGTGGGAAGCGAATGCTCCGGCGAAGTTGTAGAACGCTCCGGCGTATGCCCATTCTTTCAGTCGCCTGAATCCTGGCGCGAGTATCGCCGACGCGCCCAGTATCTTGCAGACCCCGAGGATGGGAATGAAATATTCCGGGTAGCCCAGTTCGAGCATTCCCGCTACCGTCCCACCGCGGCGCAGCAGATCGGCGATACCACCGCTGACGAGAACGCTGGTCACGATGCCGGTCGCGATCCAGAAGCCGACGGTGACTCCGCGTCCCGGCCCACCACCGAAGCGGGTTGGTGTCCATGGGCCGGCCGCGGTGCGCAGAAGATCGATCATTTCCGATCCTCGAAACGTATTCCGTCGAGCTGCTCCCGATCGCCGATCATCTCGATGCCCACGATCTTCCCCTGCACGATCGCGAAGTAGAAGACGATTCGTGGGCGGCCGCCGACCGTCCAGACCGCGCCGGGAACTCGGTCGATCAGGACCGGCCGGGCGCCGTGCGCGCGGCCGGCGAAGGTTCGGGCCACGGCATCGGCACCGATGACCTCCGCTGCCGCACCGGCCGCCACCACGGTGTCGTCGGCATGCAGCACCACCTCGGGGTCGAGCAGCTCGATCAGGGCGTCGAAGCGGCCCGTGCGCGCGGCGCGTAGGAAGGCGTCGACGATCTCGCTCTGCTGGGCGACGTCGATCGTTGCGGGCTGACCGATACCTTGGACCCGGCGTCGCGCGCGGCTCGCGAGCTGACGCGTCGCCGTGCTGGAACGGCCGACGATCGCGGCTATCTCGTCGAACGGCACGGCGAACATGTCGTGCAAGACGAAGGCGAGTCGTTCGGCCGGGGTCAGGGTGTCGAGGATGACCATGAGTGCCGAGCCGACCGAGTCGGCCATCATCAGTTCGTGTTCGGGCGACATCGCGCCTGCACGTTCGGCTCCGTCGTCGACCACTTCCGTTCCGTAGAGATGCTCGCGGCGGCTCTTGCGGCGCTGCAAGACGTTCAGCGAAACGCGTGACACGACCGTGGTCAGCCATCCGGTCAGGTTGTCGACGTCGGCGATGTCGGTTCGGCTACTCAGTCGTATCCAGGCTTCCTGCACGACATCCTCGGCGTCGGTGGCCGACCCCAGCATCCGGTACGCCACGGCGCGCAGGTGCGCTCTGTTGCCCTCGAACTCTCCGGCCAGCCAATCGGTGTAGTCCATATGTCAATTCCTCCCGGTGGATCTGTCAGTACCTATGACCGGCCGACCCGGGTCGGTGTGACACCGAGGCGCAGCGGAGACCACCTGGTTGCGCGACGCGGATGGCCTCTGTCGTTCTTGCCGTGAACGGATGTCACATTCGCGGCGTGCGGGTGGTCATAGCGGCGACGGGAGATCCCGTGCTCGCCCGGCCTCGGCCAGCGGCACTCGTCCATGCAGCTTCTGGAGGAAAAATGACCGAACGCCGCACTGTGCCAACGTGGTTGCGCACCGGCTGGTACTGCTTCTTGGCTTTCGAATTCTTCGTGGGGTTCGCCACCAAATTCTGGCAGGGAGAGACCTTCTTCGGTCCGGCATACTCCGTGAAGTTCGCCGAATGGGGTTTCGACCCGAACATGCGTTATCTGGTCGGGGCGATCGAACTGGTCTGCGCGATTCTGCTGGTCATTCCGCGCAGGCAGTCCAGGTTCCTCGGCGCCGCCGGACTGGTGCTGCTGCTCACCGGTGCGGTGACGACGCATGTCATCGATGAAGCACCGGTCTACGAGGAAGTGTCGGCGCCACTTCATTTGGTGATCATGCTGTGCGTCGCCGTGGTGAACTGGCCGGTCGACGTGCGAGATCTGCTGCGGTGGCGGCCCTCGGAGTCGCGGAAATGAAGCCGTCTGGCGCGTCGAGCGGACAAGGGAGCACGACAGCGGCACGATAAGTGAACGGCTGTACTATTACTCTGCTCGGACAGGACGAAAGGCGGAGGCATGGTCAGCGACGGCAAGGTCGACGGGCGCGTGCGCCGCGGCGAACAGTCGCGGCGCGCCATCCTGGATCGGGCGATGGACGTCGCCTCGGTCGAAGGACTGGAAAGCCTGTCGACCCGGCGGCTGTCCACCGAACTCGGGCTCAGCAACAGCGGAGTTTTCGCACAGTTCGGATCCAAGGAGGAGCTGCAGCTGGCGACCGTGCGTGCGGCGATCGAGGTGTTCGCTACGCAGGTGGTCAAACCAGCGCGGCGGGCGCCCGCGGGGATCCGGCGGGTGCGGGCCCTTGCCGAGTCGTGGCTGGAGTACGCGGCCAAGCCCATCTTCAGTGGCGGGTGTTTCTTCCTATCCACGGTCTCGGAGTTCGACGCGCGCCCCGGGCGGGTGCGCGACGCCCTCGCGGCGGCGCGGCAGGACTGGCTGCGTCTCTATGAATCCACCGTTGCCGAAGCGATTTCGCTCGGCGAGATCGATACGGGTATCGATCCCGCCGAGCTCGCGTTCGAGCTGGACGCTGTCGCCAGGCAGGCCGCGCAGGACGCGTTGCTGTTCGGCGATCCCGTCCGCTACGAGCGGGCGCGCCGGATCATCGAAGCCCGGCTGGCCGCCGTGGCGACCCTGTGATACCTCCGCGTTCTCCCGCCAGGTATGGAACCCCGCGGCGGCGTCGTCGACGGAAAGACCGAGCTGCTCGCACATCTGGTTGAAGTCGAAGAAGAGCTTTTGCCGGTCGGTTCGGATTTCTTGTCCTTCTGTCTCACGCGCCTTCGGCGACGTTCAGGACGATCTTTCCGGCGGTCCTGCCCTGTGCAATGAGTTCGTGGGCCTTTGCCGCTTCCGCCAGGGGCAGTTCCTGGTCGACGTGCACGCGCAACTGTCGGGTGCGGACGAGATCGGCCAGCGCCTCTAGCCCTGCGCCGTCGGGATCGACGAGGTAGCCGGTGGCGCGCACGCCGAGTTCGTCGGCGCGTTCGAGCAGCCCGGGCGTCCATGCGGCTTGGCCGCTGACCAGAATCCCGCCGCGGCGCAGGGATTCGAGGGCCCCGAGCCCGTGTTCGCCGCCGAACATCTGGATCACCACGTCGGCATCGCGCACCTCGGCTGCCACATCCGACACGGTGTAGTCGACGGTCTCGTCGGCGCCCAGCTCGCGCAGGAACGCGTGCTTGGTGGCGCGAGCGGTGCCGATGACGTGGGCACCCCGCGCCTTGGCGACCTGGATGGCCAAGTGACCGACCCCGCCTGCCGCGCCCGCGACGAGAACTCGCTGCCCCACCGTGACTTTCGCGACCTCGACCAGCATCTGCCACGCGGTCAAACCGGCCAGCGGCAGCCCGGCGGCCTCGGCGAAACCGAGTTCCTCCGGCATCAGCGCGAAGTGGCGAGCCGGAGCCGCGACGTATTCGGCGTAAGCGCCTGCCTCCCGGGGAAACTGCGGCATGCCGAAGACCCGGTCGCCCGGCCGGAACCGAGTCACGCCATAGCCCACCGCGGCCACGATGCCGGACGCGTCCCAGCCGTGGACGAAGGGCAGGGTGAGTACTCGGTTATACGCGCGGCCTTCACGCGTGTAGTAGTCGACCGGATTGACTCCGGCCGCGATCACCCGCACCAGTACCTCACCCGGCCCGGGCTGCGGTTGCTCCACCTCGACCAGCTGCAGCATCTCGGGACCGCCCCATTCCCGCTGCTGTATTGCACGCATCTCGCACTACCTCCCAAACTATGTGGACGTTCGTACTATAAGTTTGCCGCCTCATAGCGTCAATATGTCCATATACAGAGGATTCATCGAGTACGGTCGTACTAATATGGATCGAGCAGCTGCACTACTGGGCACCGGCCGGGAAGCCGATCGCTCACTTCACCCGGAACGGGTGAGGAGTACGTGCGCTCGCGGGAGGACGATCGGCAGATCCGGTTCCCTGTCGATGAGGAGTCACCATGACGAACCCATCGGGCGTCCAGAGTCCCCCGCCCGCGGAACCCTTCCAACGGCAGAGCGTCGCCACGGGAATCTCGATCACGGCGGCGATCATGCTGCTCGTGCTCGCCACGGTGTCCGTGCTCGAGGGAGTCTCGGCCATCGCCAAGGACGAGATCTACGTGGCGGGCGCCGACTACGTCTACGCCTTCGACTCGACCACCTGGGGATGGATCCATCTGGTCCTCGGCGCGATCGGCGTGATCTGCGCCCTCGGCCTGCTGTTCGGCAGGACGTGGGGCCGCTACGCCGCGATGGCCATCGCGACGCTGGTGATCATCGCGAACTTTTTGTCGCTGCCCTACTACCCGGCGTGGTCGCTGCTCGTCATCGCGCTGAGCGTTGTGGTCATCTGGGCCGTGAGCGCCTGGCAGCCACAACTCTGAACGGACTCCGGCGACACCCGGCGTCTCAGATCGCTCCCTGCTCGCGGGCGCGCGCCACCGCCGAGGTGCGGGAGCGGACGCCCAGTTTGGCGTAGATGTGCACCAAATGGGACTTGACCGTCGTCTCGCTCAGGAACAAATCCTTGGCGATCTCGCGGTTCGACCGGCCGTCGGCGACCAGCCTGAGCACTTCGATCTCCCGCGGGCTGAGCGTACTGTCCGCGCGCCGGACCCTGGTCATGAGCTTGGACGCGACCGCAGGCGAGAGGACGCTCTCCCCCGCCGCCGCGGAACGCACCGCGGCCAGCAGATCCGGCGGCGGGGTGTCCTTCAGGATGTAGCCGCATGCGCCCGCTTCGATCGCGCCGAGGATGTCCGCGTCGGTGTCGTAGTTGGTGACCACCAAGACGTTCGGCGGATCCGGTAGCGCGCGGATCTCGGAGGTCGCCTCCACACCGGAACGCCCGGACCCGAAACTCAAATCCATCAATACGAGGTCGACGGGTGTGGTGGCGCAGAAGGCCACGGCCGCTTCGGCGGTCGGCGCGTCGCCGATGACCTCGATATCCGCGCCACCCGCCAGCAGCGCGCGCAGTCCGGCGCGCACGATGGCGTGATCGTCGGCCAACAGCAGGCGGATCACGCGTCGTCCGCCGAATCGATCTCGGCGCCAACGGGTCCCGACACAAGCGGAAACGATACCGAGATGGCAGTGTGCCCCGGTTCCGACTCCACCGCCATGCTTCCGCCCTGCTGCTCGACTCGTGCCCGCATCGCCGACAATCCGAATCCGCCGGAAGTACCCCGTGCGAACACATCCGGGCCGATACCGATGCCGTCGTCCACGACATCCAGGTGCACGTCGGTGTCCGCGTAGGTCAAGGTCAGGCGCAACTGCTCGGCATGCGCGTGCCGCACCACATTGGCGACCGCGCTCTGCGCGATCCGCACCAGGGCCGCCTCGATCGGCATCGGCAAACGCTCCGGCTCGCCCTCGACGACCACCAGTGCACGAAGTCCTGGCGTTTCGGCACGTCGGCAAATCCGTTCGAGCGCTTGAGCCAACGACGAACCCTCCAGCGCGACCGGCGCGAGTTCGGCGATCAGGCCGCGCGTTTCGGCCAAATTCTCCGCTGCGGTCTCACGCGCGAGCCGAATCTGTTGCAGCGCGGGATGTTCCGGATCGGCGCGTTCAGCCGCGTGCAGGAGCAGCTGGATGCTGCTGAGGCCCTGGGCGACGGTGTCGTGGATCTCCTTGGCCAGGCGTTCGCGCTCGGCGAGCTTACCCGCAGCACGCTCTCGCTCCGCGAGAGTGGATCGGGTACTGAGCAATTCGTCGATGAGACGCTGCCGCTCGGCCGATTCACGAAACAATGCGTGGTAGCCCAGGCCGATACCGACCGCCACGGCGGCTCCGATGACCGGGCCGACCACGCCGGCGATCGACCACCCGCGGTGCAGACCGAAGCCGATGACCGCTACCGCCGTCGCCACTGCCACGGCGATCAGATTCCACGGGCGTGGCAGCAGGTGCAGGTAGAGGAAGAACAATCCGAAGGCCAGGTAGCCCGCGTCGGGCGCAAGCGCGACCAGTCCGAGCCACAGCAGCGTCAGCGTCACGAGCCACACCGGCAGCGCGGCGCGCCTCCGGTCGCCGACGACCGCGCCCGCGAAGTAGACGAGCAGAAAGGCCGCCGACAGCACGACCACCGGCCCCGCGTGCGGCGCGCCCGGCAACAGCGCCCGCACAGCGACGACCGACGCGAGCGCGGTCACCAGCAGGTGCAAGCCGAGCCGCAGCGTGGTGAAGACAGGGGTGAGCGGCGACGGATGCACGTTGCCAGCTTATGTGCGGTTACCGGGGCGTCATCCATCGAAAGGTGTAAAACAGGGTCCACCGTTCGTCCGCGGGCGTTCCTTCTCCCGTGCGATGGCGAACCGGCCCACGGCCGCGAGAGTGGAAGCATGTTTCTCGCCCTTCGGGATCTCCGGGCTGCTCGCGGCCGCTTCCTGCTCATCACACTGGTGGTCACCCTTGTGGCCCTGCTGGTGAGTTTCCTGAGTGGCCTCACCGCTGGTCTCGCGCACCAGAACATCTCCGCTGTCCAAGGCATTTCCGCCGACTATCTGGTGTTTGCCGGCAGCGGTGGCGATCCGTCCTTCGATGCGTCGGCGCTGACCGAGCAGCAGATCGATGCCTGGCGGGTGGCCGCGAGCTCTGTCGAGCCGATCGGCATCGGCCGAGCCGAAGCGGTCCGGTCCGGCGACGAGGCCGAACCGGCGCGCGTCGCTCTGTTCGGCGCGCAGAAATCTACGTTCGGCGACCGAACCGCAACCGAACCGGGTTCGGTCGTGCTGAGCGAAGGTGCGGCACGGGCACTGCACGTGGCGGCGGGCGACACCGTGTCCGTGAACGAGCGCGCCTTCACCGTGGCAGCGGTCCGCGGTGACGACTGGTACAGCCACACCCCGGTGGTCTGGACTACCGTCGCCGACTGGCGCTCGCTCACCCCGCGCGGCGGCGCCGCGACCGTGTTGGCGGTCTCCGGCGTGTCCGATGCCGCAGCCGCCGACGCCGCCGCCGGCACCACCACGGCCAGCGTCTCCGGTTCGTTGGACGCGCTGGGCTCCTACCGCGCCGAGAACGGTTCGCTCACCCTGATGACGGCGCTGCTCTTCGCAATCTCGGCGCTGGTGATCGGCGCATTCTTCACCGTGTGGACGATCCAGCGCACCCCCGATATCGCGACGTTGAAGGCATTGGGCGCGACATGGGGGTCACTGGTCCGCGACACGCTCACCCAAGCCGCAGTCGTACTGTTCGCAGGCGTCGCAGCGGGACTCGGAATCACCTTGCTTGCAGCGACATTCGTGGTCGACGACGTGCCGTTGGCGCTGACGCCCGCCACGACGGTGCTGCCCGCGGCCGCGCTCATCGCGCTCGGCCTGCTCGGTGCGGCGTTCGCCCTGCGCTTCCTGTTCACCACCGATCCACTCGCCGCGCTCGGCGCGGCCCGCTGATTACGGAGCATCCCCGTGTCCCTCACTGTCGACGACGTCACCCTCACCTACCCCGACGGTGCGGACCGGCTCACCGCACTCGATCGCGTCTGCCTGCGCGTGGACGCAGGCACGGTCGCGGCGATCACCGGCCCTTCGGGCTCCGGCAAGTCGACTCTGCTCGCCGTGGTCGCCACGTTGATCCGTCCCGACTCCGGTCGCGTGCTGCTCGAAAGTGCGCAGAACACAGTGAATCTCGCCGCCGCCACGCGACGGGAGGGCGCGGCGCTGCGCCGGTCGTCCATCGGCATCGTGTTCCAGCAGCCCAACCTGGTCCCCGCGCTCACCGCGCTCGAACAGCTCGAAGTGATGCGGCACCTCGGCCAGCGACGGTTCACCACGCCCACACGTCGCCGCGAAACGCGCTCCAAGGCAAGGAAACTGCTGGCAGCTGTCGGAATGGCCGAGCACGCGAACAAACGCCCAGCGCAACTGTCCGGCGGTCAACGCCAACGCGTGAACATCGCCCGCGCGCTGATGAACGATCCGGCACTGCTGGTCGTCGACGAACCGACCAGCGCACTGGACTCCGCACGCGGTGCGGAAATCATCGACTTGATCCTCACCGTCGCAAGAACCCACAGCGCCGCCACCCTACTGGTCACCCACGACCGCACCCACCTGCACCGCACGGATGCGGTCTACCGCATGACCGACGGCACCCTCGATCGCGAGACCGCCCACCGGTGATGTCGCCGCCGACATCTACTCCGCACTCATGGAACTCGACGAAGTATCCGTCTGACGCCCACCCGGCAGCGCTGCGTGATCCGGTGCGGGCGGCACCCCCGCACGCGCCACCACCCGGCGAGTGGCAATGCCACCGCGAGGACGACGAGTGCCGAGGCCGCCAGGGCCCAGGTGGTCGCGGATGCCTCGGCCAAGGCGATGAGGGCGGCGAGCGCCTGGAGCACCGCGCCCTGCCCGGACGAGAGGGCCAGGGGGTGGTGGGCAGCGGCATCCTGGATCGGATCAGGGGATGCGAAAGGTGTTGGCGTGGCGTCGTTCATGTCCTCAGGTCCTTCGATCGCGCCGTCTTCGCGGACGTGTCTTCAGGTGTAGCGCCCGTCAGGCATCGCGGGGAGGATGCCGGACGCGGACGACGCGCGGACGGATGCACAGGGAGCCGGACGCACCTCGGCGAACAAAGACGGAACGAAACGGACAACGGAGATAATGGGGTGATTCCGCACGTTCGCAGGAGGCCACGATGCCGTCCGCTCGCCGCAGCCTCGATCCCGACCAACCGGCCGAACGATTCGCCATGGAGCTCAGAGATCTCCATCGTGCCGCGGGCAGGCCGAAGCAACGCATCCTCGCCGCGGCGCTGAACTGCAGCAACGCGACGGTTTCCGCGATACTCAACGGTCGCCGATTCCCCACCTGGCAGCAGACCGAGGCGTTCGTCACCGCGTGCGGCGGGGACGTCTCCGAATGGAAGCTGCGCTGGTTGAGGATCGATCGCGCGCTCGGCGACGACGACGCGACCGAGCACCCCGACCGGCAACCGCCCGCGGGCGGATCCCTGCGCCCGGTCTCCGGCCGCGAGTTCTACACCGCGATGCTCGCCGAAATCGACCGCGCCCGCTACCGGATCATGACGACCTACATCCGGTTGCGTCCCGCCTCCTACTTCATCGGTTTCACCGACGAGCAGACCGGCCGCGCGGCCGCCGCGTATTTCGACGGGCTCCGGACCTGGTCGACGCGCCCCGGCCGCTCGGTGCGCCGCGTCATCGCCACCCCGACTCCCGAAATGGCGCGGTGGGCACAGCGCTTGCACCGCGCGACACTGCGGCAGCCGAACTATCGCATTCGAGTGATCGACTGGCCGCTCCCCACCGACGCGGTGAACCTGGCGCTGTTCGACGACACCGTCGCATTCCTCGCCTTCACCAACGGAACCACCCAGGAGCTCAGCGGGTTTCGCATCGACGAACCGGCCTTCGTCCGCGGCGCCATCGGCCACTTCGAGCAACTCTGGGCGGCCGGACGCGACCTCTCCTCGCCCGAAGACGCCGAGCCGGACAGCGCCTGAGCAGCTTCGCCGCCGTCCGAGAGCGGCACCGGCCGTTGTCGTCGCAGTTCGGCACCGAGGGGTTATGCCCGCGCCGTGGTGGCGGTAAGGATCGCGGCGGACGGCGTCCGCGTCGCGATACCGCATTCGAAGAAACCGGCATGCCCGACCCGAGACGCACCGAGGGCCAGCGCCGTCCCACGCGGCTCGACGCGGGCGACCCTACAAGCTGGCGGTAGTACTGCGCGCGAGCTGAGTCACACAAGGGTTGCCATATACCCCCTAGGGGTATACATTCTTGGTCGTAACGAGCGACAAGATCGGAAGGCCGGAGCGATGACCACGCAGACTCACACCAACCACCACGGCGCGCACGGTGACCACGCGGGGCACACAGCTCACGGCACCCACACCGGACACGGCGACCACACCGACCACGGCACGCACGCGGGCCACAGCACCAACACCGGACATGACGGCCACACCGGACACGGCGCCAACGCGGGCCATGGCGACCACGCGGGGCACACAGCAGCTCATGCCGGGCACGCAGACCACGCCGCCGGACTACCCGGCGGGCTCCAAATCACCCAGGACGGTTACACATTGGCGCTCACGGAGCCGATCGTCGGGACGGGCGAGGTCGGCCTGCGGTTCCGGATCCTCGGCCCCGACGGCGCGCCGGTCACCGACTACGACGCCATCCACGACCGCGAGCTGCACTTGATCGTGGTGCAGCGGGAGCTGACCGGGTTCTGGCACGTGCATCCCGAACTCACCGCCGAAGGGACTTGGACCGTGACGCTGAACCTCACGGAAGCCGGCGCGTACCGCGTCTTCACCGATATCGCCCCGCGTGCCCTCGGCAAGACCATCACACTCGGCGCGGATCTCGCCGTGGCGGGCGCCTACGCGCCGCGACCCATGCCGCAGGCCGCGCGCACCGCGATCGTGGACGGGTACGAGGTCACCCTCGACGGCGAACTGGTGCCGGGCGCGGGCAGGCTGCTCACGCTGACCGTGCGCAAGGACGGGCAGCCGATCACCGACCTGCAGCCCTATCTGGCCGCCTACGGACACCTGGTGATCCTGCGAGCGGGCGACCTGGCCTACATCCACGTCCACCCGAACGGCGAGCCCGGCGACGGGGTGACCGCACCCGGCCCGGACATCGCCTTCCACACCGTGGTGCCCGGCCCGGGAACCTACCGCCTCTTCCTGGACTTCCAGCACGGCGACGTCGTCCGCACCGCCGCCTTCACCCTGCCCACCGACAACTGAGCACCGAAATCGAAACTTTCGCCAGAGGAGTCCGACATGTGCGAATGCTGCTGTCGAAGCGCCCGTGATCCACCCCCGACTCATTCCCAGGAAGTGTTTCCGATGCGTTCCACGCCCATGATCTCCGCACTGTTCGGCAACCACGACTATCTGCGCCTGTTCACCGCTCAGGTGTCCGCTCTGTTCGGCACCGGACTGACCACCGTCGCCCTCGGACTGCTCGCCTACGAGCTCGCCGGCGCCGACACGGCCGCCGTCCTCGGCACCGCACTGACGATCAAGATGGTGGTCTACGTGACGGTCGCGCCCCTCGTGGCCGCCTACGCCGACCGATTCCCGCGCCGGCCGTTCCTGGTCGGGCTCAACGTCATTCGCGCAGCAGTGGTGCTCGCACTGCCGTTCATCGACCAGATCTGGCAGATCTACGTGCTGATCGCGCTGCTGCAGACCGCCTCGGCCGCGTTCACCCCGACCTATCAGGCGATCATCCCCGACATCCTGCCCGACGAACGCGAATACACCAGGGCGCTGTCGGCCGCACAGCTGGCCGCCACCATGGAAACCCTGCTCAGCCCGATGCTGGCCGCCGCGGCGCTGACCGTGATCAGCTTCCACTGGCTGTTCGTCGGTACCGCCCTCGGATTCGCCGTCTCGGCGCTGCTCGTGATCACCACCCGCATCCCGGACGCGACCACCGCGGCGGCGGGCTCCTTCAAGGAACGGATCACGGCGGGCATGCGGATCTTCGCCGCGACACCGCGGCTGCGCGGTCTGCTCGGAATGAACCTCGTGGTCGCCGCCGCCGGATCGGTGATCATGGTCAACACGGTCAACTATGTGCGCGACACCCTCGGCGGCACCCAGTCCGGCGTGGCGAAGCTGTTGGCAGCCAATGGGTTCGGCACCATGCTCGTCGCACTGTCGCTGCCCCGCGTGCTCGATCGCGTCGGCGCGCGACCCGTCATGCTGGCGGGGGCGGCCACGCTGATCACCGGGCTCGGTGCGGCCATCGCCCTCTCGCTGGCGAACGCGGGCGACTGGCGGTGGGGCGCCGCGATCGCGGTGTGGGCCACCGTGGGCGCGGGCACCGCGGCGGTGCTCACCCCGACCGGCCAGGTGCTGCGGCGCTCGTCGCAGCCCGCCGATCGGCCCGCGATCTTCGCGGCGCAGTTCTCGCTGTCGCACCTGGCCTGGTTGATCACCTACCCGATCGCCGGATGGCTCACGACCGCCGCCGGTTTCACGACCACCTGGGTGACGCTGGCCGTGCTCGCGGGGGCCGGAGTCACCGTGGCGCTGCGGATGTGGCCGCGCCACGACCCGGAGGAGCTGACCCACCTGCACGAGGTCGGCACCATCGACCCGGCCCGGCTGGCCGATGCCGTGCGCGTGAACGACCGCTTCTACCGGCACACCCACGCCTACGTCATCGACGCCGAACACCGTCGCTGGCCGACCCGGGCGGAGCGGCAGCTCGCCACCGCCGCGGCATAGCGGCGCCCGGGGCGTTCACCCCGTACCGGTCGAGGGTGCGGGCAGGGTGCATATCGACGGGAAAGGGCGCAGAATGGTTACGGAAAGGTCGTCATGCGAGCGATAAAGGGCTTGCTCAACTTGGTGTTGGGACTCCTGACAGCCGTGCTCGGCACGGTCCTCGGGTTGGTCGCGGCCGTGGTCTGGATCCTCGGCGCGGTGTTGTGCGCGACTATCCTGCTGATTCCGCTGGGTCTCCCCGTCATCAGGCTCGGCAGCCGCCTGTTCACCCTCGCCCGGCAGCTGATGCGTTTCCCCTGACGGATCGCACTCGGATCAAAGATATTCCGCGACAACCTCGTAGAGGCCGGGATGGGCCTCGGCGATCTTCTCCGCCTCCGCCACCGAGGCCACCACCGTCTTGTTCAGACCGGCGGCCTCGCACGCCTCGACGCTGTCCCAATGCGCGACGTTGACGAGCTGGAACCGCGTGTTCGGCAACAGCGCCCGGTGCAGCCGGACATCGCGGAACCCGGGCGCTTTCCGCATGAGCGAGGCGCGTTCGCGCCACTGTTCGACGAAGTCGTCGATGCGGTCGGCGGAGATCTCGAGGACGTTGATGAAGGTGACGCCCTGATCGGACATGGGGAGATCCTTTCGGTTTCGGTGGTCGACGGCCGTGGCCGCCCGCAGTTCCGTCGAGGTCGGGAAGGTCATCGGCGCAGCAGTTGGTGGGCCAGCGCCTCGCTCCACCACTGCTCGACCCGGTCGGGTTGCCAGCCGCGTTCGACGGTGAGCGTGGTGTAGACGTCGATGTTGCACAGCGCGGCGTAGACGTCGAGAGCGGTGGACTGGTCCAGATCAGCACGTAGCGCGTCCTCCGGCCAGGCGGACAAGATCTCGGCACGGGCCTCGTCGGCCGCGCGCCGGACGGTCTCGTAGACGGTGGCGAGATCGGTTTCGGTGCGCCCCGCTTCCCGGATCAGGAAGATGAGGTCGCCAGCGCGTTCGAAGAGTCTCCTGTCGTAACCGGCCATCGCGGCGAGCTGCCGTTCGGGCGCGGCGGATTCCTCCAGTTCGGCGAGCATGCGCGGGAGGTCGGCCGACAGGTCCGCCGCGTCCACCAGGGCCCAGACCAGCCCCTTCTTGTTTCCGTATGCCGCGTAGACCGTCGGCACCGACACCCCCGCCTCCTGCGCTACGTCGCGCACCGTGGTCAGCGCCCACCCCTGAGAGACGAACAAGCGACGGGCCGCATCGGCGATATCCGCGCGCGTGCGCTGCGCTTGGGCATGCCTCCGCAGCGAGTCGTAGCCGCGCCGCGTCGGTTCTTCCACTCTTGCTCCTCCGATCTTCTCCATCATATATTCATTAAAGTACGCATAAAGTCAATATGAGAGGCTATCTCCCCATGAGCTTTTCGGATGTCGCGGGTTGGAGCGGACTCGGTTTCGTGCTGACGGCGCTGATCGTCAACCTCCTCTATGTCCGCGACGGACTCCCCTTCCCGATGTCGGGCAAGAAGATGGACGAGGTCGTGGCGTCGCTGGCCACAGTCGGCGACGCGTTGAAACGGCCGTCGATGCTCGCACCGCTGTCATGGTTGTGCACAACGGTTTTCGCCGCCGGGATGCTGTCGGCGCTCTGGACACCGACGCAGGGGCTCGGGGCATGGGCACTGGTCGGCTTCGCCGGTGTGCTGATGCAGAACGTGACGTTCAGCTGCGTGGAGGCGCTGCGGTTCGGCCTGGCCGCGGCCGCCGAGCACGGGCGCGGCTCGACGGCCGGGTTGTGGGCACTGAGCAACGTGCTGTTCGGATTCAACCAGGTATTTCTCGCCGCGGCCCTGGTCGGGTTCAGCATCGCAGGCACCGACACGGGATTCCTGCCCGCCTGGCACGGGTGGCTCGGATACCTCAGTGCGGCACTGCTGTTCGTCTCGTCGTCGGCCAGCCCCTACAACGTCGAGGGAACGAGCCGCACGGCCCTGCTAGGACTGCTCGGCTGGCTGGGATGGATCGCGTGGATCATCGCCTGCAGCATCGCGCTGCTCGGCGGCTGATCGGCGCGTGCCCATCCCAGCCAGGCGGATCTCGATCAGGAATTGCCCGCGATGATCACCTGCGGAATACCGGTGCCGAGCGCGACCGGCGCGCAGGTCGGGGCGGAGGCGTTGACGGGATCGAGCGCCCGCAGCACCAGCTGCTGCACGAACGGGTCGTAGACCATGTGGAAGTGGCCGGTGAGATTGTCCGGGCACAGGTCCTGCACGACGACGTTCTCCGCACTCGCCCCGCGCAGCGCGATATTGCTGAACGGCTGGATCATCTCGTCGACCCGGCTGCCGATGGTCACGTAGCGAACGCCCGGCACGGTGTCGCCGCCCGCGTTGAGCTCGAGCATGACCGGCGAGCCCTGCGCCTGCTGCACCGCCGCGGTCGAGGTGACCTTGGCGAACACTTCCAGCGCGCCGGGAATCACCTGCGCCACCGGCACCAGCCCGTACATGACGCCACCGTAGGTCGGCGAGGCCACGCCGACCCAGTTGGCCACCTTGGACGCACCGCCGAGCTTGTTGGTGTAGTACCGAGTCACGTTGGCGCCCTGGGAGAATCCGACGAGATCCACCTCCGCCGCGCCGGTCGTCGCGAGCACGTGGTCGACGAACTGGCCGACCTGGTGGGCGCTGGCGCGCAGGTCCTCGGTGCCGTAGGTGTCGGCGCCCGGCGCGCCGCCGTAGTTGAGCGCGAAGACGCAGAATCCGGCCGCCGCCAGCTGCGGACCGATGGCCGACCAATCGGAATAGGCGGTGGAATCGGTGCCGTGCGCGAGCACCACCGGCCGGGGGTGGGCCGCCGTGGGAAGGCAGCCGAAATCGTTGGTGCCCAATGGCGTAGCGTTCTTGTGCTCCTTCAGATGCCGCGCGGCGGCCAGGTGGTCGGGCTGCGGCGGAGCGGGGTCGTTGGGCACGTCGGGCGGGCGCACGACGAGCGGTTCGGCGATGTCGGCCGGCTCGGCGGCGGCGGTGGTCAACCCGCCGGCACTCGACCCGACCAACGCCCCCGCGGCCAGCGCGCACGCCATAGCGACGCGACCCCACTGTGATCTACCCCAACCCCACGAACCAATCGGCTGTTCCATATCACAATGATCTACCCCATCGGTTCGAAAAACGCACGCCCACGGGCTGTTTCGTGATCATTACTATTCGGTAGCGTCATCTTCGGCGAGGATGCGGTAAAGCGAACGACGGGTGTCGTTGAGGATCTCGGCCGCCTTCGCAGCCTGCTCGGGGGTTCCGACGGCGGCCACCTGCGCGACCGCGCCCATCACCTGGCCGGCCAAACCGCGCAGGTCGATGGCCTGCGTGCCGACGTCCGCCTTGACCTGGGCCCACGGATCGCCGAGTTCCTCGCGATGCGCGGTGACGTATTCGGTGCCCGCGTCGGTCAGCTTGGCGGTCTTGCGCCCGGCGACCTTCTCGATGAGCACCAGGCCCTCGTCCTCCAGTTGCGCCAGCGCGGGGTAGATCGACCCGGGGCTGGGCCGCCAGATGTCGTCGCTGCGCTCGCGGATCTGCTGGATCAGTTCGTAGCCGTGCATCGGCCGCTCGGTGAGCAGCAGTAGCACGGCGGCGCGCACGTCGCCGCGACGGCCACGGCCACCGCGGCCGCGCCCGCGGCCGAACTGCGGGCCGAAGCCGGGCCCGAAACCAGGACCGAAGCCCGGCCCGAACTCGGGACCGAAGCCGTGCCTGCCGCCGTGACGGTGCCGCCCACGATCGGGACCGAACTCCGCGCGACCCGGCTTGCGCCAGCGGCCGCCGCGGCCGAACTCTCCGTTCTGCATGTTCTCGATGTTTTCCATGTCTGCCTCCTCAGGCTTTCGTGTTCGATTCACAGTATCGACGATATATCGACAATGCATCGAACGCAAGGAACCCGCGGAGAATTCCCGGCCGGGAAAACGACTCGGGCGCGCCCGGCACCACACGGTGCACGGGCGCGCCCGACGCATATCGCTACAGCGAGTCGATCCAGTCCTGGAGCCGCTTCCCCTCGGCGGCCATCAGCTCGGGATCGCGAAAGGTGTTGGTCAGCAGGGAGATTCCCTGATAGGAGGCGATGAGCGCCACCGCGAGCGCATGCGCGTCGGAGCGGCCGATCTCCGTGAATTGCCGCTCGGCCCAGTCCACCAGCGTCCGCATCACCTCGGCCGCGCGCCCGTCCAGCGGGTCGGGACGCTTGTGCAACTCGGCGGTCAGCGAGCCGAAGGGGCAGCCGTAGCGGACCGCCATCTCCCGCCCGTCGACCCAGCCCTGGATCAGCGCCTTCAGCCGCTCTCGCGGCGCAGGCAGGGCGTCCAGGCCCACGGTCAGCTCGTCCAAGCCGCGCGCGTGCGCACCGATGGCGGCTTCGATCAGCTGATCCTTGGTCTTGAAGTAGTAGTACACGTTGCCCACCGGCACGTCGGCGGTGCGCGCGATGTCGGCGATGGTGGTCTTCTCGACGCCGCGCTCGTAGAACTCGCGCACTGCCGCCTCGACCAGCCGCTCGCGCTTGCCCACCTTCTCGGCTGAGTTAGTCACACAACTGACTATAGACAGCCCGAGAACCGTCGGCTATGTTCATTTTTAGTCAGCCAACTAACTAGGAGAACTCATGATCGTGGTGACCGGGGCGACCGGCAATATCGGACGCTCGCTCGTACCGCTGCTCGCGGCGGCGGGCGCGCCGGTGACGGCCGTCTCGCGCGGAGTCGGCGACGTCGCACTGCCCGAAGGAGTCCGCCATGTCGCGGCCGATCTCGCCGATCCCGCGAGCCTCTCCCCCGCTCTCGCGGGCGCCGAGGCGCTGTTCCTGTTGATCACCGGCGAGCAGTTGATGGCGGGACCGGACCCGGAGGAGGTCCTCGGCGTCGCCGCCGACGCGGGAGTGCGGCGGGTGGTCTTCGTGTCCTCGCTCGGCACGCAGACCCGGCCCGAAGCCGCGGGCTATGACCGAATCCGGGCCTACGAGAACGTAATTCGGGCCTCGTCTCTCGAGTGGACCCTCCTGCGGCCGGGCGGGTTCTTCAGCAACACCTACGCATGGGTGGAGTCGGTACGCACCGAGAACACCGTCGCCGCGCCGTTCGGATCGGTCGGGCTGCCCTCGGTGGACCCGGCCGACATCGCGGCCGTGGCCGCCGCGGCGCTGCGCGAGGACGGGCACGCGGGCCGGATCTACACCCTGACCGGCCCCGCGCTCAGCACCCCGCGCGAGCAGGCGGCGGCACTCGGCGCGGCGCTCGGGACCGAAGTTCGCTTCATCGACCTCTCACCGGCGCAGGCGCGGGAAGGCATGCTCCGCTTCATGCCGGAAGCGGTCGCCGACCATACGTTGGAGATCCTCGGCGCTCCCACGCCCGGCGAACTGCTCATCAGCCCGGACATCGAGAAGGTGCTCGGCCGACCGGCGGGCACGTATGCCCAATGGGCCGAACGGAATCGGGCGGTCTTCGCCTGATTCGGGACGATGTAGGCGCTCCCCCGGAGCACCCCGGGGGAGCGGAAAGCGGAAAGCAGGTAGAGCCGCGATTCGCAGGACATCGAAGCCTGGATATCGGGGATGCTCAGACGAGGTGGAGATAGGTGTCGCCACTGAACACCGTGCTGTAGATGTTCCAGCCACCACTGATCTTCTTCCCACCTGCACCGGCCGTCCACGTGGCGGTGCCGTCCCGCCACCCATCGTGGCGATACCAGTGCAGATCACCGTTCGGCTTGATGCCATAGATCGCGCCGTCGTAGCCGCCGAACACCGTGTCGTAAATGTCCCAGCCGCCACTGATCCTGTTACCGCCCGCACCAGCCGTCCATCTAGCCGTGCCATCCTGCCACCCATCGTGGCGATACCACTGCAGATCACCGTCCGGCTTGATGCCATAGATCACGCCGAGGTAGCCGCCGAACACCGTGTCGTAAATGTCCCAGCCGCCACTGATCCTGTTACCGCCCGCACCAGCCGTCCATCTAGCCGTGCCATCCTGCCACCCATCGTGGCGATACCACTGCAGATCACCATCCGGCTTGATGCCATAGATCACGCCTTGGCCGATGCTGAACACCCTGCTGTAGATGCCCCAGCCGCCACTGATCCTGTTACCGCCCGCGCCGGCCGTCCAGAAGGCGCCGCCATCCTGCCACCCATCGTGGCGATACCACTGCAGATCACCATCCGGCTTGATGCCGTAGATCACGCCGCCGTCACGGCCGCTGAACACCGTGTTGTAGATGTTCCAGCCACCACTGACCTTCTTCCCACCTTCGCCTGCTGTCCAGAAGGCGCCGCCGTTTTGGACACCGTCGTGGCGATACCACTGCAGATCGCCATCCGGCCTGATGCCGTATATCGCAGTGCCGACAACCCGAGTCATTTCTGCACCTACCTTTGTCTATCGCGAGTGATACTTCTGTCGTCATTCAGACGTTTCGGCCGCTCGGCCAACCTGCTGGCGATAATTTCAGGGCGGTGGATGATCGACGCCAGTAGTCGACTACCTGTTTTCGGCGCGTAGCTGATGAATTGCCATATCTGGTGCGCGACTGTGTCGCGGCGGCTCGGCTCCCTGGATCGGCCGCCGGGGAAGCTCGGCTCGTGGCGAGCGCGCTCAGCCGATGTCGATGGGGTCGATTTGGACGCGGAGGGGGGCGTCGGAGCGGTGGGTGCTGCGGATGGCTTGGGCGGCGGTGAGGGCGCGGGAGAGGGTGGCGCCGGAGCGGCGGGGGACGCGCAGGAGCATGCGTTCGACTTCGGCCGGGGAGTCGCCGGAGAAGGGTTTGCGGGCGGTGGCGGGGAGCGGGACCGGGCCGAGCACCTCGACGTCGGCGGGGAGGTCGGCGGCGGCGAGCAGTTCATCGATGGCCTCGGTGGCGCCGTCGACCGCGGCCAAACGGACCGCGGGCGGGAAACCGACCTCGGCGCGGGCGTCCACCTCCGCGCGGGCGTGCCCGAGCGGGTCCCAGCGCACCAGCGCCTGCACGGTCGGCAGCGACGGCTCGGCCATCACCACGACCTGACCGTGCGGGCGTACCAGCGCGGCGGCCGACATCCAGCGCCGTAGCGCGTCCTCGGCGGCCCGCAGGTCGGCGCGACTCAGCAGTGCCCAGCCGTCCAGCAGCAGGGCGACACCGTAACCGCCGCGCACCACCGGTTCCGCACCGACGGTGGAGACGATCACCTGCGGTCCCGGTTCGACGGTATCCAGGACGGCGCCGCCGCCGGAACCGCGGATCGGCACACCGGGGAAGGCGCGGCCCAGCTCCTCGGCGGTCCGCGCGGCGCCGATCACGACGGCGCGCAAGGCCCGGGAGCCGCAAGCCGGGCAGCGGAAAGCGGTCTCGGTGATGCCGCACCAGCGGCAACTGGGGCTGTGTGCTTCGGCCTGACCGGCACGGCCGCCGGGGCGGCTCTCCGGAAGCGCCAGCGGGCCGTTGCAATGCCTGCACCGTGCGGGCGTGCGGCACTTCGCGCAGGCCAGCGCCGGGACGTAGCCGCGGCGCGGCACCTGCACGAGCACCGCAACGCCCTCCGCGAGCGCCGCCCGCGCGGCCGCGAACGCGACGCCGGGGATGCGGACCGCCCGCGCCACCGGATCGCGTTCCAGCGCGAAATCGCTGTCGCCCGGAGCGCTGATCCGCGGCGCAGCCTTGCGCAGCACCGAGCGATCGGCGACGAGGTCGTGCGCCCACCCGGTGTCGACCACCGCCTGGACCTCCGCGGTGCGGGCGAAACCGGCCGCGACGAACGCCGCCCCGGTCTCGTGCACCCGCAGCATCGACACTTCTCGGGTGTGCGGATAGGGCGCGCGGGGTTCGGCGTAGGTGTCGTCGCCGTCGTCCCAGATCGCGATGAGGCCCAGATTCGCGGCGGGCGCGAACACGGCGCTACGCGTGCCGACCACGACTCGCGCGCTCCCCCGCAACACCGCGAGCCACCGCCGGTAGCGCGCGGCAGGACCCATCCCCGCCGTCAAGCCGACGGCCGAATCTCCCACCAGCCGAACACATTCCGCGAGCACCCGGGTCAGGTCCCGCTGGTCGGGCACCATCAGGATCGCGCTACGCCCCGCCGCGACCACCGTTGCGGCCAGCTCCGCGAGCCGCCGCGCCCAGTCCTCCCCTGGCATCGCCTGCCACGCCGCCCGCACCCCTTTGCCCTCGCCCAACGCCGCAAGGAAGGCGCCACCGTGAACGTAGCGCTCCCACGGCGCGGTGTCGAAGGGCAGCGCGGCTGCGTCGGATGCCCGCTCGGGCAAGGAATTCGGGACAGAGTCGTCGGTCGTGGCAGCCATGCGCGCAGCGGCGATGTGGTCTGCACCGGCTTCCGCAGCGCCATGCCCGGCCGCACTGTTCGCCGGACGGACCACAGCCGCACCGCCCGCAGCGTCACACTCAGCCGCGTCGCTCGCAGCAGGACGGACCGCAGCCGCACCACCTACGGCGCCACGCTCACCCGCGTCGTCCGCCACGGCACGAACCACAGACGCATCACCTACAGCGCCACGCTCGCCCGCGTCGTCCGCCACGGGACGGACAGCAGCGACGTCTCCTGCAGCGGCATGCTCACCCGCGTCGTTCGCCGCAGCACGGACCACAGCCGCATGATCTGTAGCGACTTCCCTCGGCGTCAGACCACCGCCTGGAAGTTCGGTGGACATCGGCGCCGGTTCGGTCGATGCGTGGCGCTCGTTGTCGATCTCGGCAACGATGGCAGGGGGTATCCGAGAATCTTTCTTGCCGAGCGCATCTCGCCGCACACTCTCGGCGACATCGGACGCGGTCGCACCTTCCGATCCGGACACAGCGGCTGCCACATCCGGGTGATCGGCCGAACCATCTGGTACAGAGCCGTTTTCGGCGATTCGACCCGCCGTGTTCGGATCGCTGTCCGCAGCGGATCCAGAGGTGTTCTGCTGCACGGCTTCTGGATCGGCGACCGAAAGGGCGACCGACTCGGTCACCTCGTCGTCGGTGGACGACTCGTCGGGCGAGGGATCGGCGGCGGTCTTCTTGGCGCCCCCGTTCTCCGTGCGCGCGTGCCGCGGCGGAATGGCCAGGCGCAGAACGTCCGCGCGGGTGCCCGCGTAACGGGCGGCGAGGGCGGTCGCGAGGTGCAGGATTTCGGGGGTGAGGACGCGCTCCGCGGACACGACGCGCTCGAGCCTGACGAGTTTGCCGCTGTGCTCGCTGTGGGCGAGGCGGGCGAGCAGGTAACCGTCGACGAGGCGGCCCGCGAAGCGGATGCGCACCCGCACGCCCGGTTGGGCGATCTCGTCGAACTCGGGGGGCACCAGATAGTCGAAATCGCGATCCAGGTGCGCGGGCGACAACAGCGGAAGCACCCGCGCAATGGGGCGCGCGGGTGCTTCCGCTGCTGTCGTTGGTTCCACGGACACATCATCCGCGGGGGTGGCGGACTCGTCCGCCGCGGGTCGGTTCACTCCGGCCCGGTCGTCCTACAGGCCGGCGGCTGCGCGCAGCTTGTCGGCGCGGTCGGTGTGCTCCCAGGGCAGGTCGACGTCGGTGCGGCCGAAGTGACCGTAGGCCGCGGTCGGCGCGTAGATCGGGCGCAGCAGGTCCAGGTCCCGGATGATGGCGCCGGGACGCAGGTCGAAGACCTCGGTGATGGCGCTCGAGATGCGCTCCGGGTCGACCTTCTCGGTGCCGAAGGTCTCGACGAACAGACCGACCGGGGCAGCCTTGCCGATGGCGTAGGCGACCTGCACCTCGACCCGGTCGGACAGGCCCGCGGCCACCACGTTCTTGGCGACCCAGCGCATGGCGTACGCGGCCGAGCGGTCGACCTTCGACGGGTCCTTACCGGAGAACGCGCCACCGCCGTGCCGCGCCATGCCGCCGTAGGTGTCGACGATGATCTTGCGGCCGGTCAGGCCCGCGTCGCCCATCGGACCGCCGAGCACGAACTTGCCGGTCGGGTTGACCAGCAGCCGTACGTCGGAGATGTCCAGGGTGGGCAGGTTCAGGTCGGCGAGCACCGAGTCGAGAACCTTCTCCCGGATATCCGGGGCGAGCAGGTTGTCCAGGTCGATGTCGGCCGCGTGCTGGGTCGAGATGACGACCGTGTCGAGGCGGACCGGCCGGTGGCCGTCGTATTCGATGGTGACCTGGGTCTTGCCGTCGGGACGCAGGTACGGCAGCACACCGGACTTGCGGACCTCGGTCAGCCGGCGCGAGAGCCGGTGCGCGAGCGCGATCGGCAGCGGCATCAGCTCGGGGGTGTCGGTGTTGGCGTAGCCGAACATCAGGCCCTGGTCGCCCGCGCCCTGCTTGGCGATCTCGTCGTCGGTGCCGCCGACGCGCGCCTCGTGCGAGGTGTCGACGCCCTGCGCGATGTCCGGCGACTGGGCGCCGATGGCGATGTTGACGCCGCACGAGTTACCGTCGAAACCCTTTGCGGACGAGTCGTATCCGATCTCGAGCACCTTCTCGCGGACGATGCGCGGGATGTCGGCGTAGGCGGAGGTGGTGACCTCGCCAGCGACGTGCACCTGACCGGTGGTGACGAGCGTCTCCACGGCGACCCGGCTGCGCGGGTCTTCCGCCAGCAACGCGTCGAGGATGGAATCGCTGATGGCGTCACAGATCTTGTCCGGATGACCCTCGGTCACGGACTCACTGGTGAATAGGCGGCTGCCAGACGTGCGCACAGTTGTTCCCTCTCCCTCAACGGGTTACTCGTATCGGATGGCCACAGCGACAGTAATGCGATGCCGCCGTCGCGCAACCCTTCATCTCAGACTATTCCAAACCATGGACGCGTCGAATCCGCCGGTTGTAGCCGTCTCAGACTATCCGGAACCGCTCCGGCCGCGGTGCACATTCGCGTACCGCGCCTGAAGCAGGCATCCGATCCGAACGACAGGCGCGGCAACGGAATTCGATCGCGTCCACGTTACCTGGCGCGCAGCAGCGGGCCGAGCGCGTCCAGCACCCGGCTGGCAAGCAGCGCCTTCGACCCGTGGTCGAGGGCCTGTTCGGTGCCGTCGGCGCCGAGCAGCCAGCCGTCGTTGGTGTCGACCTCGAAGGCCTTGCCCTCGCCGACCGCGTTGACCACGAGCAGGTCGCACCCCTTGCGGGCCAGCTTGGCGCGCGCGTGGGTGAGCACGTCACCCTGCTCGTCACCGGTCTCGGCCGCGAAGCCGACGATCACGGTGCCTGCCAGCTCACCGTCGCGCCGCGACTGCACCAGACCGGCGAGGATGTCGTCGGTCTTGGTCAACGGGATGACGTCCGGTTCGCCCGCGCCCTTCTTGATCTTGGCCGCGGCCACGTTGGTGGGCCGGAAATCGGCCACCGCCGCCGCCATGATCACCGCGTCGGCGCCGACCGCGTGCTTGTCCACCGCGGTCTTGAGCTGCTCGGCGGTGGTGATGTGCACCAGGTCGACGGCCGCGGGCGCGGCCATCTCGATGGTGTTTCCCGCGATGAGCGTGACGTGCGCGCCGCGCTGCGCGGCGACCCTGGCCAGCGCGTAGCCCTGCTTGCCCGAGCTGCGGTTGCCGAGGAAACGCACCGGATCCAGCGGTTCCCTGGTGCCGCCCGCGGTGATCACCACGCGGCGGCGCGCCAGATCGCGCGGGATGGCGTCGGCGCGCTCGAGGAGCAACGAGGCGAGCCCGAAGATCTCCTCGGGCTCGGGCAGCCTGCCCGGACCGGTGTCGGTGCCGGTGAGGCGTCCCGACGCGGGCTCCATGACGGTCGCGCCGTGCCTGCGCAGCGTGTCGACATTGGCCACGGTCGCCGGATGCTCCCACATCTCGGTGTGCATCGCGGGCGCGAAGAGCACCGGACATCGGGCCGTCAGCAGCGTGGCGGTGAGCAGATCGTCGGCCCGGCCGTGCGCCGCGCGCGCGATCAGGTCGGCGGTGGCGGGGGCGATGACCACGAGGTCGGCCTCCTGCCCGAGGCGAACGTGCGGGACCTCGGGCACGTCCGTGAACACGTCGGTGTGCACGGGGTTCCCGGACAGCGCCTCGAAGGTCGCCTTGCCGACGAACTGCAGCGCCGACTCGGTGGGAATCACCCTGACCTCGTGCCCGGTCTCGGTGAAACGCCGGACGAGCGCGCAGGCCTTGTAGGCGGCGATCCCTCCGCTGACACCGACGACGATGCGTGTGGTCACTGCGCCTCCGTGGGCTCGTCCCCGGCCACGCGGGGGTTTCGATACTGCGGCATCACGCGCGGACGCGGGAGGGTTACTCGCCCTCGGTGTGCTCGAGCAGGTCGGAGTGGATCTCGCGCATGGCCACCGACAGCGGCTTCTCCTGCAGGCCCGGCTCGACCAGCGGACCGACGTACTCGAGGATGCCGTCGCCGAGCTGGTTGTAGTAGTCGTTGATCTGGCGCGCCCGCTTGGCGGCGTAGATGACCAGCGCGTACTTGGACGACGTGCGCTCGAGCAGCTCGTCGATCGGCGGGTTGGTCAGGCCGACCGGGGTGTCGTACGCGGGCGCGGTCTTGGTGTCGCTCACTGGTGAGGCTCCTGCGGGTTGTCGTGGAAAAATCAGCGGGTAATCGAGCGTGCCGTAGCACCGCCCTGGCCCCGGCCGAGGCCGGGACACGGGTGTTCGGCGGCTACCTCGAATTTGTGCTAACGAACAACGATACCAACTGCTCACAGGCGGCGGTCACCTCGTCGTTCACGATGACGATGTCGAACTCGTCACAGGCCGCCAATTCGGTCCTGGCCGTCTGCAGCCTGCGCTCGATCACTTCCGGCGATTCGGTGCCACGCGAGGTGAGCCGGGAAACCAGTTCGTCCCAGCTCGGCGGGGCGAGGAAGACCAGAAGCGCGTCCGGCATCGCCCTGCGCACCGAGCGCGCGCCTTCGAGATCCACTTCGACGAGCACGGGCAGGCCCGCCTCGAGCGACTCGCGCACCGGCCCGGCCGGGGTACCCGACCGCTGCAGGCCGCCGTGGATGTCCGCCCACTCCAGGAGTTCGCCCGCCTCGATCATGGCGTCGAACTGCTCGCGGGAGACGAACTGGTAGTCGAGGCCGTCGACCTCCCCGGGCCGCGGGGCCCGGGTCGTCGCCGACACACTGAAGACCAGTTCGGGCAGGCGTTCCCGCACGCACCGCACGACCGTGGACTTGCCTACGGCCGAGGGGCCGACCAGTACAACCAGCCGACCCTTCCGCGTGTGTTCGACCACCCTCGTCGTCAGGCGTCGAAGTCGAACCGGGCGAGCAGCGCCTTGCGCTGCCGATCGCCGAGCCCGCGCAGACGGCGGGTGGGGGCGATCTCGAGCTCGGTCATGATCTCGGCCGCCTTGACCTTGCCGACCTTGGGCAGGGCCTCCAGCAGCGCCGACACCTTCATCTTGCCGAGGATCTCATCGGTCTCGGCATCCTTGAGGACGCTCTTCAGGTCGGTGCCGCCACGCTTCAAGCGCTCCTTGAGCTCCGCCCGAGCGCGGCGAGCGGCAGCCGCCTTCTCCAAAGCAGCGGCGCGCTGCTCGTCAGTCAGCTGGGGAAGGGCCACGGTTCCTCCGTCTCATCGTTCATTGCTTGATCTACCGCCGGTAACCCGCGCGGTCTCAGCGACCGTACCCACGACGTCCGCCAATTGCGAACCCACCCCCCAGGTCAGCGCATGATTCCGCATGCCGTAGGGGCGAGCCGGACCGGATGCGCGTCGCGCCCCGGGCGCTGCGGTGATCGTACCGCCGAATCTCGAAAAAGCCCTGCTACCAGCATATTTTCGACGCATTCCAGGGTTAGCGGAACAGTTGCGGTGGCGCGCCGCGACGCGTCGGCAACCGGTCGGGCTTCCGACCAGGAAGTTTCTGAGAATTTCCCGCATGTCGTGCTGTTCGTCCGCGTGTCGGATCGAACACATGTCCCATCGGGTGGGATCGACGACCCCGCGGACGACGAAGAGCCCCGGCGCGATGCGTCCGGGGCGGAACGATGAAATGGGGGCACAGCGTGCCGCTGAATCGCCGTCTACGCGATTCACCACACGTCACACGGGTTTCCCCGTGCGGAACGCGCGTAAACCCCGCAGAATGGCGACCAGACACCGCAAAACGGCCCGCGGGTTCGGTCGGTACCGAGCCCGCGGGCCGTGAAGGTGACAGGTTGTCGAGGAATTCAGCGCCGCAGGAAGGCGAAGTCCTCCTGAAGTGCGGCAACCTTGGCACGCAGTGCCGAGACCGAGGGACCTTCGCGCAGCACCTCGCGCGACACGTTCGGGACGACCGCGCCGAGCATCGATTCGGGCACCAGATCGCGGACCGACTCGGGTCCCCCGCCCTGGGCGCCGATGCCCGGCATCAGGATCGGGCCGTTCAGCGCGGACAGGTCGGGCGCCTCGGCGAGGGTGGCGCCGACGACCACGCCGACCGACCCGAAGTCCTCGCCCGCGTTGCGGGCGGCGGCCTCGTCCACCATCGTCTGGGCGATGCTGCGCCCGTCCCCGGCGCGCGCCAGCTGCACTTGCGCCCCTTCGGGATTCGAGGTGGCGGCGAGCACGAAGACGCCGCGGTGGTTGGCCTCGGCCAGCGCCAGCGCGGGCGCGAGCGAACCGAAACCCAGGTACGGCGAGACCGTTACCGCGTCCGAACCGAGCGGCCCGTCACCGAGCCAGGTGCGGGCGTAGGCGTCCATGGTGGAGCCGATGTCGCCGCGTTTGGCGTCGGCGAGCACCAGCGTCCCCGACGCGCGCAGCACCTCGACGGTCCGTTCCAGCACCGCGATCCCGGCCGAACCGTAGGCCTCGAAGAACGCCACCTGCGGCTTGACGAGCGCGACGGTGCCGTCGAAGGCCTCAACGCAGATCTCGGCGAACTGCTCGACGCCCTCGGCGTCCTCGGGCAGGCCCCAGGCCGACAGCAGCTGCGGGTGCGGATCGATGCCGACGCACAGCGGGCCGAAGTGGTGCATCGCGTGCCGCAGCCGCGCGCCGAACGTTTTCATCGGATCTCCTGTGGTCTCGGCGCGCCGGGGCGCGCGGGTTCGCGGCCCCTGGTGTCTCGCGGCCCGGCGATCGAGACTCGCGCTACGCGCATGCGCTTCGATCGCCGGGCCGCGAGACGGCCGCGAACGGTCGCTCGTAAGACTCGCTCGGTGCGGGGCCGGTCGGGATGGTCCGTCGCGTCAGGTTCGGCGGTTCCGATCCGCCTATCCGACGTCGCGGCGAACTTCCGGCCCGGCACCGCTGCCTCAGCCGCGCAGCGACGAGTGCAGTTCCTGCAGGGACCGCACGCCGATGCCGCCGTTGATGCTGGCCTCGATGCCCTGCACGGCCGCGGCCGCGCCCTGCACCGTGGTGATGCACGGGATGTCGACGCCCACCGCGGCGGTGCGGATCTCGTAGCCGTCCACGCGCGGACCCGAGTTGCCGTAGGGGGTGTTGAACACCATGTCGACCTCGCCGTCGCGGATCTGCTCCACGATGGTCGGTTCGTCGGCCGGGCCCTCCTCGGAGTGCTTGCGCACCTGCTCGCACGGAATACCGTTGCGGCGCAACATCTCCGCGGTGCCCTCGGTGGCCAGGATGCGGAAGCCCAGGTCGTGCAGGCGCTTGACAGGGAACACCATGGCCCGCTTGTCGCGGTTGGCGATCGAGACGAAGACCGTGCCCTCGGTGGGCAGCGAGCCGTAGGCCGCGGCCTGGCTCTTGGCGAAGGCGGTGCCGAAATCGGCGTCGATGCCCATCACCTCGCCGGTGGACTTCATCTCCGGGGAGAGCAGCGAATCCACGCCGGTGCCGTCGGCGCGACGGAACCGGTGGAACGGCAGCACCGCTTCCTTCACCGCGACCGGCGCGTCCAGCGCGACGTGACCGCCGTCGCCCTCGCTCGGCAACATGCCCTCCTTGCGGAGTTCGGCGATGGTGGCGCCCAGCATGACCCGCGCGCAGGCCTTGGCCAGCGGCACCGCGGTCGCCTTGGAGACGAACGGAACCGTCCGGCTGGCACGGGGATTGGCTTCCAGCACGTAGAGCACGTCGTCCTTGAGCGCGTACTGCACGTTGAGCAGGCCCTTGACGCCGATGCCCTTGGCCAGCGCGATCGTCGAGCGGCGTACCGCCTCGATATCGCTGCGGCCCAAGGTGATCGGGGGCAGCGCACACGCCGAGTCGCCGGAGTGGATGCCCGCTTCCTCGATGTGCTCCATCACGCCGCCGAGGTAGACCTCCTCGCCGTCGCACAGCGCGTCCACGTCGATCTCGATGGCGTCCTCGAGGAACCTGTCGACCAGCACCGGGTGCTCGGGGTTGAGCTCGGTGGCGCGGGAGATGTAGCCCTCGAGGGACTTCTCGTCGTACACGATCTCCATGCCGCGCCCGCCGAGCACGTAGGACGGGCGAACCAGCACCGGGTAGCCGATGCCCGCGGCAATCTTCTTCGCCTGCTCGACCGTGGTGGCGGTGCCGTACTTCGGCGCGGGCAGCCCGGCCGCGACCAGCACCTCACCGAATTCGCCGCGGTCCTCGGCCAGGTCGATGGCGGCCGCGCTGGTGCCGACAACGGGAACCCCGGCGTCGGTCAGGCGCTGCGCGAGACCGAGCGGGGTCTGCCCGCCCAGTTGCACGATGACGCCCGCGACGGTGCCGGACTCGCTTTCCGCGTGGTAGACCTCGAGCACGTCCTCGAAGGTGAGCGGCTCGAAGTAGAGCCGGTCGGCGGTGTCGTAGTCGGTGGAGACGGTCTCCGGGTTGCAGTTGACCATCACCGTTTCGTACCCGGCCTGCGACAGCGTCTGCGCCGCGTGCACGCACGAGTAGTCGAACTCGATGCCCTGGCCGATGCGGTTCGGGCCGGAGCCGAGGATGATCACCTTCTCGCGCTCACGCTGCGGCGCCACCTCGGATTCCGCGGCGGGATCGAGCTCGTAGGCCGAGTAGTGGTACGGGGTCTTGGCCTCGAACTCGGCGGCACAGGTGTCGACGGTCTTGAACACCGGGCGCACGCCGAGCCGGTGACGCAGCGCGCGCACGCCGGCCTCGCCCGCCAGCTCCGGCCGAAGCGCGGCCAGCTGACGGTCGGACAGGCCGTAGTGCTTGGCGCGGCGCAGCAGCGGCTCGTCCAACACGGGGGCGTCGATGATCTCCTGGCGCAGCTCGACGAGCCCGGCGACCTCGGCGACGAACCACGGGTCGATGCCCGAGGCCGCGGCCACGTCCTCGATGCTCGCGCCGTAGCGCAGCGCCCGCTCGACCTGGTAGATGCGGCCTTCGATCGGAGTGCGCAGGTCGTCCAGGATCTTCTCGACGGCGCCCTGCACGTCACCGCCGTCGGGCGCCCACGGGCCGTCGTCCAGGGTCCAGAAGCCGGTGGCCTTGGTCTCCAGCGAGCGCAGCACCTTGCCCAGCGCCTCGGAGAAGTTGCGGCCGAGCGACATGGCCTCGCCCACCGACTTCATGGTGGTGGTCAGCGTCGGGTCGGCGCCGGGGAACTTCTCGAACGCGAACCGCGGCGCCTTGACGACGACGTAGTCCAGGGTCGGCTCGAAGCAGGCCGGCGTTTCCTTGGTGATGTCGTTGACGATCTCGTCCAGCGTGTAGCCGATGGCCAGCTTGGCCGCGATCTTGGCGATCGGGAAGCCGGTGGCCTTGGAAGCCAGCGCCGAAGAGCGCGAGACGCGCGGGTTCATCTCGATGACGATCAGGCGGCCGTCGAGCGGGTTCACCGCGAACTGGATGTTGCAGCCGCCGGTGTCGACGCCGACCTCGCGCAGGATGGCGATGCCGAGGTCGCGCAGCTTCTGGTACTCGCGGTCGGTGAGCGTCATGGCCGGGGCCACGGTCATCGAGTCACCGGTGTGCACGCCCATCGGGTCCACGTTCTCGATCGAGCAGACCACCACGACGTTGTCGCGGCCGTCGCGCATCAGCTCGAGCTCGTATTCCTTCCAGCCGAGGATGGACTCCTCGATCAGGACGTTGGCCGTCGGCGAGGCGGCCAGGCCGCCGCCCGCGATGCGGTCGAGGTCGTCGTGGTTGTAGGCCATGCCGGAGCCTAGGCCGCCCATGGTGAACGAGGGCCGCACGACGACGGGGAAGCCCAGCTCGGCGACGGTGTCGCGCACCTCGTCCATGGTGAAGCAGACCCGCGAGCGGGCGCTCTCGCCGCCGACCTTGGCGACGATGTCCTTGAACTTCTGCCGGTCCTCGCCGCGCTGGATGGCGTCGAAGTCGGCGCCGATCAGCTCGACGTTGTACTTCTCCAGCACGCCGCGCTCGTGCAGCGCGACGGCGGTGTTCAGCGCGGTCTGCCCGCCGAGGGTCGCGAGGATGGCGTCGGGACGCTCCTTCGCGATGACCTTCTCGACGAACTCCGGCGTGATCGGCTCGACGTAGGTCGAGTCGGCGAACTCGGGGTCGGTCATGATCGTCGCCGGGTTGGAGTTCACCAGCGACACGCGCAGGCCCTCGGACCTGAGCACCCGGCACGCCTGGGTGCCGGAATAGTCGAACTCACAAGCCTGGCCGATGACGATCGGGCCCGAGCCGATCACCAGGATGTGGTGTAGATCCTCGCGGCGAGGCATCAGGCTCCTTCCATGAGACCGGCGAAACGGTCGAACAGATATGCGGCGTCGTGGGGACCGGCGGCGGCCTCCGGGTGGTACTGCACGGAGAACGCGCGGCCGTCGAGCAGACGCACGCCCTCGACGGTGCCGTCGTTGGCGCAGACGTGGCTGACCTCGGCGCGGCCGAAGGGGGTGTCGAACTGCTCGCCCTGCTCGCCCTCCAGGGCGAAGCCGTGGTTCTGCGCGGTGATGGAGATCCGGCCGGTCTCGTGCTCGACGATCGGGATGTTGATGCCGCGGTGGCCGAACTTCATCTTGTAGGTCTTGCGGCCGAGCGCCCGGCCCAGGATCTGGTTGCCGAAGCAGATGCCGAACAGCGGCAGTCCCTGCTCCAGCACGCCCTGGGTGATGGCGACCGCGCCGTCCTGGGTGGCCGGGTCACCCGGGCCGTTGGACAGGAAGACACCGTCGGGCTTCAGCTCGTTGATCTGGTCCAGGGTGACGGTCGAGGGCACCACGTGCACCCGCATGCCGCGCTGGGCGAACATGCGCGGGGTGTTGGTCTTGATGCCCAGGTCGACGGCGACGACGGTGAAGCGGCGCTCGCCGGTCGGCTCGATCGTGTAGACCGAGCCGGTGCTGACCTCACCGGCCAGGTCCGCGCCGAGCATGGACGGCTGACCGTTGACCCGCGCCAGCAGGGTGTCGGCGTCGGCGAGTGCGGGACCGGAGAAGATGCCCGCCTTCATCGACCCGCGGGTGCGCAGGTGGCGCACCAGCGCGCGGGTGTCGACGCCCGCGATACCGACGACATCCTGGCGCTGCATCGCATCGGGCAGCGTCGTGGTCGCCCGCCAGTTCGACGCCCGTCGCGCGGGGTCGCGCACCACGTAGCCGGCCACCCAGATCTTCGAGGACTCGTCGTCCTCGTCGTTCCATCCGGTGTTACCGATCTGCGGTGCCGCCGCCACCACGATCTGGCGGTGGTAGCTGGGGTCGGTCAGGGTCTCCTGATACCCGGTCATCGCGGTGCAGAACACCGCCTCGCCGAGCGTCTCGCCCACGGCGCCGTAGGCGGTGCCGCGGAACACCCGGCCGTCCTCCAGCACCAGCGCAGCCGCTTCGTTCACGTTCTGTCATCTCCCGTCATCGTCCTGGCCCACGCCGGGTACACCGTCTTGTCGTCACCTCGGAAACCCGTGTCTATCTCGGTCCCGGTCGGCAGCTTCCAGCGAATTACCAGCACACCATCTTCCGTCATCACCTTGCCCGCGTGGCCGCGTTCGGTGCGCACCGCCGTGATGGATTCCTGCGGAATCCAGATCACCGTCGCGCCGTCGCGTTCGAGCAGAATCCCCCGCTCGAACCGCGTGAGTTCCGCTGTGGCGCGGAAACCCAGATCGCCCACCGCGATCCGGTCCTGCCAGCTGGGCGCGATGGTGCTGCCGAGATACATCCCGGTGGTCGGTTCCAGCACCTGCGCGCCCAGTTCGGCGGGCACCGGCGGCAGTTCGCCGATCCGCGCCTGCTGACGTGCCGCGCGGTTGGTCCAGCCTCGGTACATCAGCCAGAGCGCGAGCGCGAACAGCGCGAACAGCCCGACCACCCACAGCGTTCTTTCCACTTACGGACCTCCTGTAGCGGAACCCGAGCCGACCGCCTTGCCCTCCCGGGCGGTCACCCGGCCGCGCAGCACGGTCGCCGTCACCTTGGCCGGGAAGGTCATCGCCTCGAACGGCGTGTTGTTCGAGATGCTGGCCAGCTCGGTGGCGCGCACCGTCCAGGTGGCGTCCGGGTCGACCAGGGTGAGGTTCGCGGGCTCGCCCACCTCCACGGGGCGGCCGTGGTCGTCGAGTCCGACGATCTGCGCGGGGCGCTCGCTCATCACGCGGGCGACGCCGCGCCAGTCCAGCAGTCCCGGCCGCACCATGGTCTGCACGATGATCGACAGCGCGGTCTCCAAACCGAGCATGCCGGGACGGGCCGCGGCGAATTCGCAGCACTTGTCCTGCTCGGCGTGCGGGGCGTGGTCGGTGGCCACGCAGTCGATGATGCCCTCGGCCAGTGCCTGCCGCAGTGCGGCGGCGTCGGAGGTCTCGCGCAGCGGCGGGTTGACCTTGTTGACCGCGTCGTAGGTCTCCAGTCGCGAGTCGTCCAGCAGCAGGTGGTGCGGCGTCACCTCGGCCGTGATCGAAATGCCCTGGGACTTGGCCCATTTCACCAGTTCCACGGTGCCCGCGGTGGAGGCGTGGCAGATGTGCACGCGCGCGCCTGCATCCCTGGCCAGCAGCGCGTCGCGGGCCACGATCGACTCCTCGGCGGCGCGCGGCCAGCCCGCAAGGCCGAGCCGGGCGGCGGTCGGGCCCTCGTGCGCGACCGCGCCCTTGGTCAGCCGCGGCTCCTCGGCATGCTGGGCGATGAGCACGCCGAGGGAGTTCGAGTACTCCAGGGCGCGGCGCATGATCAGCGGGTCGTAGACGCAGTGGCCGTCGTCGGAGAACATGCGCACCGCGCCGACCCCGGCGGCCATGGTGCCCATCTCCGCGAGCTGCTTGCCCTCCAGGCCGACCGTCACCGCGCCGACCGGGAACACGTCGACAAGGCCGACCTCCTGGCCGCGCCGCCACACGTGGTCGGTGACGACCACCGAGTCGGCGACCGGGTTGGTGTTGGCCATCGCGAACACGGCCGTGTAGCCGCCGAGCGCGGCGGCGGCCGAACCGGTCTCGATGGTCTCGGTGTCCTCGCGGCCCGGTTCGCGCAGGTGGGTGTGCAGGTCGACGAAGCCGGGCAGCAGGATCTGGCCCTTCGCCTCGATGATCTCGGCGTCGATGATGCCCAGATCGGTGCCGATCTGCCGGATCTCGCCCTCGGCGACGAACACGTCGACGGGCTCACCCTCGCCGTAGATCAAGACCCCCTTGATCAACAGCCCACTCATCGCGCCACCTTCCACTCGTCTTTGCCGTTCATGCCACCGCCTCCTGCGCGCCGACCAGCAGCCGGAACAGCACCGCCATGCGCAGGTGCACGCCGTTGGTGACCTGCTGCAGGATCGCGGCCTTCGGCGAGTCGGCCACGGCGGAGGCGATTTCCATGCCGCGCAGCATCGGTCCGGGGTGCATGACCACCGCGTGCTCCTCGAGCAGCGCGAGCCTGCGCTCGGACAGTCCGTAGCGCACCGAGTACTCGCGCGCCGAAGGGAAGAAGCCGCCGTTCATGCGCTCGGCCTGCACGCGGAGCATGAGCACCGCGTCGGCGCCGGGCAGTTCGGCGTCCAGTTGGTGCGCGACCCGCGCGGGCCAGGCTTCGACGCCGACCGGCAGCAGCGTGCGCGGTGCGACCAGCACCACCTCGGCGCCGAGGGTGTTCAGCAGGAAGACGTTCGAGCGCGCCACCCGGCTGTGCAGGATGTCGCCGACGATCACGACCCGCTTGCCCTCGATGTCGCCGAGCCGCTGACGCAGCGTCAGCGCGTCGAGCAGCGCCTGGGTCGGGTGTTCGTGCATGCCGTCGCCCGCGTTGATGATCGCGGGACCGGAGGCCCGGCCCTCGGTGCGCGCCCATCCGTCCATCCAGTGCGCGATCTGGTGCGCGGCGCCGGAGGCCGGGTGACGCACGATCAGCGCGTCCGCGCCCGCGGCGTGCAGGGTCAGCGCGGTGTCGCGCAGCGATTCACCCTTGGACACCGACGAGCTGCTCGCGCTGACGTTGATCACGTCGGCGCTCATCCACTTCCCGGCGACCTCGAAGGACACCCGGGTGCGGGTCGAGTTCTCGTAGAACACCGTCATCACGGTGCGGCCGCGCAGGGTCGGCAGCTTGTGCACCTCGCGGCCCAGCAGCGCCTGCTCGAACCGCTCGGCCTCGTCGAGCAGCTCGGAGGCCGCGACGCGGTCCAGATCGGTGACGCTCAGCAGGTGTCTCACGCCTCGGCCTCCTGGTGCAGATAGACGCCGTCTCGACCGTCGTGTTCGGTGAGCAGCACGGAGATGTCCTCCGACCGCGAGGTGGGCACGTTCTTGCCGACGAAGTCGGCGCGGATCGGCAGTTCCCGGTGGCCGCGGTCGATCAGCACGGCCAGCTGCACCGAGCGCGGTCTGCCGAGGTCACGCAGCCCGTCCAGAGCCGAGCGCACGGTGCGGCCGGAGAACAGCACGTCGTCGACGAGCACCACGAGCGCGTCCTCGATGCCGCCGTCGGGCACCGACGTGCGCTCCAGCGGGCGGTGCGGACGGCTGCGCAAGTCGTCGCGGTAGAGGGTGATGTCGAGCGAGCCGAGGGCCGGGCGGACGCCGGAGAATTCCTCGATCTTGTCGGTCAGCCGCGCGGCCAGTGTGGTGCCGCGGGTCGGGATGCCGATCAGCACCACGCGCGGCGCGGCGGCCTCGTCGGAGTCCAGCGCGGTCTTCTCGATGATCTGGTGCGCGATGCGCGCGATGGTCCGGCCGACGTCGGAAGCCGACAACAGCTCCCGCCCCGCCCCCACCCATTCGGGTGCGTGCCGCTGAGAATGCGTCGTCTCGGCAGCGCCGGACTTGGCGGCCCGCTCTCCGGGCACGGCCATGCCGACCTCCTTCCCCGCCTCACCGGACGGTCCGTTAAAGGATGTCTTACGGCTAGCAGCGTAACAGCGCTCCCGACCCCGCTTTCACCAGGTACATCGGCCTGTGAGCTGCCCCACGGACAGGCTGTGAGCGGTGCCACCCGCCGGATGCTGTGATGCTGCGGCGCGGCCACCGGCTGCGACAACTGCGAGTGTCGACGAGTGCACATATGTTCGAATGGGGGTATTGTCCGGCGGGTGACCGCATGGCTGCAGGGTTCGCTGTTCGACGGGTCCGGGGATCTGCTCCTCGGCTCGCTCGCGAGCACACACCGCACGCCGCTGTCCGATGGTGCGTGGGTCGACGTGCGACCCGGATGGCTGAGTGGAGCCGACACCTTGTTCGACCGGTTGGCGCGGGAGGTCCCGTGGCAGGCCGAGCGCAGGCCGATGTACGACCGGGTGGTCGACGTCCCCCGGCTGCTGCATTTCTACGAAGAACAGGCGGCGCTGCCGGATCCGATCCTCGACGAGGCTCGTGATGCGCTGAGCCGTCACTACGCCGCCGAGCTCGGCGAACCGTTCCGGACGGCGGGTCTGTGCTACTACCGCGACGGGCGCGACAGCGTGGCCTGGCACGGCGACACCTTCGGCCGCGGGGCGACGCACGACACCATGGTCGCGATCCTGTCACTCGGCGCGCCGCGCGCCCTGCTGCTGCGGCCGCGCCGGGGCGGCGCGAGCATCCGGTACCAGGTGGGCCACGGCGACCTGCTCGTGATGGGCGGTTCCTGCCAGCGCACCTGGGAGCACGCGGTACCCAAGACGCGCAAGCCGGTCGGGCCTCGGATCAGCATTCAATTCCGTCCACGCGACGTGCGCTGAGATCAGTCGCACGACGTCGTACCCGATTCGAGAACGCTTGGCGGCGAACCGAATCCGGCACCTACCGAGAGGCAAGGGCATCCGGGCGCGGGCGGCGTCGCGATCCAGCAGACGACAGAGTGTCGCAGGGCACAGCGCGCGGCGCGGCGGCCCGATAGATTGGCACTATGCGCAATCCTGGGGCGGGAGTTCTGGCCGTGATGCCGCTGCACACGATCAGCGAGGTTTACGGCGAGGCAGGGCTGCGCGAACGACTGCTGCTCGAGATCGCGGAATTGCCCGACGGCGAGCGGCTGACCTCGGCACTGGAGCTGGCGACCGAACTGCACCGCGAAGATCGCTACGGCCGCGAACCCTATCTGAATCATCTTCTGCGCGTGGCGATTCGGATCGTCAGTCACTACGAGGTGCACGACACCGACGTGGTGGCGGCGGGCCTGCTGCACGATGCCGTGGAGGACCATCCCGCCGAGCTGGCGGGCGACCGCGGCGGCTCCCCTACCGATGGCGCGCTCACCGAACTGTCCGAGCGCTTCGGCGACCGGGTCGCCGACCTCGTCGCGGCCGTCACCAACCCCGAGCCCGATCCGCGCCGCGATCGACACGAGCAGTACCGCGACCACGTCGCGACGACTTTGGATCGCGCACCCTGGGCGCGAGTCGTCAAACTCTCGGACTTCACCGACAACGGCGTCGGCATCCTCTACGCCGAGAAGCCGATCATGCGGAAGCTGGCCGTCAAGTACAGCCCGCTCACCGACGTCTACCGAGACCTGGTGAGCAGGCCGGACACTCCGCTCGCCGAACACGTCAAGCAGCACATCCTCGGCCAGCTCGATCGCGCCGACGAACGCTTCGAAGCCATCCTCTCCCGCAACCGATCAGCGGCCGATCGGGATTAGCCGCGGCGCGATCGGTTCCAGCGGAGCACATCGCGGCACGAACCGCGACTAGGGTGGCCCCGTGGGGAGCACAGTCGACACACACGTCGCGGCCGTCAACGAGCTGACCGCGCGGTGGGCGGCCGCGGCGGGTGCGGATGATTTCGTTGTCTCGGGGGCCGGGCTCTGGCCGTTGCTCGGTCTTCTCGCCGGGGCCGCGGAGGGTCCAGCGCGCGACGAGCTGGAAGCCGCGATCGGGGTGCCCGCCAAGTCTGCGCACGGTGCCGCGCTGGAGTTGATGCGGATCATGGCCGAGTCAGAAGATCTGTCCGCGGTGCTCGGTGCGTGGTTCGCCGAAACGCTTCCGCTGCGCCGTGAGTGGACCGACACGGTGCCGCCGGACACGATCGGGCGGCTGACCGGACAGGACGCGCTCGATGCCTGGGCCGCCCGCGGGACCGGCGGGTTGATCGAGCGATTCCCGCTGCGCATCGCGCCGGACATCCGCATGGTGCTGGCGACCGCGCTGGTCGCCCGAACCCGGTGGCGCGATCCGTTCGACGACACCGTGTTGCGCCCCGAATCCGGGCCGTGGCGGGGTCTCAGGGGGCGCGGGCTCGTGCGTTCCACCGGCGACCTCACCGCGGCCGCCTTGCTGGACGGCCCGGACCCGGTGACGCGCGTGGTCGTCACCGGCACCGCCGACTTGGACGTGCACCTGTTGCTCGGATCGTCCATGCCCGGCTCGGTGCTGGCCACCGGCCTCGCCGCGCTGACCGGACGGACGCCGGTCCGTTCCGCGCTGCCGCCGGGAACCACCGGCCCTGGCCTGCGGGTGTCGCAGCACCACGCGCCGCGGCCCGGCGATCGGCTCGACATCCGGATGCCGCCCTTCGAGATCCGCTCGTCGCACAATCTGTGCGCCACGCCCGAACTCTTCGGCCTCACCGCGGCCATGACGACCGACCGCGGCCACTTTCCGGCGGTCTCGCCGCAGGAACTCGCGATCGCCCAGGGCGCGCAGGACGTGCTGGCGCGCTTCACCGCCGAAGGTTTCGAAGCCGCGGCCGTCACCGCCGTCAGCGCCCGGGCGGTGAGCATGCCGCTGCGGGCGGACCACCTGGTCACCCAGGTCGACGTCGTCTTCGATCGGCCTTTCGGGTTCCTCGCCGTGCACCGCGAGACCGGCCTCGCGGTAGTCGCGGGCTGGGTCGCCCGGCTACCGATCCGCCGCGACGACGAGCAGGATCCGTTGTTCGTCTAGGCCCTGTGTCGAAGTCCGGTGCATCCGTGGCTCAGATCGTCGCCTGCCGGGCGGCATCGCCGCTTCCTCGATGCCGGGTGTGGCGATGACGAGGATCCTCGAACGGCACGCTCACCGACACTGCCGGTGACCAAGAGCAAACAGGTCTCGCCGACGCGATCTCAGTTCGCCCGGCGCGCGAAATCCGGTGCGTGCTCGGGCAATACGCCGCGGGCGATCAGATAGGCCGGAACGCCGCGCAGCACCGGGACGCGTCGCAGGACCCGCAGCGGCCACGGCGCGTTGCCCGCATGCGAGAGGTCCACCCGACCGGACAAGGCGGGCCCGATGGCCCAGGTGTGCAGCGACCGCTGCATGCCCTGGGTGACGACGGTCGGGAACGAGCGGCGACGCTGCACCCTGGCCAGGTCCTGTACCCGCACCTGTCCCGAAAGGAGCGGCGCGGCAAGGATTCTCGCCGCCGCCACCGCGTCCTGCACGGCGAGGTTGATGCCCACGCCGCCTGCCGGGGACATGGCGTGCGCGGCGTCGCCGAGGCACAGCAGTCCGTCGGTGTACCAGCGGTCGAGGCGGTCGAGTTTCACGTCGAGGAGCTTGACCTCGTCCCAGTCGCGCAGCGCGTCGACGCGGTCGGCCAACCACGGTACGGCCTCGGCCATTTCGCGCAGAATCGCCCCGACCGGCCCACGTCTCGCCTCGGCGTCGCTGCCCTTGGCGATGAGGGTGGCGCACTGCCAGTAGTCGCCACGATCGAGCATCACCGCGGCGCGGCGTGGGGTGACGAGCGGAATCGCGCCCGCGGGATCGATCCCGGTGCGCGGCAGGCGGAACCACCACACGTCCATCGGCGTCGGCCAGCGGCGCGAGCGCAGTCCGGCGGCCGCCCGAAGTACCGACTCGCGTCCATCGCAGGCGACGGTGAGCGCGGCCTCGATCGCACCGGCGCCGCCCTCGGCCGTCCGGTATTTCGCACCCGTGACCCGGCCGTCGGCGAGGATGAGCCCGGTGGCCTCGGTGTTCATCCGCAGCCGGAAGCTGGGTTCGCGGTCGGCGGCGCGGGCGAGCAGGTCGAGCAGGTCCCACTGCGGCACCATGGCGATGTATTTGTGTTTGCCGGGAAGGGTGTTCAGCGTCGCCAGGGTCTGCAGCGACCCGCCGACCGGCAGCTGCACCGATTCCAGTCGCCGCGCGGGCAGTTTCGCGAACTCCTCGCCGAGGCCGAGTTCGTCGAGCAGGTCCAGGGTGGTCGGATGCACGGTGTCACCGCGGAAGTCACGCAGGAAGTCGCCGTGCTTCTCCAGCACGGTGACCTCGACGCCCGCACGGGCGAGTAGCAGGCCGAGCACCATGCCCGCGGGTCCGCCACCGACCACCAGGCAGGTCGTTCGTTCCATCGACGGTCTCCCCTCGCACGGCGATCGACACTCGAGCGACACGTCGATGGTAAGCCGGGAGCACGCCCTACCGGCGCAGGACGAAGAAGTACGGATCGGCCAGCCCGCGCAGATCCATCACCCCGAACAGCGTGTGCGCGTCGACGCGGCGGAAGTGGTCGATGATCGGCAGGTGGTCGTAGACCATCGCCGCACTCACCACGCCCCGGTAGGTGATGTCGCGCAGCCGCGCCGTGTGGCTGCGGGCACGCAGCGCGGGACCGAGCACCGGCAGCATCGAGCGCAGCATCCGCACACCGGACAGCGGCACGCGGCCCGCGAGGCTCAGCGGCACCCGGCGCGGGTCGACGGGGAACACCGTCCCCGCGGCGTCCGCGAAAAGCAGCGGATGCACGGCGTCGGCGCCGTCGAATTGCTTGCCGTACCAGCCGGACGCCGCGAGCACGCCGTCGAACGGGTGCCCGGTGTCCAGTTCCTCGCCGCGCCAGCGTCCGGTCGTCGTCTCGGCGACCGGAACGCCGGGCAGCCGATCGAACAGCGCCCACGCCTGCTCGGCGGTGCACCCGCCGGTCTGCAGCGCGGCCAGTTCGGCGATTCCTGTCACGGGCGTTTCGGCGGCCATCCCACACTCCTCGTTGCGACGTTGCGAGAAGAACTCTAACGGTCTCTCATCTTCTCGGTGCGACGCCCCTACAGCGGCGCATCCACGGGTACCTGCACGACCTCCGGCAGGTAGGCGTCGAGTTCGCCGGACTCGAAGCGGGTCATGCCGATGACGTGCCAGAACTGACCGGCGATATTGCCCTCGAACTTGTAGCGGCCGTCCGGGGTCAGCGCGGCCCAGCCCTCGGGCAGGCCGAGCAGCACCGCGCGCACGGCGGGCGCGGCGTCGCGTCCGTTCGGCAGGGTCCACAGGATCGCGCTGCCGTCGTCGCCGCCGCTGGCCAGCCGCCTGCCCGCCGGGTCGAAGGCCAGCGACCAGACTCGCCGCTTGTGCCCCTCCATGGTGTGCAGGTGTCGTCCGGTCGCCATGTCCCACAGGCGAATCACCAGGTCGTCGCCCGCCGTGGCCAGCGTCCCGGTGTGCGGATCGGTGGCCGCGGTCCACAGCCTGCCTGTGTGCCTGGTCAGCTCGTGCAGGCAGTCACCGGACTCGACGTCCCAGATCCGCGCCGTGCTGTCCCAGGACGCGCTGGCGAGCCGGTCGCCGTGGAAGGCCACCGAGTAGACCCGGTCGCCGTGGCCGCGCAGCGCCCGCAGGAATCGCCCGGACGACACGTCCCAGAGCCGCACCACCGAGTCGTCGCAGCCGGTGGCCATCAGCGTGCCTTCGGCGTTGAACGCGATGGAGCGCACCCGGCCGCGATGCTCGGCGCAGACCGCGTGCAGCGCCCCGGTGGAACGGACCCAGACGATCACGGTGTCGTCGTCGTTGGCGGTGGCCAGGAAATCGCCGGTCGGGTCGAAGGCGATCGTCCAGATCGGCGCCGACTCCACGGTGATGTGCCGTTCGAAGCTGTCGGCGTCGAGATTGAACAGGCTCAGCCGCCCGTCGTTGCCGACGGTCGCCAGCTGGCGCCGCTGCGCCGAGCTGAACATCGCCGACTCGAAGGTGAGCAGGCGGTCGTGACTGCCGACCAGGCGGCGAATCAATCTGCCGGACACCGGATCCCACAGCCGCACCACACCGTCGTTGCCGCAGGCCGCGAGCAGGTCGCCGCCGGAGTTGAAGCTCACCGAGGTGACCTGACGGCCGTGCCCGGTGAGGGTGTGGCGGCAGACGCCGGTCACCGGATCCCACAGCCGGGTGGTGAACTGGTCGTCGGTGATGGCCAGTTGCGCGCCGTCGGGCCGGAAGGCGAACGGCCAGATCGAGCCGGTGTGCGCGGTGAGCCGGTGCCGCAGCCGCGCCGACTCGCTCTCGCGCAGGCAGACCAAGCCCGCGCTGTCCCCGGAGGCGAGCACCGCGCCGCTCGGATCGAAGGCCAGCCAGTAGATGGCGGCGGTGTGCTCGGTCGGCGCGTGCCGCGCCGCCCCGGTCTGGACGTCCCAGGTGCGCAGTCCCCCGTCGGTGTCCCCGCTGGCCAGCAGCGGGCGGGTGGGATGGAAGGCCAGGGTGTAGACGCGCCCGGTGTGCCCGGCCAGCGTCCGGACCGGGCGGCAGGTGGCCGGGTCCCACAGCGTCAGCGCGCCGTCCACGCCGCCGACGGCGAGCAGCGTGCCGGAGGGATCGAACGCGATGCGGAACACCGAGCCGCCCGCTCCCGCGAATTCGCCTTGCTGCCTACCTGTTTCGATGTCCCAGAGCCGGACCACGCCGTCCCGGTAGGCCGCGGCCAGGATCGTGCCGTGGATGGCCAGGCTGTAGATCAGCTCCCGCCCGCCCGACACGGGAACGCATTCGTGGCGCAGGTCGCCGCCGGGCAGCGACCACAGCCGCAGCACACCCTCCGCGTCGCCGGTCACCAGCAGGTCCCCCGCCGGGCTCAGCAGCACCGGCCATGGCCAGTTCTGGTGGCCGGGCAGAATGCGGCGCAGTTCGCCGGTCACCGCGTCCCAGATGCCGACGGTGCGGTCGTGCGAGCCGGTGATGAGCACCGAGTCGGTGAACGCCACCGCGAAGGTGCGGGCGCGGTGGGTTTGCAACGTGCGCAACGGCCGACCGGTCTCGGTATCGCAGATCAATACGCCGCCGTCGTCGCTGCCGATGGCGAGGGTGCCGCCGTCGGGGCTGTAGGCGACCGGCTGCGGCAGCCTGCCGTGCCTGGCGTGGAACCCGTGCCGCACACCGATGGCCGCCGGGGCGAATTCGGTCTGCGCGGCGGTCCCCGGCACCCACGCGGCGCCGCGCAGATCGGTGCCGATCGGGGTGCCGATCACCTCCAGCAGCGCGGCCCGCGGCCAGCGGCTGCCGGTTCCCCGTGCGCCGGTCAGGTCGGTGCGTGCCAGCCGCGCCCTGGTCAGGTCGGCGTCGGTGAGATCGGCGCCGACCAGCACGGCCTCGTCGAGGCGGGCGCCCACCAGGCGCGCGCCGCGCAATATCGCGTGCGTGAGATTCGCGCCGACCAGCCGCGCGCCGGTCAGGTCCGCACCGCTGAGATCCACCCCTTGCAGGTCGCGGTAGGACAGGTCCTCGCCGGCCAGCGCGGCGCCGCGCAGGTCGGCGGTCGGCGCGGTGCGCAGCCGGGTGGTGACCCGCAGGGCGTTGGTGCGCGAGTTGTCGTCGCAGGTGGCGTCGGCAAGCACCGTCTCGGCCCAGCCGCGCAGGGCCTGGGTGTCGGCCAGATCGCACAGGAAGTCGATGGACAGTTGCGACAGCTGCGCCTGCGCGAGCTGCGGCGGCGCGGTCGTCCCCGCCGCGAACTGATCGGCGACGTGGTTGGCCACCAGCCATTCGGTCACCGACGTGTGGATGAAGCCGAAGAGATTCTCCTCGGTGCGCACCAGCAGACTGCCCGAGCCGATGGCGTGCGCCGACTGCTGCACCGACATCCGGTGCGGGCCGCTCAGCTCGACGAGATCCCTTGCCACCTCGGTCAATTCGGTCAGCCGCAGGTACGGCTCGCCCTTGTCCCATATCCGCAGCGCGAAGGCGGTGACCGCCAGCCACAGCTCGTCCAGGCGCAGGCCGGGCGGCGATCCGGCGACGGTGGCGGTGCGGTCGACCTCGTGCGTCAGCCACGAGTCCAGGATTTCCCGGTACAGCCCCGCCGGGCCGACCGCCTGTTTCGCGCCGGCGGCGGCGCGCAGGCGGCGCTCGTCCAGATCGGCGATGAAGCTGAGCATGCGCGGATTCTGAGCAAGGCCGAGCAGGTCTTCGATGCCGGTGATCAAACGCATCCTGGCCTCGGCGCGGCGCGCGTCACCGCCGTACCGATTGGTGAGGAAGGCGCGGATCTGCGCGGGGGCGAAGTCCTCGATGCTCACGATGCGCCGGTCGTGGAGCAGACCGACCCGCTCGCCGAGGGCGGTCAGCACCTGGGCGCGCGACTCGAAATGCTGGGTGCGGCTGGCCACGATGATCTTCGCCTTGCCGACCGCCGCCTGGAGCAGCGTCTCCAAGTGGTCGGCGGCGAATTCGTAGCTGATACGGGTGACGAGCTCGTCGAAACCGTCGAACAGCAGCACCACCCGGCCCTCGCGCAACATGTAGCGCAGCGCCTTCAGGTCGATGCGGTCCTCGCCGTGGTTCGCCAGGTGGGCCGCGACCAGTCCGTCGACCGAGTGGGTCTTGTCCAGGGTGCGCAGTTCGATGAGGATCGGCACCAGCGCGGGCTTGGTCTCGGTGATGCGGCGGGCCAGTTCCCGCAGCGCGAACGTCTTGCCGCGCCCGAAATCGCCGAGCAGCAGCACGAATCGGCCGTGATCGGCGCTCACCGTGCCGAGCAGTTCGCCGACCAGGTCGTCGCGGATCAACTGGTCACCGTGCTCGAGAACGCGAAAGCGTTGCGGCACATAGAGTTCCGGCGGATACCTGCGGTCCGAACGGAGCGCGGCGGCCTGCGCGGTGAGATAGCCGTCCAGGTCGAGCAGGCCCTGGAATTCGGTGAAACTGCGCACCCGAAGACCGTGGCTCGCGGCCTCCTCGCGCAGCGAGCGCGGCGGCGCGGCCCCCCGGTAGACCAGCTCGGAGCCGTATTCCGGGTCGTGGCCGAGGAAGTCCTCGACCACCTGCCTGGTCATGTCGCCGACGTGCACGCCGACCCGCCACTGCGCCACCACCTCGTCGTTCTGGTGGGTGATGAACAGGTGCGGCGGGTCCACCTCGACGCGGCGGATCCGCGCGCCCGGGTACCGCGTGTCGCAGACCTCGGCGACACGGTCGAGCAGCCTGCGGTGCGGATCGACGATCGCGGGGGCGTCGGCGGCGGGACCGAGCGCCTCCGGTTCCTCGACGACCAGCTCCGCCGCCGCGGCCGTGGCCAGCGCGGCGGCCGAGCGGTTCCACGCGTGTTCCAGTCGCGCTCCCGGCTCGCCGGGCGTCGCGTCCTGGGCGCTGTAGCGCGCCAGGCCCTCGGCGGTGATGTGCACGATC
>NZ_BDBP01000056.1 GCF_001613045.1 Nocardia lijiangensis NBRC 108240 | reverse complement strand
CGTCCGCCGTCGTGGACGACATCACCGGCGCGACACCCGCCGCCGCGCCGCGCCGGGCCGCCGAACCGGCCGAGACCGCCGCAGAGGTCACCGACGTACTACCGCCGCTAGCCGAACCGCAGGCCCCCGAGCCCGCGACCACGAAGTGGCCGACGACCGAGTCCGCCGCGACCCCCAACCCCGCGGCCAAGACCGCCACGAAGCCCGCGGCGCCGCCCAAAGCCGTCGGCTCCCCGCCGCTGTCCCGGCTTGCCGCTTCGAAGCAACGGCGCAGCCGGCGGGCCAAGACCGCGGGCCGGGTGGCCGCCACGATGTTCGCGGTGCTGGTGCTGCTGATCACCGGCGGCGGCTGGAGCTACATGCGGTCGGCCACCAACAACTTCACCCAGGTCTCCGCCCTCGACGTGAACTCAGAGGACATCGTCGATTCCGGTGCCCAGCTCGGCGACGAGAACTACCTGCTCGTCGGCACCGACACCCGCGCGGGCGCCAACGGCCAGTTGGGCGCGGGCACCGTGGAAGACGCAGAGGGATCCCGCGCGGACACCACCATGCTCGTGCACATCCCGAAGGCCAGGAACCGGGTCGTCGTCGTGTCATTCCCTCGCGACCTGGACGTGACCAGGCCCAAGTGCAACGGCTGGGACGGCGAGAAGGAGACCAAGGAGACCTTCCCCCCCGCCATGGACGGCAAGCTCAACGCCGTCTACGCACTCGGCGGCCCGAAGTGCCTCGTCAGCACGATCCAGCGGCTGACCGGCGCCTCGATCAATCACTTCATCGCCATCGACTTCGCCGGATTCGAGGCGATGGTCGACCAGATCAACGGTGTCGAGGTGTGCGCGACCAAGCCGCTGATCGACGACGTGCTCGGCACCATCCTGGAACAGCCCGGCCAGCAGCGCATCAACGGCGAGACCGCGCTGAACTATGTTCGCGCCCGGCATGTTTACGGCGAGGAACGCAGCGACTACGACCGCATCAACCGGCAGCAGCGCTTCCTGGCCTCGCTGCTGCGCGGCGCGCTGTCGAGCAGGGTGCTGTTCGATCCGGGCAGGATGAACGGTTTCATCGAGGCGTTCAGCAAGCACACCATGGTCCAGGGGGTCGATACCAACGACCTGCTGATGCTGGGACGCTCGCTGCAGAAGATCGACGCGGGCACGGTCACCTTCATCACCGTTCCGACCGCGGGCACCACGGCCTACGGCAACGAGATCCCGCGCGAATCCGACATCAAGGCGATCTTCAAGGCGATCCGCGACGATCAGCCGCTGCCGGGCGAGAAGCCGACCGTCCAGGACGACGCACCCGCTCCCGCCCCGGCCGCGCCGACGCCGTCGAAGTACACCGCGGTGGATCCGTCCACGGTTTCGCTGCTGGTCTCCAACGGCTCGGGCTACGACGGCCTGGCGCGCACGGCGGCCACCAAGCTCGGCAACCAGGGCTTCACGATCTACAACGTCGCCAACTATGTCAGCGGCACGGCCGCCACGACCAAGGTCCGCTACGGTGCGGGGCTGGAGGCCGAGGCCGCCACGGTGGCCTCGGCGGTCCCCGGCGCGACCATCGAGGCCGCCGACGACCTCGGCGGTATCGTCGAGGTGGTCGTCGGCGCCGACTCCGCCAACGGCGTCACCGTGAAGGCTCCGACCCCGGTCGGCGATGTGATCAGCAACGTCGCGACGAGCACCGCCACCGAGTCCGGCCCGGCCGTTCTCCCCTCGGACCTGGAACACGTCAACGCGGCCGACGAGATCTGTAAGTAGGCGATCGGCGGGACCACCTCGGACGTGCCCGCCACCACCTCGCCGAGTGCGACGCCGCTCACGTTGCCTTCGGATCTGGAGCACGTGAACGCCGCCGACGACGTCTGCGAGTGAGTCCGGCGCGAGCTGTGGCGACGCGGTGAGCACCGGGGATTCACCCTCCGTTGGTGACTTGGACAGCGCCGGGAACTAGTGTCTGGTTTCATGCGTGTCATCTACAACGAGCAAATGGCCGATCTCGCCCACCTGCTGGGCGAGATGGCCGGCCTCGCGGGTACGGCCATGGACCGGGCCACCCAGTCGCTGCTACAAGCCGATCTGGCGCTCGCGGAGCAGGTGATCACCGAGTCCGACCGGATCGCCGAAATGATCACCGATGCCGAGGAGAAGGCGTTCGCCCTCCTCGCGCTCCAGGCGCCGGTCGCGGGTGATCTACGCCAGGTGGTCAGCGCCATCCAGATCGTGCAGGACGTGAACCGGATGGGTGCGCTTGCCCTGCACGTGGCCAAGGTCACCCGCAGGCGCCACCCGAACCACGCGCTGCCGGAATCGGTGAACGGCTACTTCGCCGAGATGGGCCGCATCGCGGTGAACATGGGCGCGGGCGCCAAGGAGGTGCTGGAGACGCGTGACCCCGATCGCGCCGCCCAGCTCAACCAGGACGACGAGGCGATGGACGATCTGCATCGCCACCTGTTCACCCTGCTGATGGACCGGGACTGGAAGTACGGCGTCGCCGCGGCGGTCGACGTCACCCTGCTCGGCCGCTACTACGAGCGTTTCGCCGACCACGCGGTGGAGATCGGCCGCCGGGTGATCTTCCTCGTCACCGGCGTGCTCCCCGCGGACCCCGACACAGAAGCCTAGAACGCGCCGCCCGACGCGCACTGCTGCCGGGCAACAGCAGAGGGCACGCGCGGATCACAGACTCTCGGCCCCGGCGGTGCACGCCGGGGCCGAGCCATTTCCAGCTCGATTCAGTTCCTCGCACACTCTTCACCCGCTTCGCAGACGTTGCAGCCTCTGCGAACCGTATGAACCCTGTGCGAGGACGTAGCGGCGGTCGGCGGCCCGGCGTGCCAGGCGGTGCAGACGCCAAGGGCCCGCACGATTTTCGTGCGGGCCCCCGAACCGATCGTTGGACTGTTGGGTTATGCGCCGACGGCTTGCCAGTTGTCGACGGCGCAGATCACAACAGCAGCCGGGTCACTATCTGACGATCCATCCGTACCGGCCCTGGCCGTATGAGAAACAAATCCACTTCGTCCCGCCCTCAGAGCGAATGTTGCCGACAGTATGCGCATTGCAAGGCGCGTTTGGCACAGCCTCAGCTTGCGGGGCAAGCATCGCGGTGGCCAAGATCGTGGCCACACCGACCAACGCACCAGAGAAAAATCGTACTGTCATCACGAATCCTCTTTCGCTTCAATAGATTCCACAGAGGTTTCGCCATTCGAACCCCCCCTTGCTCCACAGCCTACCGAACCATGCTGGAGGAAACAATGACTCGAGCGCACCTTCCGCACCCGTTCGCAAGGGATCCTCGGCCGGGATAGGTGCGACGCCCGCACAGCCGCGCGAACGCCGCTTCGGAGTTCAGCCGATCGGGGTTGTCACCGATCGAAATGAGAAGGGCGGCAGCGGTATCCGGCCCAAGGGCGAATACCTCGGCTCTGGCGTGAGGAGGGCTTGCAGGTGCGCGAGCACTCGCCCCGCAAGCGTGCCGGGACCTCGATCGCGCCCATGGTCGAGGCGGATGCGTCGAAGGTGGTGTGGGCGTCGGACTTTCAGTTCGACTCCACCGCCGACGGCAAACTGTTGGAAAAGGACCTGTACGAGTTCGGCAGGTCGGCCTCGAACTCTGCGTTGAGGGCCAGGGCTGCAAAGACAAGGCCTGCCCAACATGTTGAGCAGGCCTTGCGATGCCAATCGCCAAAAGTAGGCGAGGCGTGACCGGGAAGTGATTACCCGAAGCGGCCGGAGATGTAGTCCTCCGTCGCCTTCTGGCCCGGGTTGGAGAAGATCTTCTCGGTGTCGTCGATCTCGATCAGCTTGCCCGGCTTGCCCTGGGCCTCCAGGTTGAAGAAGCCGGTCTGGTCGCTCACGCGGGCGGCCTGCTGCATGTTGTGCGTCACGATGACGATCGTGAATTCCTTCTTCAGCTCGGTGATCAGGTCCTCGATCGCGAGCGTGGAGATCGGGTCCAGCGCCGAACAGGGCTCGTCCATCAGCAGCACGTCGGGCGAGACCGCGATGGCGCGCGCGATGCACAGACGCTGCTGCTGACCGCCGGACAGGCCGCCGCCCGGCTTGTCGAGGCGGTCCTTGACCTCGTTCCAGAGGTTGGCGCCGCGTAGCGAGCGCTCGGCGACCTCGTCGAGCTCCTTCTTGTTGCGCACGCCCTGCAGCTTCAGCCCGGCCACCACGTTGTCGCGAATCGACATGGTGGGGAACGGGTTCGGCCGCTGGAACACCATGCCGATGGTGCGGCGCACGCCGACCGGGTCGACGGTGGCGCCGTAGATGTCCTCGCCGTCCAGCAGCACGGCGCCCTCGACGCGGGCGCTCGGGGTCACCTCGTGCATGCGGTTGAGCGAGCGAAGCACGGTGGACTTACCGCAACCGGACGGGCCGATGAAAGCGGTCACGCTGCGCGGCAACACCGTGAGCGCGACATCGGCAACCGCGTGGAATTTGCCGTAGTAGATGTTCAGGTCTTTGACGTCGATGCGCTTGGCCATCTGAATATCCGTTCGCTTCTATCGGTTCCGCGTGAGCAGCTTGTTGACGCCCGCCGCCGCCAGGTACAGCAGCGCGATGAGCAGGATCAGCGTCAGCGCCGCACCCCAGACTCGTTCGCGGCCCGCCGCTTCGGGGTTGGCCAGCTCTTGGTAGATCAGCAGCGGCAGCGAGGCCATGTTGCCGTCGAAGAGATTGGTGTTGATCGACTTCGAGTAGCCGACGAGCACCAGCACCGGCGCGGTCTCGCCCATGACGCGGGCGAGGGAGAGCAGCGTGCCGCTGATCATGCCGGGCGCGGCGGTCGGTATGACGATCCGCACGATGGTCTTCCACTTGGGAATGCCCAGCGCGTAGGAGGCCTCGCGCAACTCGTCCGGCACCAGCTTCAGCATTTCCTCGGTGCTGCGCACCACCACCGGGAGCATCAGCAGCACCAGCGCCAGCGACACCGCGAAGGCGCTCTGCGGGGCGCCGAGCGTGGCGATCCACAGCGCGAAGATGAACAGCGCCGCGACGATCGACGGCACGCCCGCCAGGATGTCGACCATGAACGTGGTGACCTTGGCGAGCCTGCCCCTGCCGTACTCGACCAGGTAGACCGCGGCCATGATGCCGAGCGGCACGGCGATGATCGCCGCGACCGCCGACTGGACGATGGTGCCGTAGATCGCGTGGTAGACACCGCCGCCGAACTGATCGGGCAGGATGCCCTTCTGCGACTTCTGCCACCAGTCGAGGGAGGCGATCGCGCTGATGCCCTTGCTGATCACCATCCACAGCACCCAGCCGAGCGGCACGAGCGCGATGGCGAAGCAGGCGGTGACCAGGCCCGTGGCGAGCTGGTTCTTCACCCGCCGCGCGGTGCTCACGTGCCGGAAGGTCGGGGCCTTGACCGGCTGGTCGAACTTCGTCAGCGTTGCCATCAGCCGTTCACCTTTCCGCCTGCCGCGAGCCTGGCCAGCGCGTTGACCACGAAGGTCAGCGCGAACAGCACGAAGCCCGCCGCGATATAGGCACCGGTCGGCAGCGGCGAGCTGAATTCCGATGCCGCCGAAGCGATCTTGGAGGCGAAGGTGTAGCCGCCGTCGAACAGCGACCAGCCGCCCGCCTGTGCCGAGGTGCGCAGCACGACGAGGACCGCGATGGTCTCACCGAGCGCGCGGCCGAGGCCGAGCATCGAGCCCGCGATCACACCGCTGCGCCCGTAGGGCAGCACCGTCATCCGCACGACCTCCCACTTGGTCGCACCGAGCGCCTGCGCCGCCTCGATGTGCGAGACCGGTGTCAGGTGGAAGACCTCACGCGAAACCGACGTGATGATCGGCAGGATCATCACCGCGAGCACAACGCCCGCGGTGAAGATCGTGCCGCCGTAGCTGGAGAGATTGCCGTCGGCGAACAAGAAGAACCAGCCGAGGTTCTCGTTCAGGAAGCGCTGCACCGGCTCCAGTTCCGGAGCCAGCACCAGGAAACCCCACAGACCGAAGACGATGGACGGCACCGCGGCGAGCAGGTCGACCAGCATCGCGAACGGGCGCGCCAACGTCTTCGGCGCGTAGTGGGTCAGGAACAGCGCGATGCCGACACCGATCGGCACCGCGATCGCCAGCGCGAAGACCGAGCTCAGCACCGTGACCATGAGCAGGTCACGGATGCCGAACCGGAGGTCGTCCGCGTTGGTGGTGCTGAACTCCGTGCTGGTGAAGAAGTTCACCTGGTCGGCCCTGAGCGAAGGCACTGCGCGAATCAATAGGAACAGCGCGATCAACGCGATGGACGCGACGATGATCGCGCCCGCGGCCGTCGCGAGCGAGCGGAAAACGACCTCGGCGCGTTGGCTGTGGGGCGGACGGCTCTTCACCGGGGCCGGCTCGGTGTTCGTATCACTCGGCATCTGCGCAGTATCTCCAGCCGCCGACGGGCCCGTCGAGTCCGACGAGCCCGGTGCGGTCACCTCAGGGTGCACGGTCATGGTTATGCGATCAGGAGATGGCGTTGATCGCGGTGGTCAGGCGGGTCTTGAACTGCTCGGGGATCGGGATGTAACCGCCCTCGTCGAGGCCCTTCTGGCCGTTGGTCACGGCGGAGGTCAGGAACGCCTTGACGGCCTTGCCGGTCTCGGCGTCGCTGTACTTCGAGCACACGATCTCGTAGGTCGCCATCATGATCGGGTAGGAGCCCGCGGCGGTCGGCTTGTAGAACGAGCTGGTGTCGAGGACGAGGTCGTTGCCCTCACCCTTGATCTTCACGCCGTCGATGGCCTTGCCCGCGGTCTCGACCGACAGCTTCACCGGGTCCTTGCCCGCCGAGGTGACGATCTGCGAGACGGAGAGGTTCTGCGACTTGGCGAAGGACCACTCGTTGTAGGTGATCGAGTTCTTGGTGCTCTTGATCGCGGCCGAGGTGCCCTCGTTGCCCTTGGCGCCCTCACCGACACCGCCGTTGAAGGTCTTGCCCGCGCCCTTGCCCCACGCGCCGTCGGAGGCGGCGTCCAGGTAGAGCTGGAAGTTGTCGGTGGTGCCCGACTCGTCCGAGCGGAAGATCACGGCGATCTTCTCCGACGGGAGCTTGGCGTTCGGGTTGAGCGCCTTGATCTCGGGGGCGTCCCAGGTGGCGACGGTGCCGTTGAACACCTTGGCGGCGGTCGGGCCGTCGAGCACCAGGTCGGTGACGCCGTCGATGTTGTAGGTGATCGCGATCGGGCCGAAGACGGTCGGCAGGTTCCACGCCGGGGCGCCGCAGCGCTCCTGAGCCTTGGCGGGCTCTTCCTTCTTCGAGCTGAGCGGGGAGTCGGAGCCGCCGAAATCGGTCTGGTTGCCGATGAACTCGTTGACGCCCGCACCGGAGCCGCTGGAGGTGTAGTTCAGGGTGTAGCCGTCGCAGTTCGCCTCGTAGGCGGCGATGAAGCGCTCCATGGCGTTCTTCTGGGAGGACGCGCCACTGGCCTTCAGCGACTTCTTGCCACCGCAGGCGACGCTGGAGTTGGCGGCGTTGCTGGGATCGCCGGTGGTGTTGTCGTCGCTGCCACAGGCGGCAAGTGGCATGGCGACGGCGGCCAGCACACCGACAAGGGCGCTGCTGCGCTTGAGATTCACTATTCCTCCGGGAATCGCGTCCGACACGCCCGGTCCCTCACCGGCCCGGGCGGGTGTTGTGGTGCCGTTCGCGGGGAACTTGCGCACCAGGCAGCAGCTGCACTGCCCTTAAGTAACGTAAAGTCGCCCGGTTGACAACGGGACCAAGCTGAGTGAACGCGAGGTGAACACACCGGCGCGATTGCGTCTGTTTTGTGTGACATTTGCCGCAGCTTCACTGGACGGCCCCGCCTGGTCACTTTCGCGCCACATTTCGTTGGGGTGCCGTCCGGATTGCGTCACGCGTTTCGGGAGCTTTCGTACGCGATTCCGACGGGCGAGACCTGCCCTGGGTGGCGGTCTCACCTGGACTCGTCGGATTCGGGTTGCCGTGGGGCGTGGGCGACGTCGAACGCCCCGATACGGGCAAGGCAGGCACCGGCGTTCACCTGGACTCGACGGATTCGATCTACCGGGCGGCGTAGGCGACGTCGACGTGAGCGGTGGTGAAGCCGAGCCGGGTGTAGGTGTGGACGGCGGCGGTGTTGTCCGCTTCCGTGTAGAGCAGGGCCTCCGGGAGTCCGCCGTCGCGCAGGTGGTGCAGGCCCGCGAGGGTGAGGAGACGGCCGAGTCCGCGGCCCTGGGCGGCGGGATCGATGCCGACGATGTAGACCTCACCGACCGGGGGATGCTCCTCGTGGTGCACCTTGGTCCAGTGGAAGCCGAGAATGCGGGCGGGCTCGCCGGCGTCCGTGACGATGAACAGGCCCTTCGGGTCGAACCACGGCTCTGCGCGACGGACCTGGACATCGCGCTCGGTCCAGCCGCCCTGCTCGGGGTGCCAGTGGAACGCGGCGTTGTTCACGCGGAGCAGTTCGGCGTCGTCGGCGGAGCCGGAGTAGGTGCGCAGGACGAGCCCGTCCGGAACCGTCAACTCCGGTAGCTCGGGAGTTGCCAAAGGACGTCGCATCTGCCACAACTCGCGCGCGGTGACCAGGTCGAGCCGGGCCGCGATCGCCTTGGCCGCGGGCCGATCACCGTGCGCCCACACCCGCGCGCCCGGCCCGCCCTCCGCCAGTGCGGCGCGCACGAGTTCGGTCCCTGCACCGCTCCCGCGTGCATCGGGATCGACGGCGACCTCCGTCATCGCGGGGTGATCTCCGTGCGCAGGAACGAGATTGGCGTATCCGACGATCGTGCCCGCTCGCTCGGCGAGCACATGCCGCGCCGCGCCCTTCTCGTCCAGCGAGAGCACGGCCTGCTCGGAGACGGGGGCCACGCCGTCGGCGGAGGTCGCCCGCCCGAGCAACTCGCGCACCGCCCGCGCCGTGCCGGCATCCAGCTCGTCGGCCCATCGCACGTCGACCATGTCCTGCCCCTCTCCCGTACGGCGTCGCCAAGTACGCCACTGCGCGACACCAACTCGACGCCGCTCTCGTCGAAGTCTGTCAGCGCAATAGGCAACCGTGACATTCCGGGGCCAGCGGTACGCGAGCCGCTACGACCTACTGCGCCGAGCCGTTGAGCGGCGTGAGGGTCGAGTCGTCGCCCTCGGTGTCGTCCTCGGGGAACGTGACGGTCTCGCCCTTCGTCGAGTTGCGGGCGGGGCGGACCGCCTTGTAGCCGACATTGCGCACCGTGCCGATGAGCGATTCGTATTCGCTGCCGAGCTTGGCGCGCAAGCGGCGGACGTGCACGTCGACGGTGCGGGTGCCGCCGAAGAAGTCGTAGCCCCACACCTCCTGCAGCAACTGGGCGCGGGTGAAGACCCGGCCCGCGTGCTGGGCAAGGTATTTCAGGAGCTCGAACTCCTTGTAGGTGAGGTCGAGCGGGCGGCCGCGCAGCCGGGCGGTGTAGGTGCCCTCGTCGATGACGAGTTCGCCGAGGGTGATCTTGCCGGTGTTCTCGGGGCTTGCCACGCCGCCGTTGCGACCGACCAGCAAGCGCAGCCGGGCGTCGAGCTCGGCGGGGCCGGTGCCGGGCAGCAGGATGTCGTCCAGTCCCCAGTCCGCGTTGACCGCGACCAGCCCGCCCTCGGTGAGCACGGCGACGACCGGCACCGACGAACCGGTGCTGCCGAGCAGTCGGCACAGGCCGCGGGCGGCGGCGAGATCGGTGCGGGCGTCGACAAGTGCGACATCGGCGGTACCCGCCTCGAGCAGTGACGCCACCTCTGTCGGTGCGGGCCGCACGTTGTGCGCGAGCAGCGCGAGCGAGGGCAACACCGACTCCGGGTTGGGGTCAGAGGTCAGCAGGAGCAGCTCCACAAGCCCTCCTCCCATCTCGTAGCGCCGGGCAACAGCAGCATCGCCGGAAGCCACATCGCTAATCACAGGTAATCGAGTGCAAGATTAGCGCGTCAACCCCGATGACCTCGCCATCCGGGTGACCGATATGCCCGGGACGAGACCCTCGCGACCCGAAATGCGCCCTCGCATTACTGTTCATGGCATGCGCAAGCTGATCATCGGGCTGCTGGTTCTCGCGGGTTTGGCGGTCGTCATCGATTTCGGTGCCGCCGCCTACTCGGAGTACCGCGTCTCGCGCACCCTGCGCGAGGGGGCCGATCTCAGCGCCGACCCCGAGGTGACCATCCACGGCTTCCCGTTTCTCGGCCAGGCCCTCGACGGCCGGTACCAGAGCATGGTGATCCGCGCGGCCGTGGTTCGCCCCGACATTCCCGGCGAGATCTCGGTCGACGCGACGCTCACCGGCGTCCGGGTGAGCATGAGCGACCTGGCCGACGGCAACGTGCGCAAGGTGCCGGTGGAGAAGGTCCAGGCGGCCATGCGCATCGAGCCGGTCGAACTGGGCCGCCTGTTCAATATCCCCGACCTGCAAGTGCATTCGCGCCCGGCGGACAAATCCGACGGGACGGGCGGCTCCGGCGGCACCGGCATGACCACCGAGGGCGCGCTGGTGCTCACCGGCACGCTGCCGGGCAGCACCGCCCAGCCCGGAAAGTCGGGTGCGCAGAACGGCGACAAGGTCGCGGTGCAGGCCGAGGTGATGCTGGACGGCGACCAGGTCAAGGTCGTCGCGACCGGCTTCTATCGCAGCAGCGACACCGATCTGACCACCACCGCCGTCGTCTCCGAGGCGGACCGGCCCGCGGTGCTCGCGCGCTTCACGCGCACTATCGATACGAAGGACCTGCCCTTCGGTGTCCGCCCGACCAAGGTGTTCGCGCTGGGCGGGCAGATCTTGGTCGAGGGCAAAGGAGAGAACGTGACGATCGACTTGGACCAGCTGCAGAGACCATGACCGAACTCACACTTCTCGCTCTCGTCCTGATCACCGCACTCGCCGTCGGGCTGGCGCTGCGCGGCCGCCACGGCAAGCTGCGCGCGGCCGCTCCCACCGCAGTGACCGGCTCCGCGCGCGCCGCGCTACTCGCCGGGGTGGGTGTGACCGGCTCCGGTCCTGCCGTGCTGCACTTCTCCGCCGACTGGTGCGGGCCGTGTGCCGCGGTTCGCCGAGTGGTTGCCGGAGTCGCGACGGACTTGGCCGAGACGCCGCGCCCGCCGCAGGACATCGAGGTCGACATCGATGCCGAACCCGCGCTCGCCAAGGAACTGAACGTGCTCTCGCTGCCGACCACGTTCGTCTTCGACATCGAAGGCCGGGAGCGCTTCCGCATCTCGGGCGTGCCCAAGCCGGGCGATCTGCGCACCGCGTTGGCCCCCTTGACGGGGCAAAACCAGTCGTAAAGCCGCTGGACGGCGACTGTGACGTACCCCGGGTCCAATTCTCCGTTCCAATTGGGTAAACTGCCTTTCGTGCAATCCGACCACGAGCTGATGCTCACCCGACGCCGCACAGTGGATCTGTGTCGGCTCGGTGGTTGTTGCTGCCTGTGCCGCTGATCGGTCGGCTGTCCCCGGAATTTCCTGACGCCGACCGTTGCCCGCCGCGCGAGTGATCACACGATCCCCCGGCGAGTTGGCAAATTTCCAGCCAATCAACGCATTCAGCGCAGGAGTACGCACAATGTCCACCGAAACCCGGAACACTTCCGTAGACACCGCAATTCCCCCCGCGATCGACCGCGTCGACGTGCGCGGTCCCCGCTTCGCGGCCTGGGTCACCACCGCCGTGCTCGTCCTGGTCCTGCTCGCCGCGGCCATCTCCCCGGCAGCCGCCGCGGTCTTGATCGCGCTCCAGGCGGTCGTCTTCGCGATCGGCGCGGCCTCCGGTCCGCGCAAGCACCCGTACGGCCGGATCTTCGCCACCTTCCTCGCGCCGCGTCTCGCCCCCACCAGCGAGACCGAGCCGACGCCGCCGCTGCGCTTCGCGCAGTTGCTCGGCTTCGCGTTCGCGGCCGTCAGCCTGCTGGGCTTCGTGCTCGGCTCCACAGTCGTCGGCGCGGTGTTCGCCGGCTTTGCCCTGTTCGCGGCGTTCTTGAACGCGGCGTTCGGGATCTGCCTGGGTTGCCAGATCTATCCGCTGGTAGCCCGCCTCCGCCGGAACAGCGTCCATGGCGGCGTCCGCGGGCCCTCCGTGGTTACGCGGGCTTCCGCCTCCGGGCCTGACGCTCCCGCCGGGGCCCCGGCATCGAACTGACCCCTGCAAGTCATCTCTGAAAGGAACACAATGGCTCGCTCCGATGTCCTGGTCTCCGTGGACTGGGCCGAAGAGAACCTCAACGCCCCCGGCGTCGTCTTCGTCGAGGTCGATGAGGACACCTCTGCCTACGATGGCGGCCACATCGAGGGCGCCGTGCGGCTCGATTGGAAGAAGGACCTGCAGGATCAGGTTCGTCGTGACTTCGTGAACCAGGAGCAGTTCTCCGACCTGCTCTCGGCGCGCGGCATCTCGAACGACGACGAGGTTGTCCTCTACGGCGGCAACAACAACTGGTTCGCCGCGTACGCCTACTGGTACTTCAAGCTGTACGGCCACAACAACGTCAAGCTGCTCGACGGCGGCCGCAAGAAGTGGGAGCTGGACGGCCGTCCGCTGTCCACCGAGGCCGTGAACCGTCCCGGCACCCAGTACAAGGCCTCCGCGCCCGATCTGTCGATCCGCGCGTTCCGCGACGAGGTCATCGCGGCCATCGGCGCCAAGAACCTGGTCGACGTGCGTTCGCCTGACGAGTTCTCCGGCAAGATCCTCGCTCCCGCGCACCTGCCGCAGGAGCAGAGCCAGCGTCCCGGACACATCCCCGGCGCCATCAACGTGCCGTGGAGCAAGGCGGCCAACGAGGACGGCACCTTCAAGTCCGACGCCGAGCTCACCGAGATCTACAAGGAAGCCGGCCTCGACGGCGAGAAGGACACCATCGCCTACTGCCGCATCGGCGAGCGTTCCTCGCACACCTGGTTCGTGCTCCAGGAACTGCTCGGCCACCAGAACGTCAAGAACTACGACGGGAGCTGGACCGAGTACGGCTCCCTCGTCGGTGCACCGATCGAGTTGGGAGCGTAATCAACATGTGTGCAGCACCTACCCAGGGTCAGGCCATCCCCGCAGGCGTCGACGTGGAGAAGGAGACGGTCATCACCGGCCGCGTCCTGAGCACCGACGGTCAGCCGGTCGGCGGCGCGTTCGTGCGTCTGCTGGACGGCAACGGTGACTTCACCGCCGAGGTCGTCGCCTCCGGCACCGGCGACTTCCGCTTCTTCGCGGCTCCGGGCTCGTGGACCGTCCGTGCGCTGTCCTCCTCGGGCAACGGTTCGGCCGAGGTCCGCCCCGAGGGCGCGGGCATCCACGCCGTGGACGTCGCGGTCGCCAAGTAAGGCGCGTCGAACACCAAACGGCCCCGGCGCTTCCCCCGCGGAAGCTCCGGGGCCGTTGTGTTGCCCGGACCGGCGCTCGTTAGACTCCAGACGTGGTCCTCATCTTCGAAATTCTGCTGGTCCTGGTCTCCGTGCTGATCGGCTGGTTCGGTCTGTACGTCTTCTACCGGCTGTTCACCGAGTCATGAGTGACCTCGCGAGCGAAGGTTCCAACCCGGCCGAGCGAGCGAGTGAACAGATGAACGGCAGCGCTCCCGGCGAAGGGCAGCGCGGTGCGGACACGGCTGCCCGCCGCAGCGGCGATCAGGCCGTGGCCGAGGCCGCCGAGCGCGCGAAATCGACCGGCGCCCGCAACATTCCGGTGCTGCCCGACCTGCCGCTTCCCGAGGACACCGCGAATCTGCGGCTCGGGCCGGATCTGAGCGCGTCCCTGCTCGCGCTGCTGCCCATGGTCGGTGTCTGGCGCGGCGAAGGCGAGGGCAACGACCCCGAACGCGGGGATTACCGCTTCGGCCAGCAGATCATCGTCTCGCACGACGGCGGCGACTACCTCGCCTGGGACTCGCGGTCCTGGATCATCGAGGCCGACGGCAGCTACGGCGGGCCCGATCTGCGCGAGACCGGTTTCTGGCGGGTCGGCATCGACGGCAACGACGAGGTCATCGAACTGCTGCTGACGCACAGCTCCGGCATCGTCGAACTCTTCTACGGCACCGCACTCACCCAGTCCTCCTGGGAGTTGGCCACCGACGTGGTGATCCGCAGCCAGTCCGGTGTCGTCGTCGGCGGCGCCAAGCGCCTCTACGGCATCATCGAGGGCGGCGACCTCGCCTACGTCGAAGAGCGCGTAGTAGCCGACGGCCCCCTCGAACCCCGCCTCTCCGCCCGCCTCCAGCGCTACATCGGCTGATTCCCGCAGCTTCCGGTTTCCCGGCCGAAGTCGGCGGCCAGCGTGGTCGCAACGGCCAGACCGCGACAGCCACCCTTGGCCGCTAGGGTCGGGGGTGTCGACGCGTCACGGAGGCGGCGAGTTCAGCCTCTCTGTCCGACCGCAGTCAAGTCGATGTCGATCAGGAACGGCACGCTGATCTTCAGGCGGTCATGGAAGATGCCGATCGGGACATAGCGCTCGCTAACGGGATCAATCTCATAGGCGTACACGACCACACGGTCGTCCTCACCGCGCTCGACTCGCCAGTAGTGCGGAATGCCCGCTTTGGCGTACTTCAGTGGTTTGGTGTCGCGGTCTCGCTCCTGAGAATCAGGTGATACCGCTTCGACGGCCAAAACGAGATCTTCGGCGAAGTAGTACGCCGAGGGTTGCTTGCGCTCGAGAGCCTCGGTGGTCACCACGAGGACATCGGGTTCGGGCATCTGCCGCTTACCGAGCCGCACCGCCATTTCGCGATCTGCGCGCAGATGCGGGGGTGCCTGTAGGTCCAGTTCCCGCCGAAGGAGCGAGAGGACCTGCCGGTGCCACTTCTCCTGTGGGCTCACAAAGACCAGACCCCCGTCGATCAACTCGGTGTGTTTCGGAAGACCACGCAACTCCAAGAACGCATCGACGGTATAGCCGCCCGGGGGCGGAACCACCCAGTCCGGCAGCGGCTCAACAGTCATTGGCCCAGCGTAGCGCCCCTGGGCGACAACAGTCACCGTAAAAATGGAACGGCCCCCGAGCCGTACCGGTGCGGGTTCGGGAACCTGCACGGGTCCCGGTCGGACAAGACCGGGGGCTCGGGGGCCGGGTGACTGCTGGTATTCGCTCAGCGCACGCGCGGGCGGATACCACCTGCAGCGGTGGCGCTAGCGGACAGCCACCTCACGTGTCCTGGAATTAATCATTCTTCGAACCACCTCCTTCCTGTGTACTGACGAAATTAGTCAAGGATCAGCAGGTCGGCAACGGAATTTCTCGCGGGGCGGAATCGGCGCGGCGCCGGGCCGGATATTCGACCTCTACCTGGGCCGATGCATCGACGTGGACGACCGCGTCGGCCCGGTGCCCGGCAGGCAGTTGATGGGTGACGACCACGACGGTCCGGTCCGGATCGACCAGTCCGCCCGCGGGGTCGAGCAGGGCACGCAGCAGGTCGGCGCCCGCCTCGGCCTCGAGGTGTTCGGTGGGTTCGTCGAGCAGCAGCACCCTGGCCGGTGCGAGCAGCGCGCGGGCGAGCAGGATGCGGCGGCGCTGCCCGCCGGAGACCGCGGCCGCGCCGCCGACCAGTTCGGTGTGCAGCCCGTCGGCGAGCGAATCCAGCCAGTCGCCGAGACCGACCGCGCGCAGCGCCTTCTCCGCCTCGGCTTCACTGATATCGCCGCGCGCCACGCGCAGGTTCTCCAGGACGCTGGTGCCGAAGAGGTGGGCATCCTCGGCGAAGAAGGTGGTGTCGGGCCGCGGGGTGTCGAAAAGACCCGCCCAGGACATGAGCAGCGTGGTCTTGCCCGCCCCGCTCGGGCCCACGACGGCGATCCGCCGTCCGGCGGGCAGATCGGGCAGCTCGCGCGGCAAGCCGGCTTCCCGGCGCGGGTCGGCGGACTCGGCGGCCGAGAGCCTGCGCAGCGCGGCCCGCGCGGTGGTGATGGCCTGTGCGGCGGCGGGCAGCGGCGCGACCGCTTCGAACGCCGAGAGCGGCAGCAGCACCAGGATGGTGAGCGCCATCGGCGTCATGGCGCCGGGCGCGCCGCCGTTCGGGCCGTAGGTGACGATGCCGATGAGCAGGGCACCGAGCACGCTCGCGCCGATGGCGAGCGGGGTCGCCGCGGCCGCCGACGCGGTGTGGGATGCGGCCTTGTCCTCGGCGGCGACCGCGCGCTCGCCCGCGTCCTTCGCGGCCGCCAGCGCCACATCCAGCCTGCCAGCGACGCGCAATTCGGCCGCGTGGTCCAGGACGGTGAGCGCCTGCGCGGTGAATTCGGCACGGTCGGCACGCACCGCGGTCTCCGCCTCGCGCGCGGCCCGCGCCGAGAGCCAGGGCGCGAGAATGCCGGACACTCCGAGCGCCACGGCCAGAATCACCGCGGCCGCAACGGAGATCGTGGCAAGCAGCCCGACCGCGGCGAACGCCAGCACGATCGCGACCGCGATCGGCACCAGCGCGCGCACGACCACCGCGCCGAGATCATCGATGTCGCTGCCGATGCGGACCAGCAGATCGCCGCGGCGCAATCGCGCGGCACTCTCCGGTTCCGAGTCTCCCGACTCGGTCCGCGCCCGGCGCAACCACACATCCGAGCGCGCCAAGGTGCGATAGACGCTGGTGCGCGCGGTCGTCATCGACCGCAGCGCGACATCATGGGTGGCAAGCCGTTCCAGGTACCGGCACAGGCCGCGCGAAATACCGAGCGCCCGCACCGCGACCACCGCAACGCTCAAATCGAGCACGGGCGGCATCTGCCAGGCCCGCGCGATCAGCCACGCCGCCAACGCCGCCAGCCCGAGCCCGCTACCCAGCGCCAGCACGCCCCATCCGACGGCCACCGCCACCCGCCAGGGCGACAGCGCCAGCAGGCCCCAGATTCGCCGGAAATCGCCGAAGCCATCCACGGCACGCGCGTCCTTCGTGCTCATGACTCGCTCACCGCCATACCGAAGCCGTGCACGCGAGAGGCCGATGCCCGACGGCTTGCCATCGCCCGCAGTGACTCGCCCGTCGGACCGCCGGCCGCTGACGTCGCGCACTGGGGCAAACCCGGCATCCGACGCAGACGAGCGGCGATCGCGCGCTTCACGCTGCTCATGATCCGCTCACCACCCCGTCGAAGGCCGAGGCACGCACGGGCACAACGTAATCGGCGGCGGCCAGGACTGCCGGGCGGTGACCGATGACGACGACGGCGGCTCCCTCGCGGGCTTTGGCCTGGAGGGCAGCGAGGACGGTGGACTCGCTCACTGCGTCGAGATGGGCGGTCGGCTCGTCCAGCAGCAGCACGGGGCGGTCGGCGGCGAGCACCCTGGTGAGTGCGAGCCGCTGGCGTTGGCCGAGAGACAGTCCGGTGCCGCCCGCCCCGACGACGGTGTCCCAGCGCTGCGGCAGCTCGTCCAGCACGGCGTCGAATCCGGTGGCGGCGCAGGCGGCGTCGAGAACGCGCTCCGCCCCGCGACCGGCATGGCCGGCCCGCGCACCGAGCAGTTCCAGGTTCTCCCGCAATGTGCCCGGCACCAGCACCGGCCGCTGCGGCAGCCACGCCACCCGCGCCCACCACGCTTCGGCATCCAGCTCGCGCACGTCGGTTCCGTCGACGAGCACGCGTCCGTGCTCCGGCTCCACGAGACCGAGCATTGCGAGCAGCGCCGTCGACTTCCCGCTGCCATTGGGCCCGGTCAGCACGGTCACCGCGCCCGGACGCAGCACCGCGGAGAGTCCCTCCGGAGCCAAGCCGTCCCGGGCGCGGACGCTCAGATCACGAATCTCGATGCGACCGCTCGGCTTTCGATCCTCCGCGCCGGTGCGCGACTCTAGCTCGAGCTCCCCGCCCGCACGTCGTACATCCGGGCCGGTCTCGCTGCCGATCGCCCGACCCTCGGCAGTATCGTCCGAAGCTCGTTCGACGGTCGACCCGCGAACCGGTTCCACACCTCGGGCGGTCTCGCTGCCATCGACACCCTCGCCGCCTCCTTCGAGGTGATCGCCGTCGACCTGCCCATCGACCGACGCCGACGGGCGGCCCGCGGTTGCATCCGGCTCGAGAATCGCGAAGGCCTTGTCCGCCGCCGCCATGCCGTCCTGCGCCGCGTGGAACCGCTCCCCCACCATCCGCAGCGGCAGGTAGACCTCCGGCGCGAGAATGAGCGCGACCAGCCCCGAATACAAACTCATCTCACCGAAAACCAAGCGAAGGCCGATCGACACCGCGATGAGCGCCACGCTCAGCGTCGCGAGCAACTCCAGCACCATCGAGGACAGGAACGCGATCCGCAAGGCCCGCATCGTGCGCGAACGCAACGCGTCGCCGAGATCGCGGACCCGGTGTTCCATGCTGCGGGCCCGCCCAGCTGCGGAATCCGGCCGTGCGGCAGCGCCCGCCTCACGCCCCAATGCGCGCAACGTCGGCATCCCGGCGAACAGATCGAGCAACTGATCCGACAACCGCGTCGTCGCCTCCAGCGTCGCCGCCGCACGCCCCTGCGTGAGGAACCCGATCAGCACCATGAAGATCGGAATGAGCGGCAGCGTGACCACCGCGATCCCGCCGGAAACCGGATCGTGCATCGCGATGACAACCAACACGATCGGCGGCACCAGCACCGCGAGCAGCAGCGCGGGCAGATAGCCGCTCAGATAACCGCGCAATCCGGACAGGCCGGTGCCTGCCACCACCGCGAGCTCGGTTCTCCGGCTCTCCAATTCGCGCGGCGTCAGCCGCGCACCGGCCGCCAGTACCGCCGCCTCGAGTTCCGCGACGACGCCCGCCCCGGCCCGGTGCGCCACCCTGCCCTGCACCCAGGTTGCCAGCACCCGCGCGCCGATCGAGCACGCCAGCACCGCGAGTTCGGTTGTCCACGACCCCAATCCACGCGCGCCTGGGTCGGTGACGACCCCGGCCAGCACCCTGGCCAAAGTCACCGCGGTGACCACGATCGACACCGTGATCACCACGGACAACCCGACACTCAGCACCAGATACCGGCGGGCCGAGCGGGCGTACCGCCACAGGCGCGGGTCGACGGGCGGGCGTGCCATGACCGATCAGCCCTTGCCCGGCCCCAGCGGCAGACCGGTGTGCGCCGGAATCTGCTCCACCGTCAGGCGTTTGCGGAACACCCAGTAGGTCCACCCCTGGTAGCCGAGCACCACCGGGGTGACGATCACCGCCGCCCAGCTCATCACCTTCAGCGTGTACGGCGTGGAGGAGGCGTTGTCGATGGTGAGGTGGAAAGCGTCGCCGAGGGTGGAGGGCAGCACGTTCGGGAACAGCGAGCCGAACAGCAGCACCGTCGCCGCGGCGATGACGAAGGTGGTCCCGGCGAACGCCCACCCATCGCGTTCGGCGAAGACGGCGACCGCCGCGACGACCAGTCCGAGCACCGCGACCCCCAGCGGAATCCAGGTCCACCCGGCACCGAAGGCCAGCTGCGTCCAGAGGCCGAACCCGATGACGACGAGCGCGGTCGGCACGAGCAGCAGCCGCGCGAGGCGCACCGCGTCGGCTCGCACCTCGCCGCCGGTCTTGAGACCGACGAAGATCGCGCCGTGCAGCAGGAACAGCAGACCGGTGGTCAGCGCGCCGAGCAGGGCGTACGGGCTGAACAGGTCGGCCAACGAGCCGGTGATCTGCTTGTCCGCGTCCAGCGGCACCCCGCGCACGATATTGGCGAACAGCCAGCCCCACGCGAACGCGGGCAGCCAGGAGCCGATGCCGATGCCGATGTCGCAGCGGGCCCGCCAGGTCGGATCGTCGATCTTGGCGCGGTATTCGATGGCGCAGATGCGCAGGATCAGCGCGACGAGAATCAGCAGCATCGCGAAGTAGAACCCGGAGAACAGGCTGGCGTACCACTCCGGGAACGCCGCGAACATCGCGCCCGCCGCGGTGATCAGCCACACCTCGTTGCCGTCCCACACCGGGCCGATGGTGTTGAGCACCACGCGCCGCCGGGTGTCGCTGCCCTTGCCGAGGACCGGCATCAGCATGCCGACGCCGAAGTCGAAACCCTCCAGCACGAAGTAGCCGGTGAACAGGACGCCGATCAGGACGAACCAGAACTCTTGCAGACTCATCGTCGGGCTCCTCAGTACGCGAACGAAAGCTGTTCGACGGCAGGTTCTTCGGCGCGTCCCCGCTCACCCGGGCCACCCGTGTCGTCGGGGCCGGATGACTTGCGCACGGGCGGTCGCTCCGGCCCGGCGATCACATACCGTCGCATCAGGTAGAACCACACCAGCGCGAGCACGCCGTAGAGCAGGGTGAACACCACCAGCGAGGTGATCACGGTGCCCGCCGAGTGGTCCGAGACGCCCTGCTGCACCGTCATCCGCAAGGCGGGATCACCGGTCGGGTTCGGCACCACGACCCAGGGCTGGCGGCCCATTTCGGTGAACACCCAGCCCGCGCTGTTGGCGAGGAACGGCGTCGGAATGGCCAGCAGGCTCAGCCACGAGTACCAGCGCTGATCGGGCACCCGGCCGCGCCTGGTGAGCCACAGCCCGGCAAGCACCAGCAGCATCGAGCCTGCGGCCAGACCGATCATGGCGCGGAACGACCAGTAGGTGACGAAGAGGTTGGGCCGGTAATCGCCGGGACCGAACTTCTCGATGTAGGCCTGTTGCAGATCCTGCACGCCTTCGAGGGTGACGTCGCCGAACTGGCCCTCGGCCAGGTAGGGCAGCACGTACGGCACCTCGACCACGTGGGTGACGCTGTCGCAGTTGTTGTGCGTGCCGACGGTGAGCACCGAGAAGTGCGGATCGGTCGCGGTGTGGCACAGCGATTCGGCCGAGGCCATCTTCATCGGCTGCTGCTCGAACATCAGCTTGCCCTGGATGTCGCCGGAGAGCACCAGCGCGATGCCGGAGACCACGATCACCCACATGCCCGCGCGCCCGCCGGAGCGCCACATGGTGCGCGCCTCGGCGACCTTTGCCGGATCGCCGCTGCGCGCGTTGCGCACCATCCACCAGCCCGCGATGCCCGCGACGAAGGTGCCCGCGGTGAGGAACGCGCCGGCCACCACGTGTGGGAAGGCCGCGAGCGTGGTGTTGTTCGTCAGCACTTCCCAGATGCTGGTCAGCTCGGCCCGCCCGCGTTCCGGGTTGTACCTGGCGCCGACCGGGTGCTGCATGAACGAGTTGGCGGCGACGATGAAGTAGGCGGAGGCGTTCACGCCGATTGCGACCATCCAGATCGCGCCGAGGTGCAGCAGTTTCGGCAACCGCGTCCAGCCGAAGATCCACAGACCGATGAAGGTCGACTCGAGGAAGAAGGCGACCAGCGCCTCCAGCGCCAGCGGCGCGCCGAACACATCGCCGACGAAGCGGGAGTACTCGCTCCAGTTCATGCCGAACTGGAATTCCTGCACGATGCCGGTGGCGACGCCGAGCGCGAAGTTGATCAAGAACAGTTTGCCGAAGAACTTCGTCAGCCGGTACCAATGGTCCTTGCCCGTGATCACCCACGCGGTCTGCATGCCCGCGACGAGCGGGGCGAGACCGATGGTGAGCGGGACGAGCACGAAGTGGTAGACGGTCGTGATGCCGAACTGCCAACGTGAGATGTCCAGAACACTCATCCGACCCTCCAGCCTTACTACGACGTGTCGTAGTAAATGCTACGCGGCGGGGGCTGGCAATCAACGTGCGTTAGGCCACGACACACACGGGGAACGGGAGGCTGTCCGCCCCGACGAGGCGGACGTCACTCACCAATCGCCGATGGCGCCCGCCCGGTCGATGCCGCGATCGACCAGTTCGATGATCTCCTGCGCGTTGTCCGGCGCGGACATCCGCAAACCGTCCAGCGAATTCACCCGCGCGGCAAGGCTGATGCTCGACATCAGCCAGATGCTGTCGCAGGTGAGCAGGTCCGCGGTGAAGAGCAGTTCGTAGCTGGTGGTCCAACCGGCCTTCTCCGCTTCGGCGAACAGCGCGCGCTGCGTGACGCCGGGCAGCACACCGTTTTTCGCGGGCGGCGTGATCAGCTTCTTGTCGCGCGCGATCACCACCGAGGAGCGCGGTCCCTCCAGCACCCGGTTCTCGGTGCTGGTGAAGATCACGTCGTCGGCGCCCATCCGGTGCGCGAAACGCAGTGCGGCCATGTTCGTCGCGTAGGAGAGCGTCTTGGCGCCGAGCAGTTGCCAGGGTGCGGCCTGGGCCAGATCGATCGAGATCCCGCGCGGCAGCGTCACCACCGAGACGCCCTCGGTGCGCGCCTTCGCCACCCGATCGGGCACCGGCACCACCAGCACGTAGGAGGTCGGCACCGGGACGGCCGCGGCCAGGTCACCCGAGGTGACGCTGGATCGCGCGCCGGAGAGCTCGGAGTCGCGGCCGCGGGTCAGCACCAGCCGCATCAGCCCCTCGTCCTCGGTGCCCCACTCCTTCGCGGCGGTCTCGACGGCCTCGCGCCAGCGGCTCAGTTCGGGTTCCGGTAGTTCCAGCGCCTGCGCCGAGCGCCGTAGCCTGCCGAGGTGGAATTCGAGCGCACAGGCGCTCCCACCGCGGACCAGCACCGTTTCGAAGACGCCGTCGCCGCGCAGCACCCCGATGTCGTCGGCGAACAGCAACGGAGCATCCGCATCCTGGACAACGCCGTCGAGTGTGACAAGAACCCGATCTACCATGCGTCGAGCGTAGGCGGTATGCGCTGCACTTGCCTATGTTTGCCGCGCCGCCACGCGCACGCGCGTGTCATCGGCGGACCTGCTGCCGAGCCGTGTCGCGCTACCCGCGGTGCGCGGGCTGTCGGCGGACTATGTCTCCGGGTGCCACTACAGTGGAAGACGTGTCCGTGGTCGTTGCACCCAGCCCCCTCCTCTCCGTTCCGGGCGCCGTCGCGGGTCCGCCCGGCTCCTTGGACTCCGCCGTTGCGTGGCATTACGGGAATCCCTTCGGCGAACAGCGAGCCGCCGTGGAACGCGTCGCGGTCATCGATCGCTCGCACCGTTTCGTCCTGAGCATCACCGGCGCCGAGCGGCTGAGCTGGCTGCACACCATCACCAGCCAGCACGTGGCGAACCTCGCCGACGGGCGCTCCGCGGAGAATCTGGACCTCGATCTCAACGGCCGCGTGCAGCACCACTTCGTGCTCACCGACCTCGACGCCACGGTCTGGGCCGACACCGAGGCCGACCACGGCCCCGCCCTGCTCGATTTCCTGCGCAAGATGGTGTTCTGGGCCGATGCCCAGCCGCGCGAGGCCACCGACCACGCGGTGCTGAGCCTGCTCGGCCCGCGCGTGCGCGAACTGACCGCCGCACTCGGCGTGGCCGACCTGCCCGACACCTACGAAGCCGTGCCGCTGCCCGGCGGCGGCTTCCTTCGCCGCATGCCGTGGCCCACCGCCGACTCCTTCGATCTGGTGATCCCCCGCGACCGGCTGGCCGGGTGGTGGGCCGAGCTCACCGAAGCGGGCGCCGAGCCCGCGGGCATGTGGGCCTTCGAGGCGCTGCGGGTGGCCGCGCTGCGTCCCCGGATCGGCCTCGACACCGACGAGCGCACCATCCCGCACGAGGCCCGCTGGATCGGCGGCGTCGACGAACACGGCGCCGTGCACCTGGACAAGGGCTGCTACCGCGGCCAGGAGACCGTGGCCCGGGTGCACAACCTCGGCAAACCTCCGCGCCACCTGGTCCTGCTGCACCTGGACGGCTCCGCCGACGAGCGTCCCGCGCCCGGCGAGGACGTCACCGCGGGCGGGCGCACCGTCGGCAGGCTCGGCACCGTCATCGACCACTACGAGCTCGGCCCGATCGCACTGGCCCTGGTCAAGCGCACGATCCCGGCCGACACCGCGCTCGTCGCCGGTCCATCCGCCGCCGCCATCGATCCCGACTCGGTCCCCGCCGAGGACACGCTGCAACCGGGCCGTCTCGCCGTCGACCGGCTGCGCGGACGGTGATCGACCCGACCTCGCTCGACGCCGAGCCTCGCGATCCCCACCAACTCGACGAAGGGAGCGGCGCCGATGCCCATCGATGACACCGCCCGCGTGCTGGCGGCCTGCGTGGTGCACGCCGATGTGGAAGTGCCGACCAGGGTCGGCCGCACCGCCATCGACAAGCGACCCGTCGCCGGTCGAGTCGGCGTGGGCGCCCTCGGACTCGACGGCGACCACGTCTGCGACACGAAGCACCACGGCGGCGTGCACCAGGCGGTCTACGCCTACGCCGAGCACGACGCGCAGCGCTGGGCCGGCGAACTCGGCAGGGAACTGCCCGCGGGCTGGTTCGGCGAGAACCTGCGCATCGGCGGCCTCGAGGTGAGCGACGCCGTGGTCGGCGCGCGCTGGGCGATCGGCGACACCCTGCTCGAGGTGAGCGCGCCGCGGGTGCCGTGCGCGACCTTCCAGCACTGGTCCGGCGAGGCGCAGTGGGTCAAGCGCTTCACGTTGCGCGCCAACACCGGCGCCTACCTGCGCGTCCTCACCGAGGGCACGATCGGCGCGGGCGATCCGGTCGAGGTGGTGCACGTCCCCGAGCACGGCGTCACTGTGCGCGACGTGTTCACCGGCGCCGACATGGAGCGCCTCGCCACCCTGCTCGAGCACGAGCCCACCGTCTCCGACGACATCCGGATGCAGATCGACCGGCACGCCCGGCGGCACGCCAACGCCGCACGCGCCGCCGAAGGGCGCGCGGGTCTCGCGGCGGGAGTCGCACGGTGAGCGTCGAATTGGTCGAGGTCGTCCGCTCCGGATTCCGCGAATGCGTGCACCGCGGTTCCCTGGTGGTCCTCGGCGCCGACGGCGAGCCGACACACCAGCTCGGCGAGGTGCACGTACCGATCTTCCCGCGCTCGACCAACAAACCCATGCAGGCGATCACGCTGCTGCGCAACGGTTTCGAGCCCGTCGACGACGCCGAGCTGGCCATCGCCACCGCCTCGCACTTCGGTGAACCCGACCACGTCGCCCTGGTCCAGCGGCTGCTCGATCGGTTCGGTTTCCCCGAGAAGGCGCTGGAGTGCCCGCCCGATCTGCCGTTCGAGGAGCGGGCCCGCGCCGCCGCGCTGACCGCGGGCGAACCGCGCCGGATCTACATGAATTGCTCCGGCAAGCACGCCGCGATGCTGGCGACCTGCGCGATCAACGGCTGGCCGACCGAGGGGTACCTCGACGAGACGCACCCGTTGCAGCGGGCGGTGATCGCGAACGTCACCGAGCTCACCGGCGAACCCGAGACCGATCTGGGCATCGACGGCTGCGGCCTGCCCATCATTCCGGTCTCGCTGATGAACCTGGCCCGCGCCTTCGCGACCATCGCCACCGCCGAGCCCGGCACCCCGCCGCGCCGGGTCGCCGACGCCATTCGCGCTCACCCACGAGTGATTTCGGGCACGAACGCACCCGATTTGCTGGCCATGGCCGCGACCCCCGGCCTGGTGTGCAAGATCGGCGCCGATGGGGTGCACGCAGGTGCGCTGCCCGACGGAAGGGCCTTCGCGTACAAGATCGACGACGGGCACGACCGCGCGCGGATGCCTCTGACGCTGGCGATTCTGCAACGAATGGGCGTCGAGTGGACCGAGGCGCACACCGAACTGGCGGCCCAGCCGGTGCTCGGCGGCGGCGCTCGGGTCGGAGTGATCCGGACAATTCCCGGCGTACTGTAAGAGCCAGGACACAGGGCGACAACCGGGCAAACGGGGTCCGTTCGGGAGTTCTTCCCCCACTCCTGGAAGCGCGACCGCCGGACACACGCTAAAGTGTCTGTCAGGAAGAGTATTAATTCGAACGGGGCCGCCAACAAACCCCAGGCCGCCCCGCAGTGACGCGAGGGGGTCAGCCATGGGCCGTGGCCGGGCTAAGGCAAAGCAGACCAAGGTCGCACGCGAGCTGAAGTACAGCTCAGCGCCGACCGACTTCGCGAGCCTTCAGCGCGAGCTCTCGGGAAGCCCCACCACCCAACGCAGTGGCGGTGTGCTGTCCGATGAGCATGACGCGGACACGTCCTCATCCCGCTGGGACGAGGACGATGACTACGACGACTGGCGCCGCTGACTCGGATTCGACGTGACGAAGGGGGAGGCCGTCCGGGCCTCCCCCTTCGAACGTTGGCACTGAGACAGGGACATCGCCTTAGAGGCTTGCCATACAACGAGATCAGCGTCCCGCATCGATCGATGCGGGACGCTGATGTCGTGTGAGCGGGCATTGTCGACCGCCGAACCCGGGCCGCCCACCGGCGCCCCGAGCCGACTGCCGAAGCCGCGGAAGCGATCCGGGTCCTCGGCAGCCGGTGGTTACGGTCAGAAGCGCGGGTGCTCGCCGAGCAGCACGGCGCGGGCGGCCTCGGCCTCCTTGGCCTTCTTCACGGTGCCGAGGGTCCAGCACTCGATGTGCCGGGCGGTGAGCACCGCGAGGGCGCGATCGACGTCTTCCGGAGCGACGACCGCGACCATGCCGACGCCCATGTTGAACGTCTTCTCCATCTCGGCCCGCTCCACCCGGCCGCGCTGGGCGATCATCTTGAACACCGGCGCCGGATTCCAGGTGCCGCGGTCCAGTTCGGCCACCATGCCCGCCGGGATGACGCGCGCCAGGTTGGCCGCCAGTCCACCGCCGGTGACGTGCGCGAAGGTGCGCACATCGGTCTCGGCGATCAGCGCGAGGCAGTCCTTCGCGTAGATGCGGGTCGGCTCGAGCAGCTCCTCACCGAGGGTGCGGCCGAACTCCTCCACGTGCCCGGTCAGCGACATCCGGTCGATGTCGAGCAGCACCTTGCGCGCCAGGCTGTAGCCGTTGGAGTGCAGGCCCGAGGAACCCATCGCGATCACGACGTCGCCAGGACGCACCCGGTCGGGGCCGAGCACCGCGTCGGCCTCCACCACGCCGACGCCGGTCGCGGACAGGTCGTAGTCGTCGGGATCCATCAGACCGGGGTGCTCCGCGGTCTCGCCGCCGAGCAGCGCGCAACCTGCCCGCACGCAGCCCTCGGCGATGCCGGAGACCAGCTCGGCGACCTTCTCCGGGACGACCTTGCCGATGGCGATGTAGTCCTGCAGGAACAGCGGCTCGGCGCCGCAGACGACGAGATCGTCGACGACCATCGCGACCAGGTCGAGGCCGACGGTGTCGTGCTTGTCCATCGCCTGCGCGACCGCGATCTTGGTGCCGACGCCGTCGGTGGAGGCGGCGAGCAGCGGCTCGCGGTAGCCACCCTTGAGCGCGAACAATCCGGCGAAGCCGCCCAGCCCACCCTGAACCTCGGGACGGGTGGCCTTCTTCGCCAATGGCCCGAACAACTCGACTGCGCGGTCACCGGCCTCGATGTCCACGCCTGCCGCGGCGTACGAGGCACCACCAGTGGGGGTCTGTTCAGTCATTTTCGGGGAAAGCTCCAAACCGAATCGGCGGATAGATGCCTGCTCACGCTAGCCTATCCGCCTCTCCGAGCCTCTTGCCGGTCGTCGGTGCCGTGATCCTTGTGACGCCGGGCCGGCGGTTGGGTTGGGGGTCGAGTTCTGGGCGTACCCGACGAGTTACCCGGATACTCGCGAAATCAGTTGTCACGTTGCTCATCCGCCTCTCCGCGTTTCCCGCCGGTCGCCGGTGCCGCGAGACTGTGACGCCGGACCGGCGGTTGGGTGGCGGGTCGAGCTCTGGGCGTACCCGACGAGTTACCCGGATATCGCGCAATCAGTCGTTACGTTGCGATCCTGCTCACGCTGATCATTCTGCCCGGTTCGCGGGGAAGACGGCAGGTGTTGCCTACGCCTGAGCAAACAGCGCGGCGGCCTCGGCTCGGCGGCGGCGTTGCTCGACCGGGTCCGGCACCGGGACGGCGGCGACCAGGCGGCGGGTGTACTCCTGGCGCGGGGATCGCAGGATCGCGTCCCGGTCGCCCTGTTCGACCACCGCGCCGTCGCGTAGCACCACGATGCGGTCGGCGAGCTGGTCGACGACGGCCAGATCGTGACTGATGAACAGGCAGGCCCATCCGCACTCGCGCTGGAGTTGGGCGAACAGCTCCAGGACCGCGGCCTGCACCGAGACGTCCAGTGCGCTCGTCGGTTCGTCGGCGACGAGCAGGTCGGGGTCTAGCGCCAACGCTCGCGCCAGGCTGGCCCGCTGGCGCTGGCCGCCGGACAGTTCGTGCGGATAGCGCCGCTCAACGCCCGCGGGCAAGCGCACGTCGTCGAGCAGCATGCGCACCCTGGCGCGGATCGCCGCCTGCGTGCCGATCTTGTGCACGATCATCGGTTCGGCGACGCAATCGCCCACGGTCATCCGGGGATTCAGCGAACTGGCCGGATCCTGGAACACGAACCCGAACCGCCGCCGAATCGGCCGCAACCGCCGCTGCGAGAGGCCCGCGATGTCCTGCCCCCGCACCCGCACCACCCCCGACGTCGGCCGCTGCAACGCCGCGACGCATCGCCCGATGGTGGACTTCCCCGATCCCGACTCGCCCACCAGCCCCACCGTCTCGCCCGCCGCGATGGTCAGGCTCACCTCGTCCACCGCCCGGAATCGCGGGCGGCCGAAAGGCCCGGGAAACTCCACGACCAGATCGCAGACCTCGAGCACCGGCGCGTGCGATCCAACCCCGGTTACCCCGGCCCCGATGTCGGCCCCGGCACCTCCTCGAGTCCCGCCGCCTGCAACAGCCCCATCCGCTGCCGCAGTCCCGCCGTCCGCGAAAGTCCCAGCGTCTCCGCCAGACCCAGCATCTCCAGCAGTCCCCGCGCCCACGGCAGACCCTGCGCCTGCAGCAGCGCCAGTGCCTGAGGCGGGCGCGGGGTCCGAGGCAATCCCCTCCGCTGCCGCGGTCCCGCCGCCAGCGAAAGTCTCAGCGTCTCCGCCAGTCCCAGCGCCCACGGCAGACCCAGCGCCCGCGGCAGACCCAGCGCCCGCGGCAGCGCCAGCGCCTGAGGCAGGCCCGGGGTCCGAGGCAATCCCCTCCGCTGCCGCGGTCCCACCGCCAGCGGAAGTCCCAGCGTCTCCGGCAGTCCGCGCGCCCACAACAGGCCGTCCGCCCACGCCAGCATCACCGCCTGTGACAGACCCAGCGCCCGGGGCAGTCCCAGCGCCCGCGATAGCCCCGCCGCCCGCAGAAGTCTCAACGTCTCCGGCAGTCCCACCCACAGCAGCCCCGCCGCCCGCGGCGGCCTCGCCGGCCGCAGAAGTCCCAGCGTCTCCGGCAGTCCCGGCACCCGCGGCCGTCCCAGCACCTGGCCCGGGGTCCGAGGCAATCCCCTCCGCTGCCGCCGTCCCGCCGCCTGCAGACGTCTCCGCACCCGGGGCAGGTCCGGTGTCCGTGGCCGCTTCCGACGAGTGCGACTTCGTACCGGCCTGCGGCTCACTGCCTTTCACACGCCGCGCGCCCAAATGCGGGACCGCCGCGAGCAGGGCGCGGGTGTAGTCGGCCTTCGGACTGGCGAACAGTTCGTGCACGGGCGCCTGTTCGACGACTCGTCCCTCGCGCATCACCACCACCCGGTCCGCGAGATCCGCCACCACGCCCATGTTGTGGGTGATGAGGACGATCGCGCTGCCGATGCGGTCGCGCAGGTCGCGCAGCAGGTTCAGGATCTCGGCCTGCACCGTGACGTCCAGGGCGGTGGTCGGCTCGTCGGCGATGATCACCTTGGGTTCGCAGGCGATGGCGATGGCGATCACCACGCGCTGTTTCTGCCCGCCGGAGAGTTGGTGCGGGTAGTAGTCGACCCGATGCTCGGGATCGGGCAGGCCCACCAGCCGCAGCAGCTCCACGGCGCGCGCTTTGGCCGCTTTCCGCGACAGCTCGTTGTGCGCGCGCAGCGCCTCGGCGATCTGGAAGCCCACCGTGAACAGCGGGTCCAGCGCCAGCCCCGGCTCCTGGAACACCATGGAAATCGCCCCGCCGCGCAGCGCCGTGAGCTGACGTTCGGACATCGCGGTGACCTGCTTCGTACCGAGGGTCACCAGACCGTGAACGCGTGCGGTCGACGGCAGCAGCCCCATGGCGGTGCGCGAACTCACCGACTTGCCCGATCCGGACTCCCCCACGATGGCGAGCACCTCGCCGGGGAACACCTCGTAGGACACGTCGGTCACCGCGTGCACCGGGCCCGCATCGGTGGCGAAGGTGACCGACAACGCGTCGATGGACAGTGCGGGTCGCCGCTCTTCGGTCGCCTCAGACATGGCCGCCCTCCTTGCCACTCGATTCCTCTACCACGGCAACAGATTTCGCTCCGCCGCCCGATATCGCCGGATCCGGACCGTCATCCGCGACCGCAGATTCGGCTCCACCGTCCGAACTCGCCACATCCGGACCGTCATCCGCGACCGCAGATTCGGCCCCGCTGTCCGAACTCGCCGCATCCGGACCGTCGCCCGCGACCGCAGATTCGGCCCCGCCGTCCGAACTCGCCACATCCAGCCCGTCGCCCGCGACCGCAGATTCGGCTCCACCGTCCGAACTCGCCACATCCGAGCCGTCATCCGCGAGCGCAGCCCCATCATCCGGCTTCGCCCGACCGCCTTCGCCGACCGCCGATCCGGCGCCACCCGGCTCCTCGGCCTCTGCGCTGTCCTCCTCGACCGGCATCTCCGGTTCCCCGGTCACCCCGATCACCACATCGCTGCCCACCGCCACCGGCGCCGCGGTGCGCCGGGTGCGCAGCAGCGGGTTGAGCACCTCGTTGAGACTCTCGCCGACCAGCGTCATCCCCAGCACCACGAGCACGATGGCGGTGCCGGGAAAGATCGCCGTCCACCAGATCCCGTTGGACACCGCGGCCAGCGACTTGTTCAGGTCGAATCCCCATTCCGCGGCCTGGGTGGACTCGATGCCGAAGCCGAGGAAACCGAGCCCGGCCAGCGTGAGGATCGCCTCGGCGCCGTTGAGCGTGATGATCACCGGCAGCGACTGGGTGACGTTGGCGAGGATGTGCCGGAACAGAATCCGCACCGTCGACGCACCGGTGACCCGCGCGGCATCCACATACGGCTCCTGCTTCACCGCCACGGTGGCATTGCGCACCACCCGGAAGTACTGCGGCACGAAAACGGTCGTGAGCGCCACGGCCGCGGAGAGCACGCCGCCGAACCCGCTGGACTCGCCGCCCGACACCACGATGGATACCACGATCGCCAGCAGCAGGGTCGGGAACGCGTACAGCGCGTCCATGACGGTCACCAGCACCCGGTCCACCCAGCGCCCCACATACCCGGACACCAGGCCGAGCGGCACACCGACGAACAGCGAGAGCACGAGCGACACCACGATCACCCACAGCGCCGTTCGCGCACCGTAGAGCACCCGGGAGTACACGTCCTCCTGCGCGACGGTGGTGCCGAACCAGTGCTGCGCCGAGGGTGGCTGGTACTGGCCGAAAGCCACGCCGTCCTCGGCGGTCTGCGCCAACCCGTAGGGCGCGAGCAGGGGCGCGAACACCGCGACGATGAGGAATCCCGCGATCAGCACCAAGCCGACGATCAGCGTGACGCGCTGCATGCCCGCGGTCATCGAGAACAACCGAAGGCCCGGCAGACCCCGGCGCGACGGCGCGAGCACGGCGGTGGGTTCGGTCACCAATTCCGGAGCGGTCATCAGAACCTCACCCTCGGATCGATCAGCGCGACAAGCGCATCCACCACGAAGCTCATGACCGCGACGACCAGCGCGATGAACGCGACGATGCCCTGCACCGCCATGAAGTCGCGGGCCTTGAGGTACTCGGCGAGCTCGAAGCCGAGTCCCTTCCATTCGAAGGTCATTTCGGTGAGCACCGCGCCGCCGAGCATCATCGCGATGTACATGCCCATCACGGTGACGATCGGAATCATGGCGTTGCGCACCGCATGTCGGCCGGTGACCACCCGTGCGGACAGGCCGCGGGCCCGCGCCGCGTCCACGTAGTCGCTGCGCAAGGTCTGGATCAGGTTGATCCGCACCAGCCGCAGGAACACCCCCGCGGTCAGCAAGCCGAGCGCGATCGCAGGCAGCACAGCGTGTTTCAGCACGTCGAGCAGATAGGCGTTGTCGCCGTAAAGGATCGCGTCGATCACCATGATGTTGGTCTTCGGCGTGACGTGCTGAAGCCGCAATTCCACGTCGGCGCTCGCCCGCCCGGAGACCGGCAACCAGCCGAGCCGCACCGCGAACAACAGCTTGAGCAGCAGTCCGACGAAGAACACCGGCGCCGCGTAGGCCAGGATGGCGAACAGCCGCAGGCCCGCGTCGCTCGCCGAATCACGATGCGTGGCAGCGTATCTGCCCAGTGGCACGCCGATCGCGAAGGCGACGAGCAGCGCCCAGCACACCAACTCCAGGGTGGCCGCGCCGCGGGTGACGATGATGTCGGCGACCATCCGATGGTCCTGGGTCTGCCCGAAATCACCGCGCGCGAGTCCGGAGAGGTATTCCCAGTACTGCACCAGGATCGGCCGGTTCAGGCCCGCCGCCTCCCGCCGCTGCTCGATCTGGTCCGGTGGTAGCCGCCCGCCCAGCGAGGCCTCGATCGGATCGCCGATCACCCGCATCAGGAAGAACACCGCGGTCACCAGGATCCAGGCCGTCACCGGGATCAGCAGCAGCCGCACCCCCAGGTATCTGGCCAGGGCGAGTCCGCGCGAATCCCCGCCCGCCGCCCTGCGTGGCAGCACGAACCGCCGGGCCCGCAGCGCGATCGCCGCGGGCCCGGCCCCCTCCGAGGTCACTTGCTGAGCACCGTGTAGCGGAACTTGAACGACAGATCCAGCGTCTGTTCCATCCCCTGCACGCCGTTGGCCGCGACGCCGATCTGCTTGCCGGACAACAGCGGAACGATCGGCAGGAAGTTCTGCGCCAGATCGCGCTGCACCTGCTGGAGCTGCTGGATCCTGCGATCCTTGTCCGGCTGGGTCGCCTCACCGATCAGCTGCGCGTTGATACCGGGATCCTCGAAGTGCGACTGCAGGAAGTTGTTGGGGCCGAAGAACGGCGAGAGGTAGTTGTCCGGATCCGGGAAGTCCGGGAACCAGCCGAACTGGTACAGCGGGTACGCGTCACGCGCCCGTTCCCGTTGGTAGCTCACCCATTCCGTGGACTGGAGGTTCACCCGGAACAGACCCGTGCCCTCGAGCTGCGCCTTGATCGCCTTGTATTCCTCGGTGCTGCTGGAGCCGTAATGGTCGGGGTTGTACTGGAGGTTGAGCTCCACCGGCACCGCGACGCCTGCGTCGGCGAGGAACTTCGCGGCCGCTTCCTTGTTCTGGCCCGCGCCGTAGATCTCCTTGAAGGGCTCAGATGCGCCCAGAATGCCCTGTGGCACGGACGAATATGCCGGGACGAAGGTGTCCTTGTAGACGTCGCGGGCCAGCGTGGCGCGATCCAGCGACGACGCGACCGCCTTGCGCACCGCCAGCTTCTGCTCCGGCGTACCGCCGGGCATGGTGTTCATGTTGAAGACGATGTAGCGCAACTCGCCGCCGGGACCGTCCAGCACCTTGACCTTGTCGCTGGTGCGCAAGCCCTCGATGTCGGTCGGCGTCAGCGAGCGGTAGCCCGCGTCGATCGCGCCGCTCTGCAGATCGAGCTTCAAGTTGTCGGTGGTGGCGTAGTACTTCGCCGAGATCCGCGGGGTCTTCGGGGTGCCGAGGATGCCGCGGTAGTCCGGATACGCCTGGTACTCCACCAGTTTGTTCTTGTCGTAGCTGGTGATCGTGTACGGGCCGGAGTAGCCCTTGGCGCGCACCACGTCCTCGTCGGCCATCACCTTGTCGGCCGGGAAGACCTTTTCGTCCACGATCGGCCCCGCCTGTGTGGGCAGGATGGCAGGGAAGGTCTGGTCATTGGCGACCTTCAGCGTGAAAGCGACGGTGCGCTCGTCGACCACCTCGGTCTTCTCCAGATTGCCCAGCAGCGAAGCGGGGCCGTTCGGGTCGTTGATGCCGAGCATGCGGTCGAAGGAGAACTTGACGCTCTTGGCGGTCAACGGATTTCCGCTGGCGAACTTCAGCCCGGCCTGCAACGTGCACGTGTAGACCGTCGGCGTGGTGAACTCGCACTTCTCGGCCGCATCGGGTCTCGGGGTCGGGTCGCCGGGCGCGAAATTCAGCAGGTACTGGTAGATCTGCGTCTCGGCGACCAGCGATCCGTTGTCGTAGGCGGCGGCCGGATCGAGCGAGAAGATCTTGTCCGTGGTGCCGACGATCAGCCCCGCGTCCTCTCCTCCCTCACCCGTCCGTCCGGATCCGCAACCCGCGAGCAGCGACGCCACCAGCGCCGCGAGCCCGACCGCCGCAATGCCTTTCGCTCGTCTCCGCCTGCCCGGCGTCCTCGAAACCCTCATCTCAGGCCCCACTTCTTCGAGCGCGCCGCACCGCGATTCCTGGATCACAGGCCCGGTACGGACGCGGTGAACTTCCGATATAGCTGGGGACCGTACCCACGAACCATTTCCGGCACATTGCGTTTTCAGAGAAAAATCACCGGGCTGTCATCACGCGTTGCGAATCTTGCACGGCAACACCGGCAAAGCCCGGTCAAACGTCCAGGAATGCGCGGACATCGGGTGACGGCGTCTCGAGGACGCCACGACACCACCGCGGACACCATTGTGCCGCTACCCATTTCGACTGTTCGTCAAACCAGTCTGCGCGCCGGGCGTGCGCCGTTATGCTCCCCGCATGGGGATGGCGGACGACGCACGGGAACTACGTCGCGCCGAGGCCGAGCGTGCTGCGGGCAGGCGGCGCGGGCTCGCGGAGAACCTCGCCGCCGTCACCGCTCTGATCGACGCCCGCATCCCCGACTTCATCTCCGCCGTGGCCGAGCTCGGCATCGGCGCCGAGGGCACGCTCTTCGATCGCTACTGGCTGGTCGAACTTCCGCTCGCGACCTCGATGCCCGTCGTGCTGAAGGTGCGCAAGAACGGCGCGTGGCAGTTCGTTCGCTACGTGTACGACCACCTGGCGCGAATCGACATCCCGACGGTGGACCGCGAACCGGTCTTCACCGCGACCCCCACCGAAACGGAGTTCGACGCCGCCTTCGCGCGGTGGCTCGCCGACCACCTGCCGCGCTGAACCGGCCTCAGGGCCTGCTCAGCGCGCTCGCGTTCGCGTTCTCGCCGAGCAGCACCGACTCCGGCTGACCGGTCAGCATGCCCTCGAGCAGGTTCTTGCCGATCGAGGCCTCCTGCGGCAGCGGGATCGGGTAGTGGCCGTCGAAGCAGGCGGAGCACAGGCGGGTGCGCGGCTGCTCGGTCGCGGCGATCATGCCTTCGGTGGAGATGTAGCCGAGGCTGTCGGCGCCGATCGAGCGGCGCACGTTCTCGACCATGTCGTCGTAGCTGTCGTCGGAGCCTGCGCCGTTGGCGATCAGCTCCGCGCGCGAGGCGAAGTCGATGCCGTAGAAGCAGGGCCACTTCACCGGCGGCGAGGCGATCCGCACGTGGATCTCCACCGCGCCCGCCTCGCGCAGCATCCGCACCAGGGCGCGCTGGGTGTTGCCGCGCACGATCGAGTCGTCCACCACGATCAGCCGCTTGCCGCGGATCACCTCGCGCAGCGGGTTCAGCTTGAGCCGGATGCCCAGCTGACGGATGGTCTGGCTGGGCTGGATGAAGGTGCGGCCCACGTAGGCGTTCTTCATCAGGCCCTGCCCGTAGGGCACGCCCGAACCCTGCGCGTAACCGACGGCGGCGGGCGTACCCGATTCCGGCACCGGGATCACCAGGTCGGCGTCGACCGGATGCTCCTTGGCCAGCCTGCGGCCGATCTCGACGCGGGTGGCGTGCACCGAGCGTCCCGCGATGGTGGAGTCGGGCCTGGCCAGGTAGACGTACTCGAAGACGCAGCCCTTGGGCTCGGGGTTGGCGAAGCGCATCGAACGCACGCCGTCGGCGTCGATGGCCAGCAGTTCGCCCGGTTCGATCTCACGGACGAAGGCCGCGCCGACGATGTCCAGCGCCGCCGTCTCGCTGGCTACGACCCAGCCACGCTCGAGCCTGCCGAGGCAGAGCGGCCGGACGCCGTGCGGGTCGCGCGCCGCGTAGAGGGTGTGCTCGTCCATGAAGGTCAGGCAGAAGGCGCCCTTCAGCGTGGGCAGCAGCTTCATGGCCGCCTGCTCGATGCTGGAATCCGCGGCGGCGTGCGCCAGCAGCGCGGTCATCACGTCGGAGTCCGAGGTCGCGCCGACCGGCTGCGGGCGGCCGCCGGAGACGGGATTGCCAATCAATCCGAGTTCCCGTGCGCGGCTTGCCAGTTCGGCGGTGTTGACCAAATTGCCGTTGTGCCCCAAGGCGAGACCGGAACCGACCGCGGTGGTACGGAAGATCGGTTGCGCATTCTCCCACGTCACACCACCGGTGGTGGAGTAGCGACAGTGGCCGACGGCGATGTGGCCCGGCATGGCGGCCAGCGTCTGCTCGTCGAACACCTGCGAGACCAGGCCGAGATCCTTGAAGACCAAGATCTGCTGACCGTCCGAGACCGCGATGCCCGCCGCCTCCTGACCACGGTGTTGCAGCGCATAGAGGCCGTAATACGTGAGCTTGGCCACGTCTTCGCTCGGCGCCCAGACACCGAAGACTCCACACTCCTCGCGTGGCGCGTTCTCGTCCTCATCGGGGGTGGCTGCGAGGTTGTCGACCGATACTTCGGCGTTGGTCACCGTTTGCTCCCTGTTCGGGCGGGCTGGGGGCACCAGTCATTCTACGGGTGAAAATTCGTTCGCGATCACGGCCACCGCATCCCGATAGCAATCCCCGTGTCGATCACCCGAAATCCCAGGGCCACGGCGGTACCGTCCATCCGTGGCGACGACGGACAGCACCAGCGGCATGGATCCGAACGCTCGGCGACTCGACCGCCGTTCGCTACTGCGCATGGTGGCCTCCCCTGTGGTGGTGCTCACCCTGCTGACCACCCTGCTCGGCATCATGTACCTCGATTACGTGGTCGACCCCGAGCAGAATCTGCACGACTTCCCCATCGCGCTGGTCAACCAGGACGTCGGCGAGACGATGGGCCCTCCGGACCAGCAACGACGGGTGAATTTCGGCGACCAGGTGGCCGACGGGCTGAGCAAGGCCGTGCCTGCCGACAAGATCGATCTGCGGGTCCTCGGGATCACCGAGGCCGAGCGGCAGCTGCAGTCCGGCAAGGTCTACGGCGCGATCATCATTCCGAGCGACTTCAGCAAGCGGCTCGGCATCCTCGGCGTCGGCAGCGTGGTGCCCGGCGACATCGAACAGCCCATGATCACGTTGCAGACCAACCCGCGCATGGGCGCGTACGCCAGCTCGATCGTCATCCATGTCGGCGACCAGGCGTTCCCCCAGGTGAACAAACAGGTCGGCGAGGAGCTCACGCGGCAGGTGCAGTCCCAGCTGACGCCGCCGGAGGGCGGGCAGGCGCCGGAACTCAGCGGGGCCACCCGCATCGCGCTGGCCAGTCCGCTCCAGCTGATCGTCGAGCAGTACCACCCGCTGCCGAACAACACCGGGCAGGGACTCACCGCGTTCTTCTACGCGCTGTTGCTGCTGCTCGCCGGCGTGATCGGCTCGATGACGATCCACACCATGGTGGACGCCGCGCTCGGCTTCGTGCCCACCGAGTACGGCCCGTGGTACGTCCATTTCCCGCCCACCCCGATCTCCCGGTTCAAGACCCTGCTGATCAAGTGGGGTGTGATGATTCTCGCGGGGAACGTCGTCTCGCTGATCTATCTGCTGGTGGCCAAGGGTCTGGACATGCCGATCGACGATCCGTTCTCACTGTTCGTCTACGGCGCCTTCGCGATCATCGCGGTCGGCATCACCGGTCTGTCGATTCTCGCGGCCATCGGCTCGGCGGGACTGCTGGTGAACCTGATCCTGTTCATCGTCCTGGGCCTGCCGTCCTCGGGCGGCACGGTCCCGATCGAGGCGACGCCCAAGTACTTCGGCTGGCTGGCCCATTTCGAGCCGATGCATCAGGTGTTCCTCGCCGTCCGCTCGATCCTGTACTTCGACGCCAACTGGGCGGCGGGCCTGGCGCGGGGCTTCTGGATGACGCTGGCCGGCCTGATCATCGGACTCGTCCTCGGCGCGGTCGTCACGCGCTACTACGACTACAAGGGATTGCATCGCGGGAGCTCCGCGCGGGCCGCCGCGTAATCGTCGGCCGACCGACGCGCCGCCGTCGCGTCGACCAGTTCCCACATACCCCTCACACGTCTCACAGCGTCGACGCTTGTGTGAGGCGTGTGAACCCTCTGTGAGATCACACCCCACACGAGCGGTGGGGGTCGCAGAGCTCAGTCGAACCGCAGGATCGGCAGCCAATGCGCGATCTCGGCGGCCCGGCTGCCGGAGGCGGTGAGTGCGCCGGAGTGGACCGCGGTCTCGAAATCGAGCAGGCCGGTGGCGAGCAGCAGCCAGGTGCGCGGGTCGGTCTCCACGACATTGGGCGGGGTGCCGCGGGTATGGCGCGGACCCTCGATGCACTGCACCGCGACGAACGGCGGGACCCGCACCTCGACGGAATGCCCCGGCGCATTCACGGCCAACGTGCGCACCGTGGTTCGGACGGCCGCCGCCAGCTCGGGGCGCGCGGGCTGCGCAGTCTTCTCGTCGCGCAGCCAAGCGCTCACCGCGGCCACCGCCGACCGAGTCTCCGCCGGGTCCACTGCCGCTCGTCGTCCCACGGGGCCGAGATTACCGATCGCCGGCGACAGGCCGCGCTTCAGGAAGCCTCACCTAGGACAGGACCATGCATCACTGATCCGCGCGCAAGTCCCGGCCTATCACGTACCGCGGACCCGCGGTTCGGCTCAGGACCAAGGTCCGATGCCGCCGACCTTCTCGATGCGGATGCGGGTGAGAACCCCTTCCGGTGCGCCCTCTGGCGGGAAGCCCACACCGGGCGCCATCGTCTGCGCGAGTTCCTTCAGCAGTTCCGGCGCACCGCCCTCGACGATGCGCGCCGTGCCGGTGACCGTCAGGTACGGCGTCATGATCTCGCCGCGCTCCCTGGAAACGATGGTGAGCGCGACCCGGCCGTCGCGCCGGACGTTGCGGACCTTCTTGTACTCGCCGAGGTGGGCGGTGACGAGCTCGTCGCCCTCGGGAGTCGATTGCAGCGCGACCCAGACCAGGCTGACCTGCGGGCTGCCGTCGGGATTGAGCGTGACCAGGGTGGCGTCGGCACCGGATCCGATCAGTGCGCGCGCGGCGTCATCGAGTTTCACATGTCGATCCAACACCAATCCGCCGCATTCATGCCCGATTTCACCGCAGGGAAGCGTGGCCGATTCGGGGGCTACGGAATGGGCTCGGGTAGCGCGAGACGCGTCGCGAGCACCCCGCCCGCGTTGATCGCCCAGTGCAGCAGTGCAGGGGCCGTCGTGCTGCCGGTCTTTCTGCGCAATCGGCCGAGGATCGCGCCACCGGCTGCGGTGGCCAGGACCGTCGGCCCGACGGGCTCCCCGCCCGCGCGCGCCGGGTGAATGTGCCACAGGCCGAAGGCGGCGGCGCCGAGCAGCGGGCCGAGACGCGGGCCGAAGGTGTCGTCCAGCAGCGGTTCCAGCGTGGAACGGAAGATCAGCTCCTCGCTGTAGACCGTGCCGACCGGGATGTGCACGGCGACCCACTCGATGTCCGAAACTTCTTGTCCCACCGGAGCGAAATCGCGCAACATCTCGCGCAGCGCTGGAATCGCCACGGCAGCACCGTAACCGGCGAGAACCACCGCTCCCGCGGAGGCGCCGACCGCCAGCCCCCTGCCCGACCTCCAGTGCGACCGCCCGCCGAACGCGAGCCCGTAACCGGTCGCGAAGCACGCGTTGGCCGCGGTGCGTCCGCGCTGATCCAGTCCGAGCCCGGGGAGCACCCGATTGCTCCACAACAGGGCAAGGCCGGTACCCGCGAGCGCTTTCGACACCGGCCCGAGCGCGACCCTCACTTGGTCTCCCGCTCGAATTCCTCCGCCGCCTCCAGCTGGAACCGAATCCGTTCGGCCAGTTCGGCATTCCAGCCGGGCGGGGCCGCGATGGCGGCCCAGCCGTCCAGCACCAGGCTGCCGTAACGGTGCCCGTGCCCGTCCGAAACGCCTTGGGCGTTGGTGAGATCCGCGGCGACCTGCCAGAAGGTGACGAACGGCGCCCAGCGCATCTGCGAGGACACATCCGAGCCGCGCGGCTCCGAGAGCCAATCCGGTTGGGAGAAGATCAAATCCGGCGACCACCAGACGATCGGGTCGGAGGCGTGCATGAGGTAGGCGATGCGCGGAGCCCGCCATTCGGCGTCGGGACGCGTGAGATCGGCGGCGTCGGCGGCAAAGCGGACCACCAGCCCGTCGGCGTACACCGGCTCCACCTCGCGGGAGCCGGGGTCGCGGCGCTCGACGAACTGCTGCCACAGCCGGTTCGAATTCGGCGGACCGACCCACAGCGCGCCGTCCACCTTGGCGCGCAGATCGGCGAGTCCGTCGAACGGGGCCTCCGACCCCTGCGAACCGAGGCTCTCGCCGTACACCAGCAGCTTCGGCCGCGACTGCGGCGGACGCGCCGACCAGTGCTCGTGCACCGCGTCGAAGAGCTGCTCACTCGCCGCGGCCGCCTTGCCGCGGTCCGCGAGGAACGACAGCACGCTGGGCAGGTACGAGTACTGGGTCGCGACGATGGCGCTGTCGCCGCCGTACATGTACTCGATCGCGCCCGCCGCCAGCGAATTGACCCAGCCGGTGCCCGTGGTGGTGACGACGACGAGCACCTTCCGGTCGAAGGCGCCGGTGCGCTCCAGTTCCTCCACCGCGAGCGCCGCCTGTTCCGCCCTGCCGTCGGCGGACTCCAGCCCGACGTAGACCCGGACCGGTTCGCGCGCCGGTTTCCCGGTGACCGCCGCGATGCGGCTCGACGACGGCCCGTGCGAAACGAACCAGCGCCCCTCGAAGCCAAGCGTCTCCCATTTCGCCAGCGAGGCCGGACTCCCCGAACGCTCGCGCTGCTGCGGCTGCACCGCATTGGGCGAGGTGCGGTCGTTGCGCACGCTGAACGCCGAGTTGGCTGCGGCGAAGAAGGCACGGGAGGCCACGCCGTTGAACAGCGTCACCACGAGCACCACGAGCACCAACGCCCCGGCGGCGGGCGCCAGCTCGCGCGGCACCCGTACCCATCGGTTGAGCTGCCTGGCCAGAAACAGGATGATCTCGCGCACCGTGCGATAGACGGCGACCACCGCGACACCCACCGCCACGCTCAACAGCCCGGTGCGCAGGTAGGCCGGGGTCGTCGTGCCCTCCATGCCCATCAGCGCGGTGATCTCGCGCTGCCAGCGGGCCGACTGCACCAGCATCAGGGCGGCGGCCAGCGCGGAGGTGAGCAGGACCGCGGTCTTCAGCGCGTCGCGCACCCAGGTGGGCGGTCCCGGCATCTTCAGCCGCGGCCGCACCCAGAGCCGGAACAGCCACTCGAGCACGCAGCCGAGGCCGTAGCCGAGCGCCGCGTTGACGCCCGAGATCAGGCCCTGGAACAGCCAGTCCCGCGGTACCAGCGAGGGCGTCACCGACAGCGCGAAGAAGACGGTGGCGACGATCAGACCGACGTAGTTCAGGTCGATGATGTCCTCGGCGCGCCGCACCACGACGACGCCGCGAGCGCGCAGCTTCGTCAGGGTGTCGGCCTTCTCGAGCACTCGAACAGTATGGCTGTCGCCACCGACGCGGCAATTACCCACCGCGCTCGAGTAGTTGTACGCGGTCGCTGGGGCCGCCCGCCCAGCAGACTCGATACCCATGAGCACACCAAACGCAGCGCCGAAATCCACCTCGGCCTACGTCGCGCAGGCCGCGATCGCGTTCGGCGTCAGCTTGTTCGGGGCGGGCGTCGGCATCTTCTACCTTCCGCTGGACGTCTGGCAGCGCGGCTTCCTCGGAATGACCGTGCTGTTCCTGGTGACCAGCACCTTCACCCTGGCCAAGGTGGTCCGCGACCAGCACGAGGCCAACTCCACCACCCACCGCATCGACGCGGCGCGGATGGAAAAGCTGATGGCCGAACACGATCCGTTCAAGACACTCTGACCCACGACAGACAGCGCCCACCTGGGGCGAGCCCGGCAACGAGGGGTCCGGGCCCGCCACGGGTGGGCGTTCGTCCGTCTTACTTCAGCTCGCCGAGGCCGACCACTCGGCCGGCCCCGTCGGGTGGCTCAGCGGTAACCATCCGAGCCTCCCGGTGAGGTCAGATCGCGCTGGCTCCGAACAGTTTCGGCAGCGTGCCCTCGTAGGCGTCGCGCAGTTCCGCCATGGTGACCGAGAATTGGCCCTGAACTTCAACGGAATCCGAGCCCTGGTCGACCACGCCGATGCGCACCCACGGCAGCTCGCGCGCGTCGCACATCTTGGTGAACCGGGTCTCCTCCGAGCGCGGCACCGCGACGAGCACCCGGCCCGCCGATTCGGAGAACAGCGTGACGAACGGGTCCGCGCCCTCGGGAAGCAGGATGCGGCAACCGGTTTCGCCCGCCAGCGTGGCCTCCACCACGGCCTGCGCGAGACCGCCCTCGGACAGGTCGTGCGCGGCGCTGATCATGCCGTCGCGCGAACCCGCGGTCAGGATCTCGGCGAGCAGCTGCTCACGCGCGAAGTCGACCTTGGGCGGCTCCCCGCCGAGGTGATCGTGGGCGACCTGCGACCAGATGGAGCCACCGAACTCGTCGCGGGTCTCGCCGAGCAGGATCAGCGTCTCGCCCGGTTCGAGGCCGAGGCCGGTCGGGATGCGGCGGTGCACGTCGTCGATGACGCCGAGCACGCCGACGACCGGCGTCGGCAGGATGGCGTCCTGGCCGGTCTGGTTGTAGAAGCTGACGTTGCCGCCGGTGACCGGAATACCGAGGGCCACACAGCCGTCCGCGAGACCGCGCACGGCCTGCTGGAACTGCCACATCACGCCCGGGTCCTCCGGCGAACCGAAGTTGAGGCAGTTGGTGACGGCCTTCGGGGTGGCGCCGGTGGTGGCGACATTGCGGTACGCCTCGGCCAGCGCGAGCTGCGCGCCGGTGTAGGGGTCCAGCTTGGTGTAGCGGCCGGAGGCGTCGGTGGCCAGCGCGATGCCGCGGCCGGTCTCCTCGTCGATCCGGATGACGCCCGCGTCGGCGTGCTCGGCGAGCACGGTGTTGCCGCGCACATAGCGGTCGTACTGCTCGGTGATCCACTTGCGGCTGCACAGCTGCGGGCTGGAGATCATCTGGAGCAGCGTCGCGCGCAGCTCGTCCGGGGTCTTGGGGCGCGACAGCTGGTCCGGCCCGTCGGCGATCAGCGCATCCTGGTAGTCCGGGCGCTGCACCGGGCGCTCGTACACCGGGCCCTCGTGCGCGACCGTGCGCGGCGGCACGTCCACCACGGTCTCGCCGTGCCAGGTGACCACGAGGCGGTCGCCGTCGGTGACCTCACCGATGACGGTCGCGAGCACGTCCCACTTGTGGCACACCGCCATGAACGCCTCGACGTTCTCAGGGGTGACCACGGCGCACATGCGCTCCTGGGACTCGCTGGACAGGATCTCCGCGGGCGTCATGCCTGCCGCGCGCAGCGGGACCTTGGTCAGGTCGATGTGCATGCCGCCGTCGCCCGCCGCCGCGAGTTCGGAGGTGGCGCAGGACAGTCCGGCACCGCCGAGGTCCTGGATGCCGACGACCAGCTTGGCCGCGTACAGCTCGAGACAGCACTCGATGAGCACCTTCTCGGTGAACGGGTCGCCCACCTGGACGCTGGGCAGCTTCTTACGGCCCGCGCCGGACTCGTCGCCGGAGAAGGTGTCCGAGGCGAGCACGGAGACGCCGCCGATGCCGTCGAGGCCGGTGCGCGCGCCGAACAGGATGATCTTGTTGCCGGTGCCGGAGGCGAAGGCCAGGTGCAGGTCCTCGACCCGCATCACGCCCGCGCACAGCGCGTTGACCAGCGGGTTGCCCTGGTAGGAGGCGTCGAACACGGTCTCGCCGCCGATATTCGGCAGGCCGAGCGAGTTGCCGTAGCCGCCGACGCCGCGCACCACGCCGTCGACCACGCGCCGGGTGTCGGCCGCGTCCGCCGCGCCGAAGCGCAGCTGGTCCATCACCGCGATCGGGCGCGCGCCCATCGCCATGATGTCGCGCACGATGCCGCCGACGCCGGTGGCCGCGCCCTGGTAGGGCTCGACGTAGGAGGGGTGGTTGTGGCTCTCCACCTTGAAGGTGACCGCCCAGCCGTCACCCACGTCGACCACGCCCGCGTTCTCGCCGATGCCCGCGAGCATGGACTCGCGCATCTCGTCGGTGGTGGTCTGCCCGAAGTAGCGCAGGTGCACCTTGGAGGACTTGTAGGAGCAGTGCTCGCTCCACATCACCGAGTACATCGCCAGCTCGGCGTCGGTGGGGCGGCGGCCGAGAATCTCCTTGATGCGGGCGTACTCGTCGTCCTTGAGACCCAGCTCTTTGTACGGTTGCGCCACATCGGGGGTTGCTGCGGCTGCACTGACGGTGTCGACCTGCGGAGTCACGGAGTACCAGGGTCCTTTCGGCGCCATGGGGGTCGGCAAGCCGGCGGAGCCGGCAAGGTGGGCTGACGCGCGCAAGGCAGCGACGAACGTTGTCACTGGTGTTGCGGCGAGATGCCTGGCACTCAGTCTAGAGGGCGGGTGGCGCGGCCACGCAGGTGAGGGGCTTCGTCGCTGTGGCGGCGCGGGTTCCCGACGGTGACGCCATGCAGCGACCGGGTCCGAGCGCACTCCCGATCATGGTCGCTGGATCGTTGCCCGAGTCTGGTTCCTCTATCGATCCGAGCCTCCGATTCCCCTGTCAGCGGGCGAGATCGGAGGGCGACCCTCGCGGGTTGCGGCGTCCGGGTCGGCCCGAACGCCGCCCCACCACACCGATACTCTGTCCGAGTGAGCGAACGATCGGGGGTTGCGAATTCGGCCGAGCAACCAGTTGCCACGGAGGATGCGCGCCCCGGCGTCGCGGATTTCGCGGGCGCGGCCGGCTCGTCGCCGCATTCGGCAATGTCGTCGCGGCAGCTGCGCTGGCTGGCCGCCGCACTCGGGCTCTTCCTGGTCTCGGCGGTGGTCTCGCTGCTGGTCCACTGGTGGAACGGGTACATCGATCTGCAGGTCTACCGCACCGGCGCGCGGGTCTGGCTGGACGGCGGCGAACTGTACGGCCCGATGCCGCCGGTCATGGGCATCGGCCTCCCGTTCACCTATCCCCCGCTGGCCGCGCTGTTCTTCGCGCCGCTCGCGCTGATGCCGCTGGTACTGGCCGAGGTGCTCGTGCTGGCCACCTCGATCGCCGCCCTCGGCATCACGCTGTGGCTGGTGCTGGCCAGGATCCGGCCCGAACTCGACCGGCCGATGGTGCTGCCCTTGGTGATCGCCGCCGTCGCGGCGGCCGGCTTCCTCGAGCCGGTGCGCCAGACCTACGGCTTCGGCCAGATCAATCTGGTGCTGATGGCCGCCATCGCGCTGGACTGCCTGGTGCGCAAGCCGTTCTGGCCGCGCGGCATGCTCATCGGAATCGCGGTGTCGGTCAAGCTGATTCCCGCGGGCTACCTGCTGTACTTCCTGCTGCGCAGGGACTGGAAGGCGGCGGGCACCCTGGTGGTGTCCGCGATCGGCGCGGTCGGCCTCGGATTCCTGCTGTTCCCAAGCGATTCGGTCGACTACTGGTTCCACACGCTGTCCGACACCGGTCGCATCGGCCCGCCGTACTTCGCCGGCAACCAGTCGCTCAAGGGCATGGCCTTCCGGCTCGGCGTCTCCGATTCGGCGGCCACGCTGATCTGGATCACGCTCTCGCTGGTGGCGATCGCACTGGCCGCGATCTGGATGCACCGGCTCATCCAGGCGGGCGCCACCGTGGCGGCGCTGCTCGTCAATGCCGCCGCGGTGCTGCTGGTCTCGCCCGTCTCGTGGTCGCACCACTGGGTGTGGGTGGCGCCGGCGCTCGTCGTGGCCGCCGACGCCATCGTGCGGGTTCGTGAGGGACGCGCACGCACCCCCCGCGGACGATGGTTCCTCGCGACCGTCTCGGTCTCGACGGTGCTGTTCCTCATCGGCCCGCACTGGCTGCTGCCGCACTCGAAAGACCGGGAACTCGACTGGGCCTGGTGGCAGCAGATCATCGGAAGCAGCTACGTCCTCGTGACGTTCGCGGTGTTCGTCGTCGCGGTCGTCACCTACCGGCCTGCTGTGACCCGCGCCGCCGAAACCGCCCCGGCCAGTTAGCCGAGTGCGCGCGCCTTATTCCACTGGCGTGAGGAACGCGGCGAGCGCGGCGGCGTAAGCCGGAACGTCGTTCGCGCCCATCAGCTCTCGCGCCGAGTGCATCGCCAGCTGGGGCGCGCCGACGTCCACCGTCGGCATGCCGGTGCGGGCCGCGGTCATCGGGCCGATGGTCGAGCCGCACGGCAGGTCGGCGCGATGGACGTAGCGCTGCAACGGGACGGCCGCCTGGTCGCACGCCAGAGCGAACGCACCCGCGCCGATGGCGTCGGTGGCGTAGCGCAGGTTCTGGTTGACCTTGAGCACCGGCCCGCCGTTGATCTCGATGCGGTGCGCGGGCTCGTGCCGCTCCGGATAGTTCGGATGGGTCGCGTGCGCCATGTCGCCGGACGCGCAGACCGAACCCGCCAGCGCCGCCAGGTATTCGGCGCGACCGCCGCCGCGCGCCAACACGATCCGCTCCAGCACGGCGGGCAGCAGATCGGACTGGGCGCCGCGGTCGGATTGGCTGCCGACCTCCTCGTGATCGAACATGGCCAGCACCGGCACCGCCGCGCCCGGATCGTCGATGGCGGCCAGGAACGCGCGCAGCCCGGCGTAGCAGGTGCCCTGGTTGTCCAGCCGGGGCGCGCTGACCAGGTCGCTGTCCCGCCCCACCAGGCTGCTCGGCGTCAGCACGTGCGTCATCAGCTCCCAGCCGAGCACCGTGGCCGGATCCACCTCGACGCTCTCGGCGACGAAGGCGAGGAACGAGCGCGGCGCGTCGCCGACGCCCCACACCGCGTTCACGTGCCGCTGCGGATCCAAGGTGACACCGCGCCGGTCCTCGGAGAGATGGATGGCCAGCTGCGGCACCCGCAGGATCGGCTCCTCGATGCGAATCAGCTGCTCGCGCAACGTGTTCCCGTCCCGCACCGTCAGCCTGCCGGAAATCCCGAGCTCGCGATCCAGCCACGAGTTCAGCCACGCGCCGCCGTACGGTTCGAGGCCGACCAGCTGCCACCCCACGGACGCCAGATCCGGGTGCTGCTTCACCCGCAGGTTCGGGCTGTCGGTGTGCGCGCCGACGACGCGAAACGGGGCCGCGTCGTCGCCGGTCCCGGCCCAGGCGATCAGCGAACCGCCGCGCACCACATAGCGGCGTCCGGTCGTCTCGGCGGGCCACGCCGCCGCCTCGGAGAGGCGGGTGAAGCCGTGTGCGTCCAGCTCCTGCGCGACCGTGCGGACCACGTGGAACGGCGAGGGCGAGTCATCGATGAACGCGCACAGCCCTTCGGCCGTCGCGGCGGTGGTGGAAACGGGCATGGCCCGATCCTAGATCTGCTGCTCGGGGCCTCGGGCACCGAGCACGCGTCCGGCGTCCGCGTGCCGCCATTTATTTCCATTCAGAAAATAACGGAGTCCATGGTGGATCGCGTGGCAACTCGTACCGATACCCGAACGTACACGACAATTCGCGGCCACCTCGATATCGCTGTAACCCTGCGGTAATCCGGCCAACGCGCCGAAACGAGAATGCGGCGAAACGCCGCTAGACTGACTCGCGATGCGGTGAACCAGAACATTCAGCAAATCTCGCGTGAAGAACGGGGCTCGCATGACATTGTCGAGCGGGCGGCACCACGACGCCGTCGAAATCGTCAACATCGCACCCATGTGCGGCGCGGGCGCCCTCATCGGGCCGTCCTGCGTGGCGGCCGCGAACCTGGCCATGGCCGAGATCAACAGCGGGACGGGCATTCTCGGCCGCGAGGTGTGCGTGACCACGATCGACGGCGGCGGCCCGCCGCAGCGCGTGCACGACGAGGTGTCGGCCCTGCTGGCGACCGGCATGGTGCACGCCGTCACCGGAATACCGATGCCGGAGAATCGTTACGCGATCATGCGCGCCGCGGCCGGTCGCGCGCCGTGCCTGTTCGGCGTCGGCCACGACGGGCTCGCGACCGAAGAGCCGGGCGTCTTCATGATCGGCGAGCACCCCGGCATCCAGACGCTGGTCGCGGTGGACTGGCTGCATCGGGAGTTCGGCGCCCGGCGCTGGGCGGTGGTGGCCAGCGACTACCTCTGGTCCCGCCGTATCGCGCCGACGCTGCGCGAGATCCTCGCGCCGCGGCACACGGTGGTCGCCGAACACTTCGTGCCGTTGGGCGCCGAGGACTTCGGCGCCGTGCTCGACGACCCACGGCTGGACACGGCCGACGGCGTGATCCTGCTGCTCGTCGGCGCCGACGCCGCCCGATTCAACCGGGCGTTCACCGCGGCAGGACGCGCCGACCGGCAGTTCCGCACCGGCCCGACCATCGACGAAAACGTCCTGCTGGCAGGCGGACTCGACGCCAACCGCAATATCTACGTGCCTTCCAGCGTGATTCCCGATCGCCGCAGCGCGGACGATCGCGATCTGCTCGATCGATACCTGCGGCTGCATCGCGGATTCGCCCCCACCTTCAGCCGATTCGCCAACGGCGTCTACCACTCCCTGCACGCGCTGCGCACCGCGGTCGACACCGCGGGCTCCTTCGAGACGGCGCGCATCCACGGCGCGCTGGCGAATCGCCCTGTGCTCGAAGGCCCGTCGGGCGCGTTCACCTTTCGCGGCGATCAGGTCGTGCGACCGACCTTCGTGGCTCGCGCGGAGGGCGTCGACTTCGAGACGCTCACCGTGGCGTGAACTCCCCTATGCCTCGGCCACCAGCTCCAGCAGCCGCTTCAGCTCGGCGAAGCGCCGCACGCCGATCTTGGCCTGGAGCTGTCGCTCGGCGATCTCCTCCTCGGCCCGCACCGACGCGACCAGCTCGGCCCCCAGCCTGCTCAGCCCGATCAGGATGCGCCGCCGATCCTCCTCCGCGGCCACCCGGAAGATCAGGCCGCGCTCGGCGAGGCCGTCGGCGTGCCGGGTCGCCGAGGACGGCGCCAATTGCGAACGGTTGGCCAATTCGCTCATGGTGATGCCGGTTTCGCTCGACAGGTTGCACAGCATCGACCACTGATCCGGCGAAAGCTGCCTGGCGCACAACGCGGCATCGAGGTGACGTAGCCAACGGCGCTCGGCGGCACGCAGCGCCCCATGCAGCGTGGCATATCCGCTTAGAATGGTGGTCATTGTTTTTCCCCGCCTGCTTTTGAATTTCGCTCGAACCAGAAGAAGAGTACCGAATGTCAGCGGTCGGCGAGAGCCCAGACGGCACGATCGAGATCCTCAACATCGTCCCCATGCAGGGACCGGGCGGTATCTTCGCACCTTCCTGCGATGCCGCCATTTCGCTGGCCGTGTCCGAAATCAACCATGGTGCCGGAATTTTCGGACGCGAAATTCGTACCACGAATATCGATGGCGGCAGGCCGCCGGGGGAGGTCGCCAACGAGGTGGCCGCCCTGCTCGCCACCGGCATGGTGCATGCCATTACCGGCTGGCACACCTCCGCGGTGCGGCGTGCCGTGGCCAGGGCGAACGACGGTCGCGTCCCCTATCTGTTCGCGGTCAGCCACGAGGGCCTGCCCGACGAGTTGCCGGGCGTGCTGCTGGTCGGCGAGCATCCGGCGGGCCACACCGTCGCCGCGGTGCGGTGGCTCGGCCGGGAACTCGGCGTGCGCCGCTGGGCCATCATCGGCAACGACTACATCTGGCCGCGTGAGACGGCGAAAGCGGTGCGGCGCAGCCTGATCGACCCCGGCGCCGTCGTGCTGGAACGGTTCGTCCCGCTCGGCGCGCCGAGCTTCGCCGGCTTCCTCACCCACCCCGATCTGGACCGGGCCGAGGGCATCATCATCCTGATGGTCGGCGCGGACGTCGCACGCTTCAACCGCCAGTTCTATGCCACGGGCCGAGCCGCCGACCAGGTGCGCGTCAGCCCGGCCGCCGACGAGAACGTGCTGCTCGCGGGCGGCGCCAAGGTGAACCACAATCTCTATGTGCCGTCCAGCTTCTTCCTGAACGAGAAGCTCACCGACGGCCGGGACCGCAAGGTCCGGTACCAGAGAATGCACGGCAGTTTCGCGCCCGCGCTCACCACCTTCAGCAATGCCACCTACGAAGCCATCCACGCGCTGCGCGGCCTGGCCGAGACCGTCGGCTCGCTGGACGTGCCGAGCCTGCAGGGCGCGCTGGACGACGGTGTGCACTTCCAGACCCCGGGCGGCCCACGGGGATTCGTCGGCAACCAGGCGATCCAGCCCGGTTATCTGGCGCGGGCCGAGGGCGTCGAATTCGAGATCATCGACCGCATCTGGTGAGCCGAAAACGAAACGGCCCGAGCCGGCCGGTCTCCCGGGAGCGGGAGCGCGCGGCGGCTCGGGCCGAAGCGTTGCGTCAGGCCGAGACCAGGGTATCCAGCACCGAGAGGAACAGTCCGAGACCGTCGTCGCTCGGGCCGGTCAGCGGCTCGGTGGCGTGCTCGGGGTGCGGCATCAGACCGACCACCCGGCCGTTGGCCGAGGCGATGCCCGCGATGCCGCGCTGCGAACCGTTCGGGTTGTCACCCGAGTAGCGGAAGACCACCCGGCCCTCGCCCTCGAGCTCGTCGAGCACGGCGGTCGAGGCCTGGTAGCGGCCCTCGCCGGACTTGAGCGGGACCAGGATCTGCGCGCCCGGCTCGTAGCGGGAGGTCCACGCGGTGGACACCGACTCGACGGTCAGCCATTCGTCGCGGCAGATGAAGTGCAGACCCTCGTTGCGGGTCAGCGCGCCGGGCAGCAGCCCGGCCTCGCACAGCACCTGGAAACCGTTGCAGATGCCGAGCACCGGCATGCCCTTACCCGCGGCCTGCACGACCTTGCCCATCACCGGCGCGAACCGGGCGATAGCGCCCGCGCGCAGGTAGTCGCCGTAGGAGAAGCCGCCGGGCACGACCACCGCGTCGACCTCTTTCAGGTCGGCGTCGGCGTGCCACAGGCTGACCGCCTCGGCGCCGGCGAGGCGCACCGCACGCGCGGCGTCGACATCGTCGAGCGTGCCGGGAAACGTGATGACCCCGATGCGCGCCGTCATGGGAGGCGAACCACCTTCCACTCCTCGATCACGGTGTTGGCGAGCAGGCCTTCGGCGATCTGCTCGAGCTCGGCGTCGCTGACGCTGTCGTCCACGTCGAGCTCGAATCGCTTGCCCTGCCGCACATCAGCGATTCCTGCGAATCCCAGGCGCGGGAGCGCACCGACAATGGCCTGCCCCTGCGGATCCAGGATTTCGGCCTTCGGCATCACCTCGACCACGACTCGTGCCACGCGTTGCTCCTCAGGTGGTGTGCGGGGGTTACCTGAGCAGCCTAATTGCTCCGGCTGCGCGAGCTACCTGCGGGGTCGGGTGAAATCGGGCACGCTGCCAATAGCATGGCGGCATGCGCATAGCCCATTTCGGCCACTCCTGCATCCTCGTCGAGCTGCACGGCACGAAGGTGCTCTTCGATCCGGGCACGTTTTCGCACGGCTTCGAGGGCATCACCGGCCTGGACGCCATCGCGATCACCCACCAGCATCCCGATCACATCGACCCGAACCGCATCGATGCCCTGATCGAGGCCAACCCCGACGCCCGCCTGCTCTCGGATCCGCAGACCGCGGCCCAGCGCGGCGATCGGTGGGAGGCCGTGCACGCAGGCAACGTGCTGCGGCTCGGCGACCTGCAGATCACCGGCGGCGGTGGCAGGCACGCGGTGATCCATCCGGAAATCCCCGTCATCGACAACACCGTCTTCCAGCTCGGCACCGCCGAGGACCCCGCCCAGCTCGTGCACCCCGGCGACTCGCTCTGGGTCCCGCCGGTCCCGGTCGGCGTGCTCGCCATCCCCGCCGCGGCGCCGTGGATGCGGATCAGCGAGGCGGTCGACTACCTGCGCGCCGTCGCACCGCGCACCGCACTACCCATCCACTTCGGCATCATCGAGCCCTCGGCCCGCGGCATCTATTTCGGCAGGCTCTCCGAAATGGGCCCCGAGGGAACGGAATTCACCATCCTCGAACCAGAAACCCAACGCACCTTCTGACGCGGGGACTTCGCAGACCTTCCATACGCTTCGCAGGGCGCACAACCTCTGCGAAGCGTATGAAGGCTCTGCGAGGACGCTTCGGGTCAGTGGGTGTAGGTGGTGAGGAAGAGGGCCTCGGTCAGGGCCATGTGTTCGATTTCGGAGGGGTCCACGCTTTCGTTGGGGGCGTGGATCAGGCACTTCGGTTCCTCGACGCCGATCAGCATGATCTCCGCGTCGGGGTAGGTGTCGGCGAAGACATTGCACAGCGGGATCGAGCCGCCCTGGCCTTGGGTGGTGGTCGGCCTGCCGTAGGAGGCGGTGAGGGCCGCGTCCATGGCCGCGCGGGCGGGGCCGCCGCTGGCGGAGCGGAACGGCGCTCCCATGCTCTCCAGCTCGATGGTGAGCTTCGCGTGCAGCGGGGTGTTCGCCTCCAGGTGCGCGACAAGGGCACGATGCGCCTCCTCAGGCACGATGCCCGGCGGGATGCGCAGGTTCAGCCGGGCGCGGGCCGCGGGCTGGATCGCCGCGGAGGAACCGACCACCCGCGGTGCGTCGATGCCGAGCACGGTGAGAGTCGGCCGGGCCCAGAGCATTTCGGCGACCGTGCCACTGCCCGAGAGATCCACCCCGCCGAGCACACCGGCGTCCATGCGGAAGCGGTCGGGATCGTATTGCACACCGTCCCAGGACTGTTGGTTGTCCAGCCCGGCCACGGTGGTGTTGCCCTCGGCGTCGCGCAGCGTGGCGAGCATGTGGATCAGGGTGGCGAGCGCGTCCGGCGCGGCGCCGCCGAACATGCCCGAATGCAGCGGCCCGGCCAGGGTTTCCACGGTGACCACCACATTCACGTTGCCGCGCAGCGTCTCGGTGAAGGTGGGCACGCCGACCGCGAAGTTGCCGCAGTCGCCGATCACGATGGCGTCTGCGCGCAACAGCTCCGGGTTGGCGACGACGAACTTCTCCAGCCCGCCGGTCCCCTGCTCCTCGGAACCCTCGGCGACCAGCGTGACCCCCACGGGTAGCTCGGATCCGATGGCGCGCAAGGCCGTCAGGTGCATGACGATATTGCCTTTGCAATCCGCAGCGCCGCGCCCGTACCAGCGGCCGTCCTTCTCGGTGAGCTCCCAGACCGGCGTGCGCCACGCCGCCTCGTCCAGCGGCGGCTGCACGTCGTAGTGGCAGTACAGCAGCACCGTCGGCGCTCCGGGCGGCGCGGGACGCGAGGCGATGACGGCCTTGCTGCCGTCCGGCGTCTCGTGCAACCCGACCTTGGTCAGCCCGGCCGCGGCGAATGCGTCGGCCACCCACTGCGCGGCGCGCTCGCACTCCTCCGCGGGGAACTGCCGGGGATCGGCCACCGACTTGAACGAAACCAGTTGGGCGAGATCGCGTTCGGCCTGCGCCATCAGTCCCGCGACGCGCGAGCGCAGGTCGGCGGTATGCGGATCGTCGGAAGTCATGGGCAGCTCACTTCGTCGTGTCGTCCAGCTCGAATTCACACCTCGTCGAGGTGGGTGCCGAGCCGGTCCGCACGGCGCTGGCCGATTCGACGGCGATCACCGTATCGCGCCCGCTACGCACCGGGCGGTTGCCGGGGCCGGGCGCGCCGGGCGCCTCGCTCGATCCGGGCTGGAGGTGCGGCGCCTTCGGCCCTGGCAGACGACGACTTCTCCTCGCCGGAGCTGTCCCGCGATGATTTCGACGCCGGGATGGGCGAGCTCCGTGCTGCGGTCGAGCAGTAGCCGGTCGACTGCGACCGCAGCGAGCATGCAGACGGTCACCAAGAATCTTCGCGAAACTCCTGGTCAGCACACATCCGTGCGAACACCGCGCGCCCTCCGTGCCAGCACGGATATCCGAGACGGCGATCCGGGACAGCGCGGCGCTCGAAGCCCTGCACCGGAACATCGCGCACCAGTAGCCGCTCAGCATCCGTCTTTGTCGCCTCGAATTGGCCGCTTGTACAAGCAATTCATTGCAGAATGAGGTCGGCAACCGATCCGTGGCAATCGATGAGCAGCCTTGCTGGGAGGCCCCTGATGCCCGCTGCACCGGACTTCGACGATCTGTTCGCACTGCCCGCAATCGACCACCCCGCGCCCAAAGAGCGTTTCCCCGCGAAGGAGACGATCCCGCAGGTCGCCTACCAGATCGTGCACGACGAACTGCTGCTCGACGGCGTCTCGCGAATGAACCTCGCTACCTTCTGCACCACCTGGGTCGATGATCAGGCGCGCAGGCTGATGAACGAGTCGCTGGACAAGAACATCGTCGACAAGGACGAATATCCGCAGACCGCGGAGTTGGAGCGCCGCTGCACGAGCATGCTCGCCGATCTCTGGCACGCCCCGGATCCCCCGACCACACTCGGCACCTCCACCACCGGGTCCAGTGAGGCCGCGATGCTGGGCGGGCTCGCCGCCAAGTTCCGCTGGCGCAAGCGCGGCGGCACGGGCACGCCGAACTTCGTGTGCGGACCCGTGCAGGTCTGCTGGGAGAAGTTCGCCCGCTACTTCGACGTCGAGATCCGCCAGGTGCCGCTGCGCGGCAACCGGCTCACCATGCACCCCGACGACGTGGCCGCGCACTGCGACGCGAACACCATCATGGTGGTCTCCAACTTCGGACAGACCTACACGGGATTGTTCGAGGACGTCGCGGGCATCGCGCGGGCGCTCGACGACCTGCAGTCCAGCAACGGCCTGGACATCCCGCTGCACGTGGACGCGGCCAGCGGCGGCTTCCTCGCCCCGTTCACCGCGCCCGACCTGGTGTGGGACTTCCGCCTGGAACGGGTGAAATCGATCAATTCCTCCGGCCACAAGACCGGCCTCGCTCCGCTCGGCGCGGGCTGGGCCATCTGGCGCACGGCCGACGATCTGCCCGAGGAGCTGATCTTCGACGTCGACTATCTCGGCGGCAGCATGGCCACCTTCAACCTGAACTTCTCCCGTCCGGGCGGCCAGGTGATCACGCAGTACTACGACTTCATCCGGCTCGGCAGGCTCGGCTACACCCGGTTGCAGGAGGCGATCTACCGGGTCGCGGGTCATCTGGCAGACGGGCTGACCAAGTTCGACGGATTCGAGCTGATCCACGACGGCGACCCGAATCGTGGCATCGCCGCGGTGTGCTGGCGACTCACCGGCTCACCGGGCTTCAATCTCTACGACCTGTCCGATCGGCTGCGCACCCGCGGCTGGCTGATCGCCGCGTATCCGCTGCCGCCCGACCGCGGCTCGGAGACGGTCATGCGCGCGGTCGTCCGGCACGGCTTCACCCACGACATGGTCGATCTGCTGCTCGCCGACCTCGATCGCTGTGTGCGGCAGCTGGCCAGCCATCCGATGAAGGTCTCGCTCACCAGGGCCGAGGCGGGCGGGTTCACCCACACCGCGAAGCCGAGGACGCCCAGCGCGAAACCTCCGCACGCGGGATGAGCCTCGGGCGGAAGTACGCCCGCCGCCCTCGATCGCCATTCCCCGGCGGCGGACGTACCTCCCCCCGCGACCGTGTCAGGCCGCGCGCATCAGGCTGAACGGCTCCCAGCGGTACACATCGCTCGCCGCGCCGTGGAACAGCGCCAGATCCACCGCGTCCAGCATCGCCTGGCGCGGACCCGAACGCTGCAACTGCGCCGCCGAGACCGCCAAGCGCAGCACGCCGCCGCGCCGCGCGGTGCGGGCCGCGCCCATCACCAGGGCCCGGCACCACCACGGCTCGGCGCGGAAACCCTCGCCGATGCCGTACACGCGCGCCTTCTGCGCCGCGTTGCGCTCCAGGTCGAGGATCGAGGTCAGGCCGAGCGCCACCCGGAAGCCCGTCTCCGGCAGCGCCGCGATGGCGCCCGCCGAGGCGTCCCAGCGTGGCGCGGCGAACAGCCGGGTGCGCAGTTCCACCTGCTCCAGTACACGGTCGGCCGCGGTGAGCCGGAGCTTGGCTTCGTGCTTGGGCAGTGTGGAGAACTCCGCCCTGCGGCGCTTGGTCGCCGCCTGGTCGTAACCGTGCAGCACGATGGCGTCGCCGCGTGCCCGTCTGCCGCGCAGCCACGCCTGCGTGGCCGGGTCGTCGACCAGCCGGTACTTGCCCTTCAACCGCGGCGCCACCAGCAGCGACAACCGCACGGCGCGACGATCCATCTCGGCGGCGAATTCGATCGCGGCGTCTCGAGTGGTGTCCCGAATCCCCGACACGGACACGATCAGCTCAGCGTTCATGAACCAACGGTGCCGGACGCAAGTGTCATCGACGTGCAGCGAGCGTGACCACAGAACGAACACTGACCGCACTCGCGGTCGGCGGCCTGCCACCTCCGATCGACAGGCCGCCCGGAGGTACGCCTACTTGTCGGCCAGCCCGACCGTGTCGAGCACCCAGGCGTGCTCGAAGGCCACTTCCTTCCACTTCTCGTAGCGGCCGCTGACGCCGCCGTGGCCCGCACTCATCTCGGTCTTGAGCAGCAGCTGTGCGTCGCCGGTCTTGGTGGCGCGCAGCTTGGCCACCCACTTGGCGGGCTCGACGTAGAGCACCCTGGTGTCGTTCAGGCTGGTGACGGCCAGGATCGCCGGGTAGTTCTTGGCCTCGACGTTCTCGTACGGCGAATAGGACTTCATGTACGCGTAGACGTCCTTGTCCGCCAACGGATTACCCCACTCGTCCCACTCGATGACGGTGAGCGGCAGCGACGGGTCGAGGATCGAGGTCAGCGGATCCACGAACGGCACGTTGGCGAGAATGCCGCGGAACTGCTCCGGCGCCAGGTTCGCCACGGCGCCGACCAGCAGCCCGCCCGCGCTGCCGCCGTCGGCGATCATCCGGTCGGCAGCGGTCACGCCGGTGTCGATCAGGTGCCGCCCGCACGCCACGAAGTCGGTGAAGGTGTTCTTCTTGGTGAGCGTCTTGCCGTTCTCGTACCAGAGCCTGCCCATCTCGCCGCCGCCGCGCACGTGCGCCACCGCGAACACCATGCCGCGGTCCAGCAGCGAGAGCCGCGCCACCGAGAAGGACGGATCCATGCTGGCCTCGTAGGAGCCGTAGCCGTAGAGCAGCAGCGGCTTCGGCTCGCCCTCGGCCGTCGCGCCCTTCTTCCACACCAGCGAGATCGGGATCCGGGTGCCGTCCGCGGCGACCGCCCAATCCCGGTGCTGCTCATAGTCGTTCGCGTCGTAGCCGCCGAGCACCGGCTGCTCCTTGCGCAGCAGCAGCGCGCCGGTGGCCGGCACGTAGTCGAACACCTGCATCGGGGTGATGAACGAGGTCAGGCCGATACGCAGGGTGGGCTGGGCCCACTCCGGGTTGGCGCCGGAGCCGACCGCGAAGAGTTCGAGATCGAATTCGAGTTCGCGCCGTTCGCCGTAGCCGGACTCGGTGAGCGGCCAGACCGCCACCCTGGTCAGCGCCTCGCGCCGGTAGGAGAGCACCAGGTGATCGGCGAACGCGTCGACGTCCTCGAGCCGAACGTCGTCACGGTGGCCGATGAGCAGCGTCAGGTTCGACGGATCGGCGACCGGTGCCTCGGCGAGCACGAAGTTCTCCGCCTTCACGCCGTCCACCACGTCGTTGTGCAGGATCAGGAAGCGGTCCTCGCCACCGATCACGGCATGCTCGGCCGAGTATTCGACGCCCTCGCGCCGCGGCATGATGATCCGGAATTCGCCCTCGGGGTCGTCGGATTCGAGCACCCAGCCCTCGGTGGTGATCTTGGAGCCGACCCAGATCATCAGGTACTTCTCCGAGCGGGTCGAGCCGATACTCACCCAGTAGCGCTCGTCGGGCTCGTGGAAGACCTTCACGTCGGCCTCGGGCGCCGCGCCGAGCCGGTGCCGCCACACGGTGTCGGGGCGCCAGGACTCGTCCACCGTCTGATAGAAAACGTGGCTGCCGTCCAGCGACCAGGTCGCGCCCGGCGCGGTGCCCGCGATCTCGTCGGCGAGCGACTCACCGTTGCGCAGGTCCTTGAAACGCAGGGTGTAGCGCTCGTCACCGACGGTGTCGATCGAGTAGGCGAGCAGGTTGCCGTCGTGGCTCACCGAGAACGCGCCGAGCGCGAAGTAGGCGTGGCCCGCGGCCAGCTCGTTGCTGTCCAGCAGCACCTGTTCGCCGGGGATCTCGCTGTCGGCCTCGAGCTGCGGCGGGGTCCACGCGTCGATGCCCTCGGCGGTGCCGATGGCGGCGTCCGCGGTGCGCTCCGTGGTTACGCCCGCTGCCGCCTCCACGCCCGTCGCTCCCGCCGCGGCATCGATCGGGCAGCGGCAGTGCACGCCGTACTGTTTGCCCTCGTAGCTGCGCGAGTAGTACCAGAACTGGCCCATCCGGGTGGGCACCGAGAGGTCCGTCTCCTGGGTGCGCGACTTGATCTCCTCGAAGATCTTCTCGCGCAGACCCTGCAGGTGCGCCGTCTGCGCCTCGGTGTAGGCGTTCTCCGCCTGGAGGTGGGAGACGACCTCGGGATCCTCCTTGTCCCGGAGCCACTCGTACTCGTCGACGAAGACGTCGCCGTGATGCACCCGCTCGGTCGGCACCGTCTTGGCGATCGGAGCCGTCACCACACTTTCGACAGACATGCGGTCCACCCTACTTGCGGGTCGTCGAATCCTCGGCGCGATGGAACTCCGGCGGCGGCGCCTCGCCGCCCGCGGCGCGGATGACGCCGTCGAGCACCTCGCAGGTGCTGTGCAGATCGCGTAGCGCCCGGTCGATCCTTGCCCGCTCCTCGGTCAGCTTCCGGACCAGGAACGGGGTCGCGGCGGCGTTGGGCGTGCCGTCCTCGTCATGGATGCACGGGAGCAGGTCGGCGATGGTGTCGCTGGTCAGCCCGGCCGCGAACATCTCCTGGATCCGGTGCACCCGGTCCACGGCCACCTCCGGGTATTCGCGCTGCCCTCCGGAGCTGCGGGCCGCGGCGAGCATGCCCTTGTCCTCGTAGTACCGCAGCGACCGGACGCTGACGCCGGTTCGCTCGGCCAGTTCCCCGATGCGCATTGTGTTCCACTCCTCGAACCCGTCGGCCTTGACCTGACATCAATGTCAGGTTCTAGCGTACGCTTCATGCAGCTCTTGACGCCCTACCGCAACCACGACCTGGCCCTGCCGAACCGGATCATCATGTCCCCGATGACCCGGCTGCGCTCGCTGCCGGACGGCTCCCCCACCCCCGATGTCGTCGACTACTACGCACAGCGCGCCGCCGCCGGATTGATCATCACCGAAGGCATCTGGCCGCATTCGACCGGCCAGAGCGAGGCGTGGTCACCCGGCTTGGAGACCGAAGCCCACGTCGACGCCTGGCGCCGCGTCACCACCGCGGTGCACGACAACGGCGGACGAATCTTCGCCCAGCTGATGCACGGCGGCCGCAAGAGCCATCCGCTGGGCCGCATCGACGGATCCTGGCCCGCGGGCCCCTCCGCGGTGATCGATCCGGATCGCGTGCACCTGATCGAGGGCGGCAAGGCCGATCCGATCACGCCGGGGGTGCTGAGCCGCGACGACATCACCGCGATCGTCGGCCAGTACGCCGCATCCGCCCGCAAGGCGATCGCCGCAGGTTTCGACGGCGTCGAAATCCACGGCGCCAACAGCTATCTGGTCCACCAGTTCCTCGCCGACAACACCAACCTGCGCACGGACGAATACGGCGGTTCGATCGACAACCGCATGCGCGCGCCGCTGGCCATCGTGGACGCGGTGGCCGCGGCGATCGGCTCGCGCCGCACCGCCATCCGACTCTCGCCCGGCAACCCGCAATTCAACATGCGCGAAGACGATCCGGCGCCGCTGTACCGCGAGCTGGTGGACGAGCTCGATCGTCGCGAGCTGGCCTACCTGCACCTCATCGACAACGACGACTATCCGGCGCTGGCCGATCTGCGACCGCGCTGGAGCGGCACGCTGATCGCGAACATCGGCGAGAACCGCGAGCCGACCGATGCCGAAGGCGCGGAAGCGGCGCTGCGCGACGGCCTCGCCGATCTCGTGTCGTTCGGGCGGGCCTTCATCGCCAATCCCGATCTGGTGGAAAGGATCTCGCGCGGCCTGCCGCTCGCTCCCGTTCGCGAGGAAGGGTTGTACGGGCGAGACGCGAAGGGCTACACCGACTATCCGGCGTGGTCGGAGAGCGAGTTGTCCCGGCTGTAGTCGTTCGATGCCCGGCGCGAGCGAACTCGCGCCGGGCGGTGCGCCGGATCAGGCGCCGATGGCTCGGCTCAGGGCGGGCCAAGAGGCGTGCAACATGTCCTGCCAATAGGACCAGGAGTGGGTGCCGACCGGGCTGTAATCGATGCGCGCCGGAATGGCCAGGCTGCGCAGCCGCCGCTCGAAGGCCACCACGCAGGTGTTGATGCCGACCTCCACCGGACCGCCGAGGAAGACGTTCTCGACCAGCTGCGGCTTGAGTTCTGCCTCGTGCGGACCGGGCACGCCGGTGCCGGTGGACAGGTAGATCGTCTTGCCGCGCAAGCGATCCGCCATGAGCGAGGGATCGTGCTCGGCCCAGGCCCGGCTGCCCGGCGCGCCCCACATGTTGACCGGGTTGCCGCCGCGGTTGGCGATGGAGAACATCACCCCGCCGGTGGCCAGACCGGTGTCCGGGCAGGCGCTGTAGCCGGCGATCGCGCGGTACAGGTGCGGGTGGCGGGCGGCCAGGATGAAGGCCGCGCTGCCGCCCATGGACAGGCCGCCGATCGCGTTGACGCCGTTGCCGTCGAAGTTCTCGTCGATCAGCGGCGGTAGTTCCCTGGTGAGGAAGGTTTCCCAGCGGTAGCGGCCGAAGTGCGGGTCGTCCTGCTGCCAGTCCGTGTAGTAGCTGGCCTGGCCGCCGACGGGCAACACCACATTGACGTTCTTGCCGCGGAAGAATGCCTCGGCGTCGGTCGCGTTGGTCCAGGTGCTCTGGCCGACACCGGGATCGAGGCCGTCCAGCAGGTAGTAGGCGGGCCGGGAGTCGCCGTGGGCCGGGTGCAGCACGTCGACCTGGACCGTGCGGCCCATCGCCGGGGAATCGACGAACATCGAGGACCGGGTCGGGCTCCGGTCATCGATGCGCACGATCTGCGCGGCCGCCGCCCGCGCCGGTTCGACCACCACCGGCCCGATCATCGCCATCGAAAAGGCCAGCACCGCAACAGCAACTCGAGGACGCCGCACGTCTCACCCTCCCTCACCGCATGGGAATGGCATTCAACGTAACCCACTCGATGGACTCGCGGAGGAGATTCGAAATCCCGGCTTCTCTATAGCAAACTGCCCAGTACGTAAGGGCTTTCACGCCTGCCCGGCGGTCACAGACCCCCGGCGTGCTCCGTCCGCGCCAGCGCCCCGCGAATGGATCCGGCCAGATAGTCCAGGTCAGCGCGGCGCGGACTGGTCGGCCGCCCGCGCAGCCCGAACCCGTCGCCCGGGGTCCGCGGGATGACGTGCAGGTGCACGTGGAACACCTCCTGGCCCGCCGTCACACCGTCGGCGAGAAAGAAGTTGACTCCGTCACACCCCACTTCGCTCTCCCGCAACGCCCCCGCCAACCGCTGCCCCACCTGAAACAGCTTCCCGCCGACCGCAGGATCCAGCTCCGCCAGACAACGCGCCGCCACCCTCGGCACCACCAGCAGATGCCCCGGCGTCATCGGCCGGATATCCATGAACGCGACCACGTCGTCGTCCTCGTACACCTTGGAAGCCGGCGCCCGCCCGGCAATGATGTCGTCGAAAATCGTGTACGGATCCACACCGCACCCTAACCGCCCCGCGGCAGCCGCCGAGCCGACGCATCCCGCTCGATAGGCACGCCGCCCCGCGCAATCAATTCGATGTACCGCGGTGATGTCTGCTCGTAGGCTCGAGCGGCCCCGGGCACTAGCCGGGGAAGTGGACGCAGGTCCTGGCCGGACGACCAGCACCTGCGTTCCGCGTGAACCCGGCTCTTCACCGGACGGTGGGCAGCCGGGTTTCGCGTGTACCGCTAGAGGATCGGGGACGGGGTGTAGCGGGCGGCTTCGGGGTAGGCGTCGACCAGTTTCTGGACCTGGGCGATGACGTCGGCGGCTTGGGCGCCCGCGGCGCCGATGAAGGCGGACTTGTCGGCGAGGGCGGCGTCGAGGGCCGGGCGGTCGAGGGGGAGGCGGTGATCGGCGGCGAGGCGGTCCAGCAGGTCGGGCTCGCGGCCCTGTTCGCGCATGGCGAGGGCGACGGCGACGGCGTGCTCCTTGATGACCTCGTGCGCGGTCTCCCGGCCGACACCCGCGCGGACCGCGGCCATCAGGATGCGGGTGGTGGCGAGGAACGGCAGGTAGCGATCCAGCTCGCGGGAGATCACCGCGGGGTACGCGCCGAATTCGGCGAGCACGGTGAGGAAGGTCTCCATCATGCCGTCGATGGCGAAGAACGCGTCCGGCAGCGCGACACGGCGCACCACGGAACAGAACACGTCGCCTTCGTTCCACTGCGCGCCCGCCAGCTCTGCGGCCATCGAGGCATAACCGCGCAGCACCACCTGCAAGCCGTTGACCCGCTCGCACGAACGCGTGTTCATCTTGTGCGGCATGGCCGAGCTGCCCACCTGCCCGGGCTGGAAGCCCTCGGTGACCAGCTCGTGTCCCGCCATCAGCCGGATCGTGTGCGCGAACGAGGACGGGCCCGCGCCCACCTGCACCAGCGTGGAGAGCACGTCGTGGTCGAGCGAGCGCGGGTACACCTGACCCACGCTGGTGAACACGGTCGCGAACCCGAGGTGCCTCGCCACCTGCTGTTCCAGCGTGGCCAGCTTGGCCGGGTCGCCGCCGAGCAGGTCGAGCATGTCCTGCGCGGTGCCCATCGGGCCCTTGATGCCGCGCAGCGGATAGCGGTCGATGAGTTCGCGCAGCCTGGTCAGCGCGATCAGCAGTTCGTCGGCGGCCGAGGCGAAGCGCTTGCCGAGGGTGGTGGCCTGCGCCGCCACGTTGTGCGAGCGGCCCGCCATGACCACGGTCTGGTACTCGGCCGCGCGCTCGGCCAGCCGCGCCGCGATGGCCACGCCGTGCGCGTGCACGTGCTCGAGCGAGAGCCGGATCTGCAGCTGCTCGACGTTCTCGGTGAGGTCGCGGCTGGTCATGCCCTTGTGCACGTGCTCGTGCCCGGCCAGCGCGTTGAATTCCTCGATGCGCGCCTTCACGTCGTGCCGGGTGACCCGCTCGCGCTCGGCGATGGACGCGAGGTCGACGTGGTCGATCACGCGCTCGTAGTCGGCGATCACCCCGGCCGGGATGTCGATGCCGAGCTCGGACTGTGCCCGCAGCACCTCCAGCCACAGCCGCCGTTCCAGCACGATCTTGTGCTCGGGCGACCACAGGTGCACCAGTCCGGGACTGGCGTAACGGGTGGCGAGGACATTCGGGACGAGACTCACGTCTGGTCAGTCTAGTGCTCGGAACCTGTCCGCTTGCTGCGGCGTCGCCGGGGCGACGATATCGATCACCTCGAGCAGCGCGCCGCGCGCCATCCGCCGGGGTTCCGGGTTGCTTTCGCTCAGTGCCGCGACCACCGCGCCGTCCACCACCGCGACCAGCCTGCGCAGCTGTTCGGGCCGCACCAGCCGGTCCGAACGCCGCAGCACGTCGGCGAGCAGCTCGTCGAGCTGGGCGCGCAGGCGTAGCTGGACCTCACGTAGCTCGGGGTGTCGCGCCGAGGCCACCGAGCGCTCGTAGCGGGCGATCAGCTGACCCCGCGCGCCCTCGTCGTGCCGGTCGGTGCCGACCAGCAGATCCAGCACCAGGTCGACGGTCGCCTCGGCACCGCGGCGGCGGTGACTCACCTCGCCGACCCTGCGGCGCATCGCGTCCAGCTCCGCGTTCCCGCTGAACTCGACCGCGCGGGCGATCAGGTCCTCCAGGGACTCGAAGTAGTACGTGGTCGAGGCGAGCGGTAGGTCCGCGCGCGTGGCAACCGAGCGATGCCGCACCGCATCGAATCCGCCTTCGAGTAACAACTCGGCGGCGGCCGCTACCAGAGCCTGGCGACGCCGTTCGCCTTTCGGGGTCGTCGCGGTTATCACCGTGCCATCGTGCCAGTCGTCATCAGTTCATCCGTGCGAAATCGGTAGTCGAAACCCAGCAATCGTTGTTTTACCTCATCTGGGCGTTGCTGGTGCCGAACTGTGGAAACTTGTTGTCGGACATACCGTTCAAGCGCGCAGATAGTAGCCGAGCCGCAGCAGCGCCGCCTCGATGTCCGCGGTGGCGCCCGCAAACGAGAAGCGAACGGTGCGGCGTCCGGCCACGGTGTCGAAGTCGATGCCGGGCGCCAGCGCAACCCCGGTGTGCTCGAGCACCTCGGCACACCACGTGCGCGAATCGTCGGTGAGGTGGCCGATATCGGCGTAAGCGTAGAAGGCGCCGTCGGCGGGCGCGAGATCGGTGATCCCGAGTTTCGGCAGCCCGTCGAGCAGCAGCCGCCGGTTGACCGCGTAGCGCTGGACGTGACCGTCCAGCTCGGTCTTGGCCTCCGAGCCGAAAGCGTGCAGCGCCGCGTACTGGGACACGGCGGGCGGGCACACCGTCATGTTCGAGGCCAGTCGTTGCAGCGCGGGCCGCAACCGGCTCGGCGCCAGCATCCAGCCGAGGCGCCAGCCGGTCATGGAGAAGTACTTGGATACCGAGCCGATAACCACGGATTCGCGCGAGGTCTCCCACGCGGAGGAGGTCCGCGCGTCCGAGCCCGCGGTCTCGTAGGTGATGCCGTGATAGATCTCATCGGAGATCAGCAGGGTCCCGTGCGCGTCGCACCATCGGGCCAGCGCCGCGAGCTCGGCGGGCGCGATCATGGTTCCGGTGGGATTGGCCGGGCTGGCGACCACCAGACCGGCGGGCGGCTCGGGCAACGCGTCGAGCATGGCGACGGTCGGCTGGAACCGGGTGTCGGGGCCGCAGTCCAATTCGACCACCCGGCAACCGAGCGCGGTGAGGGTGTTGCGGTACGCCGGATAGCCGGGCCTGGCCACCACCACGGTGTCGCCCGCGTCGAAGGCCGCAAGGAAGATGAGGGTGAACGCGCCGGACGAGCCGGTCGTCACCACCACCTCGTCGGGGTCGACGTCGTAGCCGTAGGTGTCCCTGTGATGCTCCGCGATCGCCTCGCGCAGCTGAAGGATGCCGAAAGTCTCTGTGTAGCCGAGCAATTCGGAGTCGATCGCGGCCTTGGTCGCGCGCAGCACCGGGGCGGGTGCGGGCGTCGACGGCTGACCGGCCGCGAGGACGAGCACGTCGCCGTGGGTTCGGGCGCGCTCCGCGGCGGCTTTCCAGACATCCATCACGTAGAAAGGTGGAATGGTCGACCGGCGAGATTCTCCAGACACCCGACAGACGGTAGACCCTCGCGCGCGCAGGCATGTCGGCAACGCTCGGCTTTCGCCGAAGAGCTTTCCCTGCCGACATGCGCTCGCATCCGCGCGTCCCGCTCGCGCGCACGGCTAAGGTCGGCGTAATGCTTGACAAGGCTCGCCGCGCGGGGCTCGAGCGGGTACGCGGAGTGGGTGGCATCGGCGTCATTCCGCCGAATTGGCGTGCCAGGATGCGGGAATCGTCCGGCTACCACCCGCGCGACCTGCTGCGCCGCGCCCGCGCGGAGTTCGGCGAGCTACGCCGTCGCCCCCGTCCCGACCTGCGGGAGCTGTGGAGCGAGCAGAAACAGCAGGACTACCGCGCGCTGCTCCGCAAGCATCGCGTGCTCATCGCAGGGCTGATCGCGACGCTGCTGCTGGCAGGCGCCGACGCACCGTTCCACTGGGGATTCAGCGAACGCAATCCCGGCCCGAACGAAGCGCTGCGGGTGTTCTTCGCCCACCCGCAGGAAATGCAGTCGACTCCACCCTCGGTACGCCGCTACCTCAACGCCATCGCCAACGGCGAACGCCGTCGCGAGCAAGCCGTGGTCGCCGCCGCGGCACGGGCGACGCTGGAGCGCGCGAAGGCCGAGGC
>NZ_BDBP01000055.1 GCF_001613045.1 Nocardia lijiangensis NBRC 108240 | reverse complement strand
CCGTCCGCGCCGGACTCATCCGGTGCTTCTGAGAGGCAACTTTCCCAGCCTAACCGGCCTCTCTCACAGAGTCAAGTCTGCTCGATTGTCCTGGTCCTTGCGGGCCGTCAGGCGCTCCTCGTACTACCTCGTGTCCCGGTCCTCGCCCAGCCTCTCGGCTTGGCGTCTCGGCTCCGGGTCGGTGTCCGTGTCGCTCTGACGTTGAATAAGTTACGCGGCGGGGAACGCGGCGTCAAATCCGCACTACACGGATGTAATTCCGCAGGTCAGAAGCTTGCGATCGGCTCGAAAACGGGCTTGGGCCACACGAATGTGACCCAAGACACCAAGATCATCAAGCGGTCGCGCGCCGGACTCCCGCGATATTGCGCTTGCCTCGGCGCACCACCAGCCAGCGTCCGTGCAGGTAGTCGCCCTCGTCCGGGGTCCATTCGAGGTCGGAGATCTTCTGGTTGTTGACCGATGCGCCGCCCTCGTTCACCGCGCGCCGGGCCGCGCCGCGGCTTTCGGACAGGCCGGTGGCGACCAGCAGATCGACGATCGTGTCCGGCCGGCCGGGCGCGACCTCGGCCACCGCACCGTCGACCGCGGCCTCCCGCAGCGCGGCGGCCAGCGTCGCCTCGTCCAACTCGCGCAGCTCACCGCGACCGAAGAGGGCCTGGCTCGCCAGCTGGACCGCACGGGTGTGCTCCTCGCCGTGCACCAGGGTGGTCATCTCGGCGGCCAGCCTGCGCTGGGCTTCCCGCGCGTGCGGCCGTTCCGCCGTCGCCTGTTCCAGCTCGGCCAGTTCCTCGCGGGTGAGGAAGGTGAACCAGCGCAGGTACCGGACGACATCGGCGTCGGCGGTGTTCACGAAGTACTGGTACCAGGCGTACGGGCTGGTCATCTCCGGATCGAGCCAGAGGCTGCCGCCGCCGGTGGACTTACCGAACTTCTTACCGTCGGCCGAGGTCACCAGCGGCACGGTGAGCGCGTGCACCGACTCTCCGTCGACCCGCCGGTTCAGCTCGACGCCCGCGATGATGTTGCCCCACTGGTCCGAGCCGCCGACCTGCAGCAGGCACCCGTAGTTGCGCCGCAACTGCAGGTAGTCGTTGGCCTGCAGCAGCATGTAGCTGAACTCGGTGTAGGAGATGCCCTCGCCGTCGAGGCGGCGCTTGATGGTGTCGCGGGCCAGCATGACGTTGACCGAGAAGTGCTTGCCGATATCGCGCAGGAAGTCGACGGCGGTGAGCTGTGCGGTCCAGTCCATGTTGTTGGCGATGATCGCGCCGGTGGGCGAGTCGTCCAGGTCCACGAACCGCTCCAGCTGGGACCGGATCCGCTGCGCCCACTCGGCGACCGTGTCGGTGGAGTTCATGGCGCGTTCGCCGACGTCGCGCGGGTCGCCGATCAGGCCGGTCGCGCCGCCGGCCAGGACGATGGGCCGGTGCCCGGCGCGCTGGAAACGCTTCAACGCCAGCAGGGGGACCAGATGTCCGGCGTGCAGGCTGGCCGCGGTCGGGTCGAAACCGGCGTACAGCGTCAGCGGCCCGTCGGCCAGCGCCGCACGCAGGGCGTCGAGGTCGGTGGACTGCGCGATCAGTCCGCGCCAGATCAGTTCTTCGATGATGTCGCCGCTCACGCCGTCCCATCTTTCCGCACCGCTGTCCTGCGCCGATGCGCAGGTGCCGGGGGCGATTCTCCGTGACGTGCCGCTGCCGGGCCAGGGAATTTCGCCGCGGGGGTTCCATACCGCCCGCCGGACCGGAACCGCCGCGACCTGCCCGCACAATTCCCCGTGCGCGATCCGATACCCGTGGTTCCGGCCGCCCCCGGACCACAGGTGCTCACTTCACCGCCCCACCGACGCAAGGGAGGGGTCTAGCCAGTACGCCTGCACCTCGGCGAACTCTCAGGTCAGTACATCCAGTGCCCCGTCCACAAAGGTTGGACACCCGATCCGACCGAAGATCACCGTCAATCGGCCCACCGCGATGAAGGTCACCCCTCGGTCGGTTCACCAGGCACGCAGGTCGGGTGAACGAAGGTCACGTCCAGTCGGTCTGGCGGGATGAAGGGGGCCTTCGTTCGGCCACCGCGCCGACCATTCTGGACGCGGCACTAGGTCGCGCCGAGTAGGCACGGTCCGGCGGGGTGGCCAGGCCGCCGCACGCGTGGATCTCCGGGAGCGTGCCCGCCGCGGCGCTCCGCACACGGTGGACCTGATCGGCACCGCCGCCACTCCGGCTGGGCGGCGACGAACTCGACATCTCGATCGTGGTCGGACCGCCGTCGGAGACCGGCGCGTCCCCCAGCACTCAACCGTCCGGCAAGGCCACACACGCCAGCCCGGCGACACCCCACACACGACGGCCCGGCGACCGGCAGGAAGGCCTGCCGGTCGCCGGGTGGACGTCGAATCATTCAGCGGGACAAGCGATCCCGCAGCGCGACGAGCCTGTCGCGGCGCTGCCAGGCGAGCCAAGCGAACACCGCCGCCAGCACCAGCGGGAAGACGGCGTAGGAGGGTGCGTCCAGGACGAACGCCTGGGTGGCCGCCGCGAAGACCATGGTGATCGACAATCCGGCCGCGGCCGCTCCCGCCAGCCGCCCGATCAGCAGGCCGATGCCGCCTGCCACCTCGACGAGGCCGGTGAAGTACATGAACCAGTCGCCGAAGCCGATCGCGTCGAAGATCCGCACGGCGTCGGCCTGGCCCACGAACTTCGGGATCCCCGAGGCGATGACGAAGAAGAGACCGAGCAGGATCTGCAGGGTCCACAGGAAGCGGGTGCGGATCGTGCCGGGACGGGTGGCGGTGGTCGGGGCGGGGGCGGTGATGGCGGTCATGTCCATGTCCCTTCGGTTCGGACGCGCCGGATGCGGCGGCTTCTCCCGATAGGACGGTGGGCGCGCGCCTAATTCATCGCACCGCCGCCAGTTCCCGGCCGAACCTGTCCACCCACGCCGGGGACGACCGCGGGGGCGGCGGCGAGGGGAGCGCGCGGACTGCGCCGGTACGCCGAGACCGCGGGTGAGGTCGGCAACCAGAACCGCCACGGCCGGTCGGCGGCCGTGCTGACACCGACACGCGGGCCGCTGGCGATCTGCGCGGCATCGATCGCGCCGTCCAGCTCCAGCCGGATCGTCGAGGCCGGATCGAACAGCGCCGTCCCGTAGTCGGCCAAGGTGATGTCGAGGACGGTCCCCAAGTTCCCCGGCCCGCGGCCGAGGTCGGCGTCGGAGCGCGCCGCGGGCCGCCGCGCACGCGCGACCTCCAGTCCGTCGACGACCTCGCCGGCCCGCACCAGCACCGCGCTGGCCGTGCCGTCGGGGCCGCTGGTCACGTTGATGCAGGTGTGCATGCCGTAGCTGAGATACACGTAGAGGACGCCCGCGGGACCGAACATCACTGCGTTGCGTGCGGTCCGCCCGCGCCCGGAGTGCGAGGCCGTGTCCGGCCACGGTCCCGCCGGGTCGCCGCCGTACGCCTCGACCTCGACGATCCGGACGGCCACCGGCCCCGACCGCAGCGTGGCGCCGAGCAGACGGCGGGCGGCGGCGGGCGGTTCGACCACGAGATCATCGACGGACACGGGGCCATTCTCCTCGACCGCGCCGACGACGGCTCGGCCGCCGGGGTGCGTCATCGACCGGCGTGCGATCAACCCAGCACCGACGTACCCATGGACAGTCCCGTCAACTTCTCCGGATTGACCTGGAATCGCAGGTTCTCGATGCGGCCGTCCACCAAGTCGTAGGTGAACGCCGCGACCGGGACCTCGCCGATGCGCGCGAGCGCACCGATCTCGCCGTTGATGTGGGCGAGCTCGAGCGCGATGCCCGCCGATTCGGGTTTGGCCAGCACGCCGAGGATCCAGCGCGCGACGTGATCGGGGCCGTGCAGCGGACGCCGGGCGGCGGTGACGACGCCGCCGCCGTCGGACCAGCACGTCACCTCGGGGGCGAGCAGGTCCATCAGCGCGTTCAGCTCGCCGCCCGCGCAGGCCGCCATGAACCGCTCGGTGACGTGCGCGCGTTCGGCCGTATCGGTATCGAAACGGGGGCGCCGGGACTGCACGTGGCTTCGTGCGCGGTGCGCGATCTGGCGGATCGTGGCCTCCGGCCGGTCCAGGGTGTCGGCGATCTCGGCGTGGCTGTAGCCGAACACCTCGCGCAGCAGGAACACCGCGCGCTCGACCGGGCCGAGGGTCTCCAGCACCACCAGCATCGCGGTGGAGACGGTGTCGGCCAGCTCCGCGTCCTCCGCGAAATCGGGTGTGGTGAGCAGAGGTTCGGGCAGCCAGGGCCCCACATAGGTCTCGCGGGTGGCCCTGGCCGAGGTGAGCCGGTTCAGCGACAGGTTGGTGACGGTGCGCACCAGGTACGCCTTGGGATGACGCACCTCGGACCGATCGGCTTCGTGCCATTTCAGCCACGCGTCTTGCAGGACGTCCTCCGCGTCGGTGACGGTGCCCAGCATCCGGTAGGCGGTGGCGAAGAGCAGCCGCCGGTGTTCGATGAACGGATCGGATTCCGGCATCTCAGGCATCAGTCCATGTTCCTCGGTGCGGGACCGCGTCGGCAAACCGGTCAGTCTCGTGTGCGGGTGGCGCGGCCACCCCGCGAGAACTGCACCGAAACGGTCATCTTCTTGCTGATCCGGAAGACCTTCGGGGGCGAGCTGCTGACGATCTCCTTGTAGAGCACCGCGGTGCGTCCAGTGAGGTGGAACCGCCCCGGGGTGTCGTCGGCCTTGGTGAACTGGATGACCGCGTCGCGGCGGCCGAGGCTGACCGGCTGGTGCACGTAGCCGAACCGGAACGGGCGAACCTTCTTGCCGCGCAACTCTTTCGCGATCGCGTCGGCGGTGTGCGCGGCCGTGGGCATACCGCTCTGGCAGGTGCCGTGGATCGTGCCCCATGGCTGGCGCACCGCGGCGGCGTCGCCGATGGCGCGAACGGTGGGATGCGACACCGACTTCAGGGTCCGGTCGACGACGATCAGCCCGCGCTCGTCGGTCTCGATACCGGCCCGCGCGGCCAGCGGTGCGACGCGGACGCCCGCGGTCCACAGCGTCAGATCGGCGGCAACCAATGTGCCGTCGGCCAATTCGACGGCGTCGGGCAGCACCTTGGTGACCGCATGGCCGGTGCTGCGGGTGATGCCGAGCCGGTCCAGCGCACGATGCAGGTAGGCGCGAGCCCGCTCGCCCATCATCGCGCCGGGCTCGCCGGGGCTGATGAGGGTGACGCGCACGCCGGGGTGCTGTTCGGCGATCTCGGTGGCGGCCTCGATGCCCGTGAGCCCGCCACCGCAGACGGCGACCGAACCGCTTTGCTCCGCCACCGCCGCGAGACGTCCGGCGAAGCGGTGTGCGGCGCGCGGATCGTTCAGGGTCCAGGCATGTTCGGTGACGCCGGGCACCGTGTCGGTGTCGGTCGTGCTGCCGAGGGCGTAGACGAGTTCGTCGTAGGGCAGCACGCGATCGTCGTCGACGGTGACCAGTCGCGCCTCGGGGTCCACGGAAGTGGCCCAGCCCTGGACGAATTCGACACCGGTGCCCGCGAGTATCTCCGGGATCCGGTGGTCGGCCAGCTCCTGCCCCGCGGCGATCTGGTGCATGCGCAGCCGCTCGGTGAACCGGGCGGACGGGTTGATCAGGGTGATGTGCACGGGCAGGCGGCGGGTGCGCCGCGCAAGCCGCACGGCGGCCAGCATGCCGGTGTAGCCCGCGCCGAGGATGACGATGCGGTGTTCGGTGTTCATGGCGGTTGCTCCGATCCGTTGCCGGGTAGCTGGTTGGTGACGACCATGGGACAGACGACCACCGCCGAACGTGACAGCCCGAATTGTGAGCCGCATCACACGTCATGCAAGCAGGCCGTCAGGGCGGATCCGGGGTCGAAATGGGGGACGGTCCCCGATGTGGCCGCGACCGTGTAATTCCTACTGTCGGTGCATGTCTTCGGTTTCCCGTCCGCGCCGGTGGCGGCGGCTGTTCCTCGTTCTCGCCGCGACGCTCGCGGTGTTGCTCGCCGCGGTAAGCGGTTGTGTCAGTTGGGTTTACGTGGATGCGGTGGTTTCCACTGTCGGTTCCACGGACTTTCGCAACGAGCTCGCCGTGCCGCCGCTGGCCGAGTCCCACCTCGAACCCGACGGCACGCGGTTGTTCGAGCTCGACATGCGCGCGGGCAGCAGGGAATTCCGGCCGGGACAGGTGACGGAGACCTGGGGTTTCAACGGCGACTACCTCGGGCCGACGCTGCGCGCCCGACGCGGTGAGCAGGTCCGGGTCCGTGTCCGCAACAACCTGCCCGAAGCCTCGACGGTGCACTGGCACGGCATGCATCTCCCGGCGGCCATGGACGGCGGCCCGCACCAGATGGTCGAGGCGGGCGCGACGTGGACGCCCGAGTGGACGGTGGACCAGCCGGGCGCGACGCTCTGGTACCACCCGCATCCGCACGGCGCGACCGAGGACCACGTGCGCCGCGGCCTGGCCGGGATGTTCCTGCTGGACGACGAGCTGACCGAAACCCTTGCGCTGCCACGGAATTACGGCGTCGACGACCTGCCGGTCATCGTGCAGGACGTGACCTTCCGCGGCGCCTCCCTCGACGGCACGCACGGCATGTTCCACGATGTCGGCTTCCTCGGCAAGCAGACGATGGTCAACGGCACGCTGACCCCGTATCGCGAGGTCGGCGACGAACTGATCCGGCTGCGCCTGCTCAACGCCTCGACCGCGCGCATCTACACCTTCGGTTTCGACGACGCACGCGCCTTCGCGCTCATCGGCACCGACGGCGGCCTGCTGGACCGCCCGGCCACCATGAACCAGTTGCCACTCTCGCCGGGCGAGCGCGCGGAGATCGTGGTGCGCATGCGCCCCGGCGAGCGAACCGTGTTGCGCAGCAACAAGCTCGACGCCGGTCTGGGCTTCTGGACCCAGCGCTTCAGCGGCGGCGACGACACCTTCGACGTCCTGCAACTGCGCGCGGCCGCGACTCTTCGTCCCTCCCCCAAGATGCCCGAGACGCTGGCGCCCGCGTCCACCCCGGACGGCGCGGACTCGGTGACGGAGCGGCGCTTCGAACTCGACCTGAGCGGCATCAACGGGCAGCCGATGGCGATGGACCGCATCGATTTCACCGTCACCCGCGGCACCACCGAAACCTGGATCGTGCACAACCGCGACGGCATGCCGCACAACTTCCATATTCACGACGTGCAGTTCCGTGTGCTCGCGGTCGGCGAGAGCGCGCCGCCGCCGCACCTGTCCGGGCCCAAGGACACGGTGTTCCTCGCGCCGGACGCCACGGTGCGCCTCGCGGTGCGCTTCGACGGCCCCGCCGATCCGGACACGCCGTACATGTATCACTGCCACCTGTTGTGGCACGAGGACATCGGCATGATGGGCCAGTTCGTCGTCGTGGAACCCGGTGGCACGGCGGGGCGGCCGGCGCACCGCCACGGGCATTGACACCGAGCGGCCGCCGCCTCTTGCCGCGGGCGGGCGCGCGGCGGTAAATTCATCACACAGTGAATTCAACACTCGATGAATTGAGGCCGCCGCCATGTCTCAGCCCGCGTCATCCACCGCCGTCGAGATCCGGAATCTGACCGTCCGGCGCGGCAAACGCGAAGTTCTGCACGATATTTCGCTGACCATCCCGCGCGGCTCGATCACCGGGCTGCTCGGGCCGTCCGGCTGCGGCAAGACCACCCTGATGCGCAGCATCGTGGGCACCCAGATCGTGGCGTCCGGCGAGATCACCGCGCTCGGCCTGCCCGCGGGGGCGCCCGAGCTGCGCAGGCGCATCGGTTACGTCACCCAGGCACCGAGCATCTACCCCGACATCAGCGTGCGCGACAACGTCGCCTACTACGCCGCGCTGTACGGCCGCGATCGCGACGACACCGATATCGCCATCGCCGCGGTCGGCCTGCTCGACCACGCCGATCAGCGCGGCGACGAACTCTCCGGCGGCCAGCAGACCAGGGCGTCGCTGGCATGCGCGCTGGTCGCCCAGCCGGACCTGCTCGTCCTCGACGAACCGACCGTCGGGCTCGACCCGGTGCTGCGGGTGGACCTGTGGAAGCAGTTCCACGAACTGGCCGCCAACGGAACGACGCTGCTGGTCTCCAGCCACGTCATGGACGAGGCCGAGCACTGCGACCGGCTGCTGCTCATGCGCGAAGGCGACGTGCTGGCCCAGCTCAGCCCCGACGAACTGCGCGAAGAGACCGGCGAGCAAAACCTCGAGAAGGCCTTCCTCACCCTCATCACGATGGGACGAGCGGCATGACCACCACCCTGACTCCGAGCGCACCCCGGTGGACGCTGCGCCCCTACGCCGCGACCACCACCCGCATCCTGCGCCAGCTGCGCAACGACCACCGCACCGTCGCCATGATCCTGGTCGTCCCCGCCCTGCTCATGACGTTGCTGTATTTCATCTACGCCGAAACCCCGACCGCGCCGCACCAGCCGCTGACGTTGTTCGACCGGGTCGGCATCAGCATGCTCGGCATCCTGCCGTTCATCGTGATGTTCCTGATCACCGCGATCGCCATGCAGCGCGAACGCACGTCGGGCACGCTCGAACGGCTGCTGACCACGCCGCTGTCCAAATTGGATCTGCTCGGCGGCTACGGCACAGCCTTCTCGCTGGCCGCCGCCGCGCAGGCGGTCGTCGCCTGCCTGGTGTCGTTCGGGTTGCTCGACCTCGAGGCGGCGGGCAATCCGGCCTGGGTGGTGCTGATCGCGGTCGTGGACGCCATCTGCGGCGTCGCCCTCGGCCTGCTGGCAAGCGCCTTCGCGCGCACCGAGTTCCAGGCCGTGCAGTTCATGCCGGTGGTCGTCGCGCCGCAGATCTTCCTGTGCGGCTTGCTCGTTCCGCGCGACCAGCTGCCGGACTGGCTGCAGCCGATCAGCAATGTGATGCCGTTGAGCTACGCGGTCGATGCGCTGCAACAGGTTTCGATCCATCCGGAAGCGACCGCGCAGATGTGGCGCGATGTCGCCATCGTCGCGGCCTTCGCCGTGGTGGCGCTGGCGCTCGGCGCGGCGACGCTACGGCGGCGGACCCCATGAGCCCGGACGACCGCGCGGCGTCGAAACGCACGGCGGCGGGCCGACAGGAGGCTGTGCCGCGACGGCGCCGCCGGTCCGCTGCGGTCGATGACGCCGAACGGCAAGGGCGTTCGGGACGGCGACCGGGCAAGTCCGGCGCGCGGGAGGCGATCCTGGCCGCCGCCCGCGCTCGATTCGCCGAGGCGGGTTTCGACAAGACGTCGATCCGGGCCGTGGCGGCCGACGCCTGCGTGGATCCGGCGCTGGTGCACCACTATTTCGGCACCAAGCAGCAGTTGTTCGCGGCGGTGGTCGAGTTTCCGGTGGACCCGGAGGCGACGCTGAGCATCATGGAGGCGGCGCCGCTGGACCAGCTCGGGGCGACGATCCTGGCCGCGGTGGTCGGTGTGTGGGACTCCCCCGCCGGGCCCGGCGTCGTCGCGGTGGTGCGCAGCATCCTCACCGGCGGCGAACCGGCGCTGGCCCGGACATTCGTGCTGGAAGTGGTGCTCGAGCGGGTCCGCCAGCGCATCGCGACCCCGGAGGACGACGGCCGCGCCAGGGTCGCGCTGGTCGCCTCGCAGATGATGGGCGTGCTGGTGGCACGCAAGATCATCGGCGTCGAACCGCTGGCATCGATGCCGATCCCGGAGCTCGTCGCTGCCGTTGGCCCGACCTTGCAGCGCTACCTGACCGGCGACATCGGCACGGCCGCAAGCGAATCCGCGGCGATCGCCGCAACGATGCCCACAACGCGCTGATCTGCCGCGCGTACTCCTACGGTCCGATCAGGCGGTGAATGCCGCGTGCTCGGCGTCGGTAACGTCGCGCGCCTCGTCGATCAGCAGCACGGGGATGCCGTTCTCGATCGGGTAGGCGCGGCGCAGGCGCGGGTTGTAGAGCAGCGCGGCGCCCGCGGCATCGCGGACCAGCAGCAGCGGGCCCTTGTCCTGCGGGCAGGCGAGCAGGCTGAGCAGGGTGGCGTCCAACGCGGTTTCCTCCGGCATGGTCGAAAACCTACCCGACCGCGCCGTCTGCCTCGACGGCCGGGCGACGGCGGAACGAGATGTGCCGGTGCCCGAAGAAACTCGCCACCGCGACCAGTCCCATCACGACCACCGCGGACGGCTGAGCGGGCAGATGCAGCACCGTCACGGCCAGGTAGAGCAGCGCCGTGTTCAGCGCGAGGCCACCGGAATTCACCGCGACGAAGCCTGCGAAGTCGCGTAGCACGTGGCCGCGCACCCGGAACACCACCGTGCGGTGCAGCACGAAGGCGACGGTGATCCCGAGGGCGTAGGCCAGCGGCACCGCGGCGAGCGGCGCCCACCCCGCGTCGGGCAGCACGGTCAGCCACGCCACCGTCAGCGCCATGCCGAAGACCGTGTTGAACGCGCCGATCAGGGCGAAGGCGACCTCCTGCCGCCGCACCAGGCGCAACAGCAGCCCCGACGCGGGTGGGTCGGCCACCTCGGTCGCCGTGTTCGCACGCTCTTCGGTGCTCACGCACCCACCTCGCCGCGAGCGCTCACGAGACCACGTCCGCGAGTTCCCGCTCCGGCTCGCCCGCGGGGCGTTCCTCGATGTCCGCCTCGTCGTCGCGACGCCGGGACCGCACGTACATCCACTGGAGCACCCCCAGACCGGCGAGCCCGGCCACCGTGGTCGCGATGCCGATCTTCCAGCCCGGCGGACGCCAGGTCAGCACCAGCTCGGCGTCCTTGGTGCCCGCCGGGATGTCGACGGCGACGAAGGACTTGGCGACCGTGGTGATCGGAATCTGCTGACCGTTCAGGGTGACTCGGTACCCGGGCCAGCCGAGGCGAGCGAAGACGACGCGCCCGCCCTGCTCCGAGGTCACTCGCACGCGGCTGGTGGTGTCGGTCTCCGAGATCGACGTGGCCGTCGCGTTCTTCGCGTCCGACACCCGGCCGTTCACCGTGGAGACCGGCCCGTCGACGCGCTCCAGCACCGCGATGTAGCGCTCGTGCCCCGGGTAGTCGACCCACTTCCAGCCTTCGGGCGCGGCCTGGTCGCGCGCGTCGGGGAACAGCGCGCGCTGCAACACCACGCGATCGAGCTTCATCAGGTCGACCAGCGGACGTCCCGTGCTCTGCTCCGGCGCGAACATCCTGCGGTAGGCGTCTGGGCAGACGCTGCTGTCCCAGCGCATGCACAGCAGCTCGCCGAAGTAGAAGTGGCCGGTGGGCGTGTAGCCGTTGACGTACTTCAGCTCCAGCGCCCTGGCGTAGTTGCCGAAGACCAGCGATCCGTAGGCGGCGTCGATGTCCCGGTCGGCGGGTTGCAGCAGGCCGCGCTCGCCGAGCTGAAGGGTGGTGCCGGTGAAGTCGGGGAACTTCGCCATCGCTTCCGTGCGGTCGGCGGGCAGGTTCCACGGCATCGGCGTCGGCTGCGCGGCGTTCACCTGGAAATAGGCGATCGGGAACATGGCGACGATGGTCAGCGCGCACGCAGCGGCGATACCCCGGTTGCGGGCGAGCCACACCACACCCGCGCCCAGCGCCGCGATAGCGAGCGCCGAGACCACGTGCCAGAGCGCGTGGTGCGGATCGGCGGAGAAGGACCGCACCCACAGCGCCAGGATCAGCACACCGGCCGCGATCCCGCGGTTCTTCCAATTCTGGAACGTGCCGAAGCGACCGAGCAGCACGCACACCAGCACCAGCAGGCCGATGGCCAGCATCGGCAGCACCCGCACCGGCCAGCGCAGCGGACCGATCGAGCCCGGTCCCGCGGTCCACATCAGCATGGTGATGGCGAACAGCGCGACGGCGCTGAGCTCGCGCCACGCCCCGCGCGCCCGCCGCCAGTCGATGAACGCCAGCGCCGGGATCAGGAACCACGCGATGTAGGTCAGCGGCATCGGCTGCACGTAGCCCCACCAGGAGGTGAAAGCGGGCAGCGAGCTGGGCAGGCTGGCGTTGAGCGACTCCGACCACGGCACGGTCAGGAACTGATCGTTGTTGATCTGTGCCGTGCCGCGCCAGGTCACCTTGGCCGAGAGCATGCTGGGCAGGAAGGTCAGCAGACCGGCCAGGCCCGCGCAGAGCGAAACAACCGTCAGCCGCGCGACGGGCTGCCACTTGCGTTGGTACACAAGCTCGCCGACCGCCACGGCGAGCAGCATCAGCGCGGCCTCCACGGCCGGGAAGATGTACTGGGTGGAGATCGTCAGGTACAGGAAGACGAAGACCGGGATCGGCCCGCTGTCACCACGGGTATAGCGCACCGACGAGGCCCAGGCGTGCACCAACCAGGCGGTGCCGGTGAGCGCGGTCATCCAGCTGGCCTGGTCGAAGAACAGGAAGAAGCCGGTGAGCGGGAACGCCACGCCCGCCACCGCCGACCAGGCCGGGCGTGCGCCGTAGACGAGGCAGATCCGGTAGACGCCGGTCGCGGCGATGATGGAGAAGATCAGTTTGACGACGGTCGCGTAGAGCGCCACGTTGTCCACCGAGGGCGCGATCAGATCGATCAGCAGCTGCGGCGGATTGAACAGGCCCGCATCGTCCATCGTGTTGTTGCCCGACATCCACTGCTCGGGCACCATCACCGGGAACTGGCCGTCGCGCAGCGCCCGGCCCAGCCCCACCCACAGCGCGGTGTACTGCGATTCGGTGTCGTCGGTGAAGTAGTGGCGGGCGTTGGCAAGCAGCACCGCCGCGTACCCCGCGATCACCCCGATCACGGTGATGGCGCCCCACCGGTAGACGTCCCGTCGCGTGTGCGGCCGCGAGTCGAGTACTGCACTGTCGGTCACGAGTTCCAAACCCTACAGCCCACCGCAGCGGTTGGCATCGGCCGCCGAGGTGTCGATGATGGTCTGATGAGTCAGATGAGCTGCGCCGGAAGGGCCCGTTCGCCTCGTGCTAGAGTTCACGGCGGCTCGGACTCCGCTGTCCAGCGGGCAGTACCGGCACGCACCGTCATCGAAAGTTGATCCAGCTGATGCCGATTCCCTCCGCTCGCCCGCTCCGCTCCGACGTCGTCGCGAACGGACGTCCCGGCGTCGACCGGCCGCACGGCATCTCCGTTGTGGTGCCGGTGTATCGGGGCGAGAACACCATCGGCGGGCTGGTCGCCGAGCTGCACGCGCTCACCGCGGGCTCCGAGACGCCCGGCGGCACCGCGTTCGCGGTCGAGGAGATCATTCTGGTGCACGACAACGGGCCCGATCGCTCGGATGTCGTCCTGCAGGAACTGGAAAAGACCTACCCCGAGGTGCGCACCGTCTGGCTGAGCCGCAATTTCGGCCAGGACGCCGCCACCATCGCCGGGATGTCGGCCGCGCGCGGCGACTGGATCGTCACCATGGACGAGGACGGTCAGCACGATCCCCGTTTCATCGGTGCGTTCCTCGACGCGGCGCTCACCGGCCGCGCGGACCTGGTCTACTCCAAGCCGACCAACACCCGCCCGCACGGCTTCCTGCGCAACCTCACCTCGCGCGGCGCCAAGATCGTGCTCGCCACCCTGTTCGCCTTCCCCGACTCGACCAGGTTCGAGAGCTACCGGCTGATCCGCGGCGCCATCGGCCGCCAGCTCGCCGAGGTCGCCTCCAACGGTGTGTACCTCGACGTGGCGCTCACCTGGGTGGTCGGCACGGTGGTGCAGGAGCCGGTGGTGCTGCGTGCCGAAGGCCGCGAGGAGTCCGGCTACAACTACCGCAGGCTGTTCTCGCTGTTCTGGAAGATGGTGCTGTGCAGCGGGACCCGCGGCCTGCGCCTGGTCAGCATGCTCGGTGTGACGCTGGCGCTGGCCGGCGTGGTGATGGCCGCCGTCGTCGTGTACGAAGCGCTCACCATGGACGGCTGGGCGCCGGAAGGCTGGGCCTCCACCATCGTGGTGCTGCTGCTGTGTTCCGGAGCGATCCTGTTCTCGCTCGGCCTCATCGCCGAATATCTCGGGGTCGCCCTGCACATCCTGGTGGGCAAGCCGCTGTACCTCACCGTCGACTCACCGACGCCGCGCCCCTCGGAGGCGCGGGAATTGACCACGACCTCGAGCAGGGGGACCGACCGGGTTGAGCACTGACCGCGTCATCTTCAGCCGCCCGTTCCGGGCGAGCCGGGAACTGGCCAACCTGGAGGCCGTGCTGGCCTCCGACCACAGCCACGGCGACGGGCAGTTCACCGCGTCGGCCACCGCGAAGCTGAAGGCCATCACCGGGGCGCCGCACGCGCTGCTGACCACCTCGTGCACCTCCGCGCTGGAGATGGCCGGTCTGCTGCTCGAGCTCGGCCCCGACGACGAGGTGATCGTGCCGAGCTTCGCCTTCACCTCGACGGCCACCTCGATGGCGTTGCGCGGGGCGACCTGCGTTTTCGCCGACATCGACCCGGCGACGGGCAACCTGGATCCGGAGTCGGTGGCCGCCGCGGTCACCGAGCGCACCAAGGCCGTGGTGGTCATCCACTACGGCGGCGTGGCCGCCGACATGGATCGGCTGCTCGCGCTGGCCGGCCAGCACGGTTTCGCGGTCGTAGAGGACAACGCGCACGGGCTCGGTGGCAGCTGGCGCGGGCAGCCGCTCGGCACCATCGGCACGCTGGGCACCCTCAGCTTCCACGACACCAAGAACGTGCACTGCGGTGAAGGCGGCGCGCTGCTGCTCACCGACGAGATCCTGATGGCCCGCGCGGAGATCATCCGGGAGAAGGGCACCGACCGTGCCCGCTTCCTGCGCGGCGCGGTGGACAAGTACTCCTGGCAGGACATCGGTTCCAGCTACCTGCCCAGCGAGCTGAACGCCGCGGTGCTCGACGCGCAGCTCGACGAGTTCGACACGATCCAGGCGGGCAGGCACCGGGTATGGGACGCCTACGCCGCCGGGCTGGCGGACTGGGCGGCCCGCAACGACGTGCAGCTCATGACCGTGCCCGAGGACCGTGCGCACACCGCGCACCTGTACTACCTGCGCACGCCCACCGAGCAGCGCCGCGACGACCTGATCGCCCATCTGGGCGGCCTCGGCATCTCGGCGCCGTTCCACTACGTGCCGCTGGACTCCAGCCCGGCGGGTCTGAAGCTCGGCCGCACGCCGCGACCGTGCGTGCGCAGCGCCGAGTTCTCCGGAACCGTTGTGCGCCTTCCGCTCTGGCCGGGCCTGCGCGACGAGCAAGTCGCCAGGGTCGTCGAGGCGGTCACTGCCTTCACCGTCTGACCCGTTGCGGCGAGGTCTGCCGGACGTCGCTCGCGGTCACCGCCGGTAGCGGACGCTCAGGCGGATAGGACGTACAGTTTCTCGCGGCCGCCTGCGATCAGCGATCGCTGCGCGATGCGCGGCTCGTAGCGGCCGAAGAATTCGTCGAGGGTGGCCTCGGTGAAGCGATGCGCCTGGCGACCGTCGCCCGCGTTGGTGAAGCGCCGGCCGACGGTGGCCAGAACCCGGTTGCGGCTGGTCGCGAGGTTGCGGACGGGTTCGGCGACGATGACCGCCTTGCGCGCCGCCGCGAGCATCCGGTCGAGCACCGGATCGGGCTCGGGCAGGAAGTGGTAGAGGCTGGCCTGCATGATCACGTAGTCCGCCTCCGGCAGCGCCGTGCCGGAGCGCATGTTCCAGACCAGTCCGCGGCCGCCCGCACGCGAGACGCCAGCGACGAATTTCTCGTTCAAGTCCAGCCCGGTGTAGGCGACCGACTTGGCGCGCAGGTAGCGGGTGTAGAGCGTCGCGGGACCGCAGCACACGTCGACCACCTCGGCGCCGTCGGGCACCAGCCCGGCGATCGCACGGTACCTGGCCGCGTAGTGGCGGCCGTACAGCCCGCGCATCAGCAGCTCGTACACGGTGCGATTGCGATAGATGAGGCTCTGACTCACCAAATACCCCTGAACGGTTGTCGGACGTGCCGCGGGCGGACCCCGCACAAACTATGCCAGCCGACGCTCGTGCGCGAATTGTCCGGGTACGCGAGCCTGGGCCAATCCGACGGATCTACAACACGTTCCGGCCGCACCGGCGAACGACGGTGCGGCCGGCCTTCGGCTCAGTCGCCGAGCAGGTCGCGGGCCTCGGCCTCGGTGAGCACCTCGTAGTTCTCGGTCTCCCGGTGGTACCACCAGGTGAGCGGCCCCGCCTCCGGCCGCCCGGCCGCCTGCACCGCGCGGGTGGACGGGCGGTAGCTGGCACTGCGCGGGATCTCGTCGACCACGTACACCAGATCCGGTCGCTGATCGGGATCGAGGGCGCGCACCGCCTCGGTGACGTCCTTGGGCTCCAGGTGGAAGCCTGTGCGCACCGACACCGCCGCCACCGCCAGGCAGTGATCGCCGACCGGCAGGCCGTAGGCCACCTCCATGTCGACGGCGGTGATGTCGTTGAGCATGTCTACGATCGGCTGACCGAATACCGGGCCGCGCGCGGTGTGGATCACCGTGTCCTTGCGGTCCACCAGCCAGTAGTCGCCGTCGCTGTCGCGGCGGAACAGATTCTCGGTCGGCATCCACGAGTCCCCTGCGGTGAACACGCCGCGCAGGCCGCCCGCTGAGATGTCGACGCCCTCCGTGGCCCTGCCGATCAGCAGTCCGACCTCGTTGTCCGCGCAGCGGCGGGCGAACCCGGATTCGTCGACCAGGATGCGGCTCGCGATCGGGTCGTAGGCCACCAGTTCGACCTTGGCGGTGCCGGGCACCGGGCGGCCCTTGCAGCCCGCCTTCGCTCCGGTCACGTTGGCCAGCACCACGTCGCCCTCGATGGAGGCGTAGAACTCCAGCACTCGCGCAGGCTCGAACTGCTCGTGGGTGCGCCGCCACAGTCCGGCGGGCATGCCGGAGCCGATGAACAGCCGGATCGGATGCCGGTGCCCGGCCGGGAACACCCCGGCGTCGAGGATGTCGCGCAGCATCGTCCAGGTGTAGGTCACCACCGTGACGCCGTAGCGGTGCACCTCCTCGGCGAACTGGGCCGGGTCCATCGACCTGGCCAGCGCGATGCGGCTGCCGCCCGCGATGGCGCCGCCGAGGCTGACCAGCAGTCCCGACGAATGGTGCAGCGGCGCAAGGCAGTACACCGTGTCCTTGCGGTCCAGATCGGCGGTGGTCGCGGTGCCGAACGCCGAAAGCGCCCAGCGGTGGTTGGTGATGAACTTGGTCTCCAGCCGATCGCCGGTGCCGGTGACCAGCACGAAGGCGAGTTCCCGCGCCAGGCCCGGGTCCGGGCGGTACCAGGACGGCACCTGCACCTGGGTGGGATCGATCTGCTCGAGGTCGATCACGTTGTCGCTCACCGGGATGTCCAGTCCGCGGGCGTCGCCGCCGCCGAGCACCAGCACCCGGGCGCCGGTCGCCGCCGCAATGCGGAGGTTGTCCGGATCCGTGATGACCGTCTCGGCGCCGGTGAGCTCCATGGCTCTGCCCAGCTCGCTGCCCGGCGCGAGCAGCACTGCCACCGCGCCGAGACGCGACAGCGCCGCCACCGTCACCAGGGCGCTCGGACGGGTCTCCATCACCACGCCGACCCGGGTCGCGGGCCGGATGCCGACCGAGATGAGGCCGCGCACCACGTTGTCGATGCGGACGTGCACCGCGGCGTTGGTGTGCACGCGATCTTCGAAGAGGAAGCATTCGCGCAGCGGCGCCCGCTTGGCCTGCTCGGCGAGCAGCTTGCCGAGCGAGATGCGGGTGTTGGGCTGGATCAGGCCCAGCCGGGTCAGCCTCGGTACCGCTCGCGCCGCCTCGCCCGCCAGCTCGATCGAACCGCGCACGGTGTTGTTGGCGATGCCTTCCAGCGCCTTGCCCATCCCGGCGCCCGCCTCGGCCAGCGTCCCCGCGGTGTGCACCACCCGGGTGGCCGCCGAGCGCGGCCGGTTGGCAGGAACGTGCTCGGACATCCGGAAGATCTCCGCGGGCAGCGACTCGTTGCCGGTCATCCACTCCACCCACCGCCGCACCAGCGGCCAGGTGTGGTTGGTGGCCATGCTGCCCGCCACCAAGCCGAAGTGGCCCGCGACCAGGCTGGCTTCGAACACTTCCGCGTTCGGCGCCGCGCGCACGATGCCGCGCACCGCGGCGGGCTGGCCGATGTCGTCCACCTCGCCGACGAAGGCGAGAATCGGGCACTTCAGCTCCGCCAGCGAGATCGGCTGATCGCGAATCACGAAGCCGCCGAGCATCAACCGATTGTGCGCGACGAACTGCTTGAGCAGGTCGGCGACCGCGGGCCCGGCGTAGCCGACCCAGCCGTCGCTGTTCAGGAAGCGGCGCTGACGCTCCTTGGGCAGCAACGCCTCGCGATCGTGCAGCTGGCGCACGAAATCGATCCTGGCCTTCGCGGTCTTCACCGGATCGAGCATCTGGAAGCCGAGCCGCACCATCGAGTCGGTGATGGGCAGCCGGGTGACCACGTGGTCGGCCAGGAAGTCCGCCACGTCCGAGACCAGTCCGTACGGCAGGCCGAACGGCAGGCCCGCGACGATGTCGACCGGGCTGCCGAAGGTCACGATGCTCTCCACGCCCTTGCCGTAGCGGTAGGCGGTGGTCTGGTAGGCGAACATGCCGCCCTGGGAGTAGCCCATCAGGTGCACGTTGCTGCCGGTCGCCTCGCACACCGTGTCGATGGCGCTGCTCACCGCGAGGACATGGTCGGCGAGGTCGCGCTCCCAGCCGCCCTCCTCGCTGGCCGGAGAACCGAAATCGACCACCCAGCAATCGATTCCGCCGCGATGCAGGATGCCGACGGCGCCGTCCTCGGCGTTCACGTCCCAGATGTCGGCGTTGACCATGAGCGGCGGCACCAGCACCGCGACGGGACGGCCCGGCGTCGGGTCGTCGGGGAAGTAATGCCGCAGGCGGTACATCCTGCGGCGCTCGACGACCTCGAAGGGCGACGACTCGACATCATGGGTGAGACCGCCGAAGCGGATCACCTCCAGGCCGTTCTGCGCGGTCGCCATCAACCGCTGCACCGAACCCACCAATTCCTTACCGAAGTTCACCATCGCTCCTGGCCCTACCCTGCAATGCGCCCACACGGCCTCCGCGCACTCGGCGCGAAGAGACACCTTCCGGCCCCCGAGAAGCGTGCCCGTCTATGCGTATAGACGAGCTTCCCACATCGGGTGTCCCCCATGTGTCGGCTGTGACAGGTTCCATGTGAGGTCGGCGCTGTCACCGCCCCATGACGTTGATGTACATGCTCTCGAATGGATCGGGGCTGATGCTGAGATCACCGCGGAACGGATAGTCCATGGCGGCGATCAGGAAGATCATCGCGCCGAGGAAGAAGGCGAACAGGCCGCCGAGTAGCAGGTGCGCGCCGCGGTTGAGGCTGAACAGGCACATCAGCACCACGTTGACCGCGCCGCCGACCAGGATGACCCACCACAGCACGTCGGGCAGTCCACCCGCGGTGGCGTTGATCCGGTGCCTGCGGTCGGAGTCGAAGCGCGCGAACTGTTCGATGGTGGCGGCGTGCACGATCTCCTGGGAGATGGTCTTCGGTTCGAAAGCAAGCAGGTTCATCTGGAACCGGGTCACCAGCGCCGTGCCGCCCATGGGCTCGCGCCCCTCGCGCAGCGCGGGCCACGCCTCGGTGAGCACGTTGTCGGCGTAGTCGATCAAATCCCGCTGGAGCTGGCTGCGCTGCGGTTCGGGGTAGGCGCTCACCTCGCGGTAGAGCGTGCCGAGCGCCGCGGCTTCGTCGGCGACCAGGCTTTGCGCGGTGTCGTAGGTCTCGTAGGTCGCGGCCGCGATCAGGCCCAGTAGCAGACCGTAGAAGACGCCGCCGACGGTTAGCACCATCGTGACGGTGTCGTTCTTGCCGGGCTCGGGCCCGAAGATGCGGAGCACATAGCGACGCGAGACGAGGATGCCGATGGCGGTCAACAGCACAGCGGTGCCGGTGATGATGAGGAAGTCCAGCCAGATAGGCAACCCGTGGATCCAGGTGAACATGGCACACCAAGATAGCCAGCGACCGGCGAAAGTTCGGCGAATCCGTGATTCATCCCAGGACGTTACCTGCCGTTATCTGGATCGAACTCATGTCGTGACCATCCGAATCGGATCGTGATCATTCTGCGAATTCCGCTGCGCCGCAACGCTTCCGCGACCTAGCATCAATGCCGTCTGGAACGCATTGTCGCGTAACTCTTTCCACCCGATCGACTCGTTTTTCGCAGGCCTGTCCGGTCTGCCGATCTGTCGTGCCCAAGAACACCATCGACCTGTCCCGGTGACCCCTCGAGGTGAGGACCACGCATGACCATCGAACTGCCAGTCCACACGGAAACCAACGGCCGCAAGAGTCTGAGCACGGGCGCCGCACACCAATTGGCGCACACCACCAAATCCGAACCGCAGATGCAGGGCATCAGCTCGCGCTGGCTTACACGCACGCTGCCCTGGGTGCAGGTCAACGGCGGTATCTACCGGGTGAACCGGCGCCTGACCCACACCGTCGGAAACGGCGAGGTCGAATTCGTCGTCGACGGCGGCAGTGCTCGGGTGATACCCCTGGAGCTCCAAGAACTTCCGCAATTGCGCGGATTCGATGACGAGGAAACGCTGGCCGCGCTCGCGCAGCGCTTCGAACAGCGCGACCTCGAACCAGGTACTGTCGTCGCGGAATTCGGTAATCCGATGAATCAGGTCATTCTGATCGTGCACGGCAAGCTGGCGAAGATCGGCGCCGGTGAATTCGGCGAGCAGACCAAGGTCGGCATGCTCGGCTCCGGCGATTACTTCGGCGCCGAAACATTGACGGATTCCTCTGCCATATGGCCCGTGACCGTCAAAACCGTCACCAAGACAACGATGCTCGTACTCCCCCGGCAAACCCTCGACGAAATGGTCGATATCGCACCGGCATTGCGCGAGCAACTCGAACGCGCCGCCGCCGCGCCCGCCCATCGGCAGAATTCCAAGGGCGAGGCCGATATCGAGATCTCCTCCGGCCATTCCGGCGAGCCGCTGCTGGAAGGCACCTTCGTCGACTACGACGCCTCCCCGCGCGAATACGAGCTCAGCCTGGCGCAGAGCGTGCTGCAGGTGCACTCCCGCGTCGCCGATCTGTTCAACGACCCGATGAATCAGGTCGAACAGCAGCTGCGCCTGACCGTCGAGGCGCTCTACGAACGCCGCGAATACGATCTGGTGAACAATCCCGATTTCGGTCTGCTGCACAACTGCGACCTCAAGCAGCGCATCTACACCGAATCCGGCCCGCCGACCCCGGACGACATGGACGAGCTGCTGAGCATGCGGCGCAGCACGAAGATGTTTCTGGCGCATCCGAAAGCGATCGCCGCGTTCGGCCGCGAATGCACCAAGCGCGGGATATACCCCGACCCGGTGGAGATCGACGGACACCGGGTGCTCGCGTGGCGCGGCGTGCCGATCTTCCCGTGCGGCAAGATCCCGGTCAGCGACACCCAGACCACCTCGATCCTCGCCATGCGTCTCGGCGAGAAGGAGCAGGGCGTGATCGGGCTGCACCAGACCGGGATTCCGGACGAGTTCGAGCCCAGTCTCAACGTGCGCTTCAAGGGCATCGACGACCAGTCGATCATCTCCTATCTGGTCAGCTGCTACTACTCGGCCGCCGTGCTGGTCCCGGACGCCCTCGGGGTGCTCGACAATGTCCTGGTCGCCCGGCAGGCTGACTAGCCGGGGTGATGACCGATGTCGGTGCTCTCCCGCGCCGCCGCGCCCGCCGCCACGCACGATCTGGCGGCCGATATCGCGACGCTGCTCACCAACCCAGACAGCGCGGCGCCGGCCGAGCTGTTCACCGAAGCGGCAACGGAACCTCCTGCGCCGCCCGATGATTCGAGCCCGCCCTCGCGAGCGGCCGGCCCGACACCGGTCCGGCTGCTCGGCCCGCGGGGGCTGGGTGCGGCCGCGCTGCGGCTGCCCGTGCCGGGCGATCGCACCACCGGACCCACCACGCCGTATCTCGGGCCGGACAGTGTGCCGATCGGACCGTCCGAATCCGACGCCGGCGTCGACGAGCCCCCGGCCGGTCCTCCGGACGGGAACGTCGCGACCTCCGTCGGCCCGGCGCAGGGGGCCGGTCCGGCGGAGGCGCGGCGGCCATCGATTCCGTCCGGTCCCGCCGTGCCGGTGGCCGGGCGGGTCAACGGCGCACGCATACCGCCGCTGTACTGTCCGCCGCCGCTGCGCGACGATCCCGCGCTGGCGACGGCGGTGAACGAGGGCCTGCTGGCCTGGGCCGAGGACATCGGGCTCTACGAAGGCAGGCTCGACGAGCTGCGCAAGGCCGACTTCGGACGGCTCATCATGCTCGCCCACCCCGACTGCGCCAACGCCGACCAGCTGCTGGCCGCGGCCAAATGCGCGGTCTCGGAATGGTCCGTGGACGACTATTACTGCGAGGAGGACGCCGACGACCGCGCGCCGGACGGCACCCCGTCCAGTCCGGAAGCCGAATTGGGCCCGCGGCTCGAACTCTGCATGGCCGTCATGGATCCCGCCCATCTGCCCGCGCGCTACGCCCCGCAGCTGGAGCGGGCGCTGCAGGCCGATCCGATCCTGCGGGCCTTCCGCACCTCGTTCGAGCACCTGGCCCGGTATGCCACCCCGGCGCAACTGGCCAGGCTGCGCACCGAAATCGGCGGCTGGTTCATCGCACTCGGCGCCGAGGCAGGCTGGCGGGGCGCGGGCCGGATGCCACCGGTCTGGGAGTACCTGGCCAACCGCCAGCCACACAGCTTCCTGCCGTGCATGGCGCCCATCGACACGCTCGGCGGCTACGAGGTCCCCGCGGCGGAGTACACCCACCCCGCCGTGCGGCGCGTCACGACCACCGCCGCGCTCGCCGCCCAGATGGTCAACGACCTGTATTCGATGGCACGCGAGGACCTTTCCAACGGAAGGGAATTCAACCTCCCCACGGTGCTCGCCGCCGAAGAACAGTGTTCCCGCAGGGAGGCGGTGCTGCACACCGCGGCGGTGCACGACGAACTCGTGCACCGGTTCGAACGCGAGGCAGCGCCGCTGGCCGCAAGCGGATCGCCGGAACTGCGGCGCTTCCTCCTCGGCCTGTGGGCATGGATGGGCGGCAACCGCGCCTGGCACGCCGACAGCCGTCGTTACAAAGATGCCGAATAGTCAGTACCGCAACGAGAGAGGATGATCACGCATGACCATGCTCAACCCCAAGACCGAGGCCGTGCTGCACACCAGCTATCAGAAATCCGTTGCGGCGTACTGGAACAACAATCCCAACGACGACCGGGTCAACACCGTGCTCGGCGAGGTCGACGGGCTCTACCACCACCACTACGGCATCGGCGACCCCGACCTCTCGGTGCTGGAGGGTCCCGAAAGCACCCGGCAGGAACGGATCGTCGAGGAACTGCACCGGCTGGAGACCGCACAGGCCAGCCTGTTGCTCGATCATCTCGGCGATGTCCGTCCCGGCGACCGGCTGATGGACGGCGGGTCCGGCCGCGGCGGCACCAGTTTCATGGCCAACCAGCGCTTCGGCTGCCAGGTGGACGGGGTCACCATCTCCGAGTACCAGGTCGGCTTCGCCAACGAACAGGCGAAGCACCGCGGCGTCGCGGACAAGGTGCAGTTCTACTTCCGCAACATGCTGGACACCGGCTTCGACAGCGGCGCGATGCGCGGCATCTGGACCAACGAGACCACCATGTACGTCGACCTGTTCGACCTGTTCCGCGAGTTCTCCCGGCTGCTGGAGCCCGGCGGGCGCTACGTCTGCATCACCGGCTGCTCCAACGACGTCGCCGGAGGGCGCTCGGCCTCGGTCAGCTGGATCGACGCGCACTACGGCTGCATGATCCATCCGCGCAGCGAGTACTTCCGCGCCATGGCCGAGAACAACCTGGTGCCCATCGACGTGGTCGACCTCACGGCGGCCACCATTCCGTACTGGGATCTGCGCACGAAGTCCGAGCTCGCGACGGGCGTGGAGAAGCCGTTCCTCACCGCCTACCGGGAGGGCAGCTTCCAGTACCTGCTGATCGCCGCCGATAAGGTGGGGAGGTGACCGAGACCCTCGCCCAGCCGCTGACCGACCGCGAGGCACTGCCCGTCGAGCTCGTCGACGAGGCGGGCCGCGCGGTCGGCGCGTGCCCGGTCTCGGAGGCGCATCAGGCGCCGGGGCGACTGCATCGCGCGTTCTCCGTGCTGCTCTTCGACTCGGCGGGGCGGGTGCTGCTCCAGCAGCGTGCGGCGGTGAAGACCCGCTTTCCACTGCTGTGGGCCAACACCTGCTGCGGGCATCCCGCGCCGGCGGAACCGGTGAAGGCCGCCGCGGCGGTCCGGCTCGCCGAGGAGCTGGGACTGGCCACCGAGCTCACCGAGGTCGGCGTCTTCCGGTACCACGCGCAGGACAACGTCACCGGCCGCGTCGAGCACGAGTGGGATCACGTGATCGTCGGCCTGCTCGACGCGGGCATGCCGCGGCCCGACCCCGCCGAGGTGGCGGCGTACGCGTGGATCGAACCGGAGAAACTGCGGGTGGCGCTGGCGGACGATCCCGCGAGCTACACGCCGTGGTTGGCGGATGTGCTCGAGATCGCCGATGCGGCGTATCACGCGGGGCGTGCCTCCGTGCGCTGATCCGGGGCGGTGCAGTTCCCCGGTTCGCGTGTGCGAGCCTTGGCCCAGCCCACGAATCTCGCGGGCTGGGCCTTCTCCCTTTCCGAAGGGCTTCGGCAGGGCGTTCCGAAGGCCTCGGCAGGGCGCGTACTGCTGGCTCAGGGTGAGCCCGTCTGGCCGCCCGCGACTTGGATCCGGCCCCTCCTCTCCTTGCTGTTCTCGAAGTGCTGGGCACGCTCGTGTTGGCCCGCTGTCCTGCGTATACATGTTTTAATGCGCATATCTACGTATCGAGATCTGCCTACGCCGTCCGGAAGCTTGGGGAAATCACAGGATCGGCACAGCCTCAGTCCAGGGGCGGACTCCATGCTGGGGACGTACGAGAATCCGGGGGCGATTGCGAGGTACCGGCATGGTGGAGATCGAGGTCACGGGAACGACGGTGACGGTCCGGGTGCTCGGCGGACATCGACTGCTGGCGCTGCGCGATCAGGTCACCTTCGACCTGCGCGATGTCATCGAAGTGGTCCCAGCGGAGGTCGATCTGCGGCCGCCGTGGGTCCGGGCACCGGGTACCTTCTTCCCCGGCGTGATCGCCGCGGGCACCTTCCGCGGCAAGGGCCGCAAGGAATTCTGGGACACCCGCTTCGACGGCAGCGGCGTGCGCGTCGAGCTCAGGGGCTCGGAGTTCACCCGGCTCGTCATCGATGTCGCGGAACCCGCCGACGCCCTCCGCGCGCTGCACACCGCCGTCGCGGCCTGACGTTCCCCTCCCCCGCGGTTCCCGAGCCAGGGAACCGCGGGGTCGAGTCTGTCCGGCTCTAGTCTGAACAGGACAGAAAAGGAACCCTCGATGCCGACATCTCCTCCGACAACGCAGTTCGTGGACCGTCGCTTCGTCGGCCTGGTCGCCGAATTCGACCGGCTCTTCCAACGTCCGAGCGACGGCGGCGGCGCGCTGACGGTCTACCTGCACGGCGAGCCCGTTGTCGACGCCTGGGCCGGATTCGCGCGACCGGGTCAGCCGTGGCAGCACGACACCGTGGCCGTGGCGTACTCCACCGGCAAGGGCGTCGCGGCCACGCTGCTGCACCGTCTGGCCGAACGCGGACTGCTCGACTACGACCATCCCGTCGCCGAGTACTGGCCCGAGTTCGCCGCGGCGGGCAAGGAAGACATCACCGTGCGCGCGCTGCTCAGTCACCGCGCCGGACTGCACCGGCTGCGCCATCTGCTGCCCGGCCCGCCGGAGCGATTCTTCGACGACGCCGCGGTCACCGCGGCGCTCGCCGCCGCCGCGCCCGATCCGCGGCATCGCACGACCAGCGGCTATCACGGCATCAGCTTCGGGCACCTGGTCGCGGAGCTGGTGCGGCGGGTCGCGGGCGCGGACTTCACCGAGGTGCTGCGCACCGAGATCGCCGAACCGCTCGGCGCCGAGGAACTCTGGTTCCGGGTGCCCGAATCCGAGCGGACGCGCATCGCGGTCAACTTCCCGAAACTGACGGTCGCCGGCATGAGTTGGGAGCGGGGCGCGCGGATCATGGGTCGCAGCCGCCGCCTCGCCGCCGCCGCGGACACCACGCCCAGCGGTTTCGCCGAACTGATGTCGGATCCCCGCCTGCATGATTCGGTCATGCCGGGCGTGAACGGCGTCTTCTCCGCACGGGCGCTGGCGAGGCTGTATGGCGCACTGGCGATCGGCGGCAGCCTCGACGGCTACCGGGTACTCGGCGCGGAGACCATCGACCACCTGCGGGAGCGCCAGGTATTCACACCCGATTACGTGCTCGCCTTCCGCATCCCGTGGGGGCTCGGCTTCCACGGCGTGCCGATGATGCCCTCCAAGGCCGCGCCGATCTCGGCGTTCGGGCACTTCGGGCTCGGCGGTTCGGGCGCCTTCGCGGATCCGGCCACCGGAATGTCGCTCGGGTTCGTCACCAACCGGCTCGGCGGCAAGCTCACCCCGCTCGGTGACGCACGCTTGGCCCGGCTCGGCGCGCTGGCCCACAATCTCGCCAAAAAGGCGAGCTGATCCCGCAAAGTCGTGGGATGTATCTGCCTCTGATGGCAGCATGAGCCCATGGATCTGATCGGGCTGGAGCGGATCGAGTCGGCCGCGGCACTACTGGCGCCGGTGATACGGCGCACGCCGGTGGTGGCCTCGCGGGTGCTGTCCGAGCGTTCCGGGACGGAAATCTGGCTGAAATGCGAAAACCTGCAGCGGACAGGCTCGTTCAAGCCGCGCGGCGCCTACCACCGGATCGCGAACCTGCCGTCCGAGGATCGGGTCCGCGGGGTGGTCGCGGCCAGCGCGGGCAATCACGCGCAGGGCGTGGCCTGGGCGGCGACGACGCTGGGCATCGAGGCCACGGTGTTCATGCCGGTCGGCGCCTCGCTACCGAAACTGGCCGCCACCAAGGCCTATGGCGCGCGGGTGCGGCAGGTCGGCGACAGCATCGACGAGGCGATCGACGCGGCACTGGATTTCGCCGCGCGAACCGGGGCGACGCTGATCCATCCGTTCGACCACCCCGACATCGTGGCCGGGCAGGCGACGGTGGGTCTGGAGATTCTGGAGCAACTGCCGGAGGTGGGCACGGTGCTCGTCCCGACCGGCGGCGGCGGATTGCTCGCGGGCATCGCGATCGCGCTGCACCACCTGGCGCCGCAGGTGCGGGTGATCGGGGTGCAGGCGGCCGGGGCCGCGGCGTGGCCGGAATCGCTGGCGGCGGGCAAACCGGTACGGGCGGAACGGATGTCGACGATGGCCGACGGCATCGCGGTGGGCCTACCTGGCGAGGTGCCGTTCGCGCACGTCGCCGCGCACGCGCCGCGCATCGTGACCGTCGACGAGGAGGCGCTGTCCACGGCACTGCTGCTCTGTCTAGAGCGCGCGAAGCTGATCGTGGAACCGGCAGGCGCGGCGGCCGTCGCCGCGCTGATGAGTTGCGCCCCAACAGAACTCGACCTACGCGGGCCGGTCTGCGCGGTACTCTCCGGCGGCAACATCGATCCCCTGCTGCTGACCCGGATCGTCAACCACGGCCTCAGCGCCGCTGGCCGCTATCTCGCACTGCGCGTGACGATCTCGGATCGCCCCGGCGGACTTTCCCAGCTGCTCACCGTGGTCGGCGCGACAGGTGCGAGCGTGGTCGACATCGTCCACTCACGCACCGGAACTTGGCTCGCCGTAGACGAAGTCGAAGTCGCGCTCACCCTCGAAACCCGCGGCCCCGACCACCGCAACGCCGTCCTCGACGCACTCACCGCCGCGAGCTACACCGTCCGCGTCCAAGACTGACGCCCCACCGGGTTGCCTTCGCAGAGCTTTCGCACGCCTCGCAGAGGTCGTAGCGTCTGCGAAGCGTGAACAAGCTCTGCGAGGTCGTCGTCATCAGTGGGCGCCACCGAGTTCGAGGGCCAGGACGCCGAGGATGACGAGGGCGATGCCGCCGATCTGGACGAGGGTGAGGCGTTCGTTCAGGAAGAGGACGCCGATGACGGCGATGGCGGCGACGCCGACCGCGGACCAGATCCCGTACGCGACGCCGATGGACATGCCGCGCTTCAACGCCTGGGAGAGGAAGAAGAACGCCGCGCCGTAACCGATGACGACCACGAGGGAGGGGACGAGCTTGGTGAATCCCTCGGAGAGCTTCAGTGAAACGGTCGCGGTCACCTCGGAGGCGATCGCCAGGGCGAGCAACAGCAAGGTCATGGCGGCAGCCTAGTGATTCGGCGGACAATGGGGGGATCCGTCGTTCGAGGGATGTGATGACCTGTGGTGGATGCGTTCCGGATCGGTCTCATCGTGTTCGTCGCCGTGGTGCTGACGGCGGGTTTCGGCGTGCTGCTTCCAATGCGCGCGCGTACCAGACGGGCTACTGGTCAGACGTTCAACCTATGGGCCGCACGGCATGGCTGGCGGTTCGCGCTCTCACCGCACGAGTCGTGGACGGCGCGGCTGCCCGGCCACGATCCCGAGGGGCTCGGCGTGACACTCACCGGTGAGCTCGGCGGGCGCCAGGTCACGGTCGCTGACTACTGCTTCACGACCAACGCCTGGACCGGCGAGATCGTCTCCAGCACCACCCACCGGTACGTGGTGGTAGCGGTGCTGCTGGAGCGCCCGTATCCGCCGGTCGCCGTCGTCGACGTCGCGGCGCTCTCGCAGCCGGGCAGCGCCCTGTTCAGCGATTCGCCCATCACCACCGGCCACCGCGAATTCGACTACCGCTTCCGGCTCACCGCCGTCGACGCGAACTATGCCCGCCTGCTCGTCGGCCCCCAGGTGATCGACCTCCACCTCGCGGGCGTCATCCCCCGCTGGAGCCTCGCGGGACACGAACTGCTCACCTACCAAACCGGTCGGCTCGACGACCCCGACACTATCCCGGACCTGGCCGCTCCCCTGCTGCACCTCGCCACGCTGATCGAACGCCGCGCGCACTGAGCCTGTCGCCGGTCGGCTCGATACCGCAGGCATCGGGCAGCAACGGTAGACGCCGTTCGCGAGGATGACGCGAGATCGCGTCGCGGAGGACACGCCGCGTGTCGTGCATGTGACGGGAACCGGCCGACGGCGTGCCCCGTCCAACTCCGAGACAGAACAATTCCCATCGAGAGGAGTGTCCCCGTGGCGATCATCGCCGGGCACGAGTCGCGCGCCGACCGCCCACCACGCCGTTACCCTGGGCTCATGGGTATCCAGGACGCCGACGTGAGCCTCGCGGAGTTCGAAGTACTGGAGCGTGCCTCGTCGGAGGAGGTCTCGGTCGAACTGATCAACGGAAGGATCTACGTGGTACCCGTTCCCGACGGCGAGCACGACGAGTTCGCCGCGACGATTCGCAACCAGATCGTGGGTTCGACCGGACTCGAATTCTTTCACGAGCGCGGCCTGCGCATCCCCGCGTACCGCGAGGGCCGCGCCCGAGTCGGCGGAGCGGTTGCGCCACGCGGCTATTTCCGTGCCGAGCCGCCCTGGGCGGATCCGTCCGGTGTCGTGCTGATCCTCGAGATCACATCCGGCCGCGACCGAGATGCCGAGGTCGACCGTGTCGAGAAGCGCGACGCCTACGCACAGGCGGCGATTCCGGTGTACCTCTTGGTCGACCGCCATCAGGGCGAGGTGACAGCCTTCTGGGCGCCCGGCCAGGGCCAGTACACCCAACAGACCACCGCCAAATTCGGTGCGCCGCTGCATCTTCCGGCACCGTTCGATTTCGAGCTCGATACAACCGATTTCCTCTGACCAGCGATGGCGGCGGGCCGCCGAGTACGCCCGCCGCCATCACCGCAATCGGCCGATCTCGGGTGGTCGAACATCCGGTCTTACGAACGCGAGATTTCGACTGCGACTAGTTCTCGGCAGCGACACCGCCGATCCCGTTGCGACGCAAGACCTCAGGCTGGCAGACGCCGTGCTGTCAACGGGGTTTCCCGAGCGTCGTCACCGGACGCGGCCTTTTCGTCGGCATCGGCCAGCCAGAAGAACAGCAACGGCAGCAGCAGTTCGATGACGGCCTCGGCGATCTGCATCCAGTGTGGCCAGCCCGCGACCGGCAAGGACAGCACGCGGCCGATCCCGCCCAGCAGGAAGATTCCGGCGAGAGCTCGTATCGCGAGCGCCGGGATCGGTGACTGCCGGGCTGCCCAGATCCAGGCCAGGCCGTAGCCGAGGAAGATCGCCGAATAGAACCGCTCCCGGGAATCGATGGTCGCCGTCGTCGGGCCTGCGCCCGGGACAGACCATTGGCCGAGCGTGAGGTGGTAGATCCCGATGAGCACGATGCTGACGCCCATCAGATAGCTGAGGAACTTGAGGGCTTTGACCATTCCCAACCCCTGTTCAGAATTGTATAGATCGTTCCATACAGGGATCACGGTACGATAAGGTCCTGGTCGGCACAACATGCGGAGGAAAACTTGGTAGTCGACACTCGGGACCGCATCCTGGCCGCGGCCGCCGATCTGTTCAAACGCCAAGGGCTGCCCGGCACCGGATTGAAGCAGATCGCGGCAACCGCGGGCGCGCCGATGAGTTCGATCTATCACTTCTTCCCCGGCGGGAAGACCGAACTGGCCGAGGAGGTCATCAGGACCTCCGGCGCCGCGTACGGAGCACACGTCATAGCGATCTTCGACGCCTGCCCCGACCTCTTGACCGCTATCCGAACGGCCTTCGATGCCGCAGCACACGTGATGGTGGAGTCGGATTTCGTCGAAACCTGCCCCATCGCAACCATCGCCCTGGAAGTCGCCGCGACCGACGAAACCCTGCGCATCGCCACCGCGGACGTGTTCACCGACTGGATCCAGGCCGGAGCGGAAAGCATCGAGAACTCGGGGCTACCGCTGGACGTCCGTCGCCGTCTGTTCGTCGGATTCGTCAACAGCCTGGAAGGCGCGTTCATTCTGAGCCGGTCGATGCGCAGCACCGAACCACTCCGGTCGGCCTGCCACATGATGTTGCTGGCAGCGCAAGCCGAACTCGCCGACCATCACGCACCGCGATCGCAGTAGACCGGGTCATCGATCGATCGCCGGTCCCGGACTACACCGATCTCGAAACTCGGCGAGGGCAGGGAACCCGACGATCGGGTCGCACACGGGGACAACGGATATGAAGCGCCTCGATGCGCTCGACATGGCCGCGGCCGGTCGGATGGCAGCCGACCGGCCCGCCGGGCGCTCAGTGCAACCAGGTCCTGGAGGCAGCGGCCGCCGCGCGGACCTCGTCGATCTGCACGGCGACCTGGGTGCCCGCCGTGCCGCCGCGGGCGTTGCGGGAGGCGATGGAACCTTGGACCGTGAGGACCTCGCGGACCTGCGGGGTGAGGGCCGGGTCGATGGCGGCGAATTCCTCGTCGGTGAGTTCGTCGAGGCCGACGCCGCGGCTTTCCGCCGCGCGGACGCAGGCGCCCGCGGCCTCGTGCGCGACGCGGAACGGAACACCTTGGCGCACCAGCCATTCGGCGATGTCGGTGGCGAGGGTGAAACCGGCGGGGGCGAGTTCGGCCATCCGGTCGGTGTGGAAGGTGAGGGTGGAGACCAGGCCTGCGATGGCGGGCAGCAGCAGCTCGAGCTGGGCGACCGAGTCGAACAGCGGTTCCTTGTCCTCTTGCAGGTCGCGGTTGTAGGCCAGCGGCTGGGCCTTGAGCGTGGCGAGCAGGCCGGTGAGGTTACCGATCAGGCGCCCCGCCTTACCGCGGGTGAGCTCGGAGACGTCCGGGTTCTTCTTCTGCGGCATGATCGACGAACCGGTGGACCAGGCGTCGGCGAGGGTGATGTAGCCGAATTCCGGTGTGCTCCAGATGATCACCTCTTCGGCCATCCGGCTCAGGTCGACGCCGATCATGGCGAGCACGAAGGCCGCCTCCGCGGCGAAATCGCGCGCGGAGGTGGCGTCGATCGAATTGGCCGCGGCCGCATCGAAATCCAGGTCGGCGGCGATCGCCTCGGGATCCAGGCCGAGCGAGGAACCGGCCAGCGCGCCGGACCCGTACGGCGAGACGGCGGCCCTGCGATCGAAATCGCGGAGGCGATCGAGGTCGCGCAGCAGCGGGTGCGCGTGCGCGAGCAGGTGGTGCGCGAGCAGCACGGGCTGCGCGGCCTGCAGGTGGGTCTTGCCCGGCATCACCGCGTCCGGATGCGCGGCAGCCTGCGCGACCAGGGCGTCGACCACGTCCAGCACGCCCGCCGCGATCCGGCGCACGCCGTCGCGCAGCCACATACGGAACAGCGTCGCCACCTGGTCGTTGCGCGAGCGCCCCGCGCGCAGCCGTCCGCCGAGTTCGGCGCCGACGCGCTCGATCAGTCCACGCTCGAGCGCGCCGTGCACGTCCTCGTCGGATTCGGCGGGACCGAAGGCGCCGGACGCGACGTCGGCGGCCAGCTGGTCGAGCCCGGTCAGCATCCCGGCGAGATCGGTGTCCGACAGCAGTCCCGCCTTGTGCAGCACCCGGGCGTGCGCCTTGGAGGCGCGGATGTCGTAGGGAGCCAGCGCCCAGTCGAAGTGGGTCGACTTGCTCAGCGCCGCCATCGCCTCCGCCGGTCCGGACGCGAAACGCCCGCCCCAGAGGGCACCGGTGTTGGTGCTGCCGCCTTGTGTCATCGCGTGCTGTCTCCTCGGTCGAAAGTGCGTGGGTGTGCTCGAGCCGCGCAAGCCAGGGGAACGCGCGCGGTCGATTCCGGTTCGCCGATGACTACCGTAACCAGGGCCGTCGACGCGATCGGTACAGGCACGCGCCGAATCCCGGGTCGGTGCCTGGCACCGCCCCGGGATCGGGGTCGGGTTCCTACTTCTGGTTCAGGTCGCGCCGCGCGGCGACCTTCGAGGACAGGCCGTGGATCTGCACGAAGCCCTTGGCCAGCGACTGGTCGAAGGTGTCGCCTTCGTCGTAGGTGGCCAGGTTGAAGTCGTAGAGCGACTGCTCGGAGCGGCGGCCGTTGACCACCGCGGAACCGCCGTGCAGGACCATCCGGATCTCGCCGGAAACGTGCTGCTGGGTGTCCTGGACGAAGGCGTCCAGCGCGCGCTTGAGCGGGGAGAACCACAGGCCGTCGTAGGCCAGCTCGCCCCAGCGCTGCTCGACCTGACGCTTGTAGCGGCCCAGCTCGCGCTCGATGGTGACGTGCTCCAGCGCCTGGTGCGCGGTGATCAGCGCGATGGCGCCGGGCGCCTCGTAGATCTCGCGGCTCTTGATGCCGACGAGACGGTCCTCGACCATGTCCAGGCGGCCGATGCCCTGGCGGCCCGCGCGGTGGTTCAGCTCGACGATCGCCTCGAGCACGCTGACCGGGCGGCCGTCGATCGCGACCGGAACACCCTTGTCGAAGGTGACGATCAGTTCGTCCGGCGCCTCGAAGTTGACCGTCGGGTCGGCGGTGTAGTCGTAGACGTCCTTGGTCGGCGCGTTCCACAGGTCCTCGAGGAAGCCGGTCTCGACGGCGCGGCCCCACACGTTCTGGTCGATGGAGAACGGCGACTTCTTGGTGACGTTGATCGGGAGGCTGTTCTCCTCGGCGAAGGCGATGGCCTTCTCGCGGGTCCACGCGTAGTCGCGGACCGGGGCGATCACGTTCAGGTCGGGGGCGAGCGCGCCGATGCCGACCTCGAAACGCACCTGGTCGTTGCCCTTGCCGGTGCAGCCGTGCGCGACGGTGGTGGCGCCGTGGAACTTGGCCGCCTCCACCAGGTGCTTGACGATCAGCGGGCGGCTGATGGCGGAGACGAGCGGGTACTGGCCCATGTAGAGGGCGTTGGCCTGGATGGTGGGCAGGCAGTACTCGTCGGCGAACTCGTCGCGAGCGTCGACCACGATCGCCTCGACGGCACCGCAGTCCAGCGCGCGCTGGCGCACCACGTTCATGTCCTCGCCGCCCTGGCCAAGGTCGATGGCGACGGCCACGACCTCGGCGCCGGTCTCCTTGCCGATCCAGCTGATCGCGACGGAGGTGTCAAGCCCACCGGAGTAGGCGAGTACGACGCGCTCGGACATGTCTGTGTGCTCCTCGGTTTCGTGCGGGTATGTCTCGGGGTGCCGCGTTCGGCGGCCCCGGCCGGTCGCGCCGGCGCGCAGGTCAGGCGGCCCGCGCCCGTCTGCAAATGATTATGCACGATGATGCAATCCCATTCAGAACCGGGGTCCCCTCGTCGGACCACGGACCCCGCAGCCGGGCGTGGCGGGCGCGCAGACGGCCGGGTCACCGCCCGAATCCGCCGACCACCTCGGCATGCGTGTGCCACGCTGGGAACGGTACTCAGCCGACCGGGCCGAAGGGCGAAGACATGCTTCAGCTGATCGCGCAGGAATTCTCCACCCTCGGCAACGATGTGCTCGACATCGGGCGCGCCGTCGTCGACCTCGTCCAGGACATCATCGATATCGCCACACCGGACCACGGTCCCGGCGGAGGGCGCGGCGGGCAGTATCCCTTCGGCTGACCTGTGCCGACCGGGTGGTCGTCGGCGAAATCCGACGACACGAGCGGCCCGCCTGTGCGACCGTGGACGGGACACCCTCGGGGACGGCGAAGGGGGCGCCCGACATGATTCGGACCCTGACCCAGGATTTCGGCATCATCGGCCGCGACATCCTCGCCTTCGGCCACGCCGTGCTCGATCTCCTCGCCGATCTGCTGTCCGTCGCCGACCCGGGACAGGGCGGCCGCGGGGGCGGCGGCGGTCAATACCCCTTCGGCTAGTTCGGTCGGCTGGGGTGTGCCGATCGTCCGGCTCGGTGGGGTGTTCGCCAGCGGTGGTGCGCGGCAGGCACGCTTTCCATGGGTGGTTGCCGCTCCTCGGGATGGGACCGGTACCACCGGATGTAGCGGTCGGTCAGCGGGGTGGCTGTCAGACCGTGGGCGTAGATGGACATGCCGATGGTGGCGGTGGCGGCGAGCAGCAGCGTCTGCTCGTTCGGCAGGTCCGCTTCTTGGATCAGCAGCACGCCGAACACGATGGTGGCCAGGCCGCGCGGGCCGAACCACCCGACGAATACCGTCGTCTGCCGACGCGCTCCGGTCCTGAGCAGGGACAACGCCACCGGCACCATACGGACGACGGTCAGGCTCAGCACCGCGTACACCGCGAGCTGCCAGGTCATCTCGTCCAGTGCCGGGCCCAGGATCGCGGCGCCGAAGACGAGGAAGGTGACGGCGTCGAAAACTTCGCCGCTCTGGTCGACGAGATCGGTGACCGGCCCGCCGACATCGCCGCGGAGCGTGCCGAAGAGCAGGCCGCCGACGAATGCGGCGATGAACATGCTGCCGTGCAGTGTGACGGCGATTCCGGCGCTCAGCAGCGCGGTGGCAACGGTGAGGATCTGCCGCCAGTACGGCTCGATCCAGTCGCGTTTCGCGCCGATCCGCAGTGCGCACGCGCCGAGCGATCCCGCGACGACGCCGCCGACGATCCCGTAGCCGATCTCCTCGAGGATCATCTGGACCGCGGCATGCTCGGTGAGCGCGCCCTCGTCGGCCTGGGCCAATCCGAGGGCGATGAAGAACAGGGGGACGCACAACCCGTCGTTGAGCCCACTTTCGACATTGAGCCCCTGCCGGATTCGGGACGGTATCCGTTCGTCGGTCACCACGGCCTGGCCCAGTGCCGCGTCGGTGCACGCAACCATCACCGCGAGCACGAGCGCTTCGACAGCGCTGACTCCCGGCAGCACCACGAACCCGGTGAGCGTGCCCGCCGCGATGGTCAGCGGCAGGCCGATCGCCAGCAATCGCAGCGGCACGGTGTGCTCGCCACGCAGCCGGGGCAGCGAGATCCGGGACGCGTCGGAGAACAGCACCAGCGTCAAGGTGACCTCGACGAGCAGCTTCAGCGCCGACGAGCCGAGGGCGAGTTCGACGAGTCCGAGGACGGGTCCGGCGATCAGTCCGGCCGTGGTGAAGAAGATGGCGGGCGTGATGGTGACGGAGAGTCTGCGGGAGACCGTCGCGAAGGCGAGCAGCAGGACCGCAATGGTCGAGAGGTCCACGGAATCCACGCGACCTCCTTCGTGTGTGCAGCGGTCGGGCTCGACGACGGGCTCCGGTCTCTGCTCGGAGTCTGGCCTCCACAGCGGCGGAATTCCTCATCCGGCACGGGTGAGAGCGCGGGTGATCATTCGCGCCTCGCCCGCTGCGGGTGATGTGCCCGCCTCACGACGGAGGGAGGGTCGCAGGCAGAGCAGTCGGACGGAGGGAAGGAGCCGGTTCATGGTGGCAGCGCACCGGAGAGATGTCGCGCACGCCTCGGTCCGCCGAGAGACCACGGTCTCGGCCGCCGACCCGCTGCCGAGCTGGCGTGACGGTGAGGTCAAACAAGCCATCCTGGATTTCGTCGGCCGGGTGACCGCGGACGGCGGACCCGACGCGGTACCGCCCGAGGACCGGATCGCGGTCTTCGACAACGACGGCACGCTGTGGTGCGAGAAACCGATGCCCATCCAGCTCGACTTCATCCTGCGCCGCTTGTTCGCCATGACCGAAGAGGACCCGGCGTTGCGCACGCGTCAGCCGTGGCAGGCGGCCTGGACAAAGAACTACGACTGGCTGGAGAGCGTGATCACCGAGCACTACCACGGTGATGACAGCGAGCTGGGCGTGCTCGCTTCCGGTGTGCTCGCCGCGTTTGCCGGTGTGCCAGTGGAGGAGTTCGAATCCCTGGCCGATCGATTCCTGCGCACGGCCCGGCATCCCACCCTCGGCCGCGGCTACCTGGCGTGCGGCTACGCACCGATGATCGAGTTGCTCGGCTTCTTGGAAGCCAACGGGTTCGCCAACTACATCGCCTCGGGCGGGGGCCGCGACTTCATGCGGCCGATCAGCCGGGAGATCTACGGCATTCCCCGCGAGCGTGTCATCGGCAGCAGCGTGTCGTTGGTGTGGGAGGCAGGCACGATCGTCCGCAAACCCGAACTGGATGTCCTGGACGACGGCCCGCAGAAGCCGGTGCGGATCTGGAGCCGGATCGGCCGGCGCCCTCTGCTGGCGGCGGGGAACACCAACGGGGACATCCCGATGCTGCAATTCACCGGGCAGCCGGACCGGCCGTCGCTGCGGATGCTGGTGCGCCACGACGACCCCGACCGCGAGTTCGACTATGTGGCGGGAGCCGAACAGGCACTCGAGCTGGCCGATGTGAACGGCTGGCAGGTGGTCGGTATCAAGGACGACTGGGTGACCGTGTTCTGAAGCGTCGCACCGGGTCCGGGATGCGTCGTCTCGGTGACCCCTGCGCCTCTCACCCGTCGCGGGTGAGGCGATGGCCTTCGCGGCTACCTAGGTTGGGGCGGGGGCCTATTCGTGAGGAGAACACCATGGCAATTCCATTCCGCGGTGTGGTCAACCTCGACATCCGCGACTCGATCCCGGACTGGGGCCCGTACGAGCAGCCGAAGGCCCCGCCCGGTGCACCGAATGTGCTGTACATCGTGCTCGACGACGTGGGTTTCGGCGCCATGGGCTGTTACGGCGGACCGATCGAGACGCCGAACATCGACCGGATCGCCGCGAACGGGCTGCGCTACAGCCAGTGGCACACCACCGCCCTGTGCTCACCGACCCGCTCCTGCCTGCTCACCGGCCGCAACCACACCACCAACGGCATGGCGTGCATCAGCGAGTGCGCGGTCGGCTTCCCCGGCGCCAACGGCCACATCCCGCCCGAGTGCGCCACCCTCGCCGAGATCCTGGTCGAGCGGGGCTACAGCACCGCCATGGTCGGCAAGTGGCATCTGTGCGCCGAGGACGAGATGAACCTGGCGTCCACCAAACGAAACTGGCCGATCGGCCGCGGTTTCGAGCGCTTCTACGGCTTCCTCGGCGCGGAGACCAACCAGTGGTATCCGGACTTGGTGCACGACAATCATCCCGTCGAGCAACCTGCCACGCCCGAGCAGGGCTACCACTTCAGCGTCGACATCACCGACCGGGCCATCCAGTACATCGATGACGTCAAGGCGATCGCGCCCGAACGTCCGGTCTTCCTCTACTACGCGCCGGGCTGCGCGCACGCTCCGCACCACGTGCCGCCCGAATGGATCGAGCGCTACCGCGGCCGGTTCGACGCGGGCTACGAGGTGATGCGTGAGCAGACCCTGGCCAAGCAAAAGGAGATGGGGCTGGTCCCGCAGAACACCGAGCTGCCGCCGCTCAACCCGATCGGCACCCCCGAGACCCGCAGCGGTCCCGACGGTCAGCCGTTCCCGCCGCTGGACTACACCCGCCCCTGGGACAGCCTCTCCGACGACCAGAAGCGCCTGTACACCCGCATGGCCGAGGTGTACGCGGGCTTCCTCTCCCACTGCGATGACCAGATCGGCCGCCTGCTCGCCTATCTGGAGAAGATCGAGCAGTTGGACAACACCATCATCGTCGTGGTCTCCGACAACGGAGCCAGCGGCGAGGGCGGCCCGGACGGTTCGGTCAACGAGAACAAGATCGCCAACAGCGTCCCGGACGACCTGGCCGAGAACCTGACCAAGCTGGACGAGCTGGGCAGCACCAAGACCTACAACCACTACCCGAACGGGTGGGCGATGGCCTTCAACACCCCGTTCAAGATGTGGAAGCGGTACTCGTTCAACGGCGGCACCTGCGACCCGTGCCTCATCTCCTGGCCCGCCGGGATCGAGGCGCACGGCGAGACCCGCGACCAGTATCACCATGCGGTCGATCTGGTGCCCACCCTGCTGGACTGCCTCGGCATGGAGCTCCCGGACACGGTGAAGGGCCACGCCCAGACGCCGATTCAGGGGGTGAGCATGCGCTACAGCTTCGACGCGGCCACCATCCCGACCGCCAAACACACCCAGTTCTATTCGATGCTCGGCGGCCGCGGCATCTGGCACGACGGCTGGAAAGCGGTCACCACCCACCCGACCCTCAGCGGGTGGAGCCACTTCCCCGATGACACCTGGGAGCTGTACCACACCGACCAGGACCGGGCCGAGCTGCACGACCTCGCCGCCGAGGAACCCGGCAAGCTCGCCGAACTCATCGGCCTGTGGTTCTACGAGGCGGGCGCCAATCAGGCGTTCCCGCTCGACGACCGTTCCGGCGTCGAGATTCTCACCACCCAACGCCCCCAGCTCGCGCCGCCGCGCAACCGCTACGTGTACCGCCCCGGCGGCGCCGAGGTGCCCGAGGCGGTCGCGGTCAACATCCGCAATCGCTCCTACTCGATCGGCGCGCTCGTCGACCTGCCCGGCCCGGGTGCGGCCGGGGTGCTGTTCTCCCACGGTGGCCGGTTCGGCGGACATGCCTTGTACATCAAGGACAACCGGCTGCATTACGTCTACAACTTCCTCGGCAGCGAAGAGCAGCGGATCAGCGCCAGCGAGGACCTGCCGACCGGTGAGAACCTCATCCTCGCCGCCTCCTTCGACAAGGAGAGCGAGGATCCGCCCGGCACCGCGCGGGGCACCCTGAGCCTCTACTACGGCGAGCGCAAGGTCGGCACGGGCCGGATCAGGACCCAGCCCGGCAAGTTCAGCATCGCCGGGGAAGGCCTCCATGCGGGTCGTGACAACGCGGAGGCCGTCACCGACGATTACCCCGGAAGCTTCCCCTGGGCGTTCACCGGCGGCACTCTGCACCGGGTGGCCGTCGATGTCAGCGGCGAACCGTACGTCGACCTCGAACGCGAAGCCGTCGCCATGCTGTCCCGCGAGTAACAGCGGGAGACCGGTGCCCGTCCAGGTCGTCCCGACCCGCCGCCGCCTGCGCACCGGGCTCGCCCAGCTGGCGTTCGTCGCCGCCGGGGTGGGCCTGGGCCTGGCGGTGCCGGGCATCGACCGCGGACCACAGGTCCCGGCTCGTCCCGTGATCAACATGCTGTTCTCGGTCGGCCTGAGTGTCATCGGCGCTGTCGCGGTGCTCTTTTCGCTGCTGTTTCTGGTGGTGCAATGGGTGGCAACGACTTTCACGCCGCGGCTGACACTGTTCCGTGACGCGCCGATCGTCTGGCGGACATTCGGCTACGCCATCGCCATCGTCGCGTTCTGTGTCACGGCGGCGCTGGCGATCGGCAACGACACCGAGGTGTCGGTGGCCGCGCCGATCGTCGCGGTCGTCCTGCTCCTCGGGCTGCTCGCCATGCTGCGAACTTTGCAGTTGAGGGCCTTCTCCGCCATCCAGCTGGCCCCCGCGCTCAGCTCCATCGCCTCCCGCGGGCGTGCGATATTGACGGGCCTCTACCCTCAGGACACCGGTCCGGCCGCAGCGCCCGACCCCGCGGCGCTGCGCGCGACGGTGACTTGGCCGCATCCGCCCGCGGCGCTGCAACGGATCGAGGTCGAGCGGCTGGTCGAGACCGCCAGGTCCGCGAACGCCGTCGTCGTCCTAACGTCCATACCCGGCGCCACCTTGCATTACGGCAGTCGCGTCGCCGAGGTGTACGGAGCCGACCTCGCGTCCACCGCCGTCCTGGACGCGCTGGTCGTCGGCAACGAGCGGACCTTCGAGCAAGACCCGCTGCTGGCGTTCCGGCTGCTCGCCGACATAGCGCTGCGCGCACTCTCCCCCGCGGTGCACGACCCGGCGACAGCGGTGCAGGCGATGGACGAGCTGGGTGATCTGCTCGGGTGGGTGGCCGCGGCCAGGCTCGAGCCGCTGCGAGTGACCGACCGAGACGGCGCCGAACGCCTCATCGTCCAGCTGCCGCAATGGGAGGACTTCGTCCGCACCGGCCTCGACGACATCGCCGCGGCCGCGGTCGGCTCACCGATGGCCCTGACTCACCTGCGGGAGACGCTCGAGCGAGTCCGCAACCTCGCCCGTCCCGGCCGCGCCGCACCACTCACGCTGCGATTGGCCTGGGTGACCGAGGAAATGGCCGATCGCTTTCCCTACCTGCAGCTGTCAGATCGATCGCGTCGACCTTTGTGCGCAGTACGGCGACATCATCTTTCTCGAACTCGTCCTGTTTCAGCACTTCCTGCGGATGGAACGCACCCACGAAACCGGCGTCATCGGCTTTGCCCCGGACATCGTCACGCTGCCGGTTGAATTGTCCCTGAATATCTCCCGGCCTGATGCCCGGCTCACGCTCTTCCCCGGCGATCCAATCGGTCAGGCTTTCCAGCATGGCCGAGCCCATATCCCCGGCGCTCCAACTGAACATGCCGCCGCCGTACATGCCCGTCACGATTTACTCCCCCACGGAATCGATGATCGCGGTGATCGCCGCTGAATTCGTGTAGTCCTGGTTGGTGAGGCGCGCGATGGAGATTGCCATGATGTCGCGCATGTCCTTCACTACTTCAACGTCTTTCGCGATGATTGAATCGATCGAATTGTCAGTTCCCGACGCCTGCTTGCGGAACTTCCCGGCCAGCACGTCCGCCATGTCGAAATTACCGAAACCAGAGACGTTCTCACACCGCCTGGCAAGCTTACGCAGCTCATTGAGGTCGTCGAGACGCTGTGTGCAGGCAGCTATCACATTACGTGCGGCCGCCTCGTCATCGAGGTA
>NZ_BDBP01000054.1 GCF_001613045.1 Nocardia lijiangensis NBRC 108240 | reverse complement strand
ATTTCACGGCCCGGACCGCCGCGAAACACCGATCCGAACCCGATCAGGCCGCCACGTCACCCACACGAAATATCCGGGCTACCCTTCCCCGCACGCGAATTTCGCAACAAGCACCAGCTTTTCGCCGCGGGATACTTCGTCGCGTTGGCTGTTCGACAGCTCGGAGACTCTGCGTAGAGGGTCTCCGCCGACCACACGATCGACGCTGATGTGACAACCGTCTGCGTAATCACCGTAGGCAAGCCAGTAGGCGCCGGCCTCGCCAGGTCTGCCCATATCGTGCAACGTCGCGCCCGGGGAGACTACGCGGTCCTGTGGCCGGTCAACCACGGGACCGATGAAGACCTTCGAAACGACCAAGCCGCCGCTGAGATTCTTCTTTTCGGTGGAGACGGTTTCGTATCCGGTCACTTCGGTTGCCGAGGCATGCCGCATCTCCGGGGGCGGGTTCAGCTTCGCACGGATCACCAGGCCGATGAAGACCAATGGCAGGATTATGACAACCGCAAGGGCGCCGAATGCCGTGAACCGCCCAAGCTTACGCCTCCATGGTGCTATCGACATGTGTAGGCTCCGTCGATCAACTCGGAAGCTTTCGCATACGAGCCCTCGTTCATCGCGAGATAGTTCTTGACCTGCGGTCCGAGATCTGCTTGCCGTAGATAGTCATCCATTGCACCCTCCGAATTGTATCCGGCGGCCATGAACTCGTTGGTGTTGTATTTCTCTTTCATCTCGTCCGGGACCCTCGGGCCGTATTGTTCCTGGATACGCTTCAGGCTGTATGCGGCCGCCATGATCGCCACCGAGTCATCGTACTGCACCCGCGCCCAGGGGATCGAACCGAATTCCTTGGGGTACGCTCTCTGCAATTCTTCGTAGGTCTTTTCTTTGATGTTGGTCAGCCCCAGTGACATTCCCATATCCGTCGGGCTGGTTGCCTCACGGATCGGGTTGAGGATTTCCCTCGCCGCGTCCCAAAATCCGCTGCCCGCTTGTTCCAGCGGCGTATCCGCACGGTTTCCGCCCTCGTTGTACACGATGGCCAGCACCAGCTTGGGATCGACACCTGCGGCGTTGCCGTACTTCACGGCGTCGTCGATCCAGCCCTTCTCGATGTCGTTGGACCCTCCGTAGTCGCGGTGGCCTTCCGGGTTGAGCTCGCATTTTGGTGCCGAGGACTTCCAGGTGGCCCGGTTGGTGAGCTCGTCGATGGGCGAGGACATGATCTCTTCCAGCTTCGCCTTCAGTTGCGGAAGGGCGTCGGCACCGGCGAATTCGGCCTTGGCAAGCAGCGCGTACAGCGAGTGACCGGAGATTGCGGACGCCAGGGTCGTGGCGCCGGAGGTCAGGGTTGCGTCGTCGGGTTCCTCGGTGAAAGTGATGGTGACGGCAGTATTCGAGTTGGACGACGATGTTCCGCTGTCGGGAAAGGCGGAAGCGGCGTTCGACACCAGGGTGGATCGCAGGCCGGTGAGTTCAGTGGTATGTGCCGCGGCGGCCGAGGCGAACCCCTTGGCTGCCTCGGCGATGGACGCAGGCGCACTGCCCAGAATGCCCAACATATCGGTGACGTCGTTCTTTTCGGGCGCGGCCACGGTGTCGAAGGAGGCGACTATCGCCTGGATGCGCGCCGGTCCGCCCACCCAGGCGTCGTGTTCGCTGAACGCGCGCCAACCGGTGTTGGCCACGGTGAGGGCATCGGTATCGCCGGTCGGCACCGGCGTGTTGTTTTGCCGGAGCACGGTGGTGAGTTTGTCGCGAAGTGTGTTCGGGTTCGTCAGCAGACCGCGATCGGGGGTGGTGTATGGGGCGGGCATCGGATCGGGAATGTCGATGCTTTTGTCGTCCCAGGATGGCCCGATCCGCGGGGGCGGCATGGCGGGTTCGACGCCCTTGTTGGTAACCGGGTTCGCGTCATAGTTCGCTTTGGCCCAGGTGTAGCCGGCGAGGTTGAGCATGTCGCCCATGGTGAGAAGGGCATTGCCGTAAGCGACGAGCACACCTTCGAGATCGGCGGCAACGTAGGAGTACCTGGTTACCCACGGCGCGACAGCCGGATAGTTTCCTGCCATCCCTTGGCTCGCGGCGAGACCTGGATTCAGGCTCCCGCTGACGGATTCGATGACCACCGTGTACTCGCGGAAAACAGCTTTGGCGGCGGCGTAATACACTTCGGGGTCGACAGTGATCGGCGACAATCCGGCTCCTTATTTACTGCGGAAGAGTCGGGTGTTCACAGTGCCCGCGTCGGTATACGAACTGTGCGCGGCTTTCGCGGCCGCACTCATATCACGAATACCTTCCACGAATTCACGAGCACCTGCCGACCATTGCTGCTGCAGGGTGTCGTATGCCTGGGCGGCAACGCCTTCCCAGCCTGTTCCGGTCAACGTTGCCGCAGCCTTGTCGTCGATCTGGTCGACGTGGTCGGCGATGAATCCGGCGAGGCCCGTCAGTCTCGCAATTATCTGTTCGACCTGATCGAGGTCGACGGAAAATGAATCGGTCATGGCAGCTAGGGAAGGTCGAGCCGAATGTATTCTCCGGCGGTGGATTGATCGCGCTGCACATAGGTCTCGGCGGTGACGCCGAGCTTCTCGGCCATGGTGGTCAGGGCCGTGAAGATCCGCTGCCCACCCGATTGGACCTCGCCCCAGCCCTCGCTGAAGCCGTTCGCTGCCACGCCGACCCATCCGCCCGAGGTGAGCGTGGATACGTCTCGTCCGGCCGAGTCGAGTGCCGTCCGGAGCGCGTCGGCGATGCTGTACACGTAGTTGCCCAACGCGCGGACTTCGTCCGGTACGACCGACAGCGACTCCCCAGGGGTCCCTGTCACTGCTGGTCCACCGCGAACGACCACCCCGGAGCCGATGCCACACATGGAATGTCGATGTAACCCATCAACCGCATCGACTGTGTCACGTTTCCCCCTCCAACCTCGCCGCACACCTCAGCATCTTGGGATGTGCGTCATCGACCTTACCAGGAGATGCCAACGGAAGCCTGGAGGGCAGGGCAGGCCATGGCTGACCGCTGAGCCGCGGAAAGCATTGTCCGCCTTGGCGTCCGCGCGGTCGGCGGCGCGCGCAGCCGCGTGGCAGTGTGCCAGGCAGCATTCGCCCGGTCATGCGGACACCGCCGCCGACCCGTTGATCATTGATCTGGATGCCACGCTGGCCGGTGCACATTCGGACAAGGAGCATGCGGCACTAATCGCTTCGGTTTTCGCCCGTTGGTCGCCTTCGCCGACCACGGCGCCAGCGGCGCTGGCGAACCCCTCGCAGCGCTGCTGCACCCCGGCAACTCCGGCGCCAACACTGCGGCAGACTACAAGAAGGTTCTGGCCGCCGCGTTGGAGCAACTACCGTGGCAGCCCGGGTATCGCGTCGACCGGAAAGTGCTAGTGCGCAGCGACGCCAGCGGCGACACCCACGAATTCACCGCCCCTGCCATGCGCGATGGGTCCAGACTCGCTCGGGTTCCCCCTCACCGAGGCCCTGGTCGAGGCCGTCAATCAGGTGGCCACACATGCTGCGCCTCTCCTCGGCACGCAACAACCTTCCCGACCGTCACGTGCGCGGTTTGCGGCATGCATCTCCACACCGATGACGAGTTCGTAGTGCTCTGAGCCGACGGAGACCGTGTGGCGTCGCCGCCGCAACCAGTGGAAGTGCACTCGAAAAGGCAAGAAGAATCACGAGTTACACCGTTGTCGCGACGACACCGATCCGTTCGGCGAGCCCGGGGGCCCGCCACCTCCAACACCTGCAGACGATTCGGAGGGCATCAGCTCCATGACTCTGGGTCATCAACCTTCCATGACCGTGAAATCGCTGACCCATCTGCGGATAACGGAGAGCGATTGCGCGCTGACCGAACCGGCAACGCCCTTGATCCGGTCGGTGCTGATGGTGCGCGGTTGCTCGGTCATCGCGAAGGAGATCTCCTTCAATCCGAGCTCGTCGCCCCGCAGCTGAACATGGTGCGGCCAGCCGCGATCGGTGGTGGTCACCGGCACGATGATGACGAGGCCGCGCACGGTACGCAGGTAGTCGGCGGTGGAAATGATCACGGCCGGCCGCCTGCCGTCCTGCTCACGCCCCTGGGTGGGTGAAAGCTCCGTCCAGATGACATCTCCGGGCTTGCACGACGACGCGGCGCTCACCGATCGTCGTCCAAGCCATCTTCAAGGGTCTCGTCCCAAGCATCGACCTCGGCAACGTAGTCCGAGTCCAGCTCGGCATACGCTGCGGCAACAGCGGCGAACCGCTGCCGACGATCGTGCTCGTCGAGAAGGTGTGCGATGGTCTGGGAGACGGTGCGGCCCTCTGCCTGCGCCAGATTGCTCACACGCTCACGCACCGACTGCTCGACTTTCATCGACGACATTATGGAGCCCATGGTGCGTACCTCCCTTCACGATTTTGGATACCATCGAGGATACCTGACAGTCATACCCTTGTGGATACCTCATTTCTAGGCGGGTCTCACCGCCACCCAGCTCCACTTGCCGAAACTGCCGATCGACTACATCAGCAAGGACGGGCTGATCGACGTACGCGTGCACCTTTTCCGAGGACGATGTGGACCGGACCGTCGCGATTGTGAAGAATCCGCATGTCAGCCCTGCCTAACTAGGCCGAGCGGACTCTCGCACACGGATAACGACGTCGCAGCGCGTCGCGTCAGGCCAGGCGCTCGATCTGGGTGGCCAGTTCGGCGCCGGTGAGGGGTTCGCGGGCGATGACGGCGATGGTGTCGTCGCCCGCGATGGTGCCGACGATGTACGGGAGGGCGGCGCGGTCCAAGGCGCTGGCGAGGTAGTGGGCGGCGCCGGGTGGGGTGCGCAGGACGGCGATGTTGCCGCTGGCGTCGGTGGAGACGAGCAGGTCGCCGAGCAGCTTGGAGAGGCGGTCGGTGCCGCCGGTCACGCCGCGGACGGGGCTACCGTCCTCGGGCACCACGTAGACGCCCGCGCCGCCGTCGGCCGCGCGCAGCTTGACCGCGCCCAGCTCGTCGAGGTCACGCGACAGGGTCGCCTGGGTGGCATCGATGCCCTCGGCGGCCAGCAGGGCTGCCAGTTCGGTCTGGCTGCGCACCGAATGCGCGGAGAGCAGCTCGATGATGCGCGACTGCCGACCGGCGCGGGTACGGGCGATCGCAGGGCCCTTGCCAGGCACCGTCGCGTCAATACTCATCGTCGCTTCCCCCGCGCCGGCGCGGTGCGTCGCCCGGTCACTCCGCACCGCCGCGTCTGGCCAGCAGCCACACCAGCAGCGCCTTCTGCGCGTGCAGCCGGTTCTCCGCCTCGTCCCAGACCACGCTGTGCGGTCCGTCGAGCACCTCGTCGGTGATCTCCTCGCCGCGATGCGCCGGAAGGCAGTGCAGCACAACGGCATCCGGCTGGGCGTTGGCCAGCATCGCGGCGTCGAGCCGGAACGGGCGGAAGGGGCCGATCCGGTCCAGTCCGTCGTTCTCCTGGCCCATCGAGGTCCAGGTGTCGGTGACCAGCGCGTCCGCGCCCGCGGCGGCGGCCACCGGGTCATCGGTGACGGTGACGCTCGCCCCGGTCTCGGCGGCCCGCTTGCGCGCGGCCTCCAGGATCCACGGTAGCGGCTCGAAACCCGTTGGCGCGGCGATGGTCACGTTCAACCCGGCGGTGACGCCGCCGAGCAGCAGCGAGTGCGCCATGTTGTTCGCGCCGTCGCCGAAGTAGGCGAGGTTGCGCCCGGCCAGGTCGCCTTTGCGCTCGCGCAGGGTGAGCAGGTCGGCGAGCACCTGGCAGGGATGGAACTCGTTGGACAACGCGTTCACCACCGGAACCGTTGCCGCCGACGCCATTTCGTCCAGGCGGACCTGCTCGAAGGTGCGCCAGACGATGGCGTCGACATAGCGGGAGAGCACCCGGCCGGTGTCGGCGAGGGTTTCCTCGCGCCCGAGCTGGGTGTCGCGGCCGTCGACCACCACCGCGTGCCCGCCGAGCTGGGCGATGCCCATCTCGAACGAGAACCTGGTGCGGGTGGAGTTCTTCTCGAAGATCACCCCGACCCCGCGCGGCCCCTCCAGGGGGCGGTGCGCGAAGGGGCTCTTCTTGAGCTCCGCTGCCAGCGTGAGAATTTCGGCCTGTTCGGCGGGCGAGACGTCGTCGTCGCGCAGGAAGTGCCGCAGCTCGTTCATCACAGGACCTCCTTCGCGTCGGTCGCCGCGCCGTCCAGAATCTCCGGCAGGTCGGCGACAAAATTGTCCGACTGAGTCTCGGTGAGCACCAGCGGCGGCGCCAGCCGGATGACATTGGGCTTGGGCGCGTTCACCAAATATCCCGCCGCCCGCGCCCGCGTCTCGACCTGGGCCGAAATGTCTTGGGTGAGTACGACTCCCAGCAGCAGACCGGCGCCGCGCACGTGATCGATCAGCGGGTGCTCGAGCAGTTCGATGCCGTCGCTGAGCCGCTTGCCGACCGACTCGACGTGGGCGAGCAGATCGGTCTCGTCGATGGTGCGCAGCACCGCGAGCGCGGCCGCGGCGCACACCGGATTACCGCCGAAGGTGGTGCCGTGCAGGCCGGGCGTGAGCAGCTCGGCCGCCCGCCCGTTGGCAAGCACCGCGCCGATCGGCATGCCGCCGCCGAGGCCCTTGGCCAGGGTGATCACGTCGGGCACGATGCCGACGGCCTGGTGCGCGTAGAACTTTCCGGTGCGGCCGATGCCGGTCTGCACCTCGTCGAGCACCAGCAGCGCGCCGTGCCGCGCGGTGATCTCGCGCGCCTTGACCAGATAGTCGATCGGCGGGACCACCACACCGCTCTCGCCCATCATGGGTTCGAGGAACACCGCGGCGGTGTCGTCGTCGACCACCTGCTCCAGCGCGGCCGCGTCGCCGTAAGGCACGTGCACCACGCCGGGCGGCATGGGCTCGAACGGCGCGCGCTTGGACGGCTGACCGGTGAGCGCCAGCGCGCCCATGGTGCGGCCGTGGAACGCCTCCTCACAGGCGACGATCTTGGTCCGCCCGGTCAGCCGCGCGATCTTGAACGCCGCCTCGTTGGCCTCGGTGCCGGAGTTGCAGAAGAACGCCTTGCCCTCGCCGTCGCCGAAGTGCGCGAGCAGCCGCTCGGCCAGTTCGACGACCGGCTCGCTGACATACAGATTCGAGACGTGCCCGAGGGTGCCCAGCTGCTGGGTGACCGCGGCGAGGATCGCCGGGTGCGCGTGACCGAGGCTGTTGACCGCGATACCGCCGAGGAAATCGACGTAGCGCTTGCCGTCCGCGTCGTAGACCACCGCACCCGCACCGCGCACCAGCGCGACCTTCGGCGTGCCGTAGTTGTTCATCATCGCGGCGGACCACCGCTGCTGCAATTCGTCGACAGTACTCATGATTTCGTTCCGTTCGGTGCGACGGCCCCGGCCGGGGCGGGCGTCACCATCGTTCCGATTCCTTCTCCGGTGAACAGCTCGAGCAGGACCGAGTGCGGGACCCGCCCGTCGATGACGTGCGCGGTCGGCACCCCGCCGAGCACGGCGCGCAGGCAGGCTTCCATCTTGGGCACCATGCCCGCATCCAGGCTCGGCAGCAAGGCGGCCAGCTCGTCGGCGTCGATGCGGCTGGTGAGCGAGGAGCGGTCGGGCCAGTCGGTGTACAGGCCCTCCACATCCGTCAGCACCACCAGTTTCTCCGCGCCGATGCCCTCGGCGAGCGCGGCGGCCGCGGTGTCGGCGTTGATGTTGTGCACCACGCCGTCGGCATCCGGGGCGATGGTGGAGACCACCGGGATGCGTCCGGCGCCGATCAGGTCGAGCACCGCGTCCGGGTTGACCTCGGTGACGTCGCCGACCAGGCCGATGTCGGTCGGTTCGCCGTCCACGTCGACGGTGCGCCTGGTCGCGGTGAACAGCCCGGCGTCCTCGCCGGAGATGCCGACCGCGTAGGGCCCGTGCGCGTTGATCAGCCCGACGAGTTCGCGGCCGACCTGACCGAACAGCACCATCCGCACCACGTCCATCACCTCGGGCGTGGTGACTCGGAAGCCGCCGCGGAATTCTCCTTGCAGACCAAGCCTTTTCAGCATGGCGCTGATCTGCGGCCCGCCGCCGTGCACCACCACCGGGTGCACACCGACGGTGCGCAGGAAGGCCATGTCGGCGGCGAAGGCGCGCTTGAGCTCGTCGTCGATCATGGCGTTGCCGCCGTACTTCACCACGACGACCTTGTCGCGGAACTTCTGCAGCCAGGGCAGTGCGTCGGCCAGGACGTGCGCCTTGTCCAGCGCGGAGAGTTCGTGAATCGCCGGACTCGTCATGAGCTGTAGGCCGAATTCTCTTCGACGTAACCGTGCGACAGGTCGGTGGTGCGGACCATAGCCGTGCCGTCGCCGACGTTCAGCTCGATCAGCACGGCGATATCCGCGCCGGACAGGTCGACCTGGCGGGCGCCCGGGGCACCGACGCTGTCGACGCAGACCGGATTCCCGTTGAACGACACCGAGATCCGGTTCGGGTCCAGGGTGATCGGCGCGATGCCGACGGCGGCGAGCACCCGGCCCCAGTTCGGGTCGGAGCCGAACAGCGCGGTCTTGACCAGGCTGTCGCGGGCCACCGCGCGCGCCGCGATCAGCGCCTGCTCCTCGTCGGCCGCGCCGGTGACGGTGATCGTCACCCGCTTGGTGACGCCCTCGGCGTCGGCCATCAGCTGGGCGGCCAGGTCGTCGCAGACCGCGAGCACGGCGGCGTCGAGTTCGTCCTGCGACGGGGTGACCTCGCTGGCGCCGTTGGCCAGCAGCAGCACGGTGTCGTTGGTGGAGCAGGAGCCGTCCACGTCGAGCCGGTCGAAGGTGAGCCGGGTCGCGTTGCGCAGCGCCTTGTCGAGCTGTTCGGCGCTCACCGCGGCGTCGGTGGTCAGCACGACGAGCATGGTGGCCAGCGAGGGCGCGAGCATGCCCGCGCCCTTGGCCATGCCGCCCACGTTCCACTTCTCACGGTGGTGGAAGGCGGCTTCCTTGGGCACGGTGTCGGTGGTCATGATGGCGTGGGCCGCGTCCGCACCGCCGGACATGCCGCCGCCCATCTCGTGCACGATCTCGGTGACCCCGGGAATCAGCTTGTCCATCGGCAGCCGGTCGCCGATCAAACCCGTTGAGCAGACGGCGATTTCACCCGCTCCGGTCTCGGTGCCCCAGTTGCTCAGCGCCTCGGCGAGCTTCTCGGCGGTCTGGTGGGTGTCCTGGAAGCCGCCGGGGCCGGTGCAGGCGTTGGCCCCGCCGGAGTTGAGGATCACGGCGCGCAACCGGCCGGACTTCAGCACCTGCTGGGACCACAGCACCGGGGCGGCCTTGACCTGGTTGCGCGTGAACACACCGGCCGCGGGGTATTCCGGGCCCTCGTTGAAGACCAGCGCCAGATCGGGTTTGCCACTGGCCTTGATGCCCGCCGCGATGCCCGCGGCGCGGAAGCCGAGGGGCGCGGTCACGCCCTGGGTGCGGACCAGCTTGCCGTTCGCGATCTCAGCGGTTGTCGTCACGGTGCCACTCCTACAGTGGAAAGTCCTTCGGTCTCGTCGAATCCGACGGCCAGGTTCATGGATTGGACCGCGGCGCCCGCGGTGCCCTTGGTCAGGTTGTCGATCGCGCCGATCACCACGAGCTGTCCGGCGTCGGTGTCCACCGCGACCTGCAGGGTGACGGCGTTGGAGCCGAGCACCGAACCGGTCTGCGGGAGCACGCCTTCGGGCAGCAGATGCACGAAAGGCTCGTCGGCGTAGGCCTTTTCGTAGACGGCGCGGGCCTGCGCGGCGTCCACCGCGGTCGGTGCGGTGCAGGTGGCCAGGATGCCGCGCGGCATCGGGGCGAGGACCGGGGTGAACGACACCGCGACGTCGGCGCCGCCCGCGGCCTTCAGGTTCTGCGCGATTTCCGGGGTGTGCCGGTGCGCGCCCGCGATGTTGTAGGCGCGGGCCGAACCCATCACCTCCGAGCCGAGCAGCCCGACGTCGAGCTTGCGGCCCGCGCCCGAGGTGCCGCTCACCGCGACCACCGTCACCTGCGGCTCGATGATCCCGGCGGCGACGGCGGGCGCCAGCGCCAGGCTGGCGACCGTCGGATAGCAGCCGGGCACCGCGATGCGGGTCGCGCCGCGCAGCGCGTCCCGCCCGCCGGGCAGTTCCGGCAGGCCGTAGGGCCAGCTGCCCGCGTGCGCGCTGCCGTAGTACTTCTCCCAGGCGGCGGCGTCGCGCAGGCGGTAGTCCGCGCCGCAGTCGATGATCACGGTGGATTCGGGCAATGCCTGCGCGATGGCGGCGGACTGGCCGTGCGGCAGGCCGAGGAAGACCACGTCGTGGCCCGCGAGCTCCTCGACGGTGGTCGGGGCCAGCACCCGGTCGGCCAGCGGCAGCAGATGCGGCTGATGCTCGCCGAGGGTGGTTCCGGCGTTCGAACCCGCGGTCAGCGCCCCGATCTCGAGGCGCCCGGCGCGGTAGCGTGGATGGCCGAGCAGCAGGCGCAGCACTTCGCCGCCCGCGTACCCGCTCGCACCGGCAACAGCAACCCGCAACGGGGGCGCATCCGAATCAGCCATGAAATGATTATGCACGATTATGCAATCCCATTCATGGACGGGGTGCGACAACCGTTCGAACTCGCGGTGCCGCGCTCCCCACCGACCGAGTCGGCAGCGGGAAGACCGGCACCCTCGCCACCTCGATGAACAGCACGAACGACACTCACAGCAGTGTGTTACCCAGCACGGCCGGAATATCGACCTGATTCTGGAACCCGTCGAGAATGCCGGGAGCCGACGGCCTCCAGCGCGGCTCGAAGCGACGCAGGCCCGGGGTGCCGCGCATCCCGTGCCCGTGCCCCGGCACGACGCTCCCCTCGTATCGAATGCGCGCTCGACGACGCGGCGTGCAAAGCACAGGCGTCGATAGCGAGGGGAGGGCCTGCCGGCTTGTTCCAGCCGAGTGTCAGGAGTTTGCGCGGCTGCGCAGGGAGTGGATGGCCGCGAGGATGCCCTTCTTGTCGTAGCTGTTGATGGGCAGGGTGGCGCCGTGGGCGTGGCGGATGATGCCATCCGGGTCGACGAGGATGGTGCCGGACTGCTGCATCGAACCGAAGACTTTGCGGGTCAGGCCGACCGACTCGTGCGGGGTCCCAGCCGAGCCGACGAGGACGGGGAACGGGATGCCGTGGTCGGTCTGCCATGCCAGTCCCGCGTCGCGGCCTTCGGGCACCACGATGAGGACATGGACGTCGTCGGCGTCGAACTCGTTCCGGTGCGCGACGAGATCTCGGACATGCCGGTTGCAGACCGGGCACGACGTCGACCGCATGAAATACAGCAGTGCGCTGTGCGCGCCGCGGTAGCTGGACAGACGCCAGGCCTGCCCGGCGGTGTCTTCGAGTTCCAATTCCGGCGCGGGGGATCCGGAGGTGAGCATGGCGGGACTTCCCTTCGATTCAGGAGTGCGGTAGTCGGTCGATCGATGGCCGAGGCCGGTGGCGGCCGAGGCTAGGGCTGATGGCCGAGGCTGTGCCGGATCGCGGCGCGTGCGCGGTGCAGCTGCGATTTCATAGCCGCAACGCTCAAGCCGAGCGTGTCGGCTGTCGTACGTCCGGGGTAGCCGAGCACATCGCGCATGATCAGGACTCTGCGCTGGAGATCGGGCAACACAGCGATCGCCTGCGCGAGCTCGTCGGCGTCGAGCCTGCGCAAGACTTCGTCCTCGGCGGAGGCGACGACGTCGGTGGCGGCAACAGCGGTCTGCGGTCCGGGGTCGAGCAGGTATCGGGCGCGGCGCAGACATTCGTTGCGAACGATGCGGAACATCCACGAAGCGAGGGCTGTCGTGGCGCGCAGCGTCCCGATCTTGCGATACAGGGTGATCAGCGCCTCTTGCGCGGCCTCTTCCGCGTCGGCGGAGGACGCGCACAAGTGGTGCGCGAAGCGCCGCACGTGCGGATGGGCCCCGTACACGATCGCGGAGATCGCTTCCCGGTCACCGCGCTGGGCCGCTGCCACGAGCTGTTCACCGGCCCACCCGTGTCCCACTGCACTCACCTCCCAGGCCGTCCGGCGCGATGCCTGGTGATTGCGCTGCGGAGAGGACCACACAGGCGTCGAGCATGGTCCCTCGTCTCGGTTCGATTGTCACAAACCATAAGAGCGTCCCCGCCCGCGAAAGGATTCGAACCGAGTGCCGGTACGGCGGCCTCGTGAAGTGGCGATGCCGACCGGGAAATCCGGCCGGGTCGGCGTTCGAGGGATACCGTCGGCGCCATGGACAAGGTGACGGCATTCCACGACCTGCATCATCGGGAGACCCCGCTGGTCCTGCCGAACGCGTGGGACTTCGGTTCGGCGGCGGTACTGGCTGCCGAGGGCTTCCCGGCGATCGGCACCACCAGCCTCGGCGTCGCGGCCGCCGCGGGCGTGCCCGACGGCACCGGCGTCACCGGCGCGGAGACCCTGGCGCTGGCGCGGCGGTTGTCCCGGCTCGCCGTGCCGGTGACCGTCGACATCGAGGGCGGCTTCAGCGACGATCCCGGCGCCGTCGCCGAGTTCGTGGCGGAGCTCGCCGTGCTGGGCATCGCGGGCGTCAACATCGAGGACGGGCGGGCGGACACCGAGCTGGCCGACCCCGGACATCAGGCCACGCTGATCGCCGCGATCAAGGAGCGCGCGCCGGAGGTGTTCGTCAACGCGCGGGTCGACACGCACTGGCTCGGCATCGACCCCGAGTCGACGCTGGAGCGCGCGGGCCGGTACGCGCAGGCGGGCGCCGACGGGGTCTTCGTCCCCGGGCTCACCGAGCCCGGCGCGATCCGGCGGGTGGTCGAGTCAGTGCCGCTGCCGGTCAACATCCTCTACTCCGTCGGCGGTCCCACGGTCGCCGAACTCGCGACGCTGGGCGTGCGGCGGATCAGCACCGGCTCGCTGCTCTACCGGGCGGCGCTGGCGGCGGCCGTCGACGTGGCGTCCGCGGTGCGTGCCGGGCGGCCGGTTGCGGCGGGCATCCCTAGTTATCGCGACATTCAGGCGAATTCGTTGCCTTGACGCGGTCGGCGGACGCCTGCCGACACCGATCGGCCGCGGCACGTAGCGTCTCGCGACCGCGGTCGACTGCCGCGCCGACTCGGATCGCCGCCATCGATCGCATCATGCTGCGCGCCGAAATCGACAGCCTCGCACCGACACTCGTATACATGTGCAACCGCCGCTATCGAAATGCCAATTGCGCCATGCCATTCGGCCCATCCACTCCCTCGAACAGGACGAATAGCGGACGCCGTGCACGTCCACGAAGCGGGCGATCACGCCGACCGAGAACGACACCGGACACGATCTTCTGATGCACACGCATCAATAGCTGTGACGCGCCCCACTCGACCGGACGCTAGAGCCCACCGAAGCGGATTCCGAAGCATGTCGACGCATCTACCTGGACTTTCCTCGCAATCTCCGCGGTGGATCGAGATCCGATCACGACCCGAAACAACCGCCGAACCTCGCAAATCGTCCCGCCTAACGAGACCGTTACCACATTTATAACGTGATCCGAACCACATTTTCGTTTAGAAATCACATCGGCGCGATTCCACATTTCCCGCGCCTCAACTGCACGAACGCGAACATGTGCGACGGAGCGTTTTGTCAACTCGGACGTTATTGCCACGTGATCTGACGAGATTGATTCGTTATCGTCGGTGACGGCCCGATCGAACACGACGGGCTCGAGCTCGAACCGCCGAACACCGGCAACCCTGTCCCGCGGTTCGAGACCCCCGACATTCACTGGGGACAGGGACTCGACCGATCGTCACTGGTCGAGCCGGCGGGCGCAGCAAGGAATACCACATGTCTCAGACCCGTAAGTTCAGCACCCGTGCCGCCAGCCTCACCGTTGCCCTCGGCGCCCTCGTTGCCGTCCCGTTCGGTCTGGCCACAGCCACCGCTTCCGCCTCCAGCCACAACTGGGACGCTGTCGCCGAGTGCGAGAGCAGCGGCAACTGGTCGACCGACACCGGTAACGGCTTCTCCGGTGGCCTGCAGTTCACCGACAGCACCTGGGCCGCCAACGGTGGCTCCGGTGACGCGTCCAACGCGAGCCGCGATGAGCAGATCCGCGTCGCCGAGAACGTGCTCGCCACGCAGGGTGCAGGCGCTTGGCCTGTCTGCGGCGCCTACCTCTGAGCGTAACGCCGACTTCGACGGCCCTGTCACCCGCCCGGGTGACGGGGCCGTCGCGTTATTTGCGCACCACGCGCTCGCCCTCGCCCGGTTTCCAGATCGTGATGGCGAGCTGATCGTCGGCGATCTCCACGCACGACGCCCCGGTCAGGTCGGCGACATAGAAATGGTCGAACTCCTGGCCGCGGATATCGAAGCCGCTCTCCTCGAACAGGTCCTGCGCGAACCGCGCGTGCAGTTCGCGGTCCGGCAGATCGGTGACGGCGCCGAACAGCTTCGCGTCGCCGTCGCCGACCATCGTGTCCACGGTCGCGGTGTGCAGGCAGAACCGCGGATCGCGGGCGAGGTCCTTGAACTTGGTGGTGCCCGGCATGCCGACGATGACCAGCATGCCCTCGAAGATCCTCGGCTCCACCGGACTGATCCGCGGCGATCCGTCGGCGCGCACCGTGGCCAGCATGCACAGGTTGCCGGTCGCCTTGTGGCGGCGGCTGAAGACGGTCGAGATCTTCGGCGCTTCTTCGGTGAACTGGGTCCAAAAGGTCATGCCGGTGACGCTACGCCCGAAACCTGACAGATCGCGTCAAGGTTTCTCACTAGTCTTCGGGGCATGCGAGCGAGTCGACTGGTGCAGCTGCTGTTGCTGCTACAGACCAGGGGGCGGGTCTCCGCGCCCGAGCTGGCGGCGGAGCTCGAGGTGTCGGTCCGGACGGTGTACCGCGATGTCGAGGCGCTCTCCGCGGCGGGCGTCCCCGTGTACAGCGAGCCAGGGCGCGGCGGCGGTGTCCGGCTCGTCGACGGCTACCGGACCCGGTTGACCGGCCTGACCTCGGAGGAAGCCGACGCGGTGCTGCTGTCCGGCCTCCCCGATGCCGCGGCCGACCTCGGTCTCGGCACCGTGCTGGCCACCGCGCAGCTCAAGGTGCTCGCGGCGCTGCCGCCCGAACTGCGCGGCCGGGCGACCAGGATCGCCGAACGCGTGCACATCGACGCGCCGGGCTGGTTCCACCGCCCCGAGGACACGCCGACCCTGGCCGTCATCGCCGACGCCCTGTGGCACGACCGCAGGCTGGACGTGCGCTACCGCCGCAAGGACGGCGAGGTACGCCGGGCGCTCGACCCGCTCGGGCTGGTGTCCAAGGCGGGCACCTGGTATCTCGTGGCCCGCCAGGGCGCCGACATTCGCTCGTACCGGGTGAGCCGGATTCTCGAGGCCGGGCCGAACGGCGAATCCTTCCGCAGGCCGGACGATTTCGAGCTGGCCGCGCACTGGGCGCGGGCGCAGCACGAGTTCGCGCGGTCGATGCTGCGGGTGCGGGCGCGCTGCCGGATCGGCGCGAAGCATGTGCGCCTGCTCCGCATCGGCTTCGAACCGGCGGCGGTCGCCGAGGCGCTGGCGTCGATGAGCGAGCCGGACGCGGCGGGCTGGGTGGTCGTCACGCTGGCCGCCGAGTCGTATCCGGTACTCGCACACGGGATTCTGCCGCTCGGCGAGTACGCGGAGATCCTCGATCCGCCGGAGCTGCGGGCCCAGCTCGCGCGCACCGCGGCGGCGATGGCGGACCGGTACGGCGCGGCGTCGATCTGAAGCGGCACCGACCCGCCACGCGCGTTCCCGCCGACCGCGGCCCGCGGGAACGCGCGTCGGATCAGCGCAGGTCGCGGAAGAAGGCGCGGACGTCGTCGGTCAGCAGGTCCGGCGCCTCCATGGCGGCGAAGTGGCCGCCGCGGTCGAACTCGGTCCAGCGCACGATGGTGTGCTGCTCTTCGGCGATCTTGCGGATGGACAGGTCGCCGGGGAAGATCGCCGCGGCGGTCGGGACGCCGGAGTTCTTCGCCGCGCCGCCCCACGCCTCGCCCTCGCCGTACAGCCGGATCGACGAGGCGAAGGTCTTGGTGAACCAGTAGAGGCTGACGTTGGTGAGCAGCGCGTCGCGGTCCACCGCGTCCTCGGGCAGCTCGATGGCCGGGTTGGTCCACCGCTGGAACAGGTCCACGATCCAGGACAACAGGCCCGCGGGCGAATCGTGCATGCCGATGGCCAGGGTCTGCGGGCGGCCCGCCTGCACCATGGCGTAGCCGAAGCGGGTGAAGCTCTCCTCGCCGGTCAGCTTCTCGAGCTTCGCCTTGTCCTCGGCGCTGTACCCGGACTGATCACCGCCCCAGGAGGCTCCGTCGCCCGCCTCCCAGGATTGATCGCCGCTCTCGCTCTTCGCATCGCCCCACGACTGGTCGCCGCCCGCGGCCGCGCCCCAAGACCCCGCGCCCCCGCCACCGTCCGCACTGCCGTCACCGTCCGCACCACCATCACCATCAGCACCACCGACACTGTCCGCACCACCGACACCGGCGGCACCATCGACACCGGCCGTCCCCGAGGACTCGCCGCCCCAGGACCCCCCGCCTTCGCCGCCCCAGGATTCGGCGTCCCACGAGGGCATCGTGATCGGACCGTTGACGTGGATGCCGACGACGTGATCGGTCGCGATGCGCCCCAGCTCGGTCGAGACGAAGTACCCCGCGTCACCGCCCTGCGCGCCGTACCGGTCGTATCCCAGGCGCGCCATCAGCTTCGCGACCACCTGCGCGTAATGCTCGGTGGAGCCCTCCCCCACCGCGGGCCCCACGCCGGAGAAGGCGAAACCGGGCAGCGACGGGACGACCATGTGGAACGCGTCGGCGGGGTCGCCGCCGTGCGCGCGCGGATCGCTGAGCGGGCCGAGCACCTCCAGGAACTCGACGAAGGTGGCGGGCCAGCCGTGGCTGAGCACCAGCGGCAGCGCGTCCGGCTCCGGCGAGCGCACGTGCAGGAAGTGCACCCGCTCGCCATCGATCTCGGTGACGAACTGCGGCAGCTCGTTGAGCCTGGCCTCCGCCGCGCGCCAGTCGTAGCCGGTGCGCCAGTACTCGGCCAGCGGCTTCAGGTACGAGACCGGCATGCCCTTGTCCCAGCCGACGCCGGGCAGCTCCTCGGGCCACAGGGTGTCGGCGAGGCGGGCGTGCAGCTGGTCGATCTGCGCCTGTGGGATCTCGATGCGGAAGGGGCGGATGTCCTGTTCGGTCGTCATGGGGACCACGCTAGGAGCCGCTTAGGACAGCATCGCTCCTAAGAAACTGGCATTCTCGATGTCATGTTGGAGACCTCGGCGCGCTTGCTGAAACTGCTCGCGCTGCTCCAGACCCACCGGGATTGGACCGGCGCCGAACTCGCCGAGCGGCTCGCCGTGACCAGCCGCACGGTCCGCCGCGATGTGGACCGGCTGCGCGAACTCGGCTATCCCGTGCACGCCACCCGGGGCACGGCGGGCTACCGGCTGGGTGCGGGCGCCGCGCTGCCGCCGCTGCTGCTCGACGACGAGGAGGCCATCGCGGTGGCGGTCGGGCTGCGCAACGCCTCCGACGGCACGGTCGCGGGCATCGAGGAGGCCGCGCTGCGGGCACTGACCAAGCTGGAGCAGGTACTGCCGCCGCGGCTGCGCCACCGCGTGCGCACCCTGCGGGCCGCCACCATCCGGGTCGGCGCGCCCGCCGCAACGGTCGAACCGGACACCCTGATGGCCATCGCCGACGCCTGTCAGCGCAGGGAGCGCCTGCGCTTCGACTATCGCGCGCACGACGGGTCGACCGGGTCGCGGGAGGTGGAACCACACAGTCTGGTGCACTTCAGCCGCCACTGGTATCTGGTCGCGTGGGACGTCGATCGCGCCGACTGGCGCACCTTCCGGGTGGATCGGCTGACCCCGCGCATCCCCACCGGTCCGCGCTTCACACCGCGCGAACTGCCGGAAGGCGATGCGGCGGCCTATCTTTCGATGCGGCTGTCCGCCCGTGCCTGGCCCTGTCGCGCGACCGTGCTGCTGCACGCCTCGGCCGAGGTCGCAGGCCCGCGGATCTGGCCCGGCATGGGTGTCGTCGAGGCGGTGGACGCGCACCGCTGCCGCCTGCACCTCGGCGCGGACACCCCGGAGGCGCTGACCTGGATGATCACCTCCGTCGATCTCGACTTCACCCTGCTGAGCGGACCGCAGGAACTCGTCGCGGCACTGCGCGCCCAGGCCACGCGCTGCACCGTGGCGCTGCGGGACTTTCCCGCGTGACGACGGGGCGAGTGTCGTCCGTCAGAAGAAGGTGTGCACCAGGTCGACCACGCGCGGACGTGCGGCGTCCGCGTCGTCGACGACCGGGATGAGTCGCCACTTGTCGAAGGCCGTGCACGGATGGGACAGGCCGAGCCGCACGACCGCGCCGACCGGCAGGTCGCTCGCCGCGCCGCCGGGCAGGCGCACGAAGGCGTGCTGATCGTTGACCGCGGTGACCGTCGCATCCGCCGGAAGAGACGAAAACTCCGGTCCCACAACATATTGCGGGACCGGAAGACCCAGATCGAACGGCAGATCGCGCTTGCCCGCGTCGAGCAATCCGAGTTCCGGCTCCGGACGGGAGACGGTGCGGGCCCACACGTGCATGGCCGAGCGCAGCGGCCGGTCGGCGCGCTCGGCGGCGAGCGGGGAGATTCCCGCGTAGAAGCCGTCGTCGTGGATCAGATAGGCGCCCGAACGCAGCACCACCGTGGTCGGAACACCGTGTGCCCCTTGTTCGTCCGCGAGCCCGGCCAGATGCTCGACCACCAGGTCCTGGTAGGCGCTGCCGCCCGCGGTGACGATCGCACGGCCGGTGTAGCGTTCGTCGTCCGCGAGCGCACGGTGCAGCCGGGCGAGCTCGTCCAGATAGCGGCGCACCGCGGCGATCCCCTCCGGGCCGCGGTCGCGGGCCAGCGCAGCTTCGTAGCCTCCGACACCGGCCAGCGTCAAGCGGCGCGACCGCCGGACCGCGTCGGCGATGGCGTGCGCGTCCTCGGCCGTGCGCGCTCCCGTGCGTCCGTGCGGACCGCCGAGTTCGAGGACGACGGGGACGCGGATATCGCCGGGCTCGCCCGCCAGGATCTCGTCCATCAGGGCCACGGCGGCCACGCCGTCCACCCAGCAGCAGAACTCGAAACCGGCGTCGCGCGCCAACTCGCTTGCCACCCAGCGCAATCCGACCGGATCGACCAGGGAGTTCGCGAGCACGATGCGCGAGACCCCGAATGCGCGCGCCAGCTGCGCCTGCCAGACGGTGGCCAGCGTGATGCCCCAGCATCCGCCGTCCAGCTGCTCGGACCACAGCTGCGGCGCCATGGTGGTCTTGCCGTGCGGTGCCAGCCGCACACCCGCGGCCCGCGCCCAATCGCCCATGACGGACAGGTTGGTCGTCAGCGCGGCCCGGTCCAGGGTGAGCAGCGGCGTCTCGAACTCGTCGAGGAACGGCTCGGCCGCCAGGAACTCGCGGACGGTGCGCCCCCACGCCGAAGGCGGCAGCCCTTTGTGCTCCGGCCCCAGTATCCGATCGGCCAGTGCGGCAACGGCTTTCTCGTCGATTGTCACGGTGTTCCTTCCCGCGGACCCGCTCCGTCGCGAATCCGCCTCGTCGGCCCGCCCCCCACGTGGCTCACCCCGAGTTACGTTGCCCTATCCCGAGTTACGCAGCGCCGTGGCCAGGCCGTTCATGGTCAGCAGGATGCCGCGCTTGACCAGCTCCGAATCGTCACCGGCGCGCAACCTGCGCAACAGCTCGACCTGCATCTGGTTCAACGGCTCCAGGTATGGGAAGCGGTTGTGGATCGACTCCGCCAGCGACGGGTTGTCCGCGAGCAGTTCCTCGTACCCGGTGATGGCGGCGTGCATGCGCAGGGTTCTGGCGTGCTCGTCGCGGATCATGCCGAAGATCTGCTCGCGCAGCGCCACGTCGTCGACCAATTCGGCGTAGCGCGCGGCGATGTCGAGGTCGCTCTTCGCCATCACCTGCGCCAGATTGGACAGCACCGTACGGAAGAACGGCCAGCGTCGATACAGATCCGACAGCGTCGCAAGCCTTTCCGGATCGCCGCCGACCCACTCCTCCAGCGCGGCCCCGGTGCCGTACCAGCCGGGCAGCATCACCCTGGCCTGGCTCCAGGACATCACCCAGGGGATGGCGCGCAGGTCGGCCACCGAGTTGGTGGGTTTGCGGGAGGCGGGCCTGCTGCCGATGTTCAGATCGCCGACCTCCGAGACCGGCGTCGATTGCCGGAAGTACTCGACGAATCCGGGCGTCTCGTGCACCAGCCGCGAGTAGGCGGCGCGCGCCCGCGCCGCGAGATCGTCCATCAGCTCGTAGGACGGCTCGGCGTCGGCTCCGAGTCCCTCGACGTCCAACAGCGTCGACTCCAGGGTGCCCGCGATGAGCGACTCCAGATTACGATGTGCCGCACCGGATTCGGCGTACTTGGCCGCGATCACCTCGCCCTGCTCGGTGAGCCGCAGCGAACCGTGCACCGCGCCCGCGGGCTGGGCGAGGATGGCGTCGTAGCTGCGGCCGCCGCCGCGGCCCACGGTGCCGCCGCGGCCGTGGAAGAGCCGCAACCGAATTCCCGCCTTGCGGGCGACGTCCACCAGGTCCAGCTCCGCGCGGTACAGCGCCCAGTTCGCGGCCAGATACCCGCCGTCCTTGTTGGAATCGGAATAGCCGAGCATGACCTCCTGCCGCATTCCCTTGGCGGCCACCAGCTCTCGGTACACCGGCACCTCGAGCGCCGCGGCGAGCGTGTCCGCGCCCGCCCGCAGATCCTCGATGGTCTCGAACAGCGGGACGATGTTCACCGAGCAGTGCGGCGGGCCGTCCGGCTCGCCGGGATCGAGCAGGCCGCCCTCCTTCAGCAACAGCGCCGCCTCCAGCATGTCGCTGACCGAGGTGCACATGCTGATGATGTAGTTCGGCACGGCCTCCGCGCCGAAGGTGTCGACGACGTCCTTGGCGGCCCGCACGATGGCGACCTCGCCCGCGGCCAGGTCGCTCAATCGGGCGTGCGGGCCGAGCAACGGCCGCCGGGTGCGCAGTTCGGCGGCGAGCAGGTCGACCCGCTCGTGCTCCGGCAAGCTCCGATAATCGGCGTGCACGCCCGCCCAGGCGAGCAGTTCGGCGACGACCTGCTCGTGCACCTCCGAGTTCTGCCGCATGTCCAGGCCCTGGAGGTGGAAGCCGAAGGTCTCGACGGCGTGGCGCATGGCCGCGAGCCGGTCGTCGGCAAGCAGGCCGTCGCCGGTGGCCCGCATCGAGGCATCGATGGCGTCCAGGTCGTCGAGCAGGGCGCGCGGTGTGGGATACGGCGAGGCGTCGGTGTCCGGGATGCCGTCGGCGGGCAGCGCGCCGAGCGCGGCGGTCGCCGTGGCCGTCAGGCGGGCCCGAATGGCATGCAGCGCACGGCGATACGGTTCGTCGGCGTGGGGGGCCGGATCCGGATAGCCCGCCTCGGCGAGCGCGGCCACCTCCGGGGTCACCTGGACCAGGCGCGCGGACTGCGCCAGCGTCTTCTCCAGCTCGACCAGGTCGCGAAGGTAGCGGCCGAACGCCACCGCCGAGGCCTGCGCGGCCGCGTGCCGCACGACGTCCGCGGTGACGTAGGGGTTGCCGTCCCGGTCGCCGCCGATCCAGGAGCCGGGCCGCAGAATCGGGCGGGTCAGCAGGTCGGCGCCGGGCCAGCGGTAGCGCAGCGCGGCGCGCACCTCGGCGTTGATCGCGGGGATCACGTCGAGCAGGGTCAGCTCGTAGTAACGCAAGCCGACGGCGATCTCGTCCTGGATCCGCAAGCGCGCCAAGCGAATCAGGGCCGTGCGCCACAGCGAGAGCACCTGGCGGCGGATGCGCAGCTCCAACTCGGCGCGCTCCGGTTCGGTCTCGACGTAGCGCTGGCGGCGGCGCATCAGCTCGGTGATCTTGGTCTGGCTGTCGAAGACGGTGCGGCGCCGGGTCTCGGTGGGGTGCGCGGTGATCACCGGCGAGACCAGCGCGTCGGTGAGCAGGTCGGCGACCTCCGCGCCGTTCAGCGCGGCGGCATCCAGCTTGCGGTAGGTGGCGGCCAGCGAGGAGTCCTGCGGCGGCTCCCCCGCGCCGGTGTGCACGGCGCGGCGGCGATCGCGCTGGATGTCCTCGGCCAGGTTGGCCAGCAGCACGAAATAGGTGAAGGCGCGGATCAGCGGCAGCGCCACCGCGATGTCGACCCCGCGCAGCATCTCCGCGACGGCGCTGCGCCCGACCTCCTCGCGGCGGACACGGAACGCCTCGATGCGGACCCGCTCGATCAGGTCGAAGACCTCGGGGCCCTCGTGATCGCGGATGGTGTCGCCGAGCACGCCACCCAGGAACCGGATGTCGTCGCGCAGCGGCCGGGTCGCGTCCTGTTCGGTCTCGATCCGCGGTTCGCTCATGGCATCGACCCTACTGCCGGTCCCGGCACGACAGCGGTACGAATGTGCCTGGATCACACTCACCCCATGGCCCGCCTGCGGCCGTCCGAGAGGCGAGACACGACGGGTTCGCGCAGGTAGCGTAGGCGGCACGACGGCATCGAACCCGAGGATTCCCATGGCCGACCAGCCCGCGATTACTCCCGGCCGGCTCAGCTTCACCGGCCGGTTCACCCACTTCGGCGCCACCAGATTGAACGCGATCACCAGGCTGCAGGGCCGCCTGCACAGTCGGCTCTACGCCCGATTCGGCGGCACCCGGTTCGGCAAGTGGCTGGGGCGGCCGGTGTTCCAGCTGACCGTGCCGGGGCGCAAGACCGGCGAACTGCGGTCCGTCGTGCTGATGTACGTCCCGGACGGTGAGGATCTGCTGGTCAGCGGCTCGTTCGCCGGCCACCCCGAGCCGCCGAGCTGGTGGCGCAATCTGGTCGCGGCGGGCGGCGGCCGGGCCCGCGTCGGTCACGAGTCCTGGCCGGTGACCGCGCGGGTGGTCACCGACGAGGACGAGTACGCGGCGCGCTGGCGGGTGCTGGTGGACCAGGTTCCGGATTTCGCCACCTACCAGGCGCTCAGTCCGCGGCAGATGCCGATCGCGGTGCTCACCCGCGCCGCGCAGTGAGCACTCCCGCGCTCCGCGCGCACGGGGCAGCTCCCGACCACGCACGCCGTCGCTAGAGCGAACGGATCACCCGCGCCGGATTGCCCGCCGCGAACACACCGTCGGGCAGATCGCGCGTCACCACGCTGCCCGCCCCCACCACCGTGTTCGCGCCGACCGTGACGCCGGGGCAGACGATGACGCCGCCGCCGAACCACACGTTGTCGCCGATCGCGATCGGCGCCGCGGACTCCCAGCGCTGCCGCCGCGCCTCGTGGTCGGTCATCGGATGCAGCGCGGTGAGCAGCTGGCAGCGCGGCCCGATGGAGACGTCGTCGCCGATGGTGATGGGCGCGCAGTCGAGCAGAATGGCGTCGTAGTTGAGGAAGCTGTTGGCGCCGATCTCGATGAGATAGCCGTAGTCGCACTGGAATCGGGGCATGATCCAGGACCCTTCGCCCAGCTTGCCGAGCAACTGCCGCAGCAGCTGCTCGCGCCGTGTGGTCTCCTCCGGGCCGGTCCTGTTGAACTCGTCGCACAGCGACTGCGCGCGCCTTCGCTCCGCCACCAGTTCCGGATCGCTGTCCTTGTACAACTCCCCGCGCAGCATCCGCTGCTTGTGCTCGCCCACCCGGCCCACGCTAGCCCAGCGGCGCGCGCACCCGCCTCAGCCGACTTCGCGCGCTGTCAGACTCGGAGCCGAAAGCCGGTGCACGAGCACCTGTTCCAGCAGACCGACGAGCACCTCCTTGACCGATTCGCGCTGGCGCGCATCGCATTCCAGGATCGGAATCCAGTCGTCGAGACCCAGCGCCTCGCGCACCTCGTCGAGCTCGAAGCACGCGCCGCGCTCGAAACGGTTCACCACCACGACGAACGGGGTGTTGTGCTCCTCGAAGTAGTCCAGCACCGGATAGCAGTCCTCGACGCGGTCGGTGTCCACGACGATCACCGCGCCGAGCGCGCCGTCCACCAGGTCGTCCCAGAGGAAGACGAAGCGGTCCTGGCCCGGCGTGCCGAACAGGTACAGGATGAGCGAGCTGTCCAGCGTGATGCGGCCGAAGTCGAGCGCCACGGTGGTCTGCGTCTTGTCCGCGCGGTGGCCGGGATCGTCGACGCCGACCGCCATCTCGGTCATGGCGGCCTCGGTGACCAATGGCTCGATCTCGGAGATGGCCCCGATGAAGGTGGTCTTGCCGACGCCGAAACCGCCGCTGACGACGATCTTCACCGACGAGGGCATCGCCGGTTCGGCGGGCGGAACCCGCAAGTCAGAGTGCCCGTACAAGATCCCTGATCCTCTCGATGGCTGCGGTGGAGAGTTCCGGGGCGTCACGGACGGTGACCTGCCCCGCGGTCACGAGATCGCTGACGATCACCTTCGCGACGCCCACCGGCACCCGCAGCGCGGTGCCGATCTCGGCGATGGAATGCGGATGCTGGCACAGCACCACCACGGTGCGCTGTTCGAAGCGCAGCGGGGCCGAGAGTGCGGCGGGCGGCGCCTGCACCAGGGTTTCGATGCGCAAATCGTCCAGCAGCGGAGTGGTGCGCCCCGCGGTGACGACGAACGGACGCACGAAAGCGTCCGCGTCGGAGGTCGGTTCGGCCGGACGGGTCGGTGTGGGGCGGTTCGGATCGAACCACCCGAAGGACTGGGTCACCGGGATCATCCGCGGGTCCGGCAGCCGCGGCCGGTCCGGATCTCTCATCTGCGCAACGTCTCTCGCAGCTCGGAGATCAGGGCCGGATCGAGCAGGGCGCCCGCGCGTTCGGCGAGCACCGCCATCTCGTAGCCCACCAGTCCGACGTCGCAGCCGCCCTCGGCGATCACACCGAGGCAGCTGCCGTCGCCGAGCGCGGAGACCAGCAGGAAGCCGCGCTTCATCTCGATCATGATCAATTTCAGGCCGTCGAACTCGTAACTGCGCGAGGCACTTCTGGCCAGGCTGGCCAGACCGGACACCATGGCGGCCAGCCGGTCGCCCCCGGTGCGGTCCAAGCCCTCCGACATCGCGATGAGCAGGCCGTCGGAGGAGACCGCGACGGTGTCGCGGACGCCGTCGGTGTTGCGGACGAAATTGCCGAGCAGCCAGTTGAAAGCGTGCGGGTCGGCGGTCGATTGCAGGTGGGCGGTCACGGGCTCCCCTTCACGGTGGTCATTGTTCTGCGGTGGTCTGGGCCAGATCGGCGGTACGCGTGGCGTTGCCGGCCGGGTCCGCGGCAGGCGCGCCGCCGCGGTGATGTCCGGTGCGGAACGCCGACAACATGCCGCGCACCTCCTCCGGCGATCGCTCGACGGCCGGGGCGGCGGGCGGGCGGGGCGCGGAGGGACGCTGCGCCGCGATCGTTTCGGCGGAGCGAGTTCGCTTGGTGCGCTTGACGAGTCCGTTGCGGGTGCGCTGCACCGCGGGCACCGCGTCGCCAGGGGCGGCGTGAAACCACGGGGATTCGCCGGAGTCGGCGGCGGGCGCCTGCCTGGGAGCAGTATGGGATTCTCGGCCGTTCCTTTGGGACGTGCCGCGGGCATGGTGACCGTGGCCGCTCGACCCCGACTCGTGCCCCGCGGGCGCGTCGATCCGCGCGTGTGACCCAATGGGCAGCACCGGCTCGGACCTTGATGATGCGTCGCTCGGTCCGGGTGGGCGTCCGTGCTGGGCTGTGGTGCGGGCAGCTGAATCGTTCAGACCCGAGCCGAATTCGCCTGCCGCGTTGATAGTTTCGATAGGCACCAAGAGTGTACGCGATGCGGGCGTGGCAGCTCGGCATCCGTCGTCGGTCGCGCCGACGCCGTGTGCGCGGAGTGTTGTGCGAGACGGTTCAGCGGATGAGCCGGACGCGGCCGGTCGAGGGCCGGAAGATGGATGAACACCCGACGCGGAGCGCTCGTCGGCCGAACCGAATCCACCTGTGGCGCCGACAGATTGGACGACCGGGCCAGCCGCGTCCGGTTCCGTGCGAGGGTTCCGTGCGACCGCAGCGCCATCGCGGCTTCCGCTGTCCGATATCGGCTGATTCCGCTGTCCACCAAGGAGTTCCGTGGGCAACAGCAGCCGTGCCACGATGCCGCTGACGGGCGCGACTGTCAGTTCGACGTCGATGCCGAGCCTTCGGGCCAGCCTGCCCACCACGTAGTGCCCGAGGTAGCGGGTCGGGGCGACCAGGAAGTCGCGGTCACCGCGCAGGCGGGCATTGGCCTCGGCCAGCTGGTCGGGGGGCAGGCCGACGCCGTGGTCGACGACCGCGAGCAGGTAGCCGCCGGGCAGCTTCCTGCCGTAGATCTCGACTTCCAGATCCGGTGGGGAGAAGGCGAGTCCGTTCTCGATCAGTTCGGCGAGCATGTGCGCCAGTTCGCTGACGATCGCGCCCGCCACGGAGACATCATCGATGCGGCGCAGCACGACCCTGCGGTAGTCGTCGACCTCGGACAGGCCCGCGCGGATCACGTCGGTGAGCGCGATCGGTTCGGCCCAGCGCCGCGGGCTGCCCTCGCCGACCAGCACCAGCAGGCTCTCCGCGTTGCGGCGCATGCGGGTGGCGAGATGGTCGAGTTCGAACAGATTCGACAGCGCCTTCGGATCGAGTTCCTCGCGCTCGAATTCGCTGATCAACCCGAGCTGGCGGCGCACGAGGTTCTGGTTGCGGCGGGCCAGGTTCGCCATCGACTCGGTGCTGTTGCGGCGCAGCAGAGCCTGTTCCGAGGACAGGTCGTAGGCGGTGGCCTGCACCCGGTCCAATGCGGCGGCGACGGCGGCGATCTCGGCCGCGGCGCCGGGCGGCGTGCGCACCG
>NZ_BDBP01000053.1 GCF_001613045.1 Nocardia lijiangensis NBRC 108240 | reverse complement strand
CGCTGACCCGGTGGGTGGCGAAGGCGGGGCGGTCGAGGTCGATGCGGCCCAGGGCCCGGGCCTTGTCGACGCGGCGTGGGCAGCGGCAGAAGGCGGTCGGCTCGACTAGCCCGCAGGTCGAGCGCAGGAACGTGCCGAGGCGCTGTTTGACGCGTTCGAGCCGCTTCTGACAGGCCGCCGGGGTGGTGCCGAGGATCCAGGCGGCCTCGGCGGCCTTCAATTCGAAGATCTCGCCGAGCACGAAGACGACGCGTTCGTCGCGGCTGAGGCATTGCAGCATCGCCTGGGTGCAGCTCAGCCGCACTTCCTCGGCCAGCAGGGCGGCCTCCGGTCCGCGGTGATCGGCGGTGGCGAGACCGTCGGCGAGGTCGTCGCGGAAATCGTCCAGGCTGAGCTGATCGCTTTCCTGCGGTGACCGCCTGCGCAGGTTCAGCAGGTAGTTGACGCCGACGCGGTAGGCCCAGGTCAGCAGTTTCGCTTCGCCCCGCCAGGTGGACAGCCGGGTGACGACGCGCAGGAGGATCTCCTGCACGGCGTCCTCGGCATCGGGCGGGCGGCCGACCATGCGCAGCGACAGCCGGTACAGCGGATCCTGCAGGCGGCTGATCACTTCGCGCAGCGCCGCCTGATCACCGTCGACGGCGCGCGCTACGAGGCGCAGTTCTTCCGCATCCGGGCCCGTCGCCCGAGGTTCCGGGTCGGCCTCGGCGGCCCATTCCTCGAGCGGCTCCGACGGCACGCTCTCGGCCGCGCTGTGCACGCCCCGTTCCCGCCGGCGAGTGCTCGGTGGCGCGGCTGCCGCCCTTCCGGAAGCGTCGCGCATGGTTTCGATCCTCTCCGTTCAGACCGCGGCGGGCTGCGCGGTCAGTGCGTGCCTGCGCAGCCAGTTCGCGACCGCGCGCCCGATGGCGTCGGGCTGATCCTCCGGGCTGTGATGGGCGCCCGGCCCAACGGACTCGACCTCCACGGCGGCGAAAGTCTCTGCCGCCCAGGCGATCACCTCCGGGGAGCCGAGGCCCACTCCCGGCTCGACGTGCATCAGCAGCTTGGGTACCTCGGGGCTCTCCGCCATCCAGCGCCCGTAATCGCGGACCCGCTGGGCGACGTCGGCGGGCTCGCCGTCGAGCGGGAACTCCCGGGCCCACGCCAGCATCGGCCTGCGCGATTCCGGGGTCGGGTAGGGCGCGCGGTAGGCGTCGAGGTCGGCCTCGGTGAGTCCGGCGATGAGCTTGGGCAGGTTGTATTCGATGAACAGATTCTGTTCCAGCACGGCTTTTTCCCCTTCCGGCGAGCGGAAGGTGCGGAACATGTCGGCCGATCCCTGGGGCAGTTCATCCCAGCGCGTCGGGCGCAGGAAGGTCTCGATCAGCGCGATGCCGAGGACCCGGCCCGGATGGCGGGCCGCGTAATCCATGCCGAGCGTGCCGCCCCAGTCGTGGCCGACGAGTACGACCCGGTCGAGACCGAGGGCGTCGAACCAGGCGTCCAGGTAGCGGGCGTGATCGTCGAGCCGGTAGGCGATGTCCGGCTTGCCCGAGGCGCCCATGCCGATGAGATCCGGTGCCAGGCACCGGGTCTGGTCGGCGACGTGCGGAATCACGTTGCGCCACAGATAGGACGACGTCGGGTTGCCGTGCAGGAACACCACGGGGATCGCACCGGATCCGGTGTCGTGGAAGTAGAGGTACGAGTCGAGTACGTCGATGGTTGCCATGGGGCGTCCTTTCCGGTGTTGTTGCCTGTCACTCCGGTTCGACACCGGTTTCCGACGCGATCCGACACCTCCGCGCTGTGATGTGCGCCACTGTCGTGTGGGTGGCCCGGGGCCTCGCTCAGGTCAGCAAGGGAAACTGCCCGGATCGCAACAGCATCGCGATGGCGTCCATCCGTTCCTGGGGCGCGGCGTAGTCCGGATGCCCGCGCAGCACCGCGGCGACATCGTGCAGGCGGATCATCTGCTCCTCGGCCTCGAGCACGGTCCGGCCGCCGGGGCTCACCGGATGGGTGGCGTACTTCGGGGCGGCCGGGTCGACGCGGCCGAGCGCCACCGCTTTCTCGACCCGTCTCGAGCACCGGCACGCCGCACGCGGGTCGGCCACACCGCACGCGGAGCTCAGGAACGCGCCGAGACGTTTCTTGGCTCGCTCCAATCGTTTTCGGTACGCGGCCGGGGTGATGTCGAGGATCCACGCCGCCTCCGCCGAGCCGAGTTCGAAGACCTGGCCGAGCACGAACGCGACGCGTTCCTCGCGGGCCAGGCATTGCAGCATGCCCTGGCTGCAGTTGAGCCGGACCTCGCTGGACAGCAGCGCGGCCTGGGGCCCGCGGTAGTCCTCGGCCGCCAAGCCGTCGGTCAGTCCGGCGCCGAACTCCTCCAGGCTGAGCTGGCGCAGTTCCTGCGGCGTTCGCCTGCTCAGGTTGATCAAGTAGTTGACGCCGATCCGGTACGCCCAGGTGAGCAGCTTCGCCTCGCCGCGGAAGGTGGCGAGGCGGGTGATCGCGCGGATCAGGATCTCCTGGGTGGCGTCCTCGGCCTCGGCGGGCCGCCCCACCATCCGCAGGGCCAGCCGATAGAGGGGATCCTGCAGCGTGCGAACGATTTCGGCGACCGCGTCGGGGTCGCCGTCCACGGCGCGGGCGACCAGTGCCGCTTCCGCGCGGCGGACCTCCGCCGTCGCCGCGTCGTCATCGGGGCCGTGCGCCGGGGCATCTGCACTACTCATCGGGCAATCTTCGGCAGCGCGCCGCGCGGCCGCAAGCGCGGGCGGGTCCTCGTCCCGGGCGACGAGGACCACGGCCACGCGGCGAGGTTTCAGGCCTGTGCGGCGGCCGGAACCAGCGCGCGCCTGCGCAACCACTCCGCGACCGCCGCGCCGATCTCGTCCGGCCGATCCTCCGGGGCGTGGTGCCCGGCGGGCGGGATCGACACCACCTCGGCGTCGGCGAAAGTGGTTGCGGCCCAGCGCACCGACTCGGGTGAGCCGAGGCCGACGCCGTTCTCCAGTGCCATGATCAGCGTCGGGATCTCGGGCGTCTCGGCCAGGTACCGGCCGTAGTTCCGCACGATCTCCACCACGTCGGCGGGCTCGTCGCCCAGCGGGAACTCCCTCGGCCACGCCAGCAGCGGCTTGCGCGTGGCGGGGGTGGGGAAGGGCGCACGGTAGACGTCGTGGTCCTGCTGCGACAGATTCGCCACGCCCTTCGGCAGGTTGAATTCGATGAACATGTTCTCCTCCAACACCATTCGTTCGCCTTCGGCGCTGCGGAACTTGCGGAACAGCTCGGCGCCGAGCGGCGGCAGTTCGGACCATTCCAGCGGCCGCAGGAAGGTCTCGATCAGCGCGATGCCGCGCACCCGGCCCGGGTGCCGCGCTGCCCAATCCATGCCGAGAGCCCCGCCCCAGTCGTGGCCGACCAGGACCACCTCGTCCAGGCCGAGCGCGTCGAACCAGGCGTCCAGGTAGCGGGCGTGGTCGACGAAGCGGTAGTCGATGTCGGGTTTGCCCGAAGCGCCCATACCGATGAGGTCGGGAGCGAGCGCCCTGGCCTGGCCGGCGACGTGCGGGATCACGTTGCGCCACAGGTGCGACGAGGTCGGGTTGCCGTGCAGGAACACCACGGGGACCGAACCCGCGCCGGTGTCGGTGTAGGAGATGAACGAATCGAGAACGTCGACGGTGGGCACGATGCTGCTCCCTCGGGATCATGGGTGTCGCGCGGTGCGCCACACCCTTTCGTTGCTGACATCGGTTTCGACACATCGCTCGGGCCCGCTGTGACCACACGAGGTGTGACGCTCGACACAGCAGTCTCAGCAGCGCCGAAGAAATGACCGCCAGAACGATCCGGACCGAGGCTCAGGAACTTTCCCGGCGGAGCCCCAGCGGTCAGTTCAGCGCGGATCTCAGCGTGTCCACCACGGTTCAGCAGGCTCGGTGCGGGGCGGTAAGCCGGTGCGCCAGGAGGAAATCCATCATTCTGCGCTGTAGTGCGAGGCCGGCGGTCGACTGCATCAGTAGCCCGCCACCGATGTGATCCGGTCCGATCGGTGTGACGAATTGGGCCAGCTCGCAGTCCTGGTTCGAGTAGTGCTCGATGGTCGCGGGCACCGGGTCGGCGGTGGTGGTGACGTTGGTCGGGGTGTCCGGGAGGGTGAGGTTGCCCGCACGCCGATCGGCGTCGAGCCACTGCAGGAGGTTGGCGCGCCCGATCGGGTAGAGGCTGGTCTGGTCGGCCAGGTCCTGCAGGAAGAAGGCGGGGACGGGGCGGGCGCGCGGGCCCATGGCCGCGACGATGGTGGCGCCGGTGAGGTCCGCGTGTGGCGGCTGCGGGCCTATTCCGTACGGCCCGCCCGCCATCGGCGCGATGGCGGCGTACAGGTCCGGGTAGGTGGCGGCCATGACCGTGCTCATGCCGCCGCCCGCGGAGTAGCCGCCGACATAGACCCGGTCGCGATCGATTCCGAACTCCTCGATCAGGGTGTTGGTGATGCCCGCGACAATCGACGGCTCACCGGTCTCGCGCTGCTGGTTGGCCGGATCGAACCAGTTCCAGCAGTAGCGCTCGTTGGCTGCTCGGGTCTGGATCGGGTACGCGAGTACGAAGCCCAGTTCGTCGGCGACGTGTGTTAGCGCGAATCCGTTACCGGCCAGCTGCGCCTGCGGATCGGTGCAGCCGTGCAGGTAGATCATCAGGGGCTTGCCCGCCGGGTCGCCGGGCGGGACGTGCAGGTAGTAGTCGCGGGTGCCCGCTGCATTGGTGTAGCTGCGCTGGGTGACTTCGGCCGCGTGGGCCCGCGGGCCGCTCGGGGCGCCCAGGCCCGATGCCAGCACCACCAGGGCGACCAGGACAGCGAGACGGCCCGGTGCGATGACGCGCCTGATCAACTGCACGCCCACCCTGATGACACCGTGGACAACCGTCGTATCCGACATGAGAACCCGAGGCCCCCGCACGCGATGCATAGACCCTGTTTACCTCACCATCGACAATGTGAGCGCGCCGTCTTCTTCGCGAGGCCGACGGGTCGCCACTGAGACGGTCTGTCGGCCTTGGCAGTTCGGCTGGAACGGAGAAATCCGTGCGGGTGATGGCGCTCACTCCACCGCCGGGAACGCGCCGTCCGCTACGTGTCGGACCCCCGTGGCATTGTTCGGGTATGCGGAAGATGAGTGCGGCGGCCGCACGGCGGACGGCCTTGGCCGCGCAGGGGTTCGGCAGGCGACGCCCGGCGGCCGTCACACGACGGACGGTGGCCGACGTGCTCGCCAGAACACAACTGCTGCAACTCGATTCGGTGTCGGCGGTGGTGCGCGCCCACTACGCTCCGGTGTTCAGCAGGATCGGCGGCTACGATCGCGCGCTGCTCGACGAGGCGGCCTGGAGTCACAGCGCCACGCGGCCGCGGCGGCTGGTCGAGTACTGGGCGCACGAGGCCGCGCTCATCCCGGTGGACGACTGGCCGTTGATGCGCTGGCGGATGGTGCGGTACCAGCACGGACGTTGGTCGATGCACAAGGTGCTCGACCGGAATCCCACACTGGGCAAGGACATCCTGGACGTGATCCGGGAGGTCGGCGCCGCGCCCGCCGGTGAGGTGGAACGACATCTCGAGCTGGACAAGCCGCGACCCAAGGGGTCCTGGTGGAATCTCAGCGACACCAAGATGATCTGCGAACAGCTCTTCGCCGCGGGCGAGCTCTCCGTCGACAAGCGCGTCGGCTTCACCCGGCACTACGATCTCGCCGAGCGAGTGATCCCGCCGGAGGTGCTGGCGCGCAACGTCTCCGAGGCGGACGCGGTCCTGGAACTGGTCCGCCGCGCGGCCACCGCGCTGGGCATCGGCACCGAGACCGACCTGCGCGACTACTACCGGCTGCACCGCTCCCAGACCACGCCCGCGATCGCGGCGCTGGTGGACGCGGGCGAACTGGAGGAGGTCGAGGTCGCCGGGTGGGGCAAACCCGCCTACCTGCGGTCCGGGGCCGCCACGCCGCGCCGCGTGGCGGGCGCCGCGCTGCTGTGCCCGTTCGACCCGCTGATCTTCTTCCGCCCCCGCACCGAGCGGATCTTCGACTTCCACTACCGCATCGAGATCTACACCCCCGAGCACAAGCGGGTGCACGGCTACTACGTCTTCCCGTTCCTGATGGACGGGGAGCTGGTCGGCCGCGTCGACCTGCGCGCCGAACGCGCGAGCGGGCGGCTGCTGGTGCCCGGCGCCTTCGCCGAGCCGGGCCGTTGCGACGCCGAAACCGCGGCGGCGCTGCGCACGGCCCTGCGCGAGATGGCGGACTGGCTCGAACTCGACGAGGTGGTGATCGGCGACCGCGGCGATCTGGCGGCGCTGCTGTAGCCGGCCGGATCGGACGCGGCGGCCGGCTCAGATGTCGCGCTTGGGTCCGTGGCCTCGCATCTGGTCGCGCAGCGCGCCGGACACCGCGGTGGACAACCACGAGTTCAGCGAGACCCCGCTGGCTGCGGCCGCCTCCTCGGCCTTCGCCTTCATCTGCTCGACCAGGCGCAGCGTGACCCGGCTGATGTCGCCGGTCATGTCCTCGAGGGTCGGGTGCTCTTCGGCGGCGGCGTTCTTGCGGACATCCACCGTGGCATCGGTGCCATCCACCGAGACGTGCACCGTGCGGTTCTCCAGCGTCGCGCTGACCTCGGCGGCCAGCTCGGACAGCGCCGCGAGCAGCACGAGCCGGGCCGACGATTCGGTCGCCGCGGCCAGGGCGGTGGCGGTGGCCTGGGTCTTCTCGTCGCCGAGCGCCGCGGCCGCCACCAGGTTTTCACGCAGCTGAGCGGTGTATTTGTTCAAATCCATGACATCAGTGTGGCGTCATTTTTGATGTCATTCAAGGAAAGATTGATGTCGTCCTGGCGTCGATGGGAGGTGAATCACTCGGGCGGGCAGCCGGATCGCCGGTCAGGGTGTCGAGGGTGCTGTGGGGACCGGGTAGCCTTTCTGACCATGACGAACGGTGAATCGACGCCAACGGAGCTGCGCGCGTCCGGCACAGTAGGTGTCGCGATGGTGACCCCCTTCAGTGCCGACGGCAAGCTGGATGTCGATGCCGGGGTCGCGCTGGCGGCCCGTCTCGTCGACCGCGGTGTCGACCTGCTCGCGATCTCCGGTACCACCGGCGAGTCGCCGACCACGACCGAGTCGGAGAAGTTCGACCTGCTGCACGCCGTCGTCGACGCCGTGGGTGATCGCGCCACCGTGATCGCGGGCGCGGGCACCTACGACACCGCACACTCCATCGAGCTCGCGCGCAACGCGCAGCGCGCGGGCGCGCACGGTCTGCTCGTGGTGACGCCCTATTACTCGCGCCCTTCGCAGGAGGGCCTGATCGCGCACTTCACCGCGGTCGCCGACGCCACCGACCTGCCGGTCACCCTCTACGACATTCCGCCGCGCTCCATCATCCCCATCGGCCCCGACACCCTCCGCAAGCTCGCCGAGCACCCGCGCATCGTCGCGGTCAAGGACGCCAAGGGCGATCTGAACGCGGGCGCCGAGCTGATCGCCAGCACCGGCCTGGCCTTCTACTCCGGCGACGACTCCCTGAACCTGCCGTGGCTGTCCATCGGCGCGGTCGGATTCATCAGCGTCATCGGCCATCTGGTGCCCGAGCGGCTGCGCGAGCTTCTCGACGCGTACCAGGCGGGCGACGTGGTGCGGGCTCGCGACATCAACGCGCGACTCGCCCCGTTGAACCACGCCATGGCGCGCCTGGGCGGCGTCGCGATGACCAAGGGCGGGCTGCGTCTGCTCGGGGTCGAGGTGGGCGAGCCGCGGTTGCCGCAGCTGATGCCGAGCACCGAGGCGCTCGACCGGCTCGCCGAGGACCTGCGGACCGCGGGGGTGCTGGCATGAGCGACCTAGCCCGCGACACATCCGACACTGGACAGGAGATGTCGGCATGACCACTCCGCGCCGTCCCCGCCGTACCGCGTCCCGCCCCGCGGGCGCTCCCGAGCCCGCTCCCGTCGAGCGGGAACGCACCGAAAAGCCCGCCGCCGAACCGGTCGCGGCGCAGCCCGAGACCACCGCGCAGCCCGAAGTAGCCGCGCAGCCCGAGGTCGCCGCGCAGCGCGAGACCACCGAACCCGCCCGCGCCGAATCGGCGCGAAAGTCGGACCGCGCCAAGAAGACGCAGGCCCCCCAGGCTCAGCAGCAGGAACCCACCCGGCAGAACGGTCGCCGCTCCGGCCGCGGTCGGCAAGGTCGCGGTCGCGGCGAGCAGCCGCCCGCCAAGCCGCCCGTGGTGGCGGCGCAGGACCGCCTCGGCGCGCCGCCGAAGCTGCCGAAGAACGGTCTGCGCGTCTTCGCGCTGGGCGGCATCGGCGAAATCGGCCGCAACATGACCGTTTTCGAGTACGGCGGCAAGCTGCTCATCGTCGACTGCGGCGTGCTCTTCCCCGAGGACCAGCAGCCCGGCGTCGACCTGATCCTGCCCGACTTCCGGCCCATCGAGGACCGGATGGACGACATCGTCGCGATCGTGCTCACCCACGGTCACGAGGACCACATCGGCGCCGTGCCGTTCCTGCTGCGCATGCGCGGCGACATCCCGGTCATCGGCGCCAAGTTCACCCTCGCGCTGGTGGCCGCGAAGTGCCGCGAGCACCGGCTGCACCCCAAGCTCACGGAGATCGTGGAGGGCGAGACCACCCGCCACGGCCCGTTCGAGTGCGAGTACTTCGCGGTCAACCACTCGATCCCGGACGCGATCGCCGTCTCCATCCGCACCCCCGCGGGCGTCGCGCTGCACACCGGCGACATCAAGCTGGACCAGCTGCCGCTGGACGGACGGCTCACCGACCTGGCCGGTTTCTCCAGGCTCGGCGACGAGGGCGTCGACCTGTTCCTGGTGGACTCCACCAACGCCGAGGTGCCCGGATTCGTCACGCCCGAACGCGAGATCGGCGGTGTGCTGGACAACGTGATCGGCAAGGCGCGCAACCGGGTGATCGTGGCATCCTTCGCCAGCCACGTGCACCGCATCCAGCAGGTCGTGGACGTGGCCCAGAAGTACGGGCGCCGTATCTGTTTCGTGGGCCGCTCGATGGTCCGCAACATGCAGATCGCCCAGGATCTCGGCTACCTGACGGTGCCCGACGGCGTGGTCGTCGACCTCGACGTCGCCGCCACGCTGCCCGGCGACCGGCTGGTGCTCATCTCCACCGGCTCGCAGGGCGAACCGCTCTCGGCGCTGTCGCGGATGGCGCGCGGCGATCACCGCCAGATCCACATCCGCGCCGACGACCTCGTCGTGCTGGCCTCCTCGCTCATCCCCGGCAACGAGAACTCGGTGTTCGCCGTGGTCAACGGGCTGTCCCGGCTGGGGGCCACGGTCATCACCCAGCAGAACGCCAAAGTGCACGTCTCCGGGCACGCCTCCGCGGGTGAGCTGCTGTACCTGTACAACGCGGTGCGGCCCACCAACGCCATGCCGGTGCACGGCGAATGGCGGCACCTGCGCGCCAATGCCGCGCTCGCGGTGGCCACCGGCGTCCCGGAGGACCGGGTCGTCCTCGCCGAGGACGGCGTCGTGGTCGACCTCGTGGACGGAATCGCGTCCATCGTCGGCCGGGTGCCGGTCGGCCACGTCTATGTGGACGGTCTTTCCGTCGGCGATGTCGGCGAGTCCACGCTGTCGGACCGCTTGGTGCTCGGCGAGGGCGGTTTCATCAGCATCACCGTCGCCATCGACGAGACCACGGGCAAGGCCGTGAGCACGCCGGAGGTGAGCGGGCGCGGCTTCTCCGACGACCCGACCGCGCTGGCCGACGCCGCCGAACTCGTCGAGGCCGAACTGCTGCGGCTGGCGGGGGAGGGCGTCACCGACACCCACCGCCTCGCCCAGAGCGTGCGCCGGGTGGTCGGGCGCTGGGTCGCCGAGACCTACCGCCGCCGCCCGATGATCGTGCCCACCGTCATCGGCGTCTGATCCCGAAACGCGAAAAGCGCCGGAAGGCAATGCCCTCCGGCGCTTTTCGCATCGATTACTGAGCCTGGCAGGCCGCCGAGTCCAGCTTCGCCGAGCGCACGATGTTGCAGGTGAACTGGTGGGAGACCTTCCAGTCGCTGCCTTCGGCGACGAACTCGACGAACGCGTTCTCCACCGGCTGCCCGTCGATGGTGACCTTCGCGTCGGCCTTCAGCTTGCCGTCCTTGGGTTCCTGCACGTTGGTGATCTGGACGGTCACCTTGTTGCGCTTGGCCGCGTCGACCAGCTTGTCGACCAGCTGCGGATCGCGCTCGGCGTCCTGGATCCAGCTGATCTTCTCCTCGGCGCTCACCGAGGGATCGAAGGCGCGGTTGATGCGCTCGTTGAGCAGCGAAGCGGCCGGCTTGGGCAGGTTCGGCGCCGTGGTGGTGGCGGGCGCCTTGCCCTCGACGGCCTTGTCCTCGTTCTTGCCTTCCTCGAACTTGCCTGCGGGCGAGGTGCTGGTGCCCGTGCTCGAGGAGTCACTGTCGGAACTGCACGCGCCGAGTGCGAACGCCGAGGCGGTCAGCAGAACGGCGACCGCGGCCCGGATGGAGCGGTGTTTCACGATTTTCCCCTGGTGAAGTGGTGTCGCGGTCTCGCAGTGGACGACGCGACGGAGTCGGATTTACAGCGAGTAGCCCGAGGTGCAGCGCCAGTCGACGACCCAGCCGCCGGACAGGCGGGACATCGCCGCGGCGCGGGCCTCGGAGTAGCTGGGCCGCGCCGACGCGCTCCAGCGCGTATCGGAGCTGGCGAGCACGCCGCAGCCGTTGGTCCAGGAGACCAGGGTGGAGCAGCCGTAGCCGCAGACGTCGACCGCCGCGTCCTCGGCGGCGCTGTAGCTTCCGTAGTTGTTGGCGATGCCGTAGCTACCGTCGCTCGACACGGCGATCGCGCCGTAGTAGCCGTATCCGGCCTGCGCCGGTGCCGAGGTGGCCAGCATCGAACCGACCGTTGCCACGATGACCGCGGCAGCGGTGAAGAACTTCTTCAAGGTGAATCCCTTCGAACTGAGAGGTCCACGACCCTATGGACCAGTGAACAAGCTACCGAGCAACCATCCGGGAATCCAGTCCGCGCATTGCTTTTCGGTAATCGCGCGGGTCCGCAAGACCGGCTGGGCCCCCGTTCGCTCAGGTTGTCCAGGGTTTCGGACATCTTCCGTCCGGCGGCATCCGCTAGGGTCGGCACGTGAGCATGGCACAACGGGAACGTCAGGCCCTGGTCGCCGCGATGTCGGCGGCAGGTCCGGATGCGCCGACTCTCTGCGGCACTTGGACCGTGCGAGATCTGGCGGCGCACTTGATCGTTCGGGAACGCCGTCCCGATGCCGCGCCGGGCATTCTGCTCAAACCCTTTGCGGGCTACCTCGAGTCGGTGCAGGACCGCGTGGCGCGCAAGCCGTTTCCCGAGTTGCTCGACCTGGTGCGGACCGGCCCGCCCTGGTGGTCGCCGCTGAAGCCGGTGGACGCGCTGGCCAATCTGAGCGAGATGTTCGTGCATCACGAGGATGTGCGCCGGGCCGGATCGGACTGGCAGCCGCGCGAACTCCCCGAGGCCGACGAGGCCCAGCTGTGGAACCTGGTGCGCCGGGTCGGCAAGATGGCCTACCGCACCTCGCCGGTCCCGGTGGTGCTTGCGACGCCCGATGGCCGCCGGGCAGAAGTGAAGCCGGGGCAGGGCGCCGCGGTGACGCTCACCGGCAAGCCCTCGGAACTGATACTGCACGCCTTCGGCCGCGACAAGGTGCGCCTCGAAACCGCGGGCGACGAGGACGCGGTGCGCGCGGTACTGGAACTGGACCGATCGGTCTGAACCGGCCGCATCCGCCGCTCGAGCGGGGGCTTCGGCTGTGATCCGGCGCGCTCGAGGCGGGCGATACGGGTGTTGCGGATGGTCTGGATGGGGCGTTTGCGGCTAGCCTGGGTCCATGGCAGGTAAGTCCCGCAGCACCACGACACCTCGTGCGCGGGCGGGATCGGCCCGGGGGAGGACCACCACGGCGCGGTCTCGTTCCACGACACCCCGGGGTGGTTCCGCACCGCGCGGGCGCGCCACACCGGCCCGCAGACCCGTGCGGCGCAAGTCCGACACCGCGCCGCTGGCCGTCTTCGGTCGCGGCATCACCAGCGGCTGGAACATGCTGGCTCGCGGGCTCGGCGCCACCACTCGCACGCTCAGCCGGGCCGGCGAGATCGAACACGGTCACCGGCGCGACGGCATCGCCCTCGCGTTGATCGCGCTGAGCGGCGTCATCGCGGCGGCGGTGTGGCTCTCGGCGGGCGGCCCGATCGGGCACTGGGTGGAGGAAGCGATCCGGGCGGTGTCCGGGTCCGCCTCGGCCGCACTGCCGTTCGTTGCGACCGGCATCGCGATCATCCTCATGCGCACCGAACCGCACCCCGAGATCCGGCCGCGGCTGGTGCTGGGTGGACTGCTGGTCGGTCTGCCGCTGCTCGGCATCTGGCATCTCGCCGCGGACGCGCCCACCGACGCGCACGGCCGTTCCCGCGCCGCCGGTTTCGTCGGTTACGTGATCGGCGGGCCGCTGGCGAGCGGGCTCACCGCCTGGCTGGCCGTGCCGATCCTCCTGATGGCCGTCGTCTTCGGCGTGCTGCTGCTGACCGGGACCACGGTCCGTGAGGTCCCGCAGCGGCTGCGCGAATACTTCGGCACCGCGGCGGGCGGCGACGAGTACGGCGAATTCGACCAGGCACGCGACTACGATCCCACCGACTACGACGCCGACGGTTTCCCCGCGCACCGCACCCGGTCCCGGCGCCGCGGCCGCACCCCGGCCGAGAACTATCCGCCCGACGAATTCGCCGGATCCGACGCGCTCACCGAATCGCTGGGCGAGCCGCCGCTGCGCGACGCCAAGCCGATCGCCACCGAACCGCCGCCGGAGCCACCCAAGCCCAAGAAGCGCGCTGCGCCGAAGGCGCAGGATCAGACCCCGCCGCCGCCCAAGGAACCCGAGTTCGTCGCCGACCGGGTGATCGAGGGCGACTACACGCTGCCGCCGCTGACGCTGCTCACCGACGGCGACCCGCCCAAGAAGCGCAGCGCCGCCAACGAATCGATGATCGAGGCGATCACCGAGGTGCTGGTGCAGTTCAAGATCGACGCGGCGGTCACCGGATTCGTGCGCGGCCCCACGGTCACCCGGTACGAGGTGGAACTCGGGCCCGGCGTGAAGGTGGAGAAGATCACCGCGCTGGCCCGCAACATCGCCTACGCCGTCGCCACCGAGAACGTTCGGCTGCTCGCGCCGATCCCCGGCAAGTCCGCCGTCGGCATCGAGGTGCCCAACGCCGATCGTGAACTGGTGCGGCTGGCCGACGTGCTGAAAGCGCCGTCCACCCGAAACGACCACCACCCGTTGGTGATCGGTCTCGGCAAGAACATCGAGGGCGAGTTCGTCTCTGCCAATTTGGCAAAGATGCCGCATCTGCTCGTTGCGGGTTCCACCGGTTCCGGTAAGTCCAGCTTCGTCAACTCGATGCTGGTCTCGCTGCTGCAACGGGCCACCCCGGAGGAGGTCAGGATGATCCTGATCGACCCCAAGATGGTCGAACTCACCCCGTACGAGGGCATTCCGCACCTGATCACGCCCATCATCACCCAGCCGAAGAAGGCCGCCGCCGCGCTGGCCTGGCTGGTGGAGGAGATGGAGCAGCGCTACCAGGACATGCAGGCCAACAAGGTTCGCCACATCGACGACTTCAACAAGAAGGTGAAGTCCGGTGCGATCACCGCGCCGCTGGGCAGCGAGCGGGTCTACCGGCCCTACCCCTACATCCTCGCCATCGTCGACGAGCTCGCCGACCTGATGATGACGGCGCCGCGCGATGTGGAGGACGCGATCGTCCGCATCACCCAGAAGGCCCGCGCCGCGGGCATCCACCTGGTGCTGGCGACGCAGCGTCCGTCGGTCGATGTGGTCACCGGTCTGATCAAGACCAACGTGCCCTCCCGCCTGGCGTTCGCGACCTCCTCGCTCACCGACTCCCGGGTCATCCTGGACCAGCCGGGCGCCGAGAAGCTGATCGGCATGGGCGACGGCCTGTTCCTGCCCATGGGCGCGGGCAAACCCACCCGTCTGCAGGGCGCGTTCATCAGCGACGAGGAAATCCACGGCGTCGTCGATTTCGCCAAGAACCAGGCCGAACCCGAGTACCAGGAGGGCGTCACAGCCGCCAAGGCCGGGGAGAAGAAGGACGTCGACCCCGACATCGGCGACGACCTCGACGTGCTGCTCCAGGCCATCGAACTGGTCGTCACCTCCCAGTTCGGTTCCACCTCCATGCTGCAGCGCAAGCTGCGCGTCGGTTTCGCGAAGGCGGGCCGCCTGATGGACCTCATGGAGACCCGCGGCGTCGTCGGTCCCAGCGAAGGGTCCAAGGCGCGCGATGTACTCGTCAAGCCCGACGAGCTGGAGGGGCTGCTGTGGTCGATCCGCGGCGGCGGGGACGATTCGGGCGACGCCGAGGAGTAGGCGTCCCTACGGCGCTCCGGCAGGGCGCGGTCCGCCGACTTCGGCTATTCGACGGTGCCCGCGGTGGACGATCGTGTCGGTGACGAGGGACCAGGCAATTCCGACTGTTCACCACAGATGGGCGTGGTGGACGAGCGCGTCGGTGATCAGCGCGGCGCCCAAGAGCCCGAAGATGATTCGCACCGAGAGCGGGCCGTATTCGGTCAGGACGCGGACGATCGTTCGATACACGCGGCGGGCCCGCGCGGTGCCGCGGACGGACAGGGCGAGAATCAGCAGCGGCGGCAGCAGCGCGACCGCGCAGTAGGCGACGATGATGAGCGGCCACAGCGGGGGCAGCGGGTCGTGCGCGGACAGCATGGCCAGACCCGCGAGATACGGCACCGCCGTCGGCGCCTGCGCGAAGCCGATCGCGATACCCACCAGCGCCAGCACCCAAGGCTGCCGCCGGGCCTTCGTCGCCCACTCCGGCGGATCGCGGCGCGCGCCGGAAGGCAGCACGGCGAGCAGGAGCAGCACCGCGCCCACCGCCAGCTCGCCCCAATAGCGGATGGTGGGCGTCAGCTCGAAGCCGATCAGCGAGGTGAGCCAGGTGATGCCGAGGACGCCGCAGATACCGAACGTGGTGGTCATCGCGAACACCCCCGCGACGAAACTCAATCCGCCCGGCAGCGGTGACCGGCGCGCGAGCTTGCTGTCGTAGACGATCGCGACCGTGACGCCGACGAGCAGCAGATCCAGCGAATCGAGGAAGGCGAAGCCGGTCAGCGCCAAGAGAAGAGTCACCATGACCCCACCGAACATACGCGAGGACCGGCAGGCGTCGATCGGCCCGAGTGCCAACGCGATCGGGCCTTGTGAGAGCCCAGCGGCCACCCTGCGTGAGCCGGGACTGGAGTGCCAGGATTCGAACCTGAACCGGCGGAACCAAAACCCGCCATGCTCCCCTTACACCACACTCCATCGGCGCGCTTGGGAGGACTCGAACCTCCAACCTCCTGCTTCGTAGGCAGGCGCTCTTTCCCGTTGAGCTACAAACGCTCGTTCGCGCTCGCACGCGAACCAGTTCCCTCGGCGAGATTCGAACTCGCAACTCCCGGCTCCTAATGCCGGTGCCTCTACCAGTTGGGCTACGAGGGAGTGCGGCCCGGAGGCCGAAAATCTTGTGGCAGTAGGAGTTTCAAGTGCACGAGCAGATCGTAAGTCGGCTCGCGCATGCTGCCGGTTCACTATGAAGTTGGGTGGCGCGGAGGGAGGGAGTCGAACCCCCGACCTTCGGTTTTGGAGACCGGTGCTCTACCAGTTGAGCTACCCCCGCAGACGAAAAAAGGGTCATTCCCGGCGCGTTGCCGTGGAATGACCCCTGGAATAGGTTCTCGGGTGCCGAGAACTCAGGGGCCGCTCCGGACGCGCATCCAGCGGTAGTCGAGTAGGCGCAGGGCGGCATTCGGGCGCGTGGCGCCGAGCGACCACTGTCGCTGCTGCCGGATTCGCGCTGTCATCGCCTGTGCCTCTCGGTTTTCGGGAGCGGTGCTTCGTCGTCTTCGACGCTAACACCCGAATCCGCCAGGGGAAACCGGTTTTTCGTACCCGGTCGATATGTCCGATTTCAGTAGCACTGCAATGTGCTCGCAATCACCTGGATGCGACTTTTCGAGCGTTCGACGTGGGTTCTTGCGCCCGTCGGGCGACTCCAGGGAGTGTGACAGGATGGTCGGCAACCAATCCGCTAGCCGATAAGAACGGACAAATCGGGCATGATGGCCGTCATGACTACCGCCTCCGATCGGGTCGCAGCATGCAGGTGACCGCACTCGAATGGGGGATCACCATCGCGGTGATCCTCGGCCTGTTCGTCTTCGACTTCTTCGCCCACGTGCGCACGCCGCACGAACCGACCTTCCGCGAATCGGCCTTCTGGTCGGCGGTCTACATCAGCCTCGCCCTGGCCTTCGGCGGCTTCGTCGCCTGGCGGTGGGGTTCCACGTTCGGCGGGGAGTACTACGCCGGTTTCGTCACCGAGAAGGCGCTCTCGGTGGACAACCTGTTCGTCTTCCTGATCATCATGACCACCTTCGCCGTGCCCCGGATCTACCAGCAGAAGGTGCTGCTCATCGGCATCGTGCTCGCGCTGGCCATGCGCGGTGTGTTCATTGCCGTCGGCGCGGCCGCGATCAGCGCGTTCAGCTGGGTGTTCTACCTGTTCGGCGCTTTCCTGATCTACACCGCCGTCAAACTGCTGCGTGAGAGCGGCCACGAGGTGGAGGCCGAGGAGAAGCGCGACAGCCGCATCGTCGCGCTGGCCAAGCGGGTGCTGCCGACCACCGACGAGTACGACGGCGACAAGCTCGTCACCCGAGTCGACGGCCGCAGGGTGGTGACCCCGCTGCTGCTCGCGCTGCTCGCAATCGGCTTCGCCGACCTGCTGTTCGCGCTGGATTCCATCCCCGCGATCTACGGCCTCACCGAGGAGCCGTACCTGGTCTTCACCGCCAACGCGTTCGCGCTCATGGGCCTGCGTCAGCTGTACTTCCTGATCGGCGGCCTGCTGGACCGGCTGGTGTACCTGTCCTACGGTCTGGCCGCGATCCTGGCGTTCATCGGAATCAAGCTCGTGCTGCACGCGCTGCACGAGAACACCCTGCCGTTCATCAACGGCGGCGAGCACGTCAGCGTGCCGGAGATCTCCACCCCGGTCTCGCTGGGCGTCATCATCGGCGTGCTGGTCGTGGCGACCGTCGCCAGCCTGATCAAGACCCGCGGCACGGCGCCCCAGGACGCCGAGTAACGGCGCGGAAGAGCCCCGCACCCGATCGAAGGGTGCGGGGCTCTTTCCATCGATCAGGCGGAGAAAGCGCCCATGATGGGCAGCCACTCCACGGTGCGCACCGCGTCGATGAGACCTTCCCTGGCGAAGGGGTCCTGCGCGAGCAGGTCCTTCAGCGCCGTCTCGTCCCCGGCGCGGAAGAGCAGCAACGCGCCCGACCCGTCCGGGTACGGTCCGCTCGACAGCAGCGTGCCCGCGTCGACCAGACCGGACAGCCAGCCGCGGTGCTCGGGCCGGTGGGTGTCGCGGCCGGGAACGGTGGCCTCGGAGTAGGTGTAGTGGACGGCGAAGATCGGCACGGTGTGTCGCTTTCTTGGTCGGCGCTTCAGAGGGTCAGCAGCATGCGGGTGTTGCCGAGCGTGTTCGGCTTCACATAACTCAGGTCTAGGAACTCGGCGACGCCGGTGTCGTAGGACCGGCACATCTCGGCGTACACCTCGGCGGTCACCGGGGTGCCGTCGATCTCCACGAACCCGTGCCTGCTGAAGAACTCCACCTCGAAGGTCAGCACGAACAGCCTGCGCAGCTCCAGTTCCCTGGCCACCGCGACGAGCCGCTGCACGATGAGCTTGCCCACTCCGGTGCCTTTGGCGTCCGGGTGCACCGCGACCGTGCGCACCTCGCCGAGATCGGCCCACAGCACGTGCAGCGCGCCGCAGCCGACCACCTTGCCGCCGTCTTCGGCCACCCAGAACTCCTGCACCGCCTCGTACAGGGTGACCAGGTTCTTCTCCAGCAGAATGCGGCCCGCGTAGACGTCGACGAGGCCTTTGATCGCGGGAACGTCCGAGGTTCGGGCGCGTCGCACAACCGGTCCGGTGCCGGGCGCGGCAGAGGCCGCGCTGGGGTGCGCGTCGCTGGTCGAACCACCAAGTGGTCCCCGAGAGGTCATGGGGTGCACAGTAGTCGGCGCGCTTACCGATAGTCTGAACGTGTGCCGCACATCCTGTCGTTCCGCTCACCGCATCGCGCCGGGGTAGCGCAACCGGATGGAGCCGTGGCCGTCTTCGGAACGCGCGTCCTCGAGGCGAGGACATGAGCGTGCAACCCGAAGAGATCGATCGTCGCTGGCCCGACGCAGGTCTGCTGCGCACCGGAGCGGAGCGCCCAGGTGGCGGTTTCGTGCCGCCCGCCCAGGCCGACACCGCCGTACCGCTGATGAATATCGCGAACGTGCTGACCATGGCGCGCATCGCGATCGTTCCGCTGTTCGTGGTCGCGCTGTTCGTGGGCGGCGGGCACGACACCGGGTGGCGGATCGCCGCCGCCGCGCTGTTCGCGCTGGCCGCCATCACCGACCGCTTCGACGGGCAGCTGGCGCGCAAGTACGGATTGGTCACCGATTTCGGCAAACTGGCGGACCCGATCGCGGACAAGGCGCTCATCGGCGCGGCCCTGATCGGACTGTCCGTACTCGGTGACCTGCCCTGGTGGATCACCCTGGTCATCGTCGGGCGCGAGGTGGGCGTCACGGTGTTGCGGCTGCTGGTGGTGCGGCGCGGGGTGATTCCCGCAGGGCGCGGCGGCAAGCTGAAGACGCTGGTGCAGTCGCTGGCCATCGGGGTGCTGCTGTTGCCGCTGTCCGGCGGCTTCGAGGCCGCGGGCATGGCCCTGATGTACCTGGCGGTGGTGTTGACGGTCGTCACCGGCCTGGACTACGTCGGCCAGGCCGCACGGGTGTGGTTCGCGGGCGGCTCCGGCCGGGCGCGCGGGGCATGACAGACCCTCTCACCGCGTCCGTTCCCGCCGACGAATTGGTGCGTGCCCTGGTGGCCGCCCGCCAGACCGTGGCCACCGCCGAATCGCTGACCGCCGGGCTGGTGGCCGCGACCATCGCCGGGGTGCCTGGCGCGAGCGCGGTGCTGCGCGGCGGACTGGTGGTGTACGCCACCGACCTCAAGAGCAGCCTGGCCGGGGTCAGCGCGGAAGTGCTCGCCGCCGAGGGGCCGGTGGCGGCGAGCACCGCCGAGCAGATGGCCGTCGGCGCGCGTACCCGCTGCACTGCCGACTGGGGGATCGGCCTGACGGGCGTCGCCGGACCCGACGGCCAGGACGGGCACGCGGTCGGCACCGTCTTCCTCGGGCTGTCCAGTCCGTGGCATACCGAGGTGATGCGGTTGCAACTGTCCGGCGACCGGTGGACCATCAGACTCACCGCGACCGAGAACGCGGTGCGGGAGCTGCTTCGGTGTGTGCAGGGCGGCTGAGCGCGGTGCGCGAGAATTCGTGCGACGAGTTCGCCCGCCGGGAACCAACGGGGCGCCCCGGGACGTTGTGCCAGAAAGAACGGTGCGCGCCAGGCGACTGCGCGAAGCGGCGCCCGGTGTTCGGAGCGAAGGAGATCGAGATGACGCTGCTGCGAGAGGCGATCGGGGACAGTCTGCGGCGTGCACGTCTCGCCCAGCACCGGACCTTGCGTGAGGTGTCCACCTCGGCGCGCGTGAGCCTGGGGTATCTCTCGGAGGTCGAGCGGGGCCGTAAGGAGGCGTCGAGCGAACTGCTCGCCGCGATCTGCGCCGCACTCGACGTGCCGTTATCGCGGGTGCTATGGGATGTGAGCACGATCATGGCCGGCGTCGACGGGGTTCCGGTCGGCGAGGCCGCCGAGCCTGCCGCCACACCCGCCATGGAAGCCGAGCAGACAGCTGCCGCCGCGGAATCCGCCGAGGTCGCCCCGGCGCAGGAGCCCGCGCTGGCTCCGGCGTCGGCGAGCATGTCGGCGGCCCGGCCGCAGATCGCCGAGGACACCCGGATCGTCATTCCGGCCCCGAAGGCCGACATGCTGGTCCTGGTGAAGAGCAACTGACATCGGAACATCGGATGCCCAGCCGCGGGCAACGCTGCGGGCCGACGCCGAAAACGGATAGATTCTGTAGTAGGCGTCGGTTGGGCCGGGTAGCCCCGGCCCAGGTGCCGCATGGTGGAGGATAGGCACAAGCGGGTGCGCGAGGGTCGTGTACCCGGGCCGCGTCAAGCGGTACATCAGATGGAGGCGGGATCAATCGATGGCTAATCCGTTCGTCAAGGCCTGGAAGTACATGATGGCCCTCTTCGATGCCAAGATCGAGGAGCACGCGGATCCGAAGGTGCAGATTCAGCAGGCTATCGAGGAAGCCCAGCGCCAGCACCAGGCCCTGTCGCAGCAGGCCGCGTCGGTCATCGGCAACCAGCGTCAGCTGGAGATGAAGCTGAACCGCCAGCTCGACGAGGTCGAGAAGCTCAACGCCAACGCACGCCAGGCCGTGCTGCTCGCCGACCAGGCCACCGCCGCAGGTGACACCGAGAAGGCGATCCAGTACACCAACGCCGCCGAGGCGTTCGCCGCCCAGCTGGTCACCGCCGAGCAGTCCGTCGAGGACCTGAAGGTCCTGCACGATCAGTCGCTGCAGGCCGCCGCGCAGGCCAAGAAGGCGGTCGAGCAGAACGCGATGCTGTTGCAGCAGAAGGTCGCCGAGCGCACCAAGCTGCTCAGCCAGCTGGAGCAGGCCAAGATGCAGGAGCAGGTCTCCGCGTCGCTGCAGCAGATGGACTCGACGCTGTCGGCGCCGGGCACCACCCCGAGCCTCGACGCGGTGCGCGAGAAGATCGAGCGCCGCTACGCCAACGCGCTCGGCTCCGCGGAGCTCGCGCAGAACTCGGTGCAGGGTCGCATGCTCGAGGTACAGCAGGCCAGCATCCAGATGGCGGGCCACAGCAAGCTCGAGCAGATCCGCGCCTCCATGCGCGGCGAGGCGCTGCCCGCGGGCGGCGGCCAGTCCGCGATCAATTCCGCCCAGACGCAGGCGAATCCGGCGCAGCCGCAGATGAACAAGGGCCAGGCCGCCCAGCAGTAACGGCTCGAGACAGGCAAGGACCGGTGCGGTGAAGGACGCGGGCACGCGCGAGACCGTCGCATCGCCGGGGGGTGCCCTCGTCACGCCCCGCGGCCGCGGCGTGCGCACCGCGTCGTCTCCCACGGGTCCAGCTGCCGTCCGACGTGAACGGTGTGAGGAAAGCGCATGAGCGAACGAAGTAAGCGAATTCCCGCGCAGTCCACGTTCGGGATGCCGCAGGGCGCCCTGCCGGAGACCCTGCGCGACGTGGGCGAGCACGCGCTCGTCGCGGTGCGCCGCTGGGCCGACCCGCGCGAACGAGAACTCCGCAAGCGCCGCCGCGCCCGGCGCCGCAGCTACCAGCTCGGCACGGTCTCCGGGTTGACCACCGCGGGCGCGGTCGGTCTGGTCGTCGTCTCGGCTCCCGCCTGGGCGGTGGTCGTGCTCGGCGGCGGCGCGGTCGCGTTCGTCACCGGGACCGCGCTCAGCGCGCGGCGCTATCTGCGGTTGCGCCGCTCCCCGCTGCCGCAGGCCGCGTTCCTGCCGCGTAAACAGCCGCCTGCGCGCTCGGCCGCCCGCGCCCCGATCGCCCGCCTGGTCCAGGCCGAACGGGCGATGCACGGGCTCACCGGGCAGATCGCCGCCTCGCACCGGCTGCCCCACGAGGACCTCGCCGAAATGGTCGAGACGGCCGCGTCCGGAGCCGCCGCGTTGCACGCCCTCGCCGCCGACATCGTTCAGATGGAGCGCGCCGCCGCCGTGGTCGGCAGGTCCAACCCGGAGGCGACCGAGACCCTCACCGGCAACGTGCGGTTCGCGCTGACCCGGCTGGAATCCGGGATCGCCGAATACGAGCAGGTCGTCGCGGCTGCCAGCCGCGTCCTCGCGGTGCCCGAAACCACCGTCGTGGCACACCAATTCGACGGCATCGTCGCGGAATTGCGGCATGCGGCGGATCGCCTGGACGGCTGGGCGCAGGCGCTGACCGAGGTCGCCGACCGTCCCACCCTCACGGTCTCCCCGCCGCCTCCCGGTCTGCCGCAGTAGCGTCCGGGCATGCCGCGACAGCGCGGGCGAAATGCTCAGGGTGAACCCTGATTTGCACCCGGATATCGCTGCTGACCTGGTGATTTCTGGTCACGGGACTGCCAGCATGGAGGTGTCGGATCGCCGGACGGCGGTTCGGGAGAGACATCCAGGAGGCTGGAAATGCTGTGGAAGATCATCGGTGTCGTCGCGGTCGTCTGGATCGCGCTCGCCATCATCGGTGCGCTGATCAAGGGGCTGTTCCCGATTCTGGTGATCAGTGCGGTGGTGTTCGGCCTGTACCTGCTGTACAAGGCGGTGTCGGGGTCGAACAACTCGACCGTCAGCAAGCTGTAGCGGCACAAGCCAACGGGCCGTGCGTCATCCGGGAGGATGGCGCACGGCCCGTTGCGGTGTGCCGGGTCAGAACTGCCCGCTGTTGTCGATCACGACCCTGCGGCCGGGCGTGCCGGAGGGCGAGCCCACCTGCTCGATGGCGTGCACCACGTCCATGCCCTCGACCACGGTGCCGAACACCACGTGCTTGCCGTCCAGCCACGGGGTGTCCTTCATGGTGATGAAGAACTGCGAGCTGTTGGTGCCTGGCCCGCGGTTGGCCATGCTGACCGTGCCGGGAGCGGCGTGGGTCAGCTGGAAGTTCTCGTCGCGGAAGGTCGGGCCGTAGATGCTGGTGCCGCCGGTGCCGTCACCGTTGGTGAAATCGCCGCCCTGCGCCATGAATCCGGGGATCACGCGGTGGAACGTCGAACCCTTGTAGCCGAAGCCCTGCTCGCCGGTGGCCAGCGCACGGAAGTTCTCGGCGGTCTCGGGCACCACGTCCGAGCGCAGCTCGATGACGATGCGGCCGGTGGGGATGCCCTCCACCGACATGTCGAAGAACACCCTGGGCAGCGGGTCGGCTTTGGCGGGGGCCGCGGTCAGCGGGCCCGGGCTGAACAGTGCGATGAGCGCAAGGCCGAGGACCGCGGCGGCGCGTGTGAGCTTCGTCATGGCCACAGTGTCTACCGCAGCGTCGGCCTGGCCCGCCACCCGGACCCGCTTCACGGCCGTTTCGGGCCCGGCTACGTGTGTGCCCCCGTGGGGATCTCGGGTGTTTCAATGGGTGCCATGGAGCAGGTTCCCGAGGACTGGCAGCGCGGCCTGGTGATCGTCGCGCACCCCGACGACATCGAGTACGGCGCCGCGGCGGCCGTCGCGCGCTGGACGGGGCAGGGCAAGGACATTCGCTACGTGCTCGTCACCAGCGGCGAGGCGGGCATCGCCGGAATGCCGCCCGCCGAGGCCGGACCGCTGCGCCAGGCCGAGGAGATCGCCTCGGCGAAGGCGGTGGGCGTCGACCAGGTGGAATTCCTCGGCTACCCGGACGGCCGGGTGCAGGAGAGCCTGGAACTGCGCCGCGACCTGGCCGCCGCGATCCGCAGGCACCGCCCGGAGATGTTGGTGCTGTTCAACTTCGGCGACACCTGGGCGCCCGGCTACGCCAACAGCGCCGACCACCGCGCCGTCGGCCGGGCCGGACTGGACGCCGTCTCCGACGCGGGCAACGAATGGATCTTCCCGGAACTGGCCGACCTGCCGACCTGGTCGCCGCGCTGGGCCGCGGTCGCCGGGCCGGTCGCGACGCACGCCGTCGACGTCACCGCCACCCTCGACCAGGCGGCGGCCTCCCTGACCGAACACCGCCGCTACCTCGAGGTGCTCAGCTCCGAGCCGGTCGCCGACCAGGTGCGGGCCATCGTCGACATGGCCACCGGGCCGAAGGACGGGTTCCCCGCCGAGCGCGCGGTGGGATTCGAGCTGTACTACTTCGGCTGAGCGGATTCGGCTGCCGCGCTTTCGCGGGTCCGAACGTCGGAATGGCCTGGACCAGAATGTCTTCGACGCCGGTCCGGCGGATTGCGTGCCGACGGCGGCGCGGTGAACGCGTGCGCGACCGTGCAACTCGAGGCGGGCGCCGTCGGTTCGTAGGGCCGGTGTGGCAGGCTGGGCCAATGCGTATTGCCGTCGTTGCCGGTCCCGATCCGGGGCATGCCTTTCCGGCGTTGGCGCTGTGCGAGCGGTTGCTGGCGGCGGGTGACGAGCCGGTGCTGTTCACCGGTCCCCGCTGGTTCGACGCCGCGAAGGACGCGGGCATCGCGGTGCGCAGGCTCAAGGGTCTCGCACCGCGCGCCGTCGACGACGACAACGACGCGGGCAGGCGTATCCACCAGCGCGCCGCCCACATCTCGACCGAGATCCTGCCGGATCTGAGCGCGATGCTGCCGGAACTGGTGGTCTCCGACGTCCTCACCGCGGGCGGCGGCATGGCCGCCGAGCGGCTGGGCGTGCCGTGGGTCGAGCTCTCGCCGCACCCGCTCTACCTGCCGTCGAAAGGACTGCCGCCGATCGGCAGCGGACTCGCGCCGGGGGAGGGCCTGCGCGGCGCGCTGCGCGACCGGACGCTGCGCGCGATGTCGGCGCGGGCGATCCGCAACGGGCTGCGGCAGCGGGAGCAGGCCCGCGAGAGTGTGGGACTGCCCGCCGCCGATCCGGGTCCGGCCGCCCGCCTGCTGGCCACCCTGCCCGCGCTGGAGGTGCCGCGCCCCGACTGGCCGGACAACGCCCACCTGGTCGGCCCGCTGCTGTGGGAACCCACCGACGACATCCTCGCGCCGCCGCCGGGCGACGGTCCCTTGGTCATGGTCGCGCCGTCCACGGCGCACACGGGGGTGACGGGCATGGTGGAGACCGTGCTCGAGGCGCTCGACGGCGCCGGTGTCCGGGTCGCCGTCTCCATGATCGACACCCCGCCGACCGGGTTGCCGTCCTGGGCCACCGCCGGCCTCGGCCGTCAGGACGAGTTGCTCGGCCACGCGGCCGTCGTGGTCGGCGGCGGCGGGCACGGCTTGCTCGCGAAGTCGCTGCTGGCCGGTGTCCCCGTCGTCACGGTGCCGGGCGGCGGCGACCAGTGGGAACTTGCCAATCGTGCGGCCCGCCAGGGCAGTTCGATCGTGGTGCGTCCGCTGACCGTGGAGTCCGTGCGCGCCGCGGTGCTCGCCGTGCTCGACCACCCGCGCTACACCGCCGCCGCCGAGGAAGCAGCCATGAGCATCGCGGAGGTCGCCGACCCGGTCGAGCTGTGCCATCGGGTGCGCGAGGGCGTACGGGCTCCCTGACCCACATAGGTGGGGACCGGAGTATCTTGAACACGGTGCGGTTGACTGAGTTCCAGGACCTGTTGCATACCGAATTCGGGGTGGCGCGCGGTGACGCGCTGCTGACCGACCACGTGATCCCCTCGCTCGGCGGCCGGACCGGCGCCGCCGCCATCGAGGCGGGGATCGATCCGCGAGATGTGTGGCGCGCCCTGTGCGCCGACTTCGACGTGCCGAAGGTGCGGTGGTGACCGCCCCCGATCCAGTGGCCGAGCAGCGGCCCTACCGATTCGACGAGCGACTGCGCATGGTCCCCGTCGATCCGGAAGGACTCGCCGTCCGCGTCGCACAGGCACATCCGGAGGATTTCGCCGGCTTCCGGCAGACCGGTCTCGAACTGATGCTGCTCGGCCGCCACGACGAGGCCCTCGATCACCTGGATCGCGCGCTCGAGCTGGCGAGCACGCCGCGGCAGCACCTGTCGCTCTGGATCAACCTGGCCGACGTATACCGGTATCGCGGCGACGCGCCGACCGCCGAAATCCTCTATCTGAGGGCCGTCGAGGCCGCCCGCGGCACCGACGCCGAGGCCCTCTCCTTCGCCGCCCAGCACCTGGGCAAAGCGCTGGCCGAACAGGGCCGCCTCGACGAGGCGCGCGAGCTGCTGACCGAGGCGCTGCGGCTGCGGGTCGCGGAGGGTGACGTCGAGCTGATCGAATCCACCCGCACCGCGCTGGACGGCCTCGCGGAGCTGCCGATCCCGCTGCCGCCCGCCGTGGTGGCGGTGGTCGGCGAGGACCCGGAGTTCTCGGACGAGCACGAGGGACTCAGCGGCGGCGTCGCCTTGGTGAACGGCGTCTACTGGGTGAAGCGGGGGCCGCGCGCGACCGCCGAGCACGATCGCCTGAACTGGCTGCGCGCCCGGGCAATTCGGGTGCCGGAGGTGGCCGCCTTCGCCGAGGACGTCCTCGTGCTCGGCGACGCGGGCGCGCCGAGCCTGGCCGCGCGCGAAGACTCCGGCCGCGCCGCGACGTCGCCGTCCATCGGCACGATCATGGGCGAACTGCTGCGGCGGCTGCACGCGCTGCCCGTCGCGGAATGCCCGTTCGACGGCAGGCTCGACATCGCGTTGGCGCAGGCTCGCAGGCACGTGCTCGAAGGGCTGGTCGATCCGGACGATTTCGACGACGACCACGGCGACCTCGGCCCCGAACAGGTGCTGGATCGGTTGGTCGCCGAGCGTCCGGAGACCGAGGACTTGGTGGTGGCGCACGGCGATTTCACGCCGCCGAACGTGCTGGAGAACGGCACCCTGCTGGACGTCGGCGGCCTCGGCGTCGCGGACCGCTACCGTGACCTGGCCCTGGCCGAACGCGACCTGCGCGAGGATTTCGGCGACGGCGAGGTGCGCGCCTTCTTCGCCGCCTACGGCCTCGACGCGCCGGACCAGCGGCGGCTGGACTACTACCGGCTGCTCGACGAGCTCTTCTGAGCTCGGCGCTTCGGGCGCTCAGACCTTCTTGGCGTAGTGCCTTGCCGCCTTGGTTCGGTTGCCGCAGGTGGCCATGGAATGCCAACGGCGGGTGCCGTTCTTGGACGTGTCGTAGAAGAACAGCACGCAGTCCGGGTGCGCGCACTGGCGAATCCGGTCCGGCGCCTTGGCGATCAGCTGCAGCAGGTTCTCGGCCGCCAGCCAGCCGGGTAGCCAGACCGGGTCGGTCACGTCGGGCAGGTCCACCGGGCCGTCGTCGGTGAGGCGGCGCTTGATCCTGCCGTGCTCGAGCACCTCGTTGAGCGCCCGATGCGCACCGTGCCGGACGGTGTCGTAGATCGCGCTGCGCGCGGTCAGCACCGCGGCCAGCGTCTGGCCGTCGGCGGGCGCTCGATCGGCCAGACCCGCGGTGGTCAGCCAGACGCGTAGACCCGCTACATCGGTGAGCAGATCCTGCGGTCCGTTCTCGATCCACCGCGTGTTCAGCAGATCGAGCGCCAGCGGTTCCCCGACGTGAGGGCGTGGATCGAGCATGCCTGAGGGTAACGAGCCGTCTCGGTGAGTCAGGACAACCACCGCCGTTCTAACCGGTCAATTTTATATCAATGGTTGACGCGCTGGGGTGCATCGGATTAGGTTCTAACCGTTGAAACGATCAACAGTGGTTGGCTATTCCAGGAGGACCATCATGACCGCAGTGGCCGCACCCCAGCTCGCGACCGGGCACATCGGGCTGAACGTCTCGGATCTGGACCGCTCGGTGGACTTCTACAAGCGCGCGCTCGGCTTCGAGCAACTCGCCGCGGGCGATGCGGCGGAGCAGAGGTGGGCGTTCCTCGGCGCGGACGGCAAGCTCGTGCTCACCCTGTGGGAGCAGTCCGACGGCGTCTTCTCCACCGAAATGCCCGGGCTGCACCATCTTTCGTTCCAGGTCGAGGACATCGAGCAGGTGCGCGCCGTGGAATCGGTGCTGCGCGAGTTGTCCGTGCGCTTCGTCCACGACGGCGTGGTCGCGCACGGCGAAGGGGTGGCTTCCGGCGGCATCTTCTTCACCGATCCCGACGGCATCCGGCTCGAGGTCTACGCACCCACCGGGGCGGAATCCGCGCCCGCGCCCAGCGGCGCCGCCCCCACGTGCGGATTCTTCTGAGTCACGGAGTTTCGAGGTGGCGCTCTACCACTCGGGTGAACTGGCCGTGCAGCGGCGCATGGGGCAGGCGGACATCGCGGCGAAGGTCGGCCGCATGATCCGCCGCGACATCCCCGCGGTCGCCGCGAATTTCCTCGCCGCACAGCCGATGCTGGTGCTCGCCGCCGCCGACGCCGCGGGGCGGCTATGGGCGGGTCCGCTGGTCGGGCAGCCCGGGTTCGTGCACGCCGTGGACGCCGAGACGATCGCCGTCGACGCGCGGCCCGACGCGAGCGACCCACTGGCCGATGCGCTGACCCGCCCGGCCCGGGTCGGCATGATCGCGCTGGAACCGGGACGGCGCAGGCGCATGCGGGTCAACGGCGCCGCGCGTCCGCACCGCGACGGACTGCGGATCGTCACCGACCAGGTGTACTCCAACTGCCCCAAATACATTTCACGCCGGTGGGTGACGGCCTACGACCCCGCGGCCGCGCTCGACGCCGCGCGGCGCGGCCCCGCGCTCGACGCCCGGCAGCGGGAGGTCGTCGCGTCCGCCGACACTTTCTTCGTGGCCAGCGCCGACGACGAGGGGAACGCCGACGCCTCGCACCGCGGCGGGAATCCCGGCGTGCTGCGGGTGCTTTCGCCGACCCGGCTGCGCTGGCCCGACTATCGCGGCAACTCGATGTTCATGACGCTCGGCAATCTCGCGGTGCGGCCGCGCTGCGGACTGCTGATCCCGGATTGGTCGACCGGCGGCGCGCTCCAGCTCACCGGCACGGCCGAACTGAACTGGGACGCGGGCACCTTCGCCGCGGGCGCGCAGTGCTCGATCGACTTCACCGTCACCGAGGTGGTGTGGCGAGACACGGGCCCGCTGCGGTGGAGCCCGCCGGAACTGTCGCCCGTCAACCCCTGATCCCCAACCGAAAGGACTACCCATGCGACCCCCGTTGCCGCCGTTCGACCGCGCCTCCGCCGAGGCCAAGGTGCGCGCCGCCGAGAACGCCTGGAACACCCGCGACCCCGAACGCGTCGCGGCCGCCTACACCGAGGATTCCGTGTGGCGCAACCGCGACGAGTTCTTCACTGGGCACGCGGCCATCGTCGACTTCCTGACCGGGAAATGGGCCAAGGAGAACGGCTACGCGCTGCGCAAGGACCTGTGGGCGTTCGACGGCAACCGCATCGCCGTGCGCTTCCAGTACGAATGGCACGACGAATCCGGCCGGTGGTGGCGCAGCTACGGCAACGAACAGTGGGAGTTCGCGCCCGACGGGCGGATGTCGCGGCGCGAGGCCAGCATCAACGACGTCCGCATCGCCGAATCGGAACGCCGCATCTTCGGTCCGCGCGGCCCGGAGGAGGACGACGCCGTGCTGCCGCAGCGCTAGGCCCTGTCTCGAAGTCCCATCCGGCGCCTCCGCGGCCCAGATCGCCGCCTGGCCGCGTTGTCGTCGTCACCGATACAACCCCGGTATCGGCTCCTCCTCCGCCTTGCCAGGCGACGATCTGAGCCACGGATGCATCCGGCCGGACTTCGAGACAGGGCCTAGGCCGCGGCGGGGGCGGAGGCCGCACGGCCTCCGCCGGGGGTAGCGCGGAAATTGCTGGTCGCGAAAGGAGCGCCGCGTGTCGCAGGGCGCGTCGCTTGACTCGAACACTTGTTCGTCTAGTCTTGTCGTCAGAACTTGTCGGTGCCGCCCTCTAATGTGGGCGCCAACCACAGATCGAGAGACTTACCCGTCGAAAAGGGGACCAAGGACATGGCACCACAGGCGTACGACCGCGACAAGGCGCTCGAGCTCGCGCTTGCCCAGGTGGAGAAGAGCTTCGGCAAGGGCGCGGTGATGCGGCTCGGCGAGGAGGCCCGCCAGCCCATCTCGGTGATTCCGACCGGGTCCATCGCGCTGGACGTCGCCCTCGGCATCGGCGGTTTGCCGCGGGGCCGCGTCGTCGAGATCTACGGCCCGGAGTCCTCGGGTAAGACCACCGTCGCGCTGCACGCGGTGGCCAACGCGCAGGCGGCGGGCGGCGTCGCGGCGTTCATCGACGCCGAGCACGCCTTGGACCCGGACTACGCGCGCAAGCTCGGCGTCGACACCGACGCGCTGCTCGTCTCCCAGCCCGACACCGGTGAGCAGGCGCTGGAAATCGCCGACATGCTGGTGCGCTCCGGCGCCATCGACATCATCGTCATCGACTCCGTCGCCGCCCTGGTGCCGCGCGCCGAGATCGAGGGCGAGATGGGCGACAGTCACGTCGGTCTGCAAGCCCGCCTGATGAGCCAGGCGCTGCGCAAGATGACCAGCGCGCTGAACAACTCCGGCACCACCGCCATCTTCATCAACCAGCTGCGCGAGAAGATCGGCGTCATGTTCGGCTCGCCCGAGACCACCACCGGTGGTAAGGCGCTGAAGTTCTACGCCTCGGTGCGCCTGGACGTGCGACGCATCGAGACCCTCAAGGACGGCAGCGACGCGGTCGGTAACCGCACCCGCGTCAAGGTCGTCAAGAACAAGGTCTCGCCGCCGTTCAAGCAGGCCGAGTTCGACATCCTGTACGGGCACGGCATCTCCAAGGAGGGCTCGCTCATCGACATGGGTGTCGAGCACGGCTTCATCCGCAAGTCGGGCTCCTGGTACACCTACGAGGGCGACCAGCTGGGGCAGGGCAAGGAGAACGCCCGCAAGTTCCTGCTGGAGAACACCGACGTGCGCGACGAGATCGAGAAGAAGATCAAGGAGAAGCTCGGTATCGGCGCCGACGTGACCGCGGACGCCGCGGGCGAGGTGCCCGCCGATTTCTGAGTCCACCTCCGGTCGGTCGCCGCGCCGTCCCGATCGAGCCGCCGCCGAGCGGCCCGATCCGGTGCACGACATGCGGCGCCGGCTGCACGAACTCCTGTCTGCCGACGGGCGATCCGTGGAAAGCCGCGGATCACGCCCCGGCGGGCGGGAGCCGGGACCGGTCCGGTCGGCCGATGGTGGTTCGGCCGACACGGACACCCTGGGAGCCCGGTCGAGCACGCCCGATCCGCAGCGGGCGGGCTCGGCCGGGGCCCCGCATTCGTCCCGGCGCGGACGGCGGAACAGTCACCGCCGCAACGACTCCCGGACGGTCGATACTGGTCGAAACACCGGCCGACGGGTGGATCCGGTGGCGGCCGGATCCGAAGGGGATGCGCGGGAGGCGGAGGCGGGCAGGAGCCGGTCGACGTCGGAACGCACCCCCGAAGGCGGGACGGTCGAGCAGGCGAAGGAGGCGTGTCTTCGTCTGCTCGCCGTCCGCGCCCGTAGCCGCGCCGAACTGGCGCAGCGCTTGGCCGCCAAGGGTTTCACCGCAGACGTCGCCGAGGGTGCCCTCGACCGCCTCAGCGAGGTCGGCCTCCTCGACGACGCCGCCTTCGCCGAACAGTGGGTCCACTCCCGGCACACCTTCTCCGGCAAGGGCAAACAGGCACTAGCTCAGGAGTTGCGCCGCAAGGGCGTTGCCCCGGCCGACGCCGCGCCCGCGCTGGAATCGATCAGCTCCGACGACGAACAAGAGCGCGCCACCGAACTGGTCCGCCGCAAACTCCGCACCCTGCCCCGAGACCTCGACCGCGACAAGGCCATTCGCCGCCTCGTCGGCATGCTCGCCCGCCGCGGCTACGGCCAGTCCACGGCCTTCACCGTGGTGAAAGCCGAACTCGCCCAGGCCGACTGGGGTTCGGAGCCGCTCGACGAGGCGGGCGATCCGCCGGACTGATCCGACGGTCGCGCGCGGTGCACTCCTGCCCGTCTTACCGTGCCCGCACGGTGTCGCGAGACTGTCACGGTCCCGTCGCTGAACCGCCTCGGCTCGCCCCGGAGATTTGCCGAATCGTTACTCGTATCCTGCCGATATGTCCGATATCGGTCGGTCGTTCGTCGGCACGCCGGGCCAGGATGGGGGGTACGGAGTCCGCGGGGAGCGGGGCGTACCGCGCGCCGTGGCTCCGGCGATCGGAGTCCGTCTCGCTACCGTGCAGATTCCGGGGCGGATCGTGCCCCGCGACAAGGGAGGAGAACGAGTATGGCGATCGATATTCGAAGGGTGACAGTCTTGGGGACCGGGGTGCTCGGTTCGCAGATCGCCTACCAGACCGCGTTCCGCGGCTTCGACGTCACGGCCTACGACATCAACGAACCCGCGCTCGAGGCCGCGCGCGAGCGGTTCGCCAAACTCGCCGCGACCTACGTGGCCGAGGTGCCGGGCGCCGCGGGCGGCAAGGCGGAGCAGACCGCGTCGGGCATCGCGCTCACCACCGACCTCGCCGAATCGGTGAAGGACGCCGACCTGGTGATCGAGGCCGTGCCCGAGGTGCTGACCCTCAAGCAGGAGATCTACCGCCATCTCGGCGAGGTCGCCCCCGAGCGAACAATTTTCGCGACGAACTCCTCGACCCTGCTGCCGAGTGACATCAAGGACTCCACCGGTCGCCCGGGCAAGTTCCTCGCGCTGCATTTCGCGAATCAGGTGTGGAAGTTCAACACCGCCGAAATCATGGGCACGCCGGAGACCGACCCCGCGGTGTTCCGCGCCCTCGTCGATTTCGCCGAAGCCATCGGCATGGTCCCGATCGAGGTGCACAAGGAGAAGGCCGGCTACGTGCTCAACTCGCTGCTGGTGCCGTTCCTGAACTCCGCCATGGCGCTCGGCGCGGGCGGCTACGCCGACCCGGAGGCGGTCGACAAGACGTGGCGGATCGCCACGGGCGCGCCGATGGGCCCGTTCCAGATCCTCGATGTCATCGGTCTCACCACCCCCTACAACATCCTCGTGCACGGCGGCGAGGACGCGCAGCACCTCGCGTCCTGGCTCAAGGACAACTACATCGACAAGGGCAAACTCGGCATCGCGACCGGCGAAGGGTTCTACCGGTACAAGTAGCGCCGACCCGGGAAGCGACGGGAGAGGAATGGTGGCTCACCGATGCGGAGCCACCATTCCTCTCCCGAACTCCTTGTCCGCTGACGCGTTACCCGCGCAGGCTCACGACTTCTTCACCACGTCGACTCCAGGCGCGGCGTCCGTGATGATCGAATCGGCCGGGAGGACCGTCCCGCCCTTGCCGCGCTTGCGGGCCCGCAGTCGCCGCTCCAGCTTGGTCGCCACCATGGTCAGCGTGCTGTTCAGTGCGATCATGATGATCGCCACGACGATCAGCGCGGGAATGGTGTTCTGTTCCGCGGCGCCGAGTTGCTGGCCCGAGCGGACGATCTCGATGTAGGTGATCTGGTAGCCGAGCGCCGTGTCCTTCAGCGCGACAACCATTTGCGAGATCAGCGCGGGCAGCATTGCGGTGATGGCCTGCGGCAGCAGGATCAGCCGCATCAGCTGGTTCTTGCGCAAGCCGAGCGCGACGGCGGCCTCGGTCTGGCCTTTGGGCAGCGAGCGGATGCCCGCGCGCACGATCTCGGCGATGACCGAGCCGTTGTAGATCGTCAGCGCCGTCACCACCGCGGCCAGCGCGAGGTCGTCGGACTTGAACAGGTTGTATTCGCTGAAGAGAGCGAACAGGAAGATCATCAGGATCAGCACGGGGATGGCCCTGGCGAATTCCACGATCGCGCCCGCGATCAGCCGCACCGAACGATGCTCGGACAGTCGCAGGATGCCGAAGATCATGCCGATCGCCATCGCGAACACGATCGATATCAGCGCGGCGACGACGGTGCCCTTCAGGCCCGGCCACAGGTAGGTCGACCACACGTCGGCCTCGAGGAACGGCTGCCATTTCTCCGCCTCGAATTGACCCTTGTCGTCGAAGGCGCGGAAGAGCAGGTAGCCGGCCGCCAGTACGGCGACGACCACGATCGCCGAGTAGAGGTTGTTGCGCAGCCGCGCCTTCGGGCCCGGCGCGTCGAAGAGGACGGAAGCGTTCGAACTCATCGGGCCACCTCGTATCGCTTGGCGAGCCAGCCGAACAGCAGGCCGGTCGGCAGGGTGATGATGACGAAGCCGAGGGCGAAGATCGCGCCGATGGCCAGCAGCGCGGCCTCGACCTCGATCATCTCCGCCATCAGCTTGGCGGCCTCGGCGACACCGATCGCCGCGGCGATGGTGGAGTTCTTGGTCAAGGCGATGAGCACACTGCCCAGCGGTGCGATCACGGACCGGAACGCCTGCGGCAGGACCACCAGCCGCAGGTTCTGGGTGAAGCTGAGGCCCAGCGAACGGCCCGCCTCGGACTGCCCGAGCGCCACGGTGTTGATGCCCGAGCGCAGCGATTCGCAGACGAACGCCGCGGTGTAGACGCTCAGGCCGATGATGGCCCAGCGGTAGTTGTTGTCCTCGATGGAATCACCAGCCAGCTTCCAGCCGAGCGCCGAATACAGGCCGAGCGAGCAGAAGATGATGATCAACGTCAGCGGGGTGTTGCGGAAGATCGTGACGTAGGCGGTGCCCACCCAGCGGGCGACCGGTACGGGGGACACGCGCATCGCGGCGACGATCGTGCCGAGTATCAGCGCCCCGACCCCGGAGAACACGGTCAATTGGATCGTGACCCAGAAGGCTTCCAGGATCTTGGTGTCGTATTCCGAGATCAGATCGAACACGGCGGGCGCGTCCCTCCCATCGGTGCGGTGTGGTTCATCGGTGGTGAGCCGAGCGGGTGGCCCGGAGGATCGCCCCGGACCACCCGTGTGTGGAATCTCAGTAGCGGTTTACGGCGGGGGCGGGCGAGGGGGTGAAGCCGGCGCCGCCGACGTTCTGCGCGATCGCCTTGGCCCAGGAGCCGTCGGCGATCATCGCCTCGATCGCGTCGTTGATCTTGTCGCGGGTCTCCTGATCACCCTTCTTCAGGCCGATGCCGTAGTTCTCGGTGGTGAAGGGCTTGCCGACCACCTTCAGCTGGCCGGGCGACTGCGCGGCGAAACCGGCCAGGATGATGTCGTCGGTGGTCACCGCGTCGACCGAGCCGTTGCGCAGCGCCTCGACGCACAGCGAGTAGGTGTCGAACTCCTGCAGCTGAACGTCCTTGGCGTACTTCTCCTTGACGTTCTGCGCGGGCGTGGAGCCCTTCACCGAGCAGAGTTTCTTGTTGCCGGTGAGGGATTCGACGCCGGTGATTTCGGTGTTGTCGGCCTTGACCAGCAGCGACTGGCCCGCCACGTAGTACGGCCCCGCGAAATCGACCTTCTCCTTGCGCTTGTCGGTGATGGAGTAGGTCCCGACGACGAAATCGACCTGACCGTTCTCGATCAGCGTCTCGCGCTGCGGCGTCGGCGCTTCCTTGAAGGTGATCGCATCCGGTTGCACGCCGAGCTTTCCGGCCACGTACTTGGCGACCTCGACGTCGAAGCCGGTGTAGGAGCCGTCCTTGGTGCGCAGACCCAGACCCGGCTGGTCGAACTTGATGCCGACGGTCAGTTTGCCGTCCTTGGCGTGGTCGAGGGCGCTGCCCTCGTCACCGCCGCCGCACGCGGTGGCGGCCAATGCCAGGGCGATCGCCCCGACGCCGAGGCGAAGTGCACGATTGATCCTCATCGAGTTCCTAACTCCTTGTGTGACTGTCGATGCCGTCGTCTGTGCCGGGCGTGTCAGTGGCTCAGAATCTTGCCAAGGAAGTCCTTGGCGCGCTCGGACTTCGGTGCGGTGAAGAAGGTTTCCGGCTCGGTGTCCTCGACCACCTGACCGTCGGCCATGAACAGCACCCGGTTGCCCGCGCGGCGCGCGAAGCCCATCTCGTGGGTGACCACCAGCATCGTCATGCCGTCCTTGGCCAGCGAGACCATCACCTCGAGCACCTCGTTGACCATCTCCGGGTCCAGCGCCGAGGTCGGCTCGTCGAACAGCATCACCTTCGGGTTCATCGCCAGCGCGCGGGCGATGGCCACGCGCTGCTGCTGCCCGCCGGACAGCTGGGCCGGGTACTTCTCGGCCTGGTTGGCGATGCCGACCCGCTCGAGCAGTTCCATGGCGCGGGTGCGCGCCGCGTCCTTCTTGATCTTGCGCACCTTGATCGGTGCGAGCATCACGTTCTCGATGATGGTCTTGTGCGCGAACAGGTTGAACGACTGGAACACCATGCCGACGTCGGCGCGCAGCGCGGCCAGCGCCTTGCCCTCCGCGGGCAGCGGCACGCCGTCGACGGCGATGTCGCCGGAGTTGATCGGCTCCAGCCGGTTGATGGTGCGGCACAAAGTCGATTTCCCGGAACCCGAGGGACCGAGAACGATGACGACCTGTCCCTTGGGGACCTCGAGATTGATATCGCGCAACACATGAAGGTCACCGAAGTGCTTGTTCACATCGCGCATCGAGATCATCGGCGGCGCGCTGGTGGCGGGGCCCTTGTCCAAGCTCGTGGCGTCCCCGGTCGTGTCGGGCGCGGCGGCGGCGTCGGTCATGGTCCTTGACCTTAAGGGGAAAAACCGGATTTGCCCCGGTTTCCGCGACACACCGTGACGCAACGCCGCATAGTCACAGCTCCGTTACATATCTGTAACAATCCCGTAACCTGGCGGCCGGTTCGGCCCGTGACCGCGACGAGGCCCGGAGCCTGCGGCGATGCGCTGGAAACCCGCTCGACGGGCCCCCGTACCCTTGATGCGTGGATTCGATCGATCAGGTTGTGGCGGGAGTACGCAGTTACGAGGTCCGCACCTTCGGTTGCCAGATGAACGTGCACGATTCCGAACGCCTGTCCGGCCTGCTGGAGGACGCGGGCTATGTGAAGGCCGCGCCGGGGGCGACGGCGGACCTCGTGGTCTTCAACACCTGCGCCGTGCGCGAGAACGCCGACAACAAGCTCTACGGCACCCTCGGCCACCTCGCCCCGATCAAGATGGGCAGACCGGGCATGCAGATCGCGGTCGGCGGCTGCCTGGCGCAGAAGGACCGCGACACCGTCGTGCGCAAGGCGCCGTGGGTGGACGTGGTGTTCGGCACGCACAACATCGGCTCGCTGCCGGTGCTGCTGGAACGGGCGCGGCACAACGAAGAGGCCCAGGTCGAGATCCTGGAATCGCTGGAGGCGTTCCCCTCGACGCTGCCCGCCAAGCGCGAATCCGCCTACGCGGGCTGGGTGTCGATCTCGGTGGGCTGCAACAACACCTGCACGTTCTGCATCGTGCCGTCGCTGCGCGGCAAGGAGGTCGACCGCCGTCCCGGCGACGTGCTCGCCGAGGTGCAGGCGCTGGTCGATCAGGGCGTCCTCGAGGTGACGCTGCTGGGTCAGAACGTGAACTCCTACGGCGTCAACTTCGTCGACCCGACCGAGCCGCGCGACCGCAGCGCGTTCGCGAAGCTGCTGCGGGCCTGCGGCGACATCGAGGGCCTCGAGCGCGTCCGGTTCACCTCGCCGCACCCGGCCGAGTTCACCGACGACGTCATCGAGGCGATGGCCGAAACGCCGAACATCTGCCCTCAGCTGCACATGCCGTTGCAGTCGGGGTCGGACCGGGTGCTCAAGGCCATGCGGCGCTCCTACCGCAAGGCGCGCTACCTGGGCATCATCGAGAAGGTCCGCGCGGCCATGCCGCACGCGGCCATCACCACCGACATCATCGTGGGCTTCCCCGGCGAGACCGAGGAGGACTTCCAGGAGACCCTGGACGTGGTGCGCCAGGCCCGGTTCACCAGCGCGTTCACCTTCCAGTACTCGAAGCGGCCCGGCACCCCCGCCGCCGACATGCCCGACCAGCTGCCCAAGCAGGTGGTCCAGGAGCGCTACGACCGGCTGATCGCGCTGCAGGAGGAGGTCTCACTGGAGGCCAACCGCGCGCTGATCGGCACCGAGGTGGAGTTGCTCGTCGCGGACGGCGCGGGCAAGAAGAACGCCGCGACCGCGCGGATGAGCGGGCGGGCCCGTGACGGCAGGCTGGTGCACTTCCGGCCCGGCGGCACCGCCGAGGCGGTGCGTCCCGGCGACGTGATCACCGTCGACATCACCGAAGCCGCGCCGCACCACCTGATCGCGGACGCCCCGATCAAGACCCATCGCCGGACCCGGGCGGGCGACGCGCACGAGCGCGGCCTCACGCCGAAGACCGAACCCATCGGTGTCGGTCTCGGGCTGCCCAGGATCGGCGCGCCGGTCCTGGAGCCCGTTGCCTCGGGCTGCGCGACGGGCTGCGACGCATGAGCGCGCGCTCCGCTGCGGGAGACGGCGAGACCCCACCACCGGGCCCCGACGATTCCGCGCGGGGCGCCGCAGACTCGGCCGCCGGGAAGGGCGCGACGCCCGAATCCGATTCCGGTACTACCGCGCGTAGTGGGTCGGCGGACGCGGGGACCGACGGAGCTGGCACAGTGGACGCGGACAAGCCCCACGCCGACCATCCAGTCGAAGGAGACGACAGCGCCGTGAGCTCGGTCGAGAGCACAAAGGATTTCGAGCAGTTCCGCAACGAGCTCGACGCTGTCGAGCGACGGCTCGCCGGGGAGATCGATCCCGGCGTGCGCGCCATGGTGGTGGCGGGCGCGGTGTTCGTGCTGCTGTTCTCGCTGGTGCTCTCACACGCGGGCAGCGCGCGCGGCTTCGATGTGCTGCTCAGCACCGAAGTCACCAGGATCGAGCACATCGGACTGCCTTCGCGCATCTTCGTCTGGTTCGTCGTGGTGTTCGGCATCGGCTTCTCGCTGCTGGCGCTGATGACCCGGCGCTGGGTGCTGGCCTGGATCGCGGTCGCGGGTTCGGCCATCGCCAGCGTGTTCGGTGTCTTCTCCATCTGGCACCGCCAGACCCCCGGCCTCGGCAACTACGTCGGCGCGGGCCCCGGCATCGGCCTGATCGTCGGCACGCTGGCCGTCATGGTGCTGACCTTCCACTGGATCCGCGTGGTGTGGAGCCGCACCGCCGTGCACCTGGCCGCCGAGGAGCAGCGCCGCAACGCCGCGGCCGCCGCCGAGGAACGCGACCGCCGCAGGCTGCTCGGCGACTGAGTTCTTCCCCCGCCGGGTCGTTTGCCCGGCGTTGGTGGTTCTCTGTGCGCTGATCCGCACGCTGTGCGCGGCTTCGGTGGTGATTTCCGCGCGCTGTCAGGTGCTCCAGCCGAAGCGAAGGAGCATCCGTTCGCTGTGTGATCGACCGGTTTCGCGTCGCGTGACGTGCGTCCGGGCGAGCAGCGCGCCCAAGCCCGCGCCCGCGGCATTCATCAGCACATCGTCCACGGACGAGACGCGGCCGAGGTCGAAGACGTACTGGGAGATCTCGAGCGTCGCGGAGACCGCCGCGCCCGTCCACGTCATCCGAAGCACGCCCGCGAATCGGGGGAGGCGGAGCGGGAGAAAGAAACCCAGCGGTACGAAAAGCAGTGTGTTCGCCCCGATCTGGACGAACGCGCTCGACGGCGAGTCGGTCAGCGTCGCGACGAAATCTCGCAGCGGCACCGCGCTGATCGAGCCCTCGCCCTCGACCGGTGTCAGGATCATCCACACCCAGGGCAGGGTTCCCGCGATCAGACCCACCTCGGCCGCCGTGTACCGCAGCGCCAAGTCCGGGGTCAGCCCGCGACGCACCCGCCATCGCGTCATCGAAACGATCACCGCGACCAGGGCGGGCGCAGCGCACGCCCACACGGTCAGCACGTGGCCCCACGCATCCCATACCTGCCGCATCGGACCAACGCTACCGAGGCGGCCGAAAGGCATTGGCCGCGAATCGGCTTCGCGCGCGGATCAGCGGTTGCTGACGGCGCCCTCCGCGGCCTCGGCCCACTCCCGCCACTGCTTGGCCTGTTCGAGCGCCTTCTCGGCGTCGCGCTGCTTGCCCGCCGCCTGCGCCTTGGCCGCCTGCTCCTCGAACTGGGCGACCTTCTCGCGGAACTGAGCGGCGCGCGCCACGGCCTCGGGGTCGGTGCGCCGCCACTGGGCGTCCACCGCCTCGCGGACCCGCTTCTCGATCGAGCGCAGCTTGCCTTCGAGTTCCTGCATGCGCTCGCGCGGCACCTTGCCGATGGCGTCCCACTTGTCCTGCAGCTCGCGCAGCTGCGCCCTGGCGGTGTCCAGACCGTTCGCCGGGTCGATGTGGTCGTAGGCGTGCAGCAGTTCCTCTTTGGCGGAGGCGTTCTCCTCGAACTCGGCGTCGCGCTCGGAGACCGCGGCGTTGCGCGCCGCGAAGAACACGTCCTGCGCGCTCTTGAAGCGCCGCCACAGCGCCTCGTCGGCCTCGCGCGGCGCGCGGCCCGCGGCCTTCCACTCGGTCAGCAGGTCGCGGAAGACGGCCGCGGTGCCGACCCAGTCGGTGGAGCCGGACAGTTCCTCGGCGCGCACGCACAGCTCTTCCTTGCGCGCCTTGGCGGCGGCCCGCTCGCGGTCGAGTTCGGCGAAGTGCGCGCCGCGGCGGCGGTTGAAGGATTCGCGGGCCTTGGAGTAGCGCTTCCACAGCGCGTCGTCGACCTTGCGGTCCACGCCGCGGATGGACTTCCACTCGTCGAGGATCTCGCGCAGCCGATCGCCCGCGGCCTTCCACTGGGTGGAGTCGGCGGCGATCTGCTCGGCCTCGGCACACAGCGCTTCCTTGCGCTCGGTGTGCTCGTGGCGGGTGCGCTCCTTCTCCTCCTTGGCGTGCGCGGCCGCTTCCTCGGAATGCTCGGTGATGGCTTCCAGCCGCTTGGCCAGCCCGTCGATGTCGCCGATGACGGCGGCGGTGGGCAGCGATTCGGCCAGCGTCAGCGCGGCGGCCTTGGTCTTGCGTGCGTCGGCGCCCGCGGCCAGTCGCGCTTCCAGCAGCGCGACCTCGGTGGCGAGGTCGTCGAAGCGGCGGCCGAAGTGCGCGAGGCCCTCGGCGACGTCGCCCGCCTGCCAGGAGCCGACGACCCGCTCGCCCTCGGCCGTCTTCACCCAGGCGGTGCCGTCCTCGTCGACGCGGCCCCACCGGCTGGGGTCGGTGACGGTAGGCACGACCACCGCATGCGGGTGCTGCTGATCGGCCGGGCCGGGGGCTGGCTTGACCGCGTGCGGCTTGGGATGGGCTGACGAGCCACCGGGCTTCGGGGCACCGGACGGGCGCGGTGTCGTGCCGGGTTTGGCCTTCGCGGTTCCGTTGCTGTCGGTCATTGTTCTCCGTCCCTGCCGCGCGTCACGGCTGCCTGGTTACGCCCTAGCTCATCCCATTGAACCCGGTCCGAGCCTTCGAGACCATCGGTCTACGCTCTCCCCGGGAGGAAATCCCGGGCCGGCAACCCGTGATGACCTGGGTCGTCGCATGTCGACACTATCAATCTCGGGGCGAATTGACGCTACAGACACTCGAAGCGGACCGGCGGGCGTCTTGGTACCGCCGTGCGCCGGGCCCGCGGGCCGAACAGATACGGTTTATCGCGTGTTCAGTATTGCGGTTCTGGTCCCGTCGCCGCCGATCCTGGTGCCCGAACTCGGGGGCGGTGCGGCGGTCGGGAGCGCTGCGGATCCGGCCGACCCGCCCGCCGTGCTGCGCGCGGCCGCGCTGGACGCCGCACGGGAACTGGCGGCGGTGACCCAGCGATGGACGGTGCTCGGCGTCGGGAACGCCGACCATGTGCTCGGGCCGGAATCCGCGGGAACTTTTCGCGGTTTCGGTGTGGACGTGCGTGTCGCGCTTGCCGATTCGGCCGCCGCGCCCGGGTTTGCTGCGGATCCGCAGCTTCCGCTGCCCGCCTTGATCGCTGGATGGTTGCGGGGACGCGTCGCACCGACCGCTCTCGCCACCGCTCGCCTGATCGCGGCCGACACCGCCCCGTCCCGATGCCTGGAACTCGGCGCGGCGCTGCGGGCGGAACTCGACGCCGGCGACGAGCCGTGCGGCGTCCTCGTCGTCGCCGACGGCGCCGCCACCTTGACCGTGAAATCGCCCGGCTATCTCGACGAGCGCGCCGCCGCGCTGCAAGCCGAGCTGGACCACGCGCTGAGCGCGGGCGACCGGTCGGCCCTTGGCGCGCTCGACCCGGGGCTGTGCGCCGAACTGGCCGTGTCCGGGCGGGCCGCCTACCAAGTCCTCGGCGGTCTGTTCGCGGCGGATCCGTCGGATCCATCCGTCGAAACCCACTACCGGGACGCGCCTTTCGGAGTTGGCTATCACGTGAGCGTCTGGCGACCGGAAAGGGAGATGCGATGAGCGTGCCGATCGCGGTGGTCGGCCCCACCGCCACCGGCAAGTCCGATCTCGGCCTGGATCTCGCGGCCCGTCTCGACGGGGAGATCGTGAACATCGACGCCATGCAGCTCTATCGCGGCATGGACATCGGCACCGCCAAGCTGCCCGTCGCGCAACGGCGCGGCATTCCGCACCACCAGCTCGACGTGCTCGACGTGACCGAGACCGCGAGCGTGGCCACCTACCAGCACGCGGCGGCCGCCGACGTCGAAGACATCCTGGCCCGCGGCCGCACGCCCGTCATCGTGGGCGGCTCGATGATGTACGTGCAGGCGCTGCTGGACGAGTGGGCGTTTCCGGCCACCGATGCCGCGGTGCGCGCCCGCTGGGAGCAGGTACTGGCCGAGCAGGGCGTGGCCGCCGTGCACGCCGCGCTGCGTGCGGCGGATCCGGTCGCGGCCGCCACCATCCTGCCCACCGACGGCCGCCGCATGGTGCGGGCGCTGGAGGTCGTGGAGCTCACCGGGCAGCCGTTCGCGGCCTCGGCGCCCACCATCGGCGCACCGCGCTGGAACACCGTCATCCTCGGCGTCGACCGCGATACCGCCGAGCTGGACGCGCGCATCGAGCGGCGCACCGCGCTGATGTTCGAGACCGGACTGGTCGACGAGGTGCGCGGGCTGATCGACCAGGGCCTGCGGGAGGGCGTCACCGCGCGCCGGGCGATCGGCTACGCGCAAGTCCTCGCCTACCTGGACGACGAATACGACCTGAACCACGCCGAGGAACGCACCTTCATCGGCACCCGCCGCTACGTGCGCAGGCAGCGCTCCTGGTTCCGCCGCGATCCCCGGGTGCGCTGGGTGGACGGCGCCGATCCGGACCTGCTCGGCGCGGCGCTGCGTGCAATCGAAAGCGGTGCGATCGAAAGCGGTGCCACCGAAAACGCAAGTGCCATCGACAACGCGGGCTCGATAGACAGGACAGAATGGACCACGCAGTGACCAGACGTGTCAGCACCCGCAACGCCTCGGTGCAGGTGTGGCAGGCGTACCTGAACAACCGCACCAAGCGCCACCGTGACAACCGGTTCCTGGTGCAGGGCGTGCGGCCGATCACCCAGGCGATCGCCAACGGGTGGCCGCTGGAGACCCTGCTCTACCGGCTCGGCGACCCCGATCTGTCCGGCTGGGCGCGGGAAGTGCTGGACACCACCGACGTGCCGCGCGTCGGCCTGGTGCCGGAGCTGATGGCGGAGCTGGGGGAAAAGGCAACCGCCGTACCGGAACTGGTGGCCGTCGCGGTATCGCGGCAGTCCGAGCTGGCGACCTTCGAGCCCGGCGAGCCGGGTGAGGACGCGCCGGTGATCGTGGTGTTCGACCGCCCCAACTCGCCCGGCAACCTCGGCACCCTGATCCGGTCGGCGGACGCCTTCGGCGCCTGCGCCGTCATCGTCACCGGTCACGGCGCCGACCAGTACGACCCGCAGGCGGTGCGGGCCTCCACCGGCTCGCTGTTCGCGGTCCCGGTCTACCGCGCCGGCGGGCCCGCCCAGGTGGTCGAGCTGCGCGATCGCCAGATCGCGCGCGGCATTCCGACCAGAATCGTCGGCACCGACGAGCACGGCTCGCACCCGGTGTTCGACCATGACTTCACCGAGGCGACCATCCTGGTCATCGGCAACGAGACCAGCGGGATGAGCGCCGCCTGGCAGGATGCGTGCGACGACCTGGTGTCCATCCCGATGGGCGGCACCGCCAGCTCGCTCGGCGCGCCCTCGGCTGCCGCGGTAGCCCTGTACGAAATTTCCCGGCAGCGCCGGACGTTTGCCAGATGACGACCATGAGGAGAGCACACGCGTGACGGACATCGAATTCACGAAGGGGCACGGCACCCAGAACGACTTCGTGGTGCTGCCCGACGAGGATGTCCGGCTCGACCTGACCCCGGACCGCATCGCCGCGCTCTGCGACCGGCAGCGCGGTCTCGGGGCCGACGGTGTGCTGCGGGTCGCGCGAGCGGGCGCGCTGCGAGACGCCGGCGTGCTGGCGGACCTGCCCGAGGGCGTCGGCGCGGACGACTGGTTCATGGACTACCGCAACGCCGACGGCTCGCTCGCCGAGATGTGCGGCAACGGCGTGCGGGTCTTCGCGCACTACCTGGCCGCGAGCGGGCGCGAGCAGCGCGCGGAGTTCGTGGTGGGCAGCAGGGCGGGCGCCCGGCCGGTCACCGTGCACGCGGGCGGACCGGTCGAGGGCGAGGTCACCGTCGCCATGGGCCGGGTGAAGGAACTCGGGGACTCGACGGCGACCATCGTCGGTTGGGCGTATCCGGGGATCGGCATCGATGTAGGCAACCCGCACCTGGCCTGTGTGGACCCCGGCCTGACGGCCGAGGCGCTCGGCAAGCTCGACCTGACCGTCGCGCCCGGCTATGACCCGGACCTCTTCCCGCACGGGGTGAACGTCGAGATCCTGACCCCGCTGGACGCGGACCGCGCGGTCGACATGCGCGTCTACGAGCGCGGTGTCGGCGAAACCCGTTCCTGCGGAACGGGAACCGTGGCGGCGGCCGCGGCGGCGCTGGCCGCCGACGGCTTCCGCATCGCCGAGGACACCGGCCGGGTGACGGTCCGGGTGCCGGGCGGCGCGGTCACCGTGGGCCTCGAGGGCGGGTCGGCCTGGCTGCGCGGGCCGTCGGTGCTCGTCGCCACCGGCACGCTCGCAGAACAGTGGTGGAACGGGCGCTGAGGCGCGCCCGGCGAAATAACGGAATGCGCACGGTGGCCGCATCGTGGCAGCATGGATGGTGTATGAGGAATTCAGAGACGTATGACATCAATCCGGACGACGACTTCGATGTCGTCGATCCGGACGACGACGCCGCGCGCTCCGGCGACGTGGTGGCCGAACGTGCCGCCCGAATGAAGCGCAACGGCTGGACGATGGAGCCGACGGTCGGTGAGCTGCAGCTGGACGAACGCAGCTCGCTGCGCCGCGTCGCCGGTCTGTCCACCGAACTCACCGACATCACCGAGGTCGAGTACCGGCAGCTGCGCCTGGAGCGGGTCGTGCTGGTCGGCGTGTGGACCTCGGGTTCGGTGGCCCAAGCCGACGCGAGCATGGCCGAGCTGGCCGCGCTCGCCGAGACCGCGGGTTCGGAGGTGCTCGAGGCGCTGATCCAGCGCCGCGACCGCCCGGACCCGGCCACCTACATCGGTTCCGGCAAGGCCGACGAGCTCCGCTCGGTGGTGCTGGAGACCGGCGCCGACACCGTCATCTGCGACGGTGAACTGACCCCGGCCCAGCTGACCGCGCTGGAGAAGGTGGTCAAGGTCAAGGTGATCGACCGGACCGCCCTGATCCTGGACATCTTCGCCCAGCACGCCACCTCCAGCGAGGGCAAGGCGCAGGTCGCGCTGGCCCAGATGGAGTACATGCTGCCCAGGCTGCGCGGCTGGGGTGAGTCGATGTCCCGGCAGGCCGGTGGTCGTGCGGGCAGCAACGGCGGTGTGGGTCTGCGCGGTCCGGGTGAGACGAAGATCGAAACCGATCGTCGCCGCATTCGCGAGCGCATGGCCAAGCTCCGGCGCGAGATCCGGGAGATGAAGACCGCTCGCGAGACCAAGCGGGCGCGGCGGGCGTCCTCGGGCATTCCGCAGGTCGCCATCGTCGGCTACACCAACGCGGGCAAGTCCAGCCTGATGAACGCGCTCACCGGCGCGGGCCTCCTGGTCCAGGACGCGCTGTTCGCGACTTTGGATCCGACTACCCGGCGCGCCGATCTGGACGACGGCCGCGAGGTCGTGTTCACCGACACCGTCGGGTTCGTGCGGCACCTGCCGACCCAGTTGGTCGAGGCGTTCCGCTCGACCCTGGAGGAGGTCACCGGCGCCGATCTGCTGCTGCACGTGGTGGACGGTTCCGACTCGCTGCCTGCCGAGCAGATCAAGGCCGTGCGCGAGGTGATCACCGATGTGATCAAGGAGCAGGGTTCGGCCGCTCCGCCGGAACTGTTGGTGCTGAACAAGATCGATGCCGTCGATCCGATGGAGCTGACCAGGCTGCGCGCCCTGCTTCCGGACGCCGAGTTCGTCTCGGCGCAGACCGGCGAGGGCATCGAGGGCCTGCTGGACCGGCTGGCCGAGGTGCTCGGCGGGCTGGACGTCGAGGTCGGCGTGCTGCTGCCGTACACCCGCGGCGATCTGCTGGCGCGTATCCACGCCGATGGCCGGATCCTGTCCTCCACCCACGAGGAGTCGGGCACCCGGGTCCGGGCGCGGGTTCCGCACTCGCTGGCCGCGGCGCTCTCGGAATACGCCCACGCGGGCGGCGACGGCGCGGCGCCCGCCGAAGGACAGTCCGCGTAGTCCGTGGTGCGATCCGAGGGGCAGAAATAGAATCGACCGTCATGTTCGGTGTCGTGCAGATGCCGGATGTGGCGGTTCCTCTCGCCGCGGCTGTTTCGTTCAGCTATGCTTCGGAGCCGTTCGGACGCAAGGGTATTCGCTGCCGAATCGCTCGCGGAGTCGCCGGTCCCGCCGTACGCCCTTTGTGACCGGTCACACAGAATGGGCCTCTGTGTTGCAACGCGTTCCAACGTGATCGGGTAGGGTGGGGCCCCGTAGCCGTATTCGACTGCGGCGCAGGGGACCTTAATTCCGTACGACGATGTGCTGGGATCCGACATGCGATGGGGAAACCGCCAATGCCTGAATCCTCGCCTGCCGCGGCGGCGCTGACCGACGGGGCGCCATTGGACGTGCGTCTCGACGAGACCGACATCCGGCTGATCGAAGCCCTGCTCGCGCCGATGCGAGCCTGGACGAGTCCGCGCTTCTACGGCCTGGACAACATTCCCGCCGACGGCCCAGTGCTGCTGGTCGGCAACCACAACCTGATGGGCGGCCTCGACGCTCCGCTGCTCATGCCCGAGGTGTTGCGCCGCCGCGGCAGGCTGATCCGCGGCCTCGCCGAGAACGTCCTGATCGCGGTGCCCGGCCTGCGCCACTTCCTGCACTACTACGGCGCGGTCCGCGGCAACCGGCACAACTGCACGACGCTGCTCGCGCGGGGCGAGGCGGTCATCGTCTTCCCCGGCGGCGGGCGCGAAGCGGTGCGCCGCAAGAACGAGAAGTACCTGCTCAAGTGGGAGGGGCGCAGCGGATTCGCACGGATGGCGATCGAGGCGGGCGCCCCGATCGTGCCGGTCGCGATGATCGGCGTGGACGACGCCTACGACATCGTCTTCGATGGCGACCATCCGGTGATGCGCCCGTTGCGCTGGACGGTCGAGGCGCTCGGCCTCAAGCGCGACCTCACCCCGCCGCTGCTGCGCGGTGTCGGCCCGACCCCGATCCCGCGTCCCGAACGGTTCTACTTCTCCGCGGGCGCCCCGATCGACCCGGCGCCCTGGCGCGACGCCGACGACCTCGACACCGCCGCGACCGACCTGCGCGATGTGGTGCGCAAGGCGCTCGAGGAGGAGCTGAAGTTCCTGCTCGCCGAGCGCGACCGTGACTCCGGTCGCACTCTGGTCGGCCGGGTCCGCGAATCACTGCCTTTCTGAGTAGATACCGAGAATCAGCTGGCAATCTCTCAGCTACGGACACGTAGCGTGGGGAGATGGGTAGTACGCGAATCAGATCGGCCGTCACGGCCTGTGCGGCCGTGATCGTCTGCGGCGCCACCGCAACGGCCGCGGGGAATGCAGTAGCGGCGTCGGCCGATTCGATCACCGCTCTCGGAAATCCGGTGCGGACCAACGGTTCCCGCATCACCGAAACCACCGTGCTGGACGAGCGCAACCTGCGGCTACAGGTGTACTCGGCCGCCATGAGGCGGACTGTCGAGATCGATGTCCAACGCCCGGCCGACACCTCGGCGCCACGCCCGACGCTGTACCTGCTCGATGGCGCGGGCGGCGGCCAGGATACGGCGACCTGGCAGCAGCGAACCACCGCGCTGCAGTTCCTCGCCGACAAGAACGTCAATGTGGTCCAGCCGGTCGGCGGCGCGTGGACCTACTACACCGACTGGCGCGCACCCGATCCGGTGCTCGGGGTCAACAAGTGGCAAACATTCCTGACCGAGGAGCTGCCGCCGTTGATCGACCGCGCGCTGGGCGCGAACGGCGTAAATGCCATCGCGGGACTGTCGATGTCGGGAACCTCGGTGCTGCAGTTGCCGATCGCCGCGCCGGGACTGTACGGCGCGGTCGCCTCGTACAGCGGTTGCGCCCAGATCAGCGACCCGGTCGGCTACACCTTCGTCAAAACGGTGGTGTCCACGGGCGGCGGCAATACGGCGAACATGTATGGCCCGCTGGGTGATCCGATGTGGGCGGCCAACGACCCCTATCGGAACGCCGAAGGACTGCGCGGGGTCGAGCTGTTCCTGTCGACGGGCACCGGCATCCCCGGCCGGTGGGACACCCTCGACGGCCCGTACACCCTGCCCGGCGTCGGCGGGCTGGCCAATCAGCTCGCCGTCGGCGGCGCGCTCGAGGTGGCCTCGAACTACTGCACGCACAACATGCAGGCTCGCCTGAGCGAGCTCGGCATTCCCGCGACCTTCGATTTCCAGCCGGTCGGCACGCACTCGTGGGGCTACTGGGAGGACGCGCTCGTGGCGTCCTGGCCGGTACTGGCCAAGGGGCTCGGCCTTCCCTCCTGATCGCTGTTCGATAGCAATGAGCTATCACATACTGGAGGCTCAGGTTTGTCGCGAATCGGTGTGAGTACGACGATGTCGGCGCAGCTTTTCCAGGTGAAGCAGCGAATTCGGTACGTGAAGTGAACTGCCATTCGTCTTCCGGGTAACGTATGCGGTAACGACGGGCTGGTGTGGACCGCCCGGTGTGGTCACTAGGAGGTTGGTGTGGAGCGCACACTGTTCGAGCCCGAACACGATCTGTTCCGGGAGTCGTTCCGCAAGTTTCTCGATCAGCACGTCGCGCCGAACCACGCGAAGTGGGAAGAGCAGGGCATCGTCGACCGTGAGGTCTGGCTCGAGGCGGGCAAACAGGGCTTCCTCGGCATGGCCGTGCCGGAGGAGTACGGCGGCGGCGGGGTCAAGGATTTCCGCTACAACGCGATCGTCACCGAGGAGTGCGTGCAGGGTCAGTACTCCGGCCTCGGCTTCGCGCTGCACAACGATGTCGTCGCGCCGTACCTGCTGGAGCTGGCCAACGACGAGCAGAAGCAGCGCTGGCTGCCCGGCTTCTGTTCCGGCGAGATCATCACCGCCATCGCGATGACCGAGCCCGGCACCGGCTCGGACCTGCAGGGCATCAAGACCCGCGCGGTGCGCGACGGCGACGACTGGATCCTCAACGGCGCCAAGACCTTCATCACCAACGGCGTCAACGCCGACATCGTCATCGTGGTCGCCCAGACCGACCCCGAGAAGGGCGCGATGGGCTTCAGCCTGCTGGTGGTCGAGCGCGGCATGGCGGGCTTCGAGCGTGGCCGCAACCTGGACAAGATCGGCCTCAAGGCCCAGGACACCGCCGAACTCAGCTTCACCGACGTGCGGGTGCCCGGTAAGAACCTGCTCGGCACCCAGGGCATGGGCTTCATCCACCTGATGCACAACCTGCCGCAGGAGCGCCTGTCGATCGCCGTCATGGCCGCCGCCGCCATGGAGGCCTGCCTGGACATGACCTGCCAGTACGTGCGCGACCGCAAGGCGTTCGGCAAGCCCATCGGCGCCCTGCAGAACACTCGCTTCGTGCTCGCCGAACTGGCCACCAAGACCACCGCCGTGCGGATCATGGTCGACCGTTTCATCGAGGACCTCAACGCGGGCAAGCTCTCCGCCGAGGACGCCGCCATGGCCAAGTGGTGGAGCACCGAGGAACAGCTCGACCTGATCAACCGCTGCCTGCAACTGCACGGCGGCTACGGCTACATGAAGGAATACCCGATCGCCAAGGCCTACATGGATGCCCGCATCCAGACGATCTACGGCGGCACCACCGAGATCATGAAGGAGATCATCGGCCGATCGCTGAATCTGTCCTGATCCCCACTTCTTTCGCCTCCGGCCGCACGGAATACCGTGCGGCCGGACGCTTTTCCGCCGAGGCGCTAGCCTGCCGGTAGTGGCGGGGGGTCGGTGGTGCGCAGCAAGTTGGCGACGGAGGTGGGGGTCCAGTGCAGGTCGGCGCCGGGGCGGGTGGCCAGGTAGGCGGCGGTGCGGGGGAGGGGCCAGCCGTGTGATTCGGTGATACCCGCGGCGAGGTGGCGCAGGTAGGCGGGGGCGGGTGGATTGCCGGGGAGATCGGTGTGGCGCCAGGGGGCCGTGCAGGTGAGGATCGGATGGCCGTCGAGAGTGCCTGCGCGGACCAGGGTTTCGTAGCGCCCGGGACCGAGGGTGGTGCGGCCGTGGGTGAGCACCTCGGTCAGATCGATATCCTCGCCCGGCGTGCGGTACATCTCCTGGGCGACGATGTCGGAGAACTGCGCGGCCGTCAGCAGGTAGGCGCGGACGGCCGTCGCACCCGTGGCGTCCGGTGCGTAGAAGGCCCGGCCGCCGGTCCAGGTGAGCGATTCGGTGGCGAAGTAGAGCAGGCCGGGCAGCATGAGGGGGCGGGACCGCCGCGGACCGGAACGGTCGCGGCACCCGGGCAGTTCGATCGCGCCGCCCGCGGGCCTGCCGCCCTCGAGATAGCAGTGCAGGCGGCGGTGATGCATGTTGGAGCCGTAGGCGGCGTACCACACGAGGCACGTCACCCTGTCATTGTCCCTCGTTCCGACGGGCGCCTGCCGGACGTCCGCGGGAGCCGGGCGCGGATCTCGTCGCCCGCAATACTCAGAGCCACCCGGTGAGCTGCTGCAAACCCAAGCACGTCACCGCGAGCACCAGTCCGAGAGCCCCGCCGAAAACCAGCGGCCGCAAGCCAGCAGAGCGAACCCGTTGCCACGAGAGCGACGTCCCGATCGCTGCCAGCACCGCCGCGATCAACCATGCGCTCACCTTGCCCAGCGGCCCGGACCACGATTCGGGCACCAACCCGAACCCGGCGATCACCGAGGCCGCCACGAAGAGCACCACGAACAGCGGTATCACCCGCCATGCGGCGTGGTTGCCATTGCTCTCCGCGCCGGACTGCCCAGCCCGCCCGCGCTGACCGAGATGCAACCCCACGCACATCGGCACGATCAGCAAGCTGCGCACCAGTTTCACGATCACCGCGAACTGCGCCGCGGCGGGGCCGAAGATCGCGCCCGCCGCCAGTACCGAGGAGGTGTCGTTGATCGCCGTGCCCGCCCACAGCCCGAACGCCTCCTCGGACATGCCGAGCATCCGGCCGAGCGGCGGAAAGATCAGCACGGCAAGGACATTGAAGACGAAAATGGTGCCGAGCGCGTAGGCCACCCGCTCCCGGTCCGGTTTGATGACCGCGGTCGCCGCCGCGATCGCCGACGCACCGCAGATCGTCGTCCCGACCGCGACCAAGGTCGCCGACTCTCGATCGAGAGCGAGCAGCCTGCCGACCACCACCGCGGCGACCGCCGCGGCGACGACGGTGCCGACCAGCACCACCGCCGTCTGCCGCCCAACGCTCAGCACCGCGCCGAACGGCAGCCCCAGACCGAGCAGCACGATGGCGAACCCGAGCACGTGCTGCCGCGTCAACGCGAGTCCGGGCCCGAAGACGCCGCCCTCGTCGACCGACCGCCTGCGCGCGAGTCCGACCAGCGCGCCCGCACCCAGCGCGACCACCGGAGCGCCGATGGCAGGCGCAATCCGGCCGATCAGTGTCGCGACGGTGGCAAGCCCGGCGACCAGCGCGAGCCCGGGCAGAAGACGAGGTGAGCAGCACACGCTTTCACCATCGCGCGGCATACGGTGCCCAGGTAGAGAGCGCTTTCCGAGGACCCCATAAGATTCGCTTATGTGCACCCGTCTCGCCCGGTGCCACCGCCGGGCCTATCCTCGGTCCTCATGACGTTGCCGCCGGGGACGCCCGATCTGGATGTCCTCGATCTGCTCGTCTCCGTCGCCGAACTCGGCAGCCTCGGCGCGGCCGCCCGCCGCCACGGCATCAGTCAGCCCGCCGCCAGCATGCGCATCAGCGCGCTGGAACGCAGGCTGCACCTGCGGCTGCTGGACCGCGGGCCGACCGGTTCGGCGCTGACCGAGGCGGGCCGCGCGGTGGTCGATCACGCGCGCCCGGTGCTCGAGGCCGCCCGCTCCTTCGGTGTGGCGGTGGCCGCCCTGCGCGCGGGCGCCGTTCCCCGGCTGCGCATCGCCGCCTCCAAAACGATTGCCGACCATCGGATTCCGCAGTGGTTGCAGGCGCTGCGCAATGTCCACCCCGAAGTGGCGGTCGCCTTGGAGGTGGCCAACAGCAGTCAGGTGCTGGAACTGGTCCGCCGCGAGGCCGCCGACATCGGGTTCGTCGAGGGTCCGCACCCGCCCGCGGATCTCGGTAGCCGGGTGCTCGGCGCGGACGAACTCGTTGTCGTGGTCGCTCCCACCCATCCGTGGGCGCGCCGCCGCCGGGCGATGTCGCTGCGCGAGCTGGCCGCCACCCCGCTGCTGTGGCGGGAGGCGGGTTCGGGGACCCGCGACGCTGTCTGGGAGGTGCTCAGCGGCTATGGCGAGCCCGCCAGACCGGCCGCGGAACTGGGCTCGGCGGCCACGATCATCGCCGCCGCGCGGACGGCACTGGCGCCCGCGGTGCTCAGCAGATTGATCGCCGCGCCCGAGCTCGAGAGCGGGACGCTCGTCGAGGTGCCTCTGGCCGATTCCACCGCGCTGACCAGGCGGTTCCGCGCGATCTGGCGTCCGAGGTTTCCGCTCGCCGGTGCGGCGAAGCTGCTGGCCGACATCGCCGAACGCGCCGAATCGTTCGACTGAACCGGCTGTCGCCGACGGGTGCCAGGGCGGAGAATCGAAGTCGTTGCGCAGGCAACGGGCCTGAGTTAGGTTGTCCTTAGTTCTTCTTGAACATTGATTTCACTATTGCGGCCGGGGTGCGCGGGTGACGCCGGCCGACCGAGTGAGAGGACGAACCCATGGGCGCCGACGTCGAACTCGACGGTATCCCGCTGACCATGCTCTGGACCCTGCACAATCGAGCCGCCGAGTCCAAACGGCCCGACGCGATCCTGCGCGACCCGGACTGCGAGCGGATCTACGATGCCATCGCCTTCGACTACGAGCGGACTTTCGGCAAGCCGGACGGCACGCATGCGGTGCGGTCGAAGAAGTTCGACGCGGTGCTGCGGCCCTGGCTCGCGGCGCACCCCGGCGGCACGGTGGTGGAACTCGCGGCCGGACTCGAGACGCAGTTCCAGCGCTGCGACGACGGGCAGGTGCGGTGGCTGTGCGTGGACGTGCCGGACGCGATCGCGGTGCGCGAACGATTCCTGCCGCCGAGTGGGCGATGCAGGCACTTGGCCGTGAGCGCGCTGGACACCGCCTGGCTGGACGAGGTGGATCCGGCGCGCGGCGTATTCGTCACGGCGCAGGGGCTTTTCATGTACTTCGAACCGGAGCAGGTGCGGCAGCTGTGCTCCACGATCCTGGACCGATTCCCTGGCGTCGAGTTGATGTTCGACACCATCCCGCCCTGGTTCTCCCGCAAGACGGTGCGCGGCTTCCACAAGACTCCGCACTATGAGGCGCCGCCGATGCCGTGGGGCGTCCGGCGCAGCGGCATCGCGGCCCTGGTGCGCTCGTGGAGCCCGAAGGTCACGGAGGTGACGGTCTCGTCGTACAGTCCGTCGCACGGACCGCTGCCCGCCACGCTGCCGCTGTTCGAGCGGGTGCCGGTGCTGCGCGACATCCCGCCCGCGATCGCCCACGTGCGCACCGCGGGATAGCGCTGCGGCGTGATCGCCCTTCTCTTCGAAGGGAATTCGCGAGTTTCGTGCGCCGAGCGCGTGGGGAATTGGTCGGCCACACGCACCTGACCACCGAACAATCGCGAGCCGTCTCGGCTGCGCCGAATCGGCCTCGTTCATTCGCGCCTTCCGGCGCTGGAACGGGTGCCCGCCGCAGGAATTCCGTTCCCGCGGCGGGCATTCCGGGCCTCCGCCTTCGCTCCGGCCGTGCGCGGCCGGAGCGCGGACGACGTCCGGCTGTTCCGCTAGATCTTGCGGATGACCGTCACAACCTTGCCGAGGATGCGGGCGTCGTTACCCGGAATCGGCTCGAACAACGGGTTGTGCGGCATCAGCCAGACGTCCCTGCCGCTGCGCTTGAAGGTCTTCACCGTGGCCTCGCCCTCGATCATCGCGGCCACGATGTCGCCGTTGTCGGCGACGTTCTGCTGGCGGACGACCACCCAGTCGCCGTCGCAGATGGCGGCGTCGACCATGGACTGGCCGACGACCTTCAGCAGGAACAGCGAACCGTCGCCGACGAGTTCGCGCGGCAGCGGGAACACGTCCTCCACGGCCTGCTCGGCGAGGATCGGCCCACCGGCGGCGATCCGGCCGAGCACCGGAACGAACGTCGGCGTCGGGCGGTTCGGATCGATCGCCGCGGCGTCGGCGTCCTCGAGCGCGGCGCCGGGCAGGCTGGTCACCGCGCGCACCGCCTCGTCGAGTCCGCGAACGTCGACCGCGCGGGGGCGGTTGGGGTCGCGGCGTAAATAGCCCTTGCGCTCCAAGGCCCGGAGTTGATGGGCGACCGACGAGGTGGAGGTCAATCCGACCGCGTCGCCGATCTCGCGGATGCTCGGCGGGTAGCCGCGCTCGCTCACCGAGGTCCGGATGACCTCCAGCACCTTGCGCTGACGCACGGTGAGATCTGCCCCGGTCGGCGACGGCTCGCCGCCGACTCCGCTCTCCTCGCCCGTGTCGTCTGTGTGGCTCACCGCAACCGCCTTTCCTGTCGTTGATGTCGCTTCTCGAATTTAGTCCGGTCACGCTCAGGTTTCAAACATCTGTTCGACGCATGTCGGGCGTTTCGTGCTGACTTCGGCGAGGGCACGTGGTAGAAATCGAACATCAGTTCTTCGAACATGTGATCGAAAAGCGACTCCCTTCGAGCCATCTCGCCAGCGTCCACACGGAGGTTTGTCCGATGAACACAGCGATCCGCGAAATCCGCTCCACCGAATCCGCTCCGGAATCAGGGCATCCGGTCGGCAATCCGGTCTTCGACTCCGTGCCGCGGGTGCGGCGCGCGCACCGCGGCGGACTGCGCGCCGTTCGCGCGGTGGCGGATCGCCGCCCGCGGGCGAGCAGGCCCGGCGGTGCGGTGGAACTGTATCGGCGCCGGCCTGTGCGCATCCACGCGGCCCGGCGGCCGCGCCGCGTGCATCCGGCGCCGAGTGTGGAGCAGGCGCAACTGGGATTCGCGGTGCTCGCGGTCGCGGCACTGCTGAGCGCGCTGGTGGTCGCGGCACTGCTGGGGTTGGCGCACTGGCGGGCGGGCACTGTCGTCGTCCCCGAGTTCTCGACCTCGATCCCCGCCGAAATCGAACAGCAACCGGCCTACGGCGGCCTGCCACGCTGATTCACCGGATGCGACGCCGATTCGGCGGCCGCCCCTCCGATTCGTCGGAGGGCGAGCAGGTTTCGCGCGCCGACACGGGTTGATCATCCACGGAGTCGGCCAGTCGGCGTGGCCGAAAATCTCGATCTACAACTAGAACACGTTGCTACTGTGCTGAAAACGTGACCCAGGCAACATTTGCCTCGAACGATTTCGGGACTTCGTGCAATGACGCATCGACACACCGCGGGCGGCGCGCTCCGGGCTTTCGCCGGTCTGTTCTTCTGTCTTCTCTTGGGGCTCGGCGCGATTCCCGCCGCCAACGCCACGCCGGCCTACCTGGGCTATCTCGATCTTCCGTCGGTGAACGGCGACGGTGAGCACGGCGGCGGCCTGAATCCCGCGCTGCCACTGGACGAACCGACGCTGCGCACGGCGCTGGACGGGGCGCGTTCCGACGGCATCGCACCGGAACGCTATGCGACACTGCTGCATCAGTACTGGCTCGTGGTGGCCACCGGCAACGCCGCGATCGACCTGGCGGGCTGGGATCCGAGTCGCGGCGTGCGGGCCAACGAGCGCACGTTCAACCAGGTGTACGTCAACTACCTGCGGCTGACCACGACGCATCCGGAGTTCTACTGGGCCGGTCTGGCGGGGATCGCGGGCGGCTCGTTCGCCTCGGGTTTCTTCGACATGAGCGATGTCGGCGTCGTCCTCGACGTGCCCGGCATCCATCAGCTCGGCAACACGGTCGCCGATCTGCTGCGCGGGACCCCGGAGGAACTGGTGGGCGAGCTGCCCGCCGACCTCCGGCTGCTGGCCACCGAGGGCGCGCGCCTGTCCGCCGAGGACGTCGCCTGGTACCAGACCCGGCTGATGATCATGCAGAAACACATCTTCACCGACCTCGTTCCGATGCACGAAGCCTTTGTCGCGCTGGGCATGCCGGGCATCGACGAGATGTACGCCGCGGGCATCATCGACGCCGGCATCCGCGCCGCGTGGCAGTCGATCACGTCGGGCACCCGCGACGGCTACATCGACGCGCTGATCCGCATGACCGACCGGGAGCAGAACCACGTCGTCGCCGACCAGTGGGACGTCACCGCCGCGGGCCGCGATGGCATCGGGCGGGTGCTCACCTACGTCAGCACCATCGCGGGCAAGCCCGCGGTGCCGGGCGTGCGCGCGCCGGGCGTCTTCGCTCCGGCCACCGTGCGCGCCGACCTCGGCGGACGGCCGATGGCGCTGCGCACCGCGCTGCCCGCCTTCAACTGGGCCGACCGGGAGGACCGCTGGACCTACATCATGGGTGACCTGGTGCCGCGCCACATCGACATGGAGACCGACCCCGTGCTCGCCGGGGCGGTGCTCGGCGAGTCGTTCTGGAACAAGCTCGCCCGTGGCAGGCTGGTCCCGCGCCTGCCCGAACTGCTGGCCGATCTGACCGCTCGGTGGCAGTTGGTCGAGTGATGCGGCCCCGCCGGGCGAAACGCCCGGTAACGACCCGGGTATTCTCGAAGGGCTAGGGAGGTATACCGCGTGTCAAGGGGTATACCTTGTGCCGGGTCCATCGACGAAGGATCTCTCGGATGCATTGCCCGTACTGCCGACACCCTGACTCGCGGGTGGTCGACTCGCGCGAGGCCGAGGAAGGCGCGGCCATCCGCCGTCGACGTTCCTGCCCGAACTGTGGGCGGCGTTTCACCACGGTCGAGACCGCCATCCTGTCCGTGGTCAAGCGCAGCGGCGTCACCGAACCGTTCAGCCGGGAGAAGGTCATCCGCGGCGTGCGGCGCGCCTGCCAAGGCCGCGAGGTCGACGACGACGCCCTGAACCTGCTGGCCCAGCAGGTGGAGGATGCCGTGCGCGCGACGGGTTCGCCGGAGGTGCCGAGCCACGAGGTCGGTCTCGCCATCCTCGGCCCGCTGCGCGACCTCGACGAGGTCGCCTATCTGCGCTTCGCCTCCGTCTACCGGTCCTTCACCTCCGCCGAGGATTTCGAACGCGAGATCCAGCAGATGCGCGAGGCGCGCGCCGCGGCGAGCGTCGCCGCGGACTGATCCGCCGACATCCGAGCCCGCCGGAACGAATCCGGCGGGCTCTGGTGTCTGACGGGCTACACGCAGGCCCTCAACGGCGGATCGCGGCGATCGCTTTCTCGATCCGCTTGGCAGACACCGGATAGGGCGTGCCGAGCTTCTGGGCGAACAAGCTCACCCGGAATTCCTCTGTCATCCACCAGATCTCGGTGACGTCGGGCGCTTGCTTGCGCCCTTCGGGCAGTGCGGCGAGCAAGCGGTCGTACGCGGCGAGGACGCGGTCGAGTTCGGCCATGCCCTGCCGGTCGCGGACGGCGGAACCGGGCAGCGACTCCAGCCGGGTCACCGCGGCGCGCAAGTAGCGGGGGAGGTCCCGCAGGCGGGCGCTGCCCCATTCGGAGACGAAGCCGGGAAAGACCAGATCGTCGAGCTGGTGCCGGACATCCTCGGCGATGTCGCGCTCCGCGGCGCCACCCAGCGCCGACGTCACCAGGTGTGCTTCGGCCAGGACCGGCACCACCGACCGGATGAGGCGGGCGACCTCGGTGGCCAGCCGGGGACGGATCGCGGCGACGAGCGCCTCGAAGCGGTCCGGGCTGTGCACCGGGCCGCCCGCGCTCGCGATCAGCTCGTCGGCGGCCGCGGCGCGGCAGTCGTCGACCAACCCCTCCAGCGAACCGTACGGATTCTGGCTCAGCGCAAGGCGATCCGTGGGCGAGAGCCCCGACGTGACGGTGCGCACCGAGGTCGGAATCGCGTGCAGCACCAGGGTGCGGGTGCCCGCCCGCATGGCGGCGGCCTGTTCGGCGGGGGAGCTGAGCACGCGCACCGCGACGCCCTCGCCCTCGGGCACCAGCGCGGGATACCCGGTCACGGTCTGCCCGGCGACCTTCCGCCGCACCGTCGGCTCGACGGTGCCGAGGGACTCCGAGGTCCACACCGTCGCCGCGGCGCGCTCGGCGCCCGCGGTCGCCCGGGCCACCGAGGCCGACACCTGTTCGGCGAGTTCGGTCTTCAGCGCGGCGAGGCTCTTGCCCTTGGCGAGCACCCGGCCACGGGTGTCGACGGCGGCGAAGGTCATGCGCAGGTGGTCGGGCAGCGCGGCGGGGTCGAGGTCGTTCGGCGTGATCGTCACCGATCCGAGCCGGGACAGCTCCCTGGCCAGTCCCGTGCGCAGCGGTTCGGCGCGCGGGGTGAGCGCGGCCAGCGCGGCGGCCGCGAAGTCCGGGGCGGGTACGACGCTGCGCCGCAACGTCTTCGGCAGTGTCTTGATCATCGCCGCCGCCAGTTCCTCGCGCATGCCGGGCACCAGCCAGTCGAAGCCGACGGCGCGCACGTGCGCCAGCTGCTCGACGGGGATGCGCACGGTGACGCCGTCGTCCTCCTGACCCGGCTCGAACTGGTAGGTCAGCGGGAAGCTGAGCTCGCCTTGACGCCAGGCGTCCGGGAAGGCCGTCGGGTCCAGCGCCGCGGCGTTCTCGTTGACCACGGTGGACTTCGAGAAGTCCAGCAGCGCGGGATCTTTCCGCTTCGCCGTGCGCCACCAGCTGTCGAAATGGCGCGCCGAGACCACCTCGGCGGGGACCCGCTGGTCGTAGAACTCGAACAGCACCTCGTCGTCGACGAGGATGTCGCGGCGGCGGGCCCGGTGCTCGAGGTCGGCCACGTCGTCGAGGAGTTCCCGGTTGCGGTGGAAGAACTCGTGCTTGGTCTGCCACTCGCCCTGCACCAGCGCGTGCCGCAGGAACAGTTCGCGAGAAACCTCGGGGTCGATGCGGCCGTAGTCCACGGGACGGCTCGTCACCAGCGGCACCCCGTAGAGCGTGACCCGCTCGTAGGCGCGCGCCGCACCGCGCTTGGCCGACCAGTGCGGTTCGGAGTAGGTGCGCTTCACCAGGTCGCCCGCGAGCCGTTCGGCCCACTCGGGTTCCACCCTGGCCGCGATGCGGCCGAACAAGCGCGACGTCTCGACGAGTTCGGCGGCCATCACCCAGCGCGGCGGCTTCTTCGCCAGCGACGAGCCGGGGAAGATCATGAACTTGGCGCCGCGCGCGCCGAGGAATTCCCTGCTCTCCGCCTCGCGCACGCCGATGTGGGAGAGCATGCCCGCCAGCAGCGATTGATGGATGGCGATGGAATCCCAAGGTAGGCCGTCGTTCTCGGCGACGACGACGGGAACGTCCGATGCTTTGGCCGTCCCTCGGCCGCCGCGTCGTCTGCCGGAGCGATTCGATGCGGCGGAGTCGTCGCCGCGGTCGGCGGGCGCGGATTCCGTTGCCGCGCTGTCGGATCGCGCACCGCGGCCGTCGGCCGACCAGCCCAGCCCCTTGGTGATCGTGCGCAGCTGCCCGTGCAGGTCCTGCCACTCCCTGATCCGCAGATAGTGCAGGAACTCCTCGCGGCACATCCGCCGGAACTGATTGGACGACAGCGATTTGCGCTGCTCGGTGAGGTAGTCCCAAAGACGAAGGTAGGCGAGGAAATCCGAGCCCTCGACGAGGAAGCGCGCGTGCTTGGTGTCGGCGGCCTGCTGGAATTCGGCGGGCCGCTCGCGGACGTCCTGGATCGACAGCGCCGCGACGACGATCAACACCTCGGCCAGACAGCCGTTGCCGTTGGCCTGCACCAGCATGCGTGCCATGCGCGGATCGACCGGCAGTTGCGCCATCTCGCGGCCGACCGGCGTGAGCGCCAGCGCGGCGTCGGGACTCGCCGCGCCGCGGGCCAGTGCGCCCAGCTCCTCCAGCAGCGCGATGCCGTCGCGGATCGCGCGCTTGTCCGGCGCCTCCACGAACGGGAAGTTCTCGATATCGCCGAGCCCGAGCGCGGTCATCTGCAAGATGACGGCCGCAAGGTTGGTGCGCAGGATCTCCGGTTCGGTGAAGGCGGACCGGGATTCGAAATCGTCCTCGGCGTACAGCCGGATGGCGATGCCGTCGGCGACGCGGCCGCAGCGTCCGGAGCGCTGCCGGGCCGAGGCCTGGGAGACCGGTTCGATCGGCAGCCGCTGCACCTTCGTGCGCATCGAATAGCGGGAGATGCGCGCGGTGCCCGGGTCGATCACGTAGCGGATGCCGGGCACGGTCAGCGAGGTCTCCGCGACATTGGTGGCCAGCACCACGCGGCGGCCGGTGTGCTGCTGGAAGACCCGGTGCTGCTCGGCGGTCGAGAGCCGGGCGTACAGCGGCAGGATCTCGGTGCGCGGCAGCTTCAGGTCGCGCAGCGCGTCGGCGGTGTCGCGGATCTCGCGTTCGCCGGAGAGAAAGACAAGCACGTCGCCGTCGCCCTCGGCGAACAGCTCGCGCACCGCGTCGCCGATGGCGTCGACGGGGTCGCGGTCCACCACGCGGGTGTCCTCGTCGTCCTCGTCGGCGGCGGGAAGTTCGAGACTCAGCGGCCGGTACCGGATCTCGACCGGGTAGGACCGGCCCGACACCTCGACAATCGGTGCTGGCGTGCCCTTTTCGTCGGCGAAATGCCGGGCGAACAGCTCCGGATCGATGGTCGCCGAGGTGATGATCACCTTCAGGTCGGGGCGGCGCGGTAGCAGCTGCTTCAGGTAACCGAGCAGGAAATCGATGTTGAGGCTGCGCTCGTGCGCCTCGTCGATGATGATCGTGTCGTAGCGGCGCAGCAGCCGGTCGCGCTGGATCTCGGCGAGCAGGATGCCGTCGGTCATCAGCTTGACCAGGGTGCGCTCGGAGGCCTGATCGGTGAACCGCACCGTGTAGCCGATCACGTCGCCCAGCTCGGTGCCCAGCTCCTCGGCGATGCGTTCGGCGACGGTGCGCGCGGCCAGCCTGCGCGGCTGGGTGTGGCCGATGGCGCCGCGGAGGCCGCGGCCCAGCTCCAGGCAGATCTTCGGGATCTGCGTCGTCTTGCCGGAGCCGGTCTCGCCCGCGACGATCACCACCTGGTTGTCGGCGATGGCCTTCGCGATGTCGTCGCGACGGGCGCTGACGGGCAGCTGCTCCGGGTAGCGGATCTGCGGCACCGCCGCGCGGCGCGCCTCCATGCGCAGCTCCGCGGCGGTGATGTCGGCGGCGATCTCGTCGAGGTCCGTGCCGCGCGCCCGGTCCAGCCGACGCCGCAGCCGGTACTCGTCGCGGAGGGAGAGATTCGCCAGGCGGGTGCGGAGCGCGCGGGTTCCGGTATCAGCTGTCCTGGTCATTGCGCCGTCCAGCCTACCGGGCCGGGCATCACCGCCCGCCGCTACCGGGCCGCCGCGGCCACCCGCACCGATAGCCGAACGTATGCCGACAGCTCTGATTCGGCCGGTCGAGCACCGCCCCGTGTGCGAAGATCGGCCCATGGACGCGGGCTCGGGCACGGCGTGGGTGATCGGAGGACTTCGTGTTGCCTCCGATGTACTCGGCACCGTGGCGCTGTCCCGGATCGCGCTGCGCACCGTGAGCGCCTTCGGCGCGCGCGGGCGTGCACCCGGCGAGGTGGTGACATGAGCGCGCTGTGGCATGGGTTCGCCGATATGGGCGCCGTCGAACGGGACGGCGCGTTCGTGGTCGCTCGCGGGGAAGGCGCCTACATCTACGACGAGGCGGGCGTCCGATACCTGGACGCCACGGCCGGGCTGTGGTTCGCCAACGTCGGGCACGGCCGCGCCGAGATCGCCGACGCGGTCGCCGGCCAGTTGCGCACCATCGCGCACTACTCCAACTTCGGCGACCTGGCCGAACCGGCCACCAGGGAACTCGCCGAACGGCTCGCCGTGATCGCCCCGGTGCCCGGCAGCAAGATCTTCTTCACCTCCGGCGGGTCGGACGCCATCGATACCGCCGCCAAACTGGCCAGGCGCTACTGGCACGAAGTGGGCAGGCCGGAGAAGACGATCATGGTGGGCAGGGAGCGCGCCTATCACGGAATGCACGTCGCGGGAACGGCTTTGGCGGGGCTTCCGCTCAACCGTGCGGGATACGGCGAGCTCATGCCCGATGCGCGGATCATCGCGTGGGACGAGCCGGAGGCGCTGCTCGCCCTCGTCGCGGAGGTCGGCGCCGAACACATCGCCGCGTTCTTCTGCGAGCCGATCATCGGCGCGGGCGGGGTGTACCTGCCGCCGCAGGGCTATCTGAGCGAGGTACGCCGCATCTGCCACGACCACGACATCCTGTTCGTCGCCGACGAGGTCGTCACCGGATTCGGGCGCATCGGCGGAAGCTGGTTCGCCTCCACCCGATTCGACCTGCGGCCCGACATCATGACCACCGCCAAGGGGCTCACCAGCGGATACCTCCCGATGGGCGCGGTGTTCGCCGCGCCGCGCCTTGCCGAGCCGTTCTTCGGCGGCGGGGTCTGGTGGCGGCACGGCTACACCTACGGCGGGCACGCCGCCGCGGCCGTCGCGGCGCTGGTCAACCTCGACATCATCGAACGCGAGAACCTCCTCGCCGAAGCCGCCCGGCTGGAGACCACGCTGCACGAGAAGCTCGCGCCGCTGGCCGCGCACCCGCGGGTGGCCGAGGTGCGCAGCGGGCTCGGCGCGGTGGCCGCGGTCCAGCTGGCCGACCCGTCCGAGGCTCTCGCCTTCGTCAAAGAACTACGCGCCGAGGGTGTTTCGACCCGTGCCGCGGGTCAGGGGGCGATGCAGGTCTCACCCGCCTTCGTGATGACCGATGCCCAGGTCGACGAACTGGCGGCCGCGTTCACCCGAGCGCTGGGCTGACCCCGGACTCACTGCGCCAGCGTCACGGACACTGCGCCAGTGTTATGGACACAGCACTGGCGTCATGAACACAGCGCCAGCGTCATGAACACGCTGTGCGGGTCCTCGGTGTAGTCCGCGAAGGGCGGGCAGACCTGGAAGCCGTGCCGCGCGTAGAGGCGTTGGGCGGGAAGGTAATAGGGTGCGGCGCCGGTCTCCAGGCTGAGCCGGTGATAGCCGCGGGCGCGCGCTTCGGCGACGAGATGGGCCAGCAGCGCGGCGGCGACGCCGCGGCCGGTGTGGCCCGGCGCGGTGCGCATGGACTTGATCTCGCCATGCGTGGCGTCGAGGTGCTTGATCGCCCCGCAGCCGAGGAGCTCGATATCGTCGCGCACGCTCCAGAAGGTGACGCCGGGGGCCCGGAGCTGGGACAAGTCCAGTGCGTGCATGCTGTCCGCGGGGGAGTTGGCGTGCATCTCGGCCAAGTGGTCTGCCAGCAGATCGATGACGTCGGGGCCGGTGAGGTCGTCGACGGCGATGCGCAGGCCGGTGCGCGACGGCTGTTCCTCGGTGTGGCTCGACATACCGTCCATCATGGACGCGCGCCGGGCCCTCGACGGGACTGTGTGAGACACCTTACTGTGAGGACACTCGCCCTCACCTCGAGTGCCTTTGCGCTCGGTGGCTCAGCTCAGGTGGATCTATGAACCGTGTCAACACGCTCGGCTCCGTCGCGCTCGGCGCGGCCCGTCGCGTCGCCGACGAGACCTATTACGCGAGCCTGGCGGTGCGCGCGGGCCTGGCCACCCCGCAACGGCCGGACCGGCTGGCCCGGATGGGCTTGGCGGTGGTGCGTTCGGGCATGCTCGGCGGACTCGTGACGGTCGCGGCGCTGCGCTACCGGCACCGGGCCGCGCTCATCGATGAACTCGGCGCGGTGAGTTTCCGCGAGCTCGACGAGCGCAGCACCGCCTTGGCCAACGCCTGGCGGGCGCGCGGCCTGCGCGACGGCGAAGGCGTCGCGGTGCTGGCGCGCAACCATCGCGGCTTCCACTACGCGGTGTTCGCCGCGGCCAAGTGCGGCGCCAGGATCATCCTGCTCAACACCGATTTCGCGGGGCCACAACTGCGCGAGGTACTCGCCCGCGAAGGCGCCGACCTGCTGGTCTACGACGACGAATACGCGGGCATCCTCGGCGATCTGCGGCCGCCGCGCGGGCGCTACCGCGCCTGGACCGACACACCCGCGGTCGACACGCTGGAGAACCTGATCGCGGGCGGCTCCAGGAAACCGCCGCGCCGACCCGGCACCGCCGCCAGGATCATCCTGCTGACCAGCGGCACCACCGGAACCCCGAAGGGCGCACCGCGCCGCGAGCCGACGTCGCTGGCCCCGCTCGGCGCCATCCTCGGCCGAGTTCCGTTCCGCGCCAAAGAGATCACCGAATGCCCGGCGCCGCTGTTCCACACCCTCGGCTTCGCGCACGCCGTCATGGCCGTCGGTTTCGGCTCGACATTGGTGATCCGGCGCCGTTTCGATCCGCAGGCGGTGCTCGACAGCCTGCACCGGCATCGCGCCACCGCCTTGATCGCGGTCCCGGTGATGCTGCGGCGACTCGTCGATCTCGGGCCCGAAGCCCGTGCCGGACACGATTTCTCGCGGCTGCGCATCCTCTTCGTCGCGGGCTCGCAGCTGGGCGCCGAGCTGTGCGTGCGCGTCACCGAGGCGTTCGGGCCCGTGGTCTACAACGTCTACGGTTCCACGGAAGTGGCCTACGCGACCATCGCCACGCCCGCGGATCTGGCGATCGAGCCCGGCTGCGTCGGCACCCCGGTACCCAGCACCGTCGTGAAGATCTTCGACGACGACGACATCGAGCTGCCGCACGGTCGCACCGGGCGCATCTTCGTCGGCAACGACTACCAGTTCGAGGGCTACACCGGCGGTGGCGACAAGGACCGCATCGGCGCCCTGATGGCCACCGGCGACGTCGGCCATTTCGACAGCGAGGGAAGGCTTTTCATCGACGGCCGAGACGACGACATGATCGTCTCCGGCGGCGAGAACGTCTTTCCCGGCGAGGTCGAGGAACTGCTCGCCGCCCACCCCGCGGTCGCGGAAGTGAGCGCCTTCGGCGTCGACGACGATCGCTACGGCCAGCGCCTGCGGGCGGTGGTCGTGGTGCGCCCCGGCCACACCCTCACCGAGGACGAGGTGCGTGAGCACGTCAAAACCCACCTGGCCCGCTTCAAGGTCCCCCGCGACGTCCTCTTCGTCGACGAACTCCCCCGCAACCCCACCGGCAAAGTCCTGAAACGCGTTCTGCGCGAGTTGAGTTAGAAACGCGAGGCAGCGCACGGGGTTCGGCGGCGAGCTGGAGACGGTGAGGCACGAGGCGGCGGGGCCATCCTTCGAGCCCGCTTCCGCAGGAATGGGTTAGACCATGCCGAGCATGCGGAGCATGGTTCGGCGGAGTCGGGCGGAATCGGGGGTCGCGGTCCGGAACCGGCCGCGGGGCGGGACCACGACGAGGCCGCCCCTGCGGTGCTCGACGCAGTCGACGATGGCATCGGCCACCATTTCGGGAGCGGGCGCGTAGCCGGGCGCGATCGTGCTCACCAGCACGCCCTGTTCGGCCAAGCCGCGGTGCAGTGCAGTGCCGAGGCCGACGACGGCGTGTTTGGTTGCGCTGTAGACGGCAGCGCCCATCGCCGCGGTGACGCCGACGGCCGACCCGATATTGACGATGTGGCCGTGGCCTTGCTCCACGAAGCGCCGTCCGGCCAGCCGGGATCCGGTGACGACCGCGCGCAGGTTGACGTCGATCTGGTGATCCGACTCGGCCTCGGACTCGCTCAGGAACGATCCCGTCGGCTCTGCGTCGGCGGCGTTCACCACCACGTCCAGCCCGCCCAGCTTGCGTTCGGCGCGGGCCAGGAATTCGGCGAAGCGGGCGCTGTCGGTGGTGTCGAGCGCGAGACCGACGACCGTGCCGCCGTGCATCCGCGCGAACTGCTCGGCGACCGCGCGGGTCCGCCCCGTGTCGCGGTCGCCGAGCGCGATGTGCGCGCCCGCCGCGATGAACGCCAGCGCGGTCTCGCGGCCGACGCCGTGCGCGCCTCCGGTGATCGCTACCCGTTTGCCCGCAAGTGTCTTCTTCGACATGTGATTTCGCCCGCCTTTGCCTCGACTCGACGGTAGGTCGCGTCGCGGTGGGTATGCCATGCGATGTCAGGTCAGGACATTTCGGACCGCGGCTGCGGCCGATCCTGGACCGGTACGGCCTCCCGGCCACCGACAGCACCGGACCGCACCTGGTCGTGTTCGACACCGCGGGCTTCGACGACCCACTGCCGCAGGCCAGCCCGCTCACCGCGGCGTTGTTCGAGGAGCAGTGCGCGCAGCTGTTGCGCAGGCGCGGGCTGGCGCAAGGCATCGCCGGATCGGTGCGCGAGGTCCTGCTGCACCGGCTGGGCGGGCGTGTCTCGCAGGAGGACGTGGCCGCCGCGCTGCACATGAGTCTGCGCACCATGCGCCGCCGCCTGGCCGACGAGGGCACGTCCTATCGCAGGCTGTGCAGCGAGACCTACGGCAATCTGGCCGAGGAGCTGCTGGCGACCGGCCTGACCGTCGAAGACGTCGCCTACCGCATGGGTTATTCGGGCGCGCCCAGCTTCTCCAACGCATTCAAACAGTGGCGTGGCGTCTCGCCGGGCCGGTTCGCCCGCGCCGCCGTCGCAGGGCACGGGCCGGCCTCGATCGCCTGACCTCGCGGAAAAACCAGTGGCCCGGCCGGGCTCGGCGCGCGTACCTTCGACCCTCGTGATGTTCGACGGGGGAGGAAAGGTATGGAGGCGACGGTCACGGTAACCCCGGACCAGCTGCCGGAGTTGCTGCTGCACGTCGCCGTGGTGCGCCCGGTATTCCTGTGGGGCGCACCGGGTATCGGGAAGAGTTCGCTCGTGCGCGCGTTCGCCGAGTCGCTCGGGCTGGAGTGCGTCACGCTGCTGGGCACCCAGCTGGCGCCGGAGGATCTGATCGGGGTGCCGCAGATCGTCGGTGATCGCAGCCGCTTCGCGCCGCCCGAGCTCATCGCCCGGCCGACGCCCTACTGCCTGTTCCTGGACGAGCTGAACGCGGCGGCACCCGAGGTGCAGAAGTCGTTCTACTCGCTGATTCTGGACCGCCGCATCGGGTCCTACGAGCTGCCCGCCGGTTCGGTGGTGATCGGCGCGGGCAACCGTGCCACGGACAACGCGCTGGCACGGCCGATGACCTCGGCGCTGGTCAACCGCATGGTGCACCTGCATCTGCGCGCCGACGTGGACCACTGGCTGAAGTGGGCCGCGCACAACGACATCCATCCCTGGGTGGTGCGCTACGTGACCCAGCGCCCCGATCACCTGTGGTCGGCGGCGCCGAAGCCCGAGGCGCCCTTCTCCACCCCGCGCGGGTGGCACATGCTCTCCGACGCACTGCACTCCTGCGGCGACGATCTCGACGACACGCTGCTCGACGTGCTCGCCGCGGGCACGCTGACGCCCGCGCACGCCTCGGCGTTCCGCGCCTTCGTCAGGACCATCCGGCACGCCTACGATCTGGACGCGGTGATCAAGGGCGAGGCCGACTGGCCACGCGACCCCGGCGACCGGGATCTGCTGTACTTCCTGTCCGAGACCTTCCGCGCGCGGCTGATCAAGGAACTGCCCGGTTCGCGCAGGCACGTCTCCGGCGCGGTACACCGGTTCGTGCTGCGGGCCAAGACGATGCTCGTCGAGCTGGCCGAGATCTCGGTCGAATGCGCGCAATTGGTGATCGCCGCCGACGCCGACGGTGCGCCCGTGCTGCCGTCCTGGTTCCTCGTCGAGGTGACCCGCGACCTGCCGCGCCTGGCCGCGCGGCGATAGTCGTGGGCGCCGCGCGCGGGAAGCGCCGCGCGACCGTTGACCCCTGGCGCGAGGCGGTGCTGGACGGCTGGGGCATGGTCAAAGCACACCGGGCCTTCGCGTATCTGCCGGGGCGGCTCTACGAGCTCGACCCGCGCCAGACCCCGCCGGAGGTGTGGGCGCGCATCGTCGGAGCCGGAGTCGCCTACCACCCGAAGCGTCGCGCCGAATCCGCCGAGTGGGCTTGGGTTTTCGCGCACTGCCTGTTGCACGCCGGGTTCGGGCATCTGGATCCGCGCGGGGTCGATCCCGCAAACATCGTCACCGAGATCGATCTGTCCGAGAGCTGGAGCATCGACAAGGCCGAACCGCACCCCGCCTACCGCGCGGCCTGCTGCGCGGTGGTCGACCAGTACCTGGCCACCATGAAGATCGGGCATCGGCCGACCGAATTCCCCGGCACGCCAAGCCTGTCCGACGAGTGCGCGGCCGCGGCGCGCTGGCGCGACAGCGCGGTCCCCGCCGAGTACCGGCGCGACGACCCGCCGGACTTCCTGAT